>JAFSTN010000040.1 GCA_017450485.1 Lachnospiraceae bacterium
AAATGCCCAATTCAATTCAAGGGCTTGCGTAGCAAGGCTTCCTTTTCAAGGGAATACGTGGTAGGATGAACATTGTTCAGATTCTTATCACAGACAGGGATAGTCTTTTCTGTTTATTCCGAATACAATTTTACGCTGCCGAAATGCACTTTTCCTCTTGACATGACTTGCGGGGGAAGGTAAACTCTATATTTGTGACGGATTGCGGATATGTCAGCCATTGCCCCGGAGGACATGGAAGCGGTGTCAATTATCCGAGTGGATTTCGGGCCCGGACATCCCGAAGTTACCGGAGCAGTAACAAAGGATATGTATCCGCAGCTATGCTGCGATATAAGGAGACAGATATGAAGACTTACATGGCTAATCCCGATACCATTGAGAGAAAATGGTATGTAGTCGATGCTGATGGCAAGACACTCGGCCGTTTGGCATCAGAAGTAGCGAAGGTTTTAAGAGGAAAGAATAAGCCTCAGTTCACCCCTCACGAGGATCTCGGAGATTATGTGATCATCGTTAATGCCGCTAAGGTTAAGGTTACAGGTCACAAGCTCGATCAGAAGATCTACTATCATCACTCCGATTATGTGGGAGGCATGAAGGAGACCACTCTTCGCGAGATGCTTTCCAAGAAACCCGAGAGAGTAGTCGAACTGGCAGTTAAGGGTATGCTTCCCAAGGGCCCCCTTGGTCGCAAGATGTATACCAAGCTTCACGTATATGCAGGACCCGAGCATGAGCAGGCTGCTCAGAAGCCCGAAGTTCTTGAGTTTTAAGAATAGATAAAGGAGACAGATAATGGCAAGAGCAGCTAAGAATCAGGTAAGCTACTACGGAACAGGAAGACGTAAGAGCTCCGTAGCAAGAGTATACTTAAAGGCCGGAAAGGGCAATATCACCATCAACAAGAGAGACATCGATGATTACTTCGGGCAGGAGACACTTAAGGTTATCCTTCGTCAGCCTCTCGCAGCTACTGAGACACTGGATAAGTTCGATGTAGTGATATTCGTGAAGGGTGGCGGATACACAGGACAGGCAGGTGCATGCCGTCACGGTATTGCTAGAGCACTTCTTCAGGCAGATCCCGATTACAGACCGGCACTGAAGTCCGCAGGATACTTAACGAGAGATCCTCGTATGAAAGAGCGTAAGAAGTACGGTCTCAAAGCGGCCCGTCGCGCACCGCAGTTCAGCAAGAGATAATCACATCGATCTCAAAAAGAATTTACATATCCCGGAGGCCATGTGCTTCCGGGATATTTTTCGAGGTAAATATATGCAGACAAAAGCGAAATACGGAAAAACATTACTGGCATGCTATCTGAGCTTCATCACTCAGGCCATATGCGCCAATTTCGTTCCGTTATTATATATGGTTTTTCATAAGGAATATGGGATATCTTTCGGGAATCTGGCACTGATATCAACGACCTTCTTTTTCACGCAGCTGCTGGTCGATCTTATCTGTGCCAAGGTTGTGGACAGGATAGGTTACAGGCCGAGTATCATTGTGTCGGAGATAGCATGCGGCTGCGGGCTTGCCGGACTTTCCTTTCTTCCGGATATAATGCCGGCACCTTTTATCGGGATTCTTGTCTGTGTAGTGATATATGCGATAGGAAGCGGACTGATAGAGGTTCTGGCCAGCCCTATCATCGAAGCATGTCCGTTTGAGAATAAAGAGTCCATGATGAGCCTGCTCCATTCGTTTTATTGCTGGGGTTCGCTTGGCGTTATCCTGGGCTCGACATTGTTCTTTACGGTGTTCGGACTGGAACACTGGAAGATTATTGCCCTGATCTGGGCTTTGGTTCCGCTTTACAATATATATAACTTCGCTGTCTGCCCTATAGAAAAGCTTGTGGAAGAGGGGGAGAGCATGACGATGGGGCAGCTGCTTGCTTTAAAGTTTTTCTGGCTGTTTATAATACTGATGATCTGCGCGGGAGCATCGGAGATATCGATGGCGCAGTGGGCTTCCGCTTTTGCGGAATCCGCGCTTCATGTGTCAAAGACCGTGGGCGATCTTGCAGGCCCGTGCGGATTTGCCGTATGCATGGGTATCAGCCGTACGCTATACGGCAGATTCGGGGAAAAGGTCGATCTCTCGGTCTTTATGATCGCTTCGGGGGTGATGTGCCTGGTATGTTATCTGCTGGCGGGACTGGCTCCTTTCCCGGTCCTTGGTCTGATCGGATGTGCCTTATGCGGTTTTTCCGTAGGTATCATGTGGCCCGGTTCTATCAGTATTTCATCGAGAGCCATTTCGAAGGGCGGTACGGCAATGTTCGCTTTACTTGCTCTGGCGGGAGATCTGGGCGGATCCGTGGGCCCGGCAATAGTCGGTAATGTATCACAGGCCGCCGGCGATAATCTTCGGACAGGGGTTCTGGCCGGAATAGGATTCCCGGTAGGTCTGGTGCTTTGTGTACTGGCGATCCGGAGAAACGGTTACAGTCGCGACCTGACCTGAAATATGATATGATACATTTACTGTAACTGTTGATGCGATAAGAGGAATCTGATGGGCGATCTGACGACACTGGAAACCATACACCGGATGTATATGTCCATAGTTGCACTGGTCTTCAACCTTATGCTGTGCGTGATGTACAGGATGGTTGACAGCCATGAGAAGGACAGGAACAGGAGCTTCGGTGCGCTTGCTTTTGTTGTGCTCTTCGGTAATGCACTCACTATCCTGACAACTTACATCAGACGTGCCGATTCCGTGACACTCCCACCGATGATAGTCTATCTGACATATCTTTTGCAGTGTCTTTCGAATATCTATGTTTGCAGTTTTTTTTCACAGTATATCGAAAGCTATTTCCACAAGGACGGGGAGAAGCTTAACCCTATCCAGCGTTTCAACCGTATACTGCTCATAGTGGCGACGATCCTGCTGGCGGTATTGTATATATATAAGCTGCCTTCGTTTGATGCATCGCATGAGTCTGCCGCGGTGGAACCGTGGGTCAGATATATCTTCGGATATGCTCTCGAACTCTACTACATCCTTTATTCGATCATCTATTTCATACGGTTCAGGAACAGACTCAACAAGCGTGCCGTTCTGACGGCTGTCTGGGGTATCATCGTGACCATAGGCGGGATCATGGCTCAGCTGGCATTCTCTTCGATACTGGTGAATTACGTCGGGGCAACGCTGGGACTGTTTCTGTTCTACTTCGGTGTGGAGACACCCGACTACCGTAAACTCAGGCAGACCATGGAGGAACTCAGGGAAGCCAGGATCGCTGCCGACAGAGCCAATCATTCGAAATCCGAATTCCTGGCGAATATGAGCCATGAGATCAGAACTCCGATCAATGCCGTACTCGGCATGAACGAGATGATCCTGAGAGAGAGCGATAACGAGAAGATCACGTCGTATGCACGCAATGTAGAGAGCTCCGGCAGGAATCTGCTCTCCATAATCAATGATATCCTGGATTTCTCCAAGATCGAAGCCGGACATATGGAGATCCTGGAGAATAACTACAAGCTCAGTAAACTTCTGAACGACTTAAACAGCATGATCAGGTTCCGTGCCGAGAAAAAGGGACTTGAATTCGACATCTTCGTCGACAGGGAACTGCCGGAAGATATGTATGGTGATGAAGTCCGGATCAGGCAGATAGTCACCAATCTTCTGACCAATTCGGTCAAATATACGCGCGAAGGTAATGTAAGCCTTACCGTGGAGGGGTACCGTAAGGCTGACCTTGCCGGCGATGAAACCATAGAACTTGAGGATGATGAGATACTGTTGACTTTTGCGGTCTCGGATACCGGTATCGGAATACGTGACGAAGATAAAGAAAAACTGTTCTCGCAATTCGAACGTGTGGATATGGATCAGACCAGAACCATCGAAGGAACCGGCCTGGGACTTGCCATAACATATGACCTGACAGTGATGATGGGCGGCCGGATCGATCTGGTAAGTTCGTACGGAGTGGGATCGACCTTTACGGTCAAACTCCCGCAAAAGGTTATAGGGGATAATCCTATAGGCGATTACAGTGTCGAGATACCCGAAGCCCGTGAGACAGAGAGCTATAAAGAGAGCTTCACGGCACCTGAAGCCAGGATACTGGTGGTAGACGACACTGCCCTTAACCTGCTTGTATTCAAGGAATTGTTGAAGAAAACGCAGGTACAGATAGATACCGCCCGTAGTGCCGGAGAGGCCATCCGTCTGACCATGGGTACCGTATATGATGTGATATTCATGGATCAGCGCATGCCACACACCGACGGTATTCAGGCCATGAATATGATCCGTGAGCAGCACGGCGGATCGAATCGGGAGACTCCGATCATATGTCTGACCGCCGATGCCGTATCCGGAGCCAGGGAGAGGTATATAGCCGCCGGGTTCGTGGATTATCTCACGAAGCCCGTCGAGAGTGAGAAGCTGGAAGCGATGTTGTGCAGATACCTGCCGGAGACGAAGGTGATCAGGGAGAAAGCCGATGAGTAACAATAATGATGAGATCAAATACACGGAAGCGGATATAGAGAATGTGGTCAATCTGCTTGACGGATTCGGGGCCAGCGAGATAGGGAGGCTTAAGCTCAAGGTCGACCCCGTGCTGGAGGCGGAGTCGTTCACGTTTGCGTATCATCACGGGAGGTGCGACATAGGGAGTCCTTATGCTAAGGGAGACTGCTTCGACGCACCCGAAGCCTCCTGTGACAGGAAATGAAGAGATATCCGTGCGAGGCTTATATAGATATCCCTTGCTCCGACTACCGCAAGCAAGCTTGCGCGACAGTACTCGCTGCGGGATACTATATAAGCCTCGCCGTGAAGATATGCATTTCATAAAGGAGTTTTCATATGCTTGATTTAAAAAATGCCCCGCGCGGGTGGAACAGCTGGGATTGCTACGGTGCTGCAGTTACCGAGGATACGGTGAGGCGTAATGCCGATTACATGGCCGCCAACTTAAGGAACAGCGGATATGAATATGTTGTGGTCGATATACAGTGGTATGAACCCGGATCGGTGAACAACGAGTATCATCCTTTTGCCGATGTATGCATGGACGAGTACGGCAGACTGATGCCGGCCGAGAACAGATTTCCGTCGGCAGCAGGCGGAGCCGGCTTTAAACCGCTGGCCGATTATATCCATTCTCTGGGACTTAAATTCGGCATACATATCATGAGAGGAATACCGAGACAGGCCGTCACACGTAATCTGCCCGTATACGGTACGGATGGGATACGTGCCCGCGATATAGCGAAGACAGCCTCGATATGCGTCTGGAATACGGACAACTACGGTGTGGATCCTGAGAAAGAAGGCGCCCGGGCTTATTATGATTCGATCTTTGCATTGTACGCATCATGGGGCGTGGATTTCATCAAATGTGATGATATCTGCAGAGAGCTGCCGCACGAGGAATCGGAGCTGGTGATGCTGTCGGAGGCATTGCACTCCTGCGGTCGTGATATGGTACTCTCGATATCTCCCGGCCCTGCGCTTCTCGAGAAATCCGAATTGTATAAAGATGTGGCCAATATGTGGCGTATCACGGATGATTTCTGGGATGACTGGAAACTGCTGTACGCGATGTTCGAGAGAGCCGAGAAGTGGAGCATACATACCGGGCACAACCATTTCCCCGATGCGGATATGCTGCCGCTGGGAGCGATACGCCAAGTATATGATCCGGATTACCGCACCGCTTTTACACCGTCGGAGCAGGAGACCATGATGATACTGTGGTGCATTATGAGATCACCTCTGATGATAGGCTGTGAGATGACCAAGAACGATGGATATACTCTGAACCTGCTGACGAACGAAGGTCTGATGGAAATGCATGCATGCTCACGTCATGCACATCAGGTATTCAGACATAAAGAAGGCGGGAATGAGATCATACTCTGGACGGCAATGAAGTCTGACGGAGCTTCCGGTTATGACGGGCAGTATGTAGCCGTGTTCAACGCTGACGGACCCGATGCGGAGATCGAGATCCCTCTGTCCGAACTTGAACTTACGGGTGCTGTGACAGGTACTGATATTGTATCGCAGTATGAATCTTCTTATGAAGGCTCTATCCGGATCAAGGTCAAAGAACACGGAGCACGTGCGATACTGATAAGGTGAAATAATGATAGGAACGGAACTTGACAGAGGGCAGGGGCTTGGCAATCAGCTTTTTGCCTATGTGACCGCGCGCGCCATAGCGACTGAGCGAGGGGTGCCTTTCGGCATAGCCGGGAAGGAGAACTTCGTACATAACATACACGATGACAGCGGCATGTACTTCATGGATATAGATCTCGGTGAGGATATCACTCAGGAGATGAAGGAGAGCATGTCGCGCTTTGATGATGCCGATGACAGGATATATCTGGGTACATCGGCTCATGATATCGTGCACGGCATCTATGTGAGTGCGGCCGATGACAGCATACATGAAGTTCCGGACAATACACTTCTGTACGGCAATCTTCAGGCGGAGAGTTATTTCGATAAATATTCGTCCGAGATCAGTGACTGGCTGAGGGTGAAGCCTGAGCATGACACGCACGAGTATACGTCGGATGATCTGTGCATCATACATATGAGATGCGGTGACTACCGCAATGAGCCCGCACTTTTCCTGGGAAGAAGCTATTGGATGAAGGGTGTGCGCAATATGCGCCGCATCAATCCGGATATGAGATTTCTCATCATCACCGACGAGGTTGAAAATGCTCACAAGGTTCTCCCCGAGTTTGAAGCGATCACCAATGATATAGGTCGCGATTATGCGATCATCAAAAATGCAAGGTATCTGCTTTTATCCAATTCATCTTTTGCGGTATTTCCCGCAATGACCAGCACGGAGCTTAAGTATGCCATAGCTCCGAAGTACTGGGCGAGATACAATGTGTCAAACGGCTACTGGGCGTCGGAACAGAATATCTACAGTTTCCTGCATTATATGGACAGGAAAGGCAGGATATGGGAACCCGCCGAATGCAAAGAAGAACTTGACAGATACAAAACACGCTCGGTAACATACAAAAGGGTTGGAGTCAGGCCGTCTTCGGGCATGGTGATGCTTCAAAAGATGAGAGCCAAAGCCATTTATCTGCGGTATTATCTGGGGAGGATCGTTATGAGTCTGCTCAGACGAGTACATATAAAATAATAATGTGAGAAAAGGAGTGAAGTTATGTCAACCATCTACATTATGATCGCCATTGCTTTATACCTGGGTGTACTGATCATTCTGGGTGCGCGATTCGCCAAGGATAATAACACGGTTGAAGATTATTATCTCGGCGGCAGGAAGCTGGGACCGTATGTGACCGCGATGAGTGCGGAAGCATCCGATATGTCATCCTGGCTGCTCATGGGTCTTCCGGGAGTAGCATATCTGTCGGGTGTGTGCGACGCTTTCTGGACCGCTTTGGGACTCGGGATCGGAACATACTTAAACTGGCTGCTGGAGGCAAAGAGGCTCAGATATTACACTGAGATCATTGATGCCGACACGGTGCCCGATTTCTATGAGAAGAGATTCCGTGATAAGTCTCATGTCCTGATGGGCATATCCGCAGTCGTAATAGTTATTTTCTTCGTACCTTATACCGCATCCGGATTCGCTGCCTGCGGCAAGCTGTTCTCGTCATTGTTCGGTATAGATTATGTGGTAGCAATGCTGATCAGTGCGATCATCATCATAGCCTACACCGCCATGGGAGGCTTCATGGCTGCATCCACTACCGACTTTGTGCAGTCGATCGTCATGACGGTGGCCCTGATCGCAGTGGTATGCTTCGGCGTATCACAGTCCGGCGGCATACATGAGGTCAGCTCTTTCGCCAACTCACTTGACGGATATATCAGCATATTCAACATGAACGATTATGCAACCGGAGCTTCCGTAAGCTATGGCGGATTTATCACGATCATATCTACCATGGCTTGGGGGCTCGGATACTTCGGCATGCCTCATATCCTGCTCAGATTCATGGCTATAGAGAAGCCTGAGAAGATAGCACTTTCCAGACGTGTGGCTACGGTTTGGGTGTTCATAGCGATGGGCGTAGCCATTTTCATCGGTATCATGGCACGCGCCATGGCGAACTACGGTGCGATCGGAGAACTCGAGGACGCTGAGAGAGCCGTTATCATCATTTCACAGAAACTCGCCGAGTTTGGCGTGTTCCCGGCATTGCTTGCCGGAGTTATCCTGGCAGGTATCCTCGCATGTACGATGTCGACCTGCGATTCACAGCTTCTGGCTGCATCATCATCCATATCCGAGAATATCCTTCATGAAGTTCTGGGTATCAAAATGGATGAGAAAAAGAACATACTCATGGCACGTATCACTCTGGTAGTGATCGCCATCTTTGCAGTATTCGTAGCACGTAATCCTGACAGTAACGTGTTCAATATCGTATCATTTGCATGGGCCGGCTTCGGCGGCGCCTTCGGACCGGTCATGATCCTTGCCATCTTCTGGAGACGTACCAACAGACAGGGTGCCCTTGCAGGTATGATCGGCGGCGGTGCAATGGTATTTATATGGCACTATCTGCTCAAACCTCTCGGAGGGATCTGGGGTATCTATGAGCTGCTTCCCGCATTTATCGTAGGGCTGGTATTATGTGTGGCAGTGAGTCTGCTTACTCCCGAACCGGAGCAGGAGATCCTGGATGAGTTTGACCGAGTTCTGACTCTCTCCAAGAGCAAGTCCAAAGAATAAAAGATACAGATACGGATGAGATCACTTCATGAATGCTTTCATGGGATTAACGTCCCTGGCGGCATTCATGATATCATCCATATTTTCGGTCAGATAAGCGAGGATTTCCTCGGTTTCCTCATCGGTATAACCGTTTACTGAGAGGATTTCCCCTTCGGGCATTCTGATCTCGGCATGAGATGAATCCGTTTCGATCATTACGCATACAGACCTTTTGTCCCCTCTGTGCAGGATACCGGACACCGACATCCTGGTATCGGAGGTGATCGGAGAGGTCTGTATTGTTTTTTTATCTGCTCCCTCTGAGGGAGTTTTTTCTTTCGGAGCAGGTATATCGAAGTTCATAATCTCTTGCCTCTGAGTATTATTGAAGATAAAATGATTCTATATGTATTACCGGCTTTTGACAAGCTGTTACGGAGACAGACATGAACAGAAAAATTCGAACTATCATACAGATGATGCTGACCGTGATGATGCTGACTGCCGTTGTATTCTCAACGACGGATACCGCGCATGCGGAAGGCAGCACGGGGAATTATTACAATATCGAAAACGAGTACCACGCCGATGTCAACTTCTCGGATATGGAGATACAGTGGGTCGATGAGGACGCCGTGGCCGCTTTTCTCGATCAGTATGAGAAGGACGTGGAGGACGGGAACGAGGATGCTGTCGTGAGCGGATATGACAAAATGATCGCTCTTCTGGATCATGTATCCACTCAGTATACATTGAACGATATCAGACATAACCGTGATATCAACAATGAAGAGTATGCCGAACTGAGTGACAGGATGCTGGAATTTGCAAATGACATGAGCGACAGGGCACTGCAGCTGATCAGGGAAGCGCTTAAGTCGGATGCCGGAGATGCACTCAAGGCGCATATAGATAACGAGTATCTGGTGGAGGATCTGCTGGAGTACGAGGATATGACTGATGAGGAGAAACAGCTTGATCTGGAATATCAGAAGCTTACACAGGAGTATGAGAAGATCCTGATATCCGATACTCACGTGGAGGTTGACGGTAAGGACTGGAATCTTGATAAGCTCATGAACGACTATTCGCTGGACCGGGACGGATACAGACGGATCGTTACAGAGATATACAAAGCCCGTAACGGACAGATGGCACCGATATATGATGAAATAGTGCATAACCGTAACAGGATAGCCGAGATCCGGGGATATGACAATTACGCCGATTATGTATACGAGCTGACGTTTAACAGAGACTATACCCCTGAGGATGTACAGATCATATACTCCGGAGTACAGGAATATATAGTTCCCCTCAGTGAAGAACTGTCTCTGAAGGAAGAATACAATTTCAAACTCACGAACCTGAATCTGACGGCAGATGAGAGGATGGACCGGGTTGAGCCCGTTATAGAACGCATCCATCCGGATCTGCGTTATGCCTGGGATTATATGAGGAATCACGGCCTTTATGATATGGATACATCACCTACCAAGATGGAGACGGGATATACCGTTTCACTGTATACTTACGGCGTCCCTTTCATATTTGATCAGCCTTACGGCAACTGGAATGATATAGAGACTGTGATCCATGAGTTCGGACACTATAACGAGATGTTCCACAATGAAGACATGCATGCGCTTACCAGCGTGCATAATACGGATGTCAGTGAGATACAGTCTCAGGGTCTCGAGCTTCTGTGTCTGGATTATGCGGATGAGATATACGGCAGCGGATGCAGGGAAGCGGTTGTCAATCAGGTCCTCGGTAATATGATCGATGCTATCATATCAGGGTGTATCTACGATGAGTTCCAGTATCGTGCTTTTACGTATGACGGTGAGCTGACTGCGGATGTTTTGAACGAAATGTTCTGTGAGATCTCCAATAAATACGGGAATGATTATACTACCGAAAGCGCTGAAGTATATTACTGGCCTGAGATCAATCACACTTTTGAACAGCCGATGTATTATATTTCCTACTGCACAAGCGCACTGGCCGCACTGGATATCCTGGCCATGTCGGAGCATGACAGGGATGCCGCGATCGACTGCTATATGAACCTGACCACGTATCACGGAGAGATCCCGTTCAGGGAGACGCTTGCGGATGTGGGACTTCCGGATATATTCGAGGATGGTGTGATAGAGGATATAAGCATAGCCGTCAGAGAGTATGCCGGTATCACTCCCGCTTCGCAGGTTCTGAAGATGATAAAGGATCCCGTGGTGATCGTGATCGCAGTCATACTGCTGGTGGCAGTGATCGTGATCATAGCGGTCAGGATCTCCACGAGAGCAGAGAGAAAAGCAGGAAAGCAGAAATCTAATCAGATGCAAATGCAGTAAATATAGGTTATACTTATAATGTTACACTACTTTTCAGATTGACCGGGGGGACTACATGGGATTTTTCGCGAAGAAAGAAACTGAAGCAGCAGAGACAGAGTTTAATGCAAGGGCAGAGGAGGAAGCAGCTCGCGCAGCGCGCAATAAGTCCGAGAGAGACAGCATTTTCGGATCCATGCGTGAGAATATTGATACGGCTAACGAGTTCTCCAACATGGCATCTTCGGAGATGAGGGACCTGGAGTCTTCGATGAACCGGGTTTCCGATCAGGCAGCGGCGGTTAATTCGGATGTAAAGGCAGTCGGAGATCATGTCATAGAACTTGCGCAGGCATCGGAGGATCTCTTAAGCTACGCATCGCAGATGAGCCTGCGTGCGGATGAGATGAAGTCGAATGCCGAGAAGAACATGCAGAACACATCCGATGTGATGGGGGAGATACTGGTCGAGCTCAACAACTCCATCGAAGAGTCAAAGAGCGTGGAACAGGTCAATGTCCTGACCAAAGAGATACTGGCCATATCCAGCAAGACCAACCTGCTTGCACTCAATGCTTCCATAGAGGCGGCGCGTGCGGGTGAAGCCGGCAGAGGTTTCGCAGTGGTTGCGGATGAGATCAGAGAGCTGGCCGATCATTCCAGAGTGGCCGCCAATGATATACAGAATGTCAACAGCATGGTGGTCAAGGCTGTAAGCGGACTCATAGAGAGCTCCGACAATATGGTCAAGTATGTAAATGAAAGCGTTATGCCCGACTACGAGGGCTTCGTGGCATCGGGTCAGCAGTACAGTTCGGATGCATCCTACATCAATGAGATAGTCACGGAAGTAAGTCATATGGCAGTAGAGCTTCGTACCCTGGTCAAGAGCATCACGGCTGAGGTGGCCGAGATAGCCGAGACGGTTGAAGCGAGCACGGAGGAAGTCAGCGGATCGGCTGAGCATATCCGTGAGCTGTCGGGCCAGATAGATTCCCTGGTCACAAATATGGACCGTATCACCAAATATCTTTAATTTCCGAGGTTATGCCAAATGAGACGCAGCGGTATTCTTATGCCCATAACCGCCTTTCCGTCAGCGTACGGGATAGGTTCTTTTTCAAAAGAAGCATATGCTTTTGTAGACTTTCTGGCTCGAGCCGAGCAGTCACTGTGGCAGATACTGCCGCTTGGCCCCACCGGATACGGAGATTCTCCCTATCAGTCTTTCTCGACTTTTGCGGGTAATCCGTATTTCATAGATCCCGATGAGCTGGTCGCGAGAGGCTGGCTGACTCACAAGGAGTGTGCGGCAACGTACTCCGGAGCGGATGATGCCCCTGTAGATTATGAGCATATATACAATACCCGTTTCAAACTTCTGCGTAAGGCATATGAGAAGAGCGGGATCGCATCCGATCCGGACTATAAGAACTATATAAAGGCAAATGCTTTCTGGCTTGATGATTATGCACTCTACATGGCGGTGAAGAACTCGTTCGGAGGCTCGAGCTGGATAGAGTGGGATGAGGACATCAGGCTCCGCAGTAAGAAAGCTGTGGCCGAGTATACCGGTAAGTATGCCGATGAGATCGGCTTCTATAAGTTCCAGCAGTATATGTTCTCGGTTCAGTGGAATAAGCTGAAGGACTACGCCAATGAACGCGGCATAAAGATAGTGGGTGATATTCCGATATATGTGGCTTTTGATTCCGCAGATACCTGGTCGCATCCCGAGCTTTTCCAGCTGGATGAGGACAATCGTCCCATAGGTGTGGCAGGTTGTCCGCCCGATGCTTTCTCGGCTACCGGGCAGCTGTGGGGCAATGCCCTGTATAAATGGGACTATCATAAAAAGACCGGTTATAAATGGTGGATACAGAGATTTGAATACTGTTACAGACTGTATGATGTGATCCGCATAGATCATTTCAGAGGCTTCGACGAGTATTATTCCATACCGTACGGTGATCCGACCGCGGAGTTCGGCCACTGGGAGAAGGGCCCCGGATATGATATCTTCAAGGCTATGAAGGATGCGCTCGGCAAGAGAGAAGTCATAGCCGAGGATCTGGGTTTCCTTACGGATACCGTTCTCAAGCTTGTTAAGAAGACGGGTTATCCCGGCATGAAGGTCCTGCTTTTTGCATTTGATCACAGAGAGCCCAGCGATTATCTGCCGCACGCCTATACATCCAACAGCGTGGTATATACCGGTACTCATGACAACGATACCGTTGAGGGCTGGATCCGTTCCGCATCCCCGCGTGATGTGAGATTCGCGATGAAGTATCTGGGAGTGAAGAGGCGATCACAGATACGGGAAGCTCTGATCAGGGCAGCGCATTCATGCGTAGCCGATACATGTATCATACCCATGCAGGATTATCTGGGGCTCGACAACACGGCACGTATCAATATGCCGTCTACCGTGGGCGGTAACTGGGTATGGCGCATGTCACCGGATGCATTGACCGATGAGCTGAGCGATGCGATCAGGGACATTACCATTCTGTACGGACGATCCGAGAAAACAGCGAGATAAAATAGATTGATAGCCGGAACCGTACGGCGCGCCGGCGGGAGTTGTATATGAAAGCATTGGTTACCGGGGCATCCCGGGGTATAGGACAGGCTATTGCGGAAGCCCTGGCACGTGAGGGATACGATCTGTATCTGACGTGTGACAGGACTTTTGATTTATTGCGACAGGTGGCTGACGGTATCTCATCGGCTTATGCCGTGAATGTTACCCCCATAGAAGCGGACATGTCGGATGAGACGGCCGTGGATACTCTGTTTGAGCAGATAGGCGGACTCGATCTGCTGGTCAATAATGCGGGTATCTCATATATAGGTCTGCTTCAGGATATGAGCCTTGATGAGTGGAGGCGTATCCAGAGCGTGAATCTTGATTCCGTTTTTCTGACATGCAGAGCTGCACTGAAGTTTATGATACCGGAGCAAAGAGGCCGGATCATCAATATATCATCGATATGGGGAGAGACCGGAGCGTCGATGGAGGTGGCATATTCCGCGTCCAAGGGTGGATTGAACGCTTTTACCAAAGCTCTGGCCAAAGAAGTGGCAACAAGCAATATACAGGTTAATGCCATCGCCTGTGGTGTGATCGACACCGAAATGAACAGACATTTGAGCACCGAAGAAATGGCATGTATCATAGAGAACATTCCCGCAGACAGACTGGGACTCCCTTCCGAGGTAGCCGCTCTGGCGGTTTCTCTGGCAGGCGCACCCGCGTATCTGACGGGACAGGTGATCACAATTGACGGAGGTTTTACATGAACGAGATCAGAGATATGTTGATAATAGGTTCGGGTCCTGCGGGACTCGGGTGTGCGCTGTATGCGGCGAGAGCAGGTATCGATGCTCTGGTCGTGGAGAAAAATCCGCTCCCCGGCGGTCAGATCGTAAATACCACTGAAGTGGACAATTATCTCGGTCTGCCCGGTATAGGCGGGTTTGAGATGGGAGATACATTTCGCAGGCATGCCGAGAAGATGGGTGCTGAGTTTGCAGAGGATGAGATCTCATCTGTCCGTGCTGAGGACGGCATATATATAGTAAGCGGAGCTAAGGCGGAGTATAAGACCAAAACCGTGGTATTCGCCATGGGTGCACACAGATCGAAACTGGGTATCCCCGGTGAGGAAGAGTTTACCGGACGGGGCGTGTCATATTGCGCGACATGTGACGGGGCTTTTTTCCGCAACAAGGATACCGTCGTAATAGGCGGCGGCGACGTGGCGGTCGAGGATGCCGTATATCTGGCAGGGCTATGCTCACACGTGACGCTGGTCCACAGAAGAGACGAGCTCAGAGCAGCCAAATCCGTTCAGGACGCTCTCTTCGCAAAAGAAAACGTGACCGTTGCCTGGAACAGCATCCCGGATGAGGTAACAGGTGACGGAGTTGTCAAATCACTGAACATACATAATAAAGAAACCGGAGAGAAGAGCGAAGTGCCTGCATCGGGTGTGTTCATAGCGGTAGGCATGAAGCCCGATTCGGATCTCGCCGAGGGTGTATGCGATCTGGATGAAAAAGGCTATATCATCGCAGGTGAAGATTGCCGCACATCCGCACCGGGCGTCTATGCTGTGGGGGATGTCAGGACCAAGACGCTGCGCCAGGTCATCACCGCAGTGGCGGATGGGGCATGTGCCGTGACAAGCGCGGAAGCGTACCTTAGAGAGCACTGATATGCGGACTGTGGTGGACAGTTTACATAATCAAGCTACAGTGTTGACAAATGTGAATGAAGATGTTACATTTACTATTGTGCGTAACAAAATTGTAACAATTCATTTAACATTTGTAAGGATTTTATGAAGAAAAAAATAATCAAGATAGCAGCATATGTGATGGCGGGAGCGCTTACGGTTTCATCCGCAACAATAGATGCTCAGGCTTCCAGATCCACCAAGGATGTGCTTCCTTCTACCGGTATAGGCTTTACGATGGGTACCAATGTGAAGTCACTCTCCGAACTCCAGCAGGAGTCCGATCAGAGCAGTGCAACTGCCGAAGCGGAAACTACCACAGAGAATGTACTCGGTGATATCAGATCCGAGAGCAGCCTGGTAGGCATGTCGGAAGAGTCACAGGAAACATCGGCTCTTGTTGATGCGAGCCCGATGTCAGCTGTTGCGGAAGCGGAAACTGCAGAGGTTAAGAACACATCCGGCAAGGTTATCCAGGATACGATCATCGTATCAAAAGGTTATACCGATGACCTGAAGGCTGCATCGGGTACCGAGGATGATGAGGATGAAGGTTTTGAGAATCTGGTCATCGCTCAGGTTACCAATTATGTCAATGTCAGAGATCTGCCGAGTGAGGAAGGCGAGATAGTCGGTAAACTCTATAACAATTCGGTGGGTAATTTCATAGAAGAGGAAGACGGCTGGTACAAGATCTCATCCGGATCCGTAGAGGGATATGTAAAGGGTGAGTTCTGTGTGACGGGTGATGATGCCGTAGAACTGGCACGTAAGGTTGGAACCCGTATAGCTACCGTAAATACCACTACACTGTATGTAAGGGAAGAAGCCACTACCGAGAGTTCGGTCATCGGTATGGTGCCTATTGAGGACGAACTGATCGTTGTAGAAGAGCTTGACGGATGGGTCAAGGTAAACATAGAGGAAGGTGACGGATACGTTTCAACCGACTATGTGGATCTTTCAACCGAGTTCGTTAAGGCTGAGTCCAAAGCCGAAGAGGAAGCCAGACTTGCGAAGGAAGAGGCAGAACGTAAGGCAGCTCAGAAGGCAGCAGCTTCCAGAAGCTCTTCAAGTGGCAGCAAGTATGTCGATACCGGCAATTATGCTCCTGCAGGCAGCGGTACCGGACAGAACGTTATCAACTTCGCTATGCAGTTCGTAGGAAATCCGTATGTATACGGCGGAACCTCACTGACCAACGGATGTGACTGCTCGGGATTCGTAATGAGCGTATACAATAACTTCGGTGTAAGCCTGCCTCATTCATCGGCAGCTGACAGAAATGTGGGTGCTACGGTCGGATCACTCGAAGAAGCTCAGCCCGGCGATATCATCTGCTACTCAGGTCACGTAGCCCTGTACGCAGGTAACGGACAGATAGTACATGCTTCCACTTCGAGAACCGGTATTATCGTATCCAGCGCAAGCTACCGTTCGATCCTTTCCATCAGAAGAATATTCTAATCAGATTTCTTTCAGGGCGCAGCCGAAAACGGCTGCGCCTTTTGTATATTATTCACAAAGGTATATGTGACCTTAAAATGTGACATATTATGAAATAGTATAAGTTATCCACAATCACGGTAACGCATTTATGGGAAAAGCCACTTATACACGAAGTTATCCACATTATCCACCGAAATGTGAAACATGTTTCACATCGTTTTATGGAAACTATCGAACACACGTTCTTGTGAATTATCACGAAAATTTTTCTTATTTTTGTTATCCCCTTGACTTATGAATGTTCAAAAATTAGCCCCATTTTGCCCTGAATTGTCTGAAAATCAGGTTCAACGTTTAATTCGATCCTTACTTTACGTCAGTTGGAAATAACCATCGCATGTGGTATTATTTATATATCGATATGGTTTGGAGCCTCATACTGAACCAAATAAATCGAAAGAGAGGGCAATGCATATGAAATTTGTAATAGTTGGCAAGAATATTGATGTAACCCCCGGTCTTAAGAGCGCTGTGGAGGATAAGCTCGGCAAGCTGGACAAGTATTTTTCGGAAGATACCACGGTTCATGTAACACTCAGTGTGGAGCGTATGGATCAGAAGATAGAAGTGACTATTCCTGTAAAGGGCAGCATCATCAGATCCGAGCAGGTGAGCACCGATATGTATGTATCCATCGATCTGGTAGAGGAGATCATCGAGAGACAGCTTAAAAAATACAAGAACAAGATCATAGACAAGCATCAGGCAGCGGCTTCGTTTACGAAAAACTTCGTGGATGAGGATGTAGATGATGAAGAGGAAGTAAAGATCGACCGTGTCAAGAAATTCGATATCAAACCCATGTATCCCGAGGATGCCTGCGTACAGATGGAACTTCTCGGACACAGCTTCTATGTATTCATGAATGCCGATACCGACCAGGTTAATGTGGTATACAAGAGAAAGAACAATTCATACGGACTGATAGAACCTGAAGAATGATAGCATTGATCCATTGCATATCTTTTCTGGTGATAGCACTCACGGCAGGATATCTGCTTAAGGTTACCCTAAGCGATATGCTGCCGTTTGTATGGTGCGGGCTCATTCTCGTGCTGTATGTGCTGGCATACGGAAGAGTATTGAATTTCATAGACATACTCATGCCACTTGCGGCGGTTGCGCTTGCGGTCATTGTATGGCGAAGAGATGCCGGGCGCGGGTTCATCGTCTATGCCCGGGAGAATCTCCTTTCCGCCGGCTTCGTTACCTATCTCATCCTTTGTATCGCCATACCGCTTACGCAGAGTGCGCGTATCGTCACCTGGTGGGATGATATCAATTACTGGGCGTGCGACTTGAAGAGCCTGTACTATCTGCACGGTTTCGCGGGAAAGTATGCGAATGTATCCGCGGCATACGGAGATTATCCGCCGGCGGTACAGCTGGCCAAATGGTATCTCGTACATATGGACAGGCACGTGTTCAGGGAGAGCCTGGCATTTACGGGATATTATCTGTTTAATCTCTCGTTCATCATGCCCTGCTTTAAGAAAATAGAAGGCAGGAAGGCATGGATAAGTCCGTTGCTGGCTTTGGCTGCATGGGGCTTTGCCGGAATTGGAGATATATTCGGGTACGGCGGATTCTGTGCTGATCTGTCGATGGCCTTTCTTTTCGGCAGTGTGCTGATAAGTGCTGTGGATGAGGAAGCCGGACAGTTGCGTACCTCCGTTCTTCTGGCTGTTCTTGTGATAGCGAAATCGACCGGCATGATATGGGCATTATTCGGGTTTGTGATATGGTTTGTATTTAAAATAATGAATATGACAGATGTCACAAAAACGAAAGTTCTGCGCATGTTTTCAACGCTCATTCTGCCGGCTGTGACCGGGGCGAGCTGGATGCTTTTCTGCCTGATAAACAGACGCGTGACTCAGAGTACCGCCACCATGGTCACCTATATAACCACGGACAGATATGGCCTGTCACCTTACAAGAATGAATTCGGTGCCGCTTTCATCAGGGCATTTCTGAGTGAACCCGTACATGTCAGCCATACCTGGTTCGATCTCTCGCCGGCGATGATGCTGGGACTGATAACGATCCTACTCTTGCTCATGAGGATATTCGGGCTTCTGCGCGGCAGGGGCGGGACCTTCGTGTGTGTAGCCCTTCCGGTTATCGGGATGATCTATTATGTACTCATCTATATAGCGCACCTGACTATATTCGCGCTGGAGACTCAGTATCTGGATGCGAAGGGAATGATAGCTTCGATCGAGAGATACGGGGCACCGTTCATCATAGGGTGTATGCTCTTCATCGCCTGGCTGTGGATGATGAAGGACATTGAGTTCCTGGCGGTGAAGGTCTTTCTTCTCACTGTTCTGGTGCTGACCAATATTCCGGAGGCTTACAGAGGCCTGATGGGATACAGGCAGGAGCTGAAAAATGAACTGAAGACCAGGAATGAGTTCATAGAAGATGAATCCGACAGATTCCTCAACGTGATCTGGGATGAGGAGAACGGTATCATGTCTCAGGACAAGCCCACAGGCTCGCAGGTTCCGGATCTGAAGAGGGGACTCAGGATATGCAGAGTCAGAGACGGTGCGTATTATTATGTTCAGGATGCCTATGTGGCTTATGAAGCATCACCCGTATCGGTCATATGCCCATCGCTGGATATTCAGGATACGACCGAGGATGTGTTTATCAACGCAGTGTCGCAGACACATGCAGATTATCTGTATGTAGACCGTCAGGTGTATACGGACACCTGGCTGGACGATATCTGTGAATCCGGCAGCTTTGAATATGAGAAGCTGTATCGTATCGAGTATTCGGACGGGCAGATGAGACTGGTGACATGCGACTGATCGTCTGAGGATCGGGCGTACTTTTTTCGTGAGTTCTGTTTCGGCTTTTTTAGCGTGAGTTCTTGCTTTTTCCCCTTTCTTATTATATAATAAAGCTTGCTGTGTGACAAAAATTTAACAAACATCTCTTACACATCTAACATTCTATTTTACGGAGGGCTTAACATGTCAAAAAAAGTAGTTATTGCTAGTGCTTGTCGTACCGCGATCGGTACCATGGGCGGATCACTTTCCACCACTCCCGCAGCCGAACTCGGAGCTATCGTTATCAAGGAAGCTGTAAAGCGTGCAGGTATCAAACCTGAGGACGTGGAGCATGTATACATGGGCTGCGTTATTCAGGCAGGTCTGGGCCAGAACGTTGCAAGACAGGCATCTATCAAGGCCGGACTTCCGATCGAAGTGCCCGCTGTTACTACCAACGTAGTCTGCGGTTCAGGTCTTAACTGTGTTAACCAGGCAGCTCAGATGATCATGGCAGGTGATGCCGATGTAGTAGTAGCGGGAGGTATGGAGAACATGTCCATGGCTCCTTTTGCACTTCCTCAGGGCAGATACGGATATCGTATGACATGGCCCAGCCAGAGCCAGGGTGCTCTCGTGGATACCATGGTTAAGGATGCTCTGTGGGATGCATTCAATGATTATCATATGATCACTACCGCCGACAACGTAGCCAAGCAGTGGAATCTGACCAGAGAGGAACTCGACGAGTTCGCACTCCGCAGCCAGACCAAAGCATGTGCGGCTATCGAGAACGGCGCATTCAAGGATGAGATCGTTCCCGTAGAAGTCAAGAAAAAGAAAGAGGTCGTTGTATTCGATACTGATGAGGGTCCGAGACAGGGTTCTACCATCGAAGGCCTTGCAAAGCTTAAACCCCTTAATCCCGACGGTGTTGTTACCGCAGGTAATGCATCGGGTATCAACGACGGTGCTGCAGCTCTCGTTATCATGAGCGAGGATAAGGCTAAGGAACTCGGTGTTACACCTATGGCTACATTCGTGGCAGGCGCCCTTGCAGGTGTTGATCCCACCATCATGGGTATCGGACCTGTTGCAGCTACCCGCAAGGCAATGGCTAAGGCCGGCTACAAGATCGAAGACTTCGATATCATCGAGGCTAACGAGGCATTTGCGGCTCAGTCCGTAGCAGTAGGCAAGGACCTCGGCATAGACGTAGACAGGCAGCTGAATCCCAACGGTGGTGCTATCGCACTCGGACATCCCGTAGGAGCATCCGGAGCACGTATCCTGGTTACCCTGCTTCACGAGATGAAGAAGGCAGGTGCAAAGAAGGGTCTGGCTACACTGTGTATCGGTGGTGGCATGGGCTGCGCAACTATCGTAGAGATGTAAATAACATCCATTTGTTTAAGAAAAGAGGAATAGTATGGAATTCGTAAAGTACGAACAGAAAGACAAATACGGTATCATCACCATCGACCGTACGGCAGCTTTGAATGCCCTCAATTCACAGGTACTTGATGAACTGAACGAGGCTTTTGATGCGGTCGATCTTGATGCTGTCAGATGCCTGATCCTCACCGGTGCCGGTGAGAAGAGCTTCGTGGCAGGTGCAGACATCGGTGAGATGAGCACTCTGACCAAGGCTGAGGGAGAGGCATTCGGTAAGAAGGGTAATGATCTTTTCCGCAGGATCGAGACATTCCCCATCCCCGTGATCGCCGCAGTGAATGGTTTTGCCCTCGGCGGAGGATGTGAGATCTCCATGAGCTGTGACATCCGTATCTGCTCCGACAATGCCATGTTCGGACAGCCCGAAGTAGGACTGGGTATCACTCCCGGATTCGGCGGCACTCAGAGACTTGCGCGTCTGGTAAGCCCCGGAATGGCTAAGCAGATGATCTATACCGCACGCAATATCAAGGCTGATGAAGCGCTTCGCATCGGTCTGGTCAATGCCGTATATCCTCTCGAGGAGCTGCTTCCCGCAGCAGAGAAGATGGCAGCCGGCATCGCCGCACAGGCTCCCATCGCAGTACGTAACTGCAAGAAGGCCATCAACGACGGTCTTGAGGCATCCATGGATGATGCGATCGTGATCGAGGAGAAGCTTCTCGGCGACTGCTTCGAGACAGAGGATCAGAGAGCCGGCATGGGTAATTTCCTTAAGAAAAAGGATGATCCGACCAAGGTCAAGGTAGTTGACTTCAAGAACTGTTAATCATTAATCACTTATATATATGGAGGACACAAAATGAAAGTAGGTATTATCGGTGCCGGTACTATGGGCCAGGGTATTGCCAAGGCATTTGCTCAGACGCAAGGGTATGAGGTTATGCTCTGCGATATCAAGCAGGAATGGGCCGAGGGCGGCAAGGACAAGATCGCAAAGAGCTATGCCAAGCTCGTTGCAAAAGAGAAGATGACTCAGGACACAGCTGATGCTATCGTAGCAAAGATCACTCCCGGACTTAAGGAAGATCTGTGTGCTGACTGCGATCTGATCGTTGAAGCTGCATTTGAGAATATGGAAGTTAAGAAGACCACATTCTCGGAGCTTGACAAGATCTGCAAGCCCGAGTGTGTATTCGCTTCCAACACTTCATCTCTGTCGATCACCGAGATCGGAAACGGACTGACACGTCCTATGATCGGTATGCATTTCTTCAATCCCGCTGACCGCATGAAGCTGGTTGAGGTCATCGCAGGTGTCAACACTCCTCAGGAGACCGTTGACAAGATCGTGAAGATTTCCGAAGAGATCGGCAAGACTCCCGTACAGGTCAATGAGGCAGCAGGCTTCGTAGTTAACCGTATCCTGATCCCCATGATCAACGAAGCTATCTTCATCAAGATGGAAGGTGTATCCGATGTTGAGGGTATCGATGCAGCCATGAAGCTGGGTGCAAATCATCCCATGGGTCCCCTTGAGTTGGGCGACTTCATCGGTCTGGATATCTGTCTGGCTATTATGGACGTTCTTTACAATGAGACAGGCGACAGCAAGTATCGTGCATGTCCTCTTCTCCGCAAGATGGTCAGAGGCGGCAACCTCGGTGTTAAGAGCGGCAAGGGCTTCTACATCTACAACGAAGACCGTACCAAGACAGCTATTGATGCTAAATAAGTAACTTTAAATATACAACGGAGGAAAACAATCATGGATTTTTCTTTAAGCAAAGAACATGAGATGGTGAGAACCTTATTCAAGGAATTCGCCGAAAAAGAAGTTAAGCCTCTTGCTCAGGAGATCGACGAACAGCACAGATTTCCCAGAGAGACAGTAGACAAGATGGCTAAGTACGGCTTCATGGGTATACCCGTACCCAAGGAGTACGGCGGACAGGGTTGCGACACACTTGCATATGCAATGTGCGTTGAGGAACTGTCCAAGGTGTGCGGTACCACAGGCGTTATCGTTTCCGCACATACATCACTGTGTATCGATCCCATACTTACCTTCGGTTCCGAGGAGCAGAAGCAGAAGTATGTTGTACCGCTTGCAAAGGGCGAGAAGCTCGGTGCATTCGGTCTGACTGAGCCCGGTGCAGGTACCGATGCTCAGGGACAGCAGACAAAAGCTGTTTTAGACGGTGACGAGTGGGTACTGAACGGATCCAAGTGCTTCATCACCAACGGTAAGGAAGCTGACGTATATGTTATCTTCGCAGTTACCGGCAAGGTTGAGAAGCGCGGAAGGATCATGAAAGAGATCTCTGCATTTATCGTAGAGAAGGGCACACCCGGATTTACATTCGGTACCAAAGAGAACAAGATGGGTATCTGTGCATCCAGCACTTATGAGCTGATCTTCACGGACTGCCGCATCCCGAAGGAGAACCTCCTCGGACAGCAGGGCAAGGGCTTCAACATTGCCATGCATACACTTGACGGCGGACGTATCGGTATCGCTTCTCAGGCACTCGGACTTGCAGAGGGCGCACTTGAGACCACCATCAATTACGTAAAAGAGCGTAAGCAGTTCGGCAAAGCTATCGGACAGTTCCAGAACACCCAGTTCCAGCTGGCTGATATGGCTACCAAGGTTGAAGCTGCCAAGCTGCTCGTATACAAGGCTGCCCGGAAGAAAGATGAGTACAAGAAGGATCCCAAGGTTTCCTACTCGGTAGAGGCAGCTATGGCTAAGCTCTGTGCGGCAGAGGTTGCCATGGAAGTGACTACCAAGTGTGTACAGCTCCACGGCGGATACGGCTACATCAAGGAGTACGATGTAGAGCGTATGATGCGCGACGCTAAGATCACTGAGATCTACGAGGGTACCAGCGAGGTACAGCGTATGGTCATCAGCGCAGCGCTGCTTAAGTAAGGTCACTGTCAAACATAAGAAGGAGATACAATAATGAAAGTTGTTGTTTGTATTAAACAGGTACCTGACACAAAGGGTGGCGTTTCGTTTAACCCCGATGGTACCCTGAACAGAGCAGCAATGCTCGCAATCATGAATCCTGATGACAAGGCAGGATTGGAGGCAGCTCTCAGACTTAAGGATCAGTATGGCGCAGAGGTTACCGTTCTGACCATGGGTCTTCCCAAGGCTGCCGATGTATTAAGAGAAGCACTGGCTATGGGCGCTGATAAGGCTGTCCTGGTTACCGACCGTGTACTCGGCGGTGCCGATACATGGGCTACTTCCACCACTATCGCAGGTGCACTCAGAAATCTGGAATACGATCTGATCATCACCGGCCGTCAGGCTATCGATGGTGATACCGCTCAGGTTGGCCCTCAGATCGCCGAGCATTTGGGACTTCCCGTTATATCCTATGCTCAGGATATCAAGGTTGAGGGAGACAAGGTTATCGTTGAGCGTCTTTATGACGATCGTTATCACGTACTTGAGGCTCAGATGCCCTGCCTGATCACAGCTCTTGCTGAACTCAACGAACCCAGATACATGACACCCGGCGGAATCTTCGATGCAGTCAATGCAGAGATCACCACATGGGGCAGAGCAGATCTGAAGGATGTTGAGGATGGTAACCTGGGTCTGAACGGTTCACCCACCAAGATTGCCAAGGCTTCCGATAAGGTGCGCAAGGGCGCAGGCGAGAAGGTTACTCCCGACTCACCTGACGAAGCAGTATCCTACATCATCGGAAAACTTGATGAGAAGCATGTGATTTAAGGAAAGGCGGTGGAAAACAATGAATATGACTCCTGAAGCAATAGCTGAATATAAAGGCGTATATGTTTTCGCACAGCAGGTAGACCATACCGTCGGAAGCATCGCCTATGAACTTCTGGGAAAGGCCAGAGATCTGGCCGCACCCCTTAATACCGAGGTAGTAGCTGTCCTGATCGGATCAGGCGTAAAGGACCTCGCAGACTCTCTTGCAGAGTACGGCGCTGACAAGGTCATCGTAGTAGATGATCCTGAGTTAAAAGAATACAGAACCGAGCCTTATGCTCACGCTCTGGCAAGCGTCATCAACAAGTATAAGCCCGAGATCATGCTCGTAGGTGCTACAGCTATCGGCCGTGACTTAGGTCCTACCGTATCAGCACGTGTGGCTACCGGTCTGACAGCAGACTGTACAGTACTTGAGATCGGTGATTTCCCGCTCGTACCCATACCCGGTAAGGAAAATGAGCAGCTCCACAATCAGCTTCTCATGACCCGTCCCGCATTCGGCGGCAACACGATCGCTACCATCGCCTGCCCTTACAATCGTCCTCAGATGGCGACTGTACGTCCCGGCGTTATGCAGAAGATCGAGCCCAAGAAGGGTGCGAAGGCAGTTGTTGAAGAGTTCAATCCCGGATTCACTCCCAATAACCGTTATGTGACTATCAAAGAGGTAGTTAAGGCAGTTAAGGATACCGTAGATATCATGGATGCAAAGATCCTTGTATCCGGTGGCCGTGGCGTGGGTTCACCCGAGAACTTCAAGCTTCTTGAGGATCTCGCAGAGGCTATCGGCGGAACCGTAAGCTGCTCACGTGCGGTAGTTGATGCAGGTTGGAAACCGAAGGATCTGCAGGTAGGACAGACCGGTAAGACCGTACGTCCCAATGTTTACTTCGCGATCGGTATCTCAGGTGCCATCCAGCACGTTGCCGGTATGGAAGAGAGTGACATCATCATCGCCATCAACAAGGATGAGGATGCTCCGATCTTCGATGTAGCCGATTATGGTGTAGTAGGCGATCTGAACAAGATCCTGCCTCAGCTGACCGAGCAGGTTAAGGCCGCAAGGGCAGCAAAGAAAAACTGATCTGTAAGAAATATCGATAAGATCGCGGCGCCCCGAAAGGGGCGTCGCGTGTTTATAACGGATAAATGACGGTATGACGGGTAAAAAACAGGTATAATGACGGTATGAGACTGAATGAACTGACTGTCGGACAGGCAGCACAGATAAATACGGTAGGCGGTGAGGGAGCACTCAGACAGCATCTGCTCGATATGGGTGTGATACCCGGAGCTTATGTACATGTAGTCAAGTTCGCACCTATGGGTGATCCCATGGAGATCAAGATACATGACTATGAACTGACTCTCAGACTTGCTGATGCCCGTCAGATAGAAATAACATTGACCGAATCGGTCCCTGAAGCCGGAACGAATGAAGGACCCGGGCACGAACATCCCGGATTGGGCGAGGGTGGCCGTTTTCATATGAAAGGCGACGGTGATCCGCTGCCGGATGGAACTGTTCTTACGTTTGCTCTGGTGGGAAATCAGAACAGCGGTAAGACCACACTTTTTAATACTCTTACGGGCTCCAACCAGCATGTGGGCAATTTCCCCGGAGTGACTGTGGACCGCAAGGACGGCCCCATCCGAAATAGGCCCGATACAATGTTGACCGATCTGCCCGGCATCTATTCCATGTCACCGTATTCCACGGAGGAGATAGTATCCCGTGATTTCGTGCTGCAGAATAAGCCTGCGGGCATCATCAATATACTGGATGCCACGAACATAGAGCGTAATCTCTATCTGACGATGCAGCTTCTCGAGATGAATATCCCGATGGTCGTAGCACTCAATATGATGGATGAAATGCGTGAAAACGGTGGAACGGTGGATATAAACGCCATGGAGCATATGCTGGGTGTGCCCGTAGTCCCGATATCGGCAGCGAATAACGAGGGTGTGGATGAACTTGTGGAACACGCACTTCACGTGGCACATTACCGCGAGAAGCCTTTGAGGCAGGATTTCTGCGATGAGAAAGACCACGGCGGAGCAGTCCATCGCGCTTTGCATGCAGTTTCCCACCTGATAGAGGACCATGCCGCACGTACTTCACTCCCGGTCAGATTTGCCGCATCAAAGGTCATCGAGGGAGATGAACGGATCATCGATCAACTTGAACTGGATGACAATGAGAAAGAAATGATCGAGCATATCGTTCTTCAGATGGAAAAGGAGAGAGGATTGGATCGCTGTGCTGCAATAGCGGATATGCGCTTTGCCTTTATCGGAAAGGTCTGCTCCTCCTGCGTCAGAAAACCGAAAGAGAGTAAGGAACGAACCAGAAGTGAAAAGATAGATCGTGTACTGACCGGCAAGTATACCGCGATCCCCGCTTTCATAGCGATCATGGGACTGGTATGCTTCCTGACGTTCAATGTGCTGGGAGCCGGTCTCCAGCGGCTGCTGGAGATGGGAGTCGGGGCGGCGACCGATGCGGTCGACAGTGGCCTTAAGGCTGCCGGAGTCGGTGAAGTCCTGCACGGACTTATCATCGACGGTATCTTTGAAGGCGTCGGCAGTGTTCTTTCATTTATGCCGATCGTCGTTGTCATGTTCCTTTTCCTGTCCCTGCTAGAGGACAGCGGATATATTGCCCGGGTGGCTTTCGTTATGGATAAGCTTCTGCGTCGTATCGGTTTATCCGGGCGCAGTGTCGTGCCTATGCTGATCGGTTTCGGATGTACAGTTCCAGCAGTTATGTCAACCAGAACTCTGCCGAGTGAGAGAGACCGCCGCATGACCATCCTGCTTACACCGTTTATGAGCTGTTCAGCCAAGATGCCGATATACGCCTTCTTTGTGGATGCTTTTTTCCCGAGATTCAAGGCACTTATCCTGATAGGACTGTATGTGCTCGGGATGGCGGTCGGGGTCCTGATCGCATTTATCTATCGCAAGACTCTGTTTAAAGGCGAGGCTGTTCCTTTTGTTATGGAACTTCCGAACTATCGCATGCCACGTCCGCAGAACGTGCTGCGTCTTCTCTGGGAAAAGGCAAAAGACTTCCTGCAGAGAGCTTTCTCGATTATACTTATCGCGACGGTGGTCATATGGGTGCTGAAGAGCTTTGATACACATTTCAGATTTCTGACAGATTCCGGTACCAGCATTTTGGCAGTCATTTCCGGATGGATCGCTCCAGTCATGAAGCCGGCGGGATTGGGGGACTGGAGGATATGCATCTCGCTGATCAGCGGATTCATGGCTAAAGAAAGTGTGGTATCTACACTGGAGGTTCTGTTTGAAGAAAATATCACGAATGTGATGACACCGGTCACAGCTGCATCATTGCTTGTATTCTCACTCCTGTATACACCGTGCGTGGCAGCTGTGGCAGCGGTTAAGAGGGAACTCGGCGGCAAGTGGGCTGTCGGAATGATCGTATGGCAGTGTGCGGTTGCCTGGATAGCAGCGGTCATAGTCCGTTTGATCGGAATGCTGCTATAGAAATTACCCCACGTTGTTTACTATGCCGACGGATATACAGTTGTCTATAAGACTGTGGAAGTCGGTATCGGGTTCCGATTCGAGATTCAGATCTCCCTCAACCATATATCTTTTTCCACCGTTCTCCAGTTCGGATATCACATTGTAATGATCGTGATAGAAGGAACTGCGAGATGTTTTGGCATTTCTGATGATCCCTTTACACTCGGCCAGAGCACACCCCGGGAAATTGATATTGATCACCTGTCCGTATTCGAGCGGATGATCCGCATATTCGGTCAGCAGGTCCGTAAGATAGGCATCCGTGACTTCATGGATGCCGTTTATATGCTCTGAGACAGCTATTGCCTGATAGCCCTGAAAGGCGGCTTCAAAAGCAGCACCTACCGTAGCGGAGTACTGGATGTCGGTAGCCGCATTATAGCCGAAATTGATACCGGACAGAACCAGATCCGGCTTTTCGGGCATCACGTTCAGACTGCCGACCCTGACACAGTCGGCGGGTGTGCCGGTGCAGGAGTATGCATGTACTCCTTTTACCGGAAAGTCATGCGGATAGACATCTATGGGCTCGCGTAAAGTGATGCTGTGCGAAGCGGCACTCCTCTGATGGAGCGGTGCGACAACCCAGACCTCGCCGAGCTTGAGAGCGGCGCGGGCCAGCCTGATGATGCCGTCAGCATCTATTCCGTCATCATTGGTTATCAGGATATTTCTCATATATCGGACTCCGCTTTGGGGGCATATTTCTCTTCGCAATACTTACATCTGTAGACTTCGTTTTCTTCATCCGCCAGGACGAAGATATGCGGAAGCCCCTGCTCGATCGATGTGATGCAGCGGGGATTATGGCACTTGATGACGTTTCTTATCTCTTTGGGCAGAACGAGTTCTTTTTTGTCAACGATCTCACCGTCTTTGATCACGTTGACTGTGATGTTATGATCGATGAATGCGAGGACGTCCAGATCCAGTGTGTTGATGTCACACTCAACCTTGAGGATATCTTTGCGTCCCATCTTGGCTGACTTGGCATTCTTGATGATGGCGACCGTATCGGCGTTCTTATCAAGTCCCAGGTGCTTGTATATCGAGAGGCTCTTGCCTGCTTTGATATGATCGAGCACGAAGCCTTCTTCTATTTTTCCTATATTTAGCATGACGATTTTTCCTTTCTGTTCAGGTTTATGTGTACTGTCCGAGGATGCGGCTCCATAGAAACCCGCAGCGAGTACTGTCGCGCAAGCTTGCTTGCGGTAGTCGCAGCAAGGGTTTGCTATGGAGTCGTATCCGTATCACTTACCAATCCCAGCAGCGTCATAATAAGCGCCATCCTTACGTATACTCCATACTGCGCCTGCTTGAAATACACTGCCCTCGGATCGTCATCAACCTCTACGGAGATCTCATTGACTCTCGGTAGGGGATGGAGTACGAGCATGTCTTCACGGGCGAGCTGGAGCTTCTCGTTGGTCAGGATGTAGAAGTCTTTCAGTCTGACGTAATCTTCCTCGTTGAAGAAACGCTCTCTCTGCACTCTGGTCATATAGAGGATATCGAGATCGCCTATGCTGACTTCGAGTTTGATCACTTCTTCATATTCAATGCCGGATTCGATCAACTTATCGGTGATGTAATCCGGGATACGCAGCTCGGGAGGTGAGATGAATATGAACTTGATGCCCTCGTATCTGATGAGGGCGTTTATCAGTGAGTGGACGGTACGGCCGAATTTCAGATCACCGCAGAGACCTATGGTGAAGTTGCCGAGCCTGCCTTTGAGCGCTCTGATGGTCATCAGGTCGGTCAGGGTCTGTGTAGGGTGCTGGTGCCCGCCGTCGCCGGCATTGATCACCGGTATGCCTGACTTGCTCGCGGCCACCATCGGCGCGCCTTCTTTGGGGTGCCTCATTGCGCATATATCCGCATAGCAGGAGATGACACGGATCGTATCGGATACGCTTTCACCTTTTGCTGCGGATGACGATGATGCTTCGGAGAAGCCCAGAACCTGTCCGCCCAGATGTATCATGGCGGATTCGAAACTTAAGCGTGTCCGGGTACTCGGCTCGTAGAAGCATGTCGCCAGTGTTTTGCCGTCGCATACATGTGCATATTTGGCCGGATCGGCGGAGATGCTTTCCGCCAGATCGAAGAGTTTGTCGAGCTCCTCCACGGAGAAGTCGAGCGGATTCATCAGATGTCTCATATTCCCTCCCTGATATGTGTATGCAAAAGAAAAGGAAGATCAAACGATCTTCCTTAACAACTATGATCTAAATGAAACTAATTCGGCTACTTCCTTACGCTTCGGAGCTTCGGGATCGATATCGGGATATCCGATCGGTATAAGTGCCGATACGGAACGACCTTCCTCGATTCCCAGAATATCGATCACGGTACTCTCATCATAGAGCCCCATGATAACGGTACCGAGGCCGTGGTCGTGAGCCGACAGGCACAGCGTCTGTGAAGCAACACCGGCATCGTACATAGTCCATCCGTCTCCCTTGGGAGTGGAAGCGGAACCGTCACGCTCGTAACCGCTTCTCTTATCAATGGATACTACAACTATAAGAGCAGGAGCCTGTTTGATGATGGCACCGTTGCCGGGCCATATGGTGGTGGCTTCATCCGCGATACGGTCCTTGATGGCACCTTCGGCCACTATGTAACGTACGGTCTGAGAATTCTTCCAGCTGGGGGCGTATGCTGCATCACCGATCAGCTCTTCGATAACGGAGTGATCTATTGCATCGCTTTTGAATTTACGGATACTTCTGCGAGTTTTGATACAATCCTGAACAGTCATGTGACACCTCCTGAATCTGAGTTTGATGACAGATGGGTTTGCTTAACCCTTATCGTGTAGTATAGCAAATTGATATCGGGCTTTCAATGAGGAAATGTATGATTCTCCGATGAATTGTGGTAAACTCGTAGACATAAACCTAACAGTATTGTAACCCCTCGAGGGTACGGATCGGAGGAACATGAGCGAAGAGAGAACGAACGCCGCATCGGATAATGCAGGCTATGTGGAAGAAGAAAAGAAGCAGTATGTTGCACGTAAGAGATGGCTTCTGTTCGGCCTTCCTTTTACATTTACAAAATATACGATCGGTGAGGATGTTCTGACCATCGATACCGGCTTCTTTACCCGTAATGAGAACGACTGCTATATGTATAAGATTCAGGATGTTCAGTATTCGGCTTCCATCATGGAGCGCCTGGCCGGTCTGGGTACTATCACCTGCTTCACCGGTGATACGACCGATCCCACGCTTGTGATCAGGCATATCAAGAAGTCGAAGGAAATCAAGAACTTCATCCTGGATGCATCCGAGAGGGCGCGTATACGCCGCAGAACGATGAACATGCTCAACATCGGCGCAGCCGGAGAGGGAATGGATGTTGATATCGCAGACTTTACCTGATATCCGCAGGATACGGCGTATGTCAGCCGGGTGAGTACGGGGAGCACAATTAATGTACGGAGCACTTGAAGCCGGCGGTACCAAGATGGTATGCGCGATCGGTGATGAAAAAGGACATATCACGGAGAGAAAGGTTATCCCGACTCTTACACCGGCGGAAACCATACCGCCGATGATCGATTTCTTCAGATCGTATGATATCGAAGCACTCGGCATAGCCTGTTTCGGTCCGATAGATCTGATACCGGGATCGCCCACTTACGGTCATATCACTTCCACACCCAAGCTGGAGTGGCGCGATACGGATATAGTAGGATCTTTTGCCGAAGCCCTGGGTATTCCGATAGGATTTGATACCGATGTGAACGGGTCGCTCCTCGGAGAAGTGACCTGGGGCAGTGCCCGGGGGCTTGATGATGTGGTTTATATAACCATAGGCACCGGTGTCGGCGGCGGAGTAATGAGCGGAGGCAGGCTCGTTCACGGCATGCTGCATCCTGAGCTTGGTCATATGATCATACCGCGAAGGGACGGTGATATATACCCCGGTGTGTGCCCGTATCACGGCGATTGCCTGGAGGGACTCGTATCGGGCCCTTCCATAGAGCGCAGATACGGAGTAAAAGCCGCAGAGCTTGCGGACCGCCCCGAAGTATGGGAGCTTGAAGCATACTATATAGCGGAAGCGCTGGTAAATATAATCCTGACTCTAAGCCCTCAGCGGATCATACTCGGCGGCGGAGTCATGCATCAGGAGCAGCTCTATGCACTCATCAGATCGCATGTGTCTGATATGCTGGCGGGATATATACAGGCCGCACCGCTGAGCGATATGGACAGGTACATCGTTCCTCCGTCACTGAACGACGATCAGGGGATAATGGGAGCTGTCCGACTTGCCATGGAAGCACTGGGACAGTAAATATATGAACATCAGAGAAGCACAACAATATAAGGAGAGACTCGCTGCAGCCGGCATGAAGCCCGGGCTGGAGCGGATGAGTGTACTCTGCTCCAAGCTGGGCAATCCACAGAACGGACTTAACTTCATTCATGTGGCAGGTACCAACGGCAAGGGCTCCGTATGTGCTTTTATCTCAAGTATATTGGATGAGGCAGGATATAAAGTCGGACGCTATACGTCTCCGGCAGTCATAGAAGACAGGGAACGATACCGGATAGGCGGAAGGAATGTTTCACAGAGTGCGTATTGCCGTAATCTGGAGGAGGTCAAGGCCGCAGCGGATATGATGGTCCTGGAGGGCGGAGAGGAGAATGAGCCTACGCTCTTTGAGGTCGAGACTGCGCTTGCTTTTATGATCTTCGCCGAAGCCGGATGCGATATCGTGGTCCTCGAATGCGGGATGGGCGGAGCCGGGGATGCCACGAATATCATCCATGCTCCCGCGGTCAGCGTGATCACGCGCGTAAGTCTGGATCATACCAGATACCTCGGCAGGACGGTGGATGCCATAGCTCGTGAGAAAGTAGGCATCATAAAGAAGGGCACGAATGTGGTCACGATATCACAGACTCCCGAGGTGATCTCCGTTATCAAGGCAAAAGCCTCACTCGAGAAGGCCCCGCTGACCATAGCTGATCCGGCGGGTATCAAAAATGCCAAAGCCGGACTTAAGACAACCACATTTGATTACGGCAGATATAAGGGGCTGAAGATATCCCTGATCGGCTCCTGGCAGATAGAGAATGCGATCGTGGCCATATCGGCCGTGGAGTCGCTTCGCAAGGTGCGGATCAGGATCGATGAGAAATCCATCAAAGAGGGACTGCTTAAAGCCGTATGGCCGGGCAGATTTGAGATCATATCGCATAACCCGACCGTGATAATTGACGGTGCTCATAATGAAAATGCGGCAAAGAGACTCTCGAAGACCGTCGAATATTTCTTCCATAATGAAGAAGAAGCGGGCAAGCTGATATTCATCATGGGTGTGCTGGGGGATAAGAATTATCCCGCGATCTGTGAGTACATGGCGCCCCATGCGGCCCATGTCATCACATTGACACCTGATAATCCGCGTGCCCTGCCGGCACAGGAATTGGCCGAGACCGTGAAGAAGTATAATGACATGGTGAGTGTGGCCACTTCCCCCGACGAAGCGCTGGAGATGGCATATCTGTTGGCCGATAAGGATTCCGTGATCATAGCGTTCGGATCGCTGTCGTTTCTGGGAGCCATCAGGACACTGACTGACTCAAAGGGAGCAGCTCTGAAGAAAAAACAGATCGTGCCGTAGGCCGATCGATACAGACAGTATACATGGTGATTATGAGATGATCGATGAAGAGAAGATTAAACAGGCGATAAAGATGATCCTCGAAGGGATCGGAGAGGATCCGGAGCGTGAAGGACTGGCAGGCACTCCCGACAGAGTGGCCAGAATGTACGGAGAGATATTCGCGGGAATGGATGATGATCCGGCGAACTATCTGTCACGGACTTTCTCGGCCGAGGGTACGGACATGGTAGTGGAAAGGGAGATACCGTTCTACTCCATGTGCGAGCATCATCTCATGCCTTTCTTCGGTCATGCGTATATCGGATATATACCGAAGGACAGAGTAGTTGGCTTAAGCAAGCTGGCACGTGCCGTGGATGTATATGCGAAGCGCCCCCAGATCCAGGAGCAGATGACTGCGCAGATAGCTGATGCGATATATGAGGATCTCGACTGTGCCGGCGTCATCGTAGTGCTCAAAGCCGAGCATATGTGTATGTCCATGCGAGGTGTGAAAAAGGGCGGGACACTGACCGTGACCGAAGCCAGACGTGGCGTATTTGAATCCGATCATGGGCTGGAGGAACGCTTCTTCCGTATGATCGGGATCAGGTGATCCGGATCCGGAGATATGGAGCAGATTATGCGTATAGGTAACAGAGAATTCGATACCGCTAACCATACATATGTCATGGGCATTCTCAATGTCACACCCGATTCCTTCTGGGACGGTGGTAAGTATCGCGGAATGGATGTGGCTCTGGGGCACGTGGCGCAGATGATCCGTGACGGTGCCGATATCATCGATATAGGCGGGGAATCGACCAGACCCGGAGCTTCTCCGGTTGAGGCTGTTGATGAGATCGAGCGGGTGATGCCGGTCATCGAAGCGATCAAGGACAGATTCGACATACCTGTCAGCCTGGATACATATAAGAACACGGTCGCCTGGACCGGTATCGGTGCGGGCGTGGATATGATAAATGATGTGTGGGGACTTAAGGGTGATGAGCGTATGGCTGAGGTCATAGCACAGTCGCATGTTCCCGTATGCATTATGCACAACCGACAAAAAGCGGTCTATAACGATGTTGTGACAGATGTCATATCAGACCTTGAAGAATCGGTTAAAACAGCGATTGGTGCCGGGATTCCCAACGAAAATATAATGATAGACCCCGGTATCGGATTTGCCAAGGATTACGATCAGAATATGAAAGTGATGGCACATCTGGATGACCTGCGCGGACTGGGATATCCGGTGCTCCTCGGAACAAGCCGTAAGTCCGTGATCGGACAGACACTTGATCTGGCTGCCGGTGAGAGACTCGAAGGCAGCCTCGCCACCACGGCATGGGGCATGCAGCAGGGTGTGTCGTTCGTGCGCGTGCACGACGTGAAGGAGCATGTGCGGCTGATACGTATGATAGAGGCTATAAGAAATTGTCGATGATGATCCTGGCTCGATCATCATCACAATTCCCCGCAGGCACGCTCTCGCTACTGATCGCTCGCAGCGCATGCTAGGCTCGTGAAATACCTCGCCAAGCAGCGGCGGCTCTCAAGTACCTGCGAGGAACAATGATAATGCTCGAGCCTTGATAAACATGGACAAGATCACGATAGAGAAACTGCATATATACGCATATCATGGGGTGCACGCGAGTGAGAAGGAGAACGGGCAGGACTTCTATGTGAGCGCTGTCCTTTTTACTGATCTGTACAGGGCCGGACACAGCGATGCGCTGGAAGATACGGTGAACTACAGTGATGCGGCCAAACTCATACACAGGGTTTTTACCGCAGAGAAGTATGACCTTATAGAGAGAGCAGCGAACGCAGTCGCCGAAGCACTTCTTGATCGGTATCCGTCCCTTGGATCCGCCACGATCCGGGTGGATAAACCGGATGCCCCCATTGGACTTGAATTTGACACCGTCTCGGTTAACATAACACTGTCACGCCATACCGCTTATTTGGGTATCGGTTCCAACATGGGCGACAGACAAGGATTCATTGATAAGGCACTTGCCATGCTGGATGAGACCCCCGGCATAAGCGTTACCGCAAAATCCTCGATCATCGAGACCGAGCCTTACGGCGGCGTCGAACAGGATCCTTTTCTGAACGGGGTGGTAGAAATCTGCACATACATGTCTCCCTATGCGCTCCTGGACAGGCTCCATGAGATCGAGAATGCATGCGGCAGAGTGCGCACGATACATTGGGGACCGCGCACTCTTGACCTGGATATCCTTCTCTATGATGATCTTCATATGAACGAAAAAGAACTCACGATCCCTCATCCCGATATGAAGAATCGCGAGTTTGTTCTCAAGCCCCTTGCGGAGATCGCTCCGCATCTCATTCTATAGTTTATTTCGCCAGTGCGGCATCCTTTGCGGCGGTGAATTCGTAAGCACTTCCACCCGCTGTCGGTACACAGTATATCGGATAATCGGTACCGAATTCCCTGAAGTAAGTATAAGTTGATGTCATGTTCACATCACATACGTAACCCGTATAGACAGGCTCTCTGCCACTGCCGTCTATGCGCATACGATACAGCCCGGGCATATCACCCACAGATACCGTGTAATAGACATATCCGTAGCCTACATTGAAGTTATCCGCTCTGTCATGGCACAGGATCTCAACAGTCTGGTTGGATGGAGAGTATCTGCATATCTTGTAATCGTCGGATATGTCCATGTAGTAGAAGTATCCGCCTTCGTATACCGGATTCCATACGTCTCCGTCCCAGATCGCACTTGAGGAGTCGCTTGTGGGATTATAAGCATAGAGATAGTGATCCTTCTGGGTTCCGCCGTAGTAGATGATACCGTCTACGGCGCATGCGGGATTGAGCACGAAGGTGTCTTCTATGATCACGGGATCCTCATCACCTCTGATGTCTACTTTCTTAAGTCCCACGCCCGTACCCGTGCCGGCTTGGTAGTAGAGGTTGCTGCCGACCAGGTTCATGATCAGCGAATCATCTGAGGTCAGACATTCCACCTTGCCGCCGTTTAACTTTGAACGATAGATGCCCGCCGTCTTGATGACGAAGCCGAGTCCCGTACCACCCTTGGGTGTTTCCATGCAGAAGTACAGGTACTTCCCGCCGACACATATATTGGAGCAGTCACTGTTGTACAGACGTTTGAAGTCTGTCTGCTCGGGAGTCATGGAGTAGAGATAACCGTGATCGTATGCATTGGCAAAGTATACCACGCCGTCCTTTTCGCAGAAGTAGCCTCCGTTATTCAGGTTGCCCGCCGTAGCGCCCACACAGGATGGGTCATTGTCCGGCACTTTATTGATCAGACGCACGATCACAGCGGTTATTACGAGTACGACGATCAGGCACGCTGCGATCACCAGCATTAGTATGTTTGCGGTGTTGTTTTTTTTCATCTTATACCTCTTGAGTCCTGTCCCTGGAAATATGGATTTCACCTTAAGTATAGAGGTTTCCGAAGTTGCTATCAAGGGAAATTAGCGGTACAATCTTCCATATATATTCAATTTTTTTATAAGAAAAGGACATACCGATGGGGACTGATAAACCGGACCTGAGCGAGCTTAGAGCCCGCCTCGATGACATAGATTCACAGATAGTGAGACTGTATGAAGAACGCATGGATATATGCGCCGATGTGGCCGAGGTGAAGATCGCTACCGGCAAACGCGTGCTGGATCCCGAGCGTGAGAAAAGCAAGCTTTCGACACTTAAGGCATTGACGCATAATTCCTTTAATTCAAAAGGGGTGGAAGAGCTTTTCGAACAGATCATGAGTATGTCCCGCAAGCTCCAGTATTCCAAGCTGGCGGAGAGCGGTGCCACGGGCAGACTGCCTTTTATTGCGGTCGACAGGCTCGATACGGAGCAGGCCAGAGTGGTTTTCCAGGGAGCCGAGGGGGCGTATTCACAGCTTGCGATGGAGACTTACTTCGGCGAGCAGGTCAACAGCTTCCATGTGGACACCTTCAGAGATGCATTTACGGCTCTCGATGAGGGGAGTGCGGATTTTGCCGTTCTGCCTATAGAGAACTCAACGGCCGGCACGGTTTCGCAGGTATTTGATCTGCTGGTCGAATTCGAAAACTATATAGTAGGTGAGCAGGTCATCAAAGTTGAGCATTGTCTGATGGGACTGCCGGAGAGCGATTTATCGCATATTACCACGGTGTACTCACACCCGCAGTCGCTTCTGCAGTCTGCGAGATACTTAAATGAACATCCGGAATGGAAGCAGATAGGTATGCAGAATAATGCTTTTGCCGCAGCCAGAGTCAGAGACGACCGCGATCCGTCCCAGGCCGCCATTGCCAGTGAGCGTGCCGCATCCATATACGGATTGAAGGTTTACGAAAAGGGGGTGAACCAGGCCGAGGATAACCAGACCAGGTTCATCATAGTCTGCAATCAGAAGATATTCCTGCGTGATTCGACTCATGTGAGCATATGTCTGGAGGTGCCCCATGCGAGCGGTTCACTGTACCATATGCTGTCTCATTTCATATATAACGATCTGAATATGACCAAGATCGAATCCCGTCCCATAGAGGACAGGGATTGGGAATACAGGTTTTTCATAGAATTTGAAGGCAACCTGTCAGAGCCCGCCGTGAAGAATGCGATCCGGGGACTCAGAGAGGAAGCCAGGATGCTGAAGGTGATAGGATGTTTCTAGAATACGATGAACTGATCATATACAAGGAACTTGCGGATGACCCTGTTCTGGCGCTTATGTGCGAGTGCCTGTCGTCATATTCCTCTACCGAGACCAGGGATATGGAGCTGGCCCGCAAACAGCTGGTCGGCGCGATCAGACCGATGGTCGCGTATTGTGAGGAAAGGGCACTGAAGGGAAATCTGTGGTCCGCATACCTGACGGACCGCCTGCTGAATGCCGAGAACGCATATACATATGCCTGTGAGGCGAATGCAGATACGGCGGGCAGTATAGCTGATCTGGTCCTTCATGATATGGAGATCATTTTCCGTATGTTCAATGCCGATCTGAAAGGTGCGCTCAAAGCTCTGGGGCTGAGCGGGCTCGAGATTGTGCTCGATTATGTGCCGGCCTGTGACTCACGTATTTACAGTGTTCAGATACGCGATCGCATATGTGATCTGGCAGAACAGCTCGCATGCAGCGGTTCCGCCATACGCTTTAAGGACATACTCACCAGGTTCTATATAGGATACGGGGCAGGAGCGCTGGGGCTTCACAGGGCCTTTTCAATAGAAGCGGACAGAGACGGGGCTATGCACATCGTACCCGTGCTCAATATGATCCCGATGACGCTGGATGATCTGGTCGGATATGAGAATGCGAAGCACAAGCTTACCGAGAACACGGAGGCTTTCGTGGAAAAGAAGCCTGCCAATAATTGCCTCCTGTACGGGGATGCCGGTACCGGCAAATCCAGCTGTATACGTGCACTTGCCACACAATACTACAATCGCGGACTCCGAATCATACAGGTTCACCGTGACCAGTTCGAGTATCTGTCAGAGCTGATTTCGGTCATCAAAAACCGGAATTACCGATTCATCATATATATGGACGACCTGAGTTTCGAGGATTTCGAGACCGATTATAAATATCTGAAAGCCGTCATAGAGGGCGGGCTGGAGCAGCGCCCCGGTAATGTGCTGATCTATGCGACTTCCAACAGACGTCATCTGATCAAGGAGACCTCATCCGATCGTAATGATTATGATGAAGATATGCACAGATCGGATACCATGGCCGAGAAGCTTTCTTTGAGCCAGAGATTCGGAGTTCAGATATATTTCGGAGCTCCCGTCAAAAAGGAATACGATCTGATAGTCACGGAGCTTGCCAAGCGCGCGGGAATCAACATGAGCGAAGATGAACTGATCCTGGAAGCGAATAAATGGGAGCTGTCACACGGCGGCAGATCGGGCCGCACGGCGAGACAGTTTATCGACCATCTTCTGGGTTGCGGACAGGAGGGGTGAAAGGATTGAAAACTTTTGCAGCGATCGACATAGGTTCATATGAACTGGAACTCAAGCTGTTTGAGATGTCAGTGAAGAACGGGATCAAGCAGATCGATTCGATACGCCATCAGATAGATCTGGGTACGGATGCGTATGTGAGTGACAAGATCAGCAATGCAAAACTCGATGAAATGTGCCGTGTGCTCAAGGAGTACAAGGATATCTGTGATGCGATGAAGATCGATGACTATGTCGCATATTGTACATCGGCGGTCAGGGAGGCATCCAACTCGGCGATCATCCTGGACCGTATCAAGCTGCGCAGCGGCCTGGAGGCATCGATACTCAGCAATTCCGAGCAGAGATTCCTGCATTACAAGGCAGTGGCATACAGGGACAGTGAGATATTTGAGGATATGGTAAAGGAGCCGACAGCCATACTGGATATAGGAGGCAGCTCCATACAGGTATCCCTGTTCGAGGACGGCAAGCTCATCACGACTCAGAATATGATGCTCGGCGTATTGAGGCTGGCTGAGCGCATGGCACATCTGAATGCCAGGACGAGTCAGTATGAGGACGTGCTTGCGGAGCTCACCGATACACAGCTTTCGGTTTTTAAGAAGCTTTATCTGAAAGATTTCGTCATCAGGAACCTGATCCTGGTGGATGACTATATTTCCAAAGCCTATACGAGACTTCCCGCGGAGTACGTTTCGCAGGAGCTTGACACGGATTCGGTGGATAATCTTCTGAGGATCATGCGCAAGCATACTCTCTCGGAAGTTTCAAAGATACTTGCTCTTCCCGAGGATGATGTGACATTATGTCACATATCGGCCATTATGCTCAAGAGGATATGTGATATTTCTGATGTGAAGCGCATATGGATCCCGGGTGTCACTCTCGGCGATGGCATGGCATACGACTATGCCGAAGCTCATAAGTTCATCAGCAAAGGCCATGATTTCGAAGCCGATATCATAAGTTCGGCACGTGCATTGGCCAGGAAATACATGGGTTCAAAGAAAAGGGGAGAAACTCTCGAAAGCATTGCCCTGGGCATATTCGATGCAATGAAAAAGAAGCACGGCCTCGGCGCGCGTGAGAGACTTATGCTCCGCATAACCACCATATTGCATGACTGCGGCAAGTACATCAGCATGGCCAATCTCGGGGAATGCTCATATAACATCATCATGTATTCCGAGATCATCGGACTCTCACACATCGAACGGGAGATAGTGGCCAACGTGGTCAAGTACAATCATCTGGAATACTCGTATCGTGATGTGTGGGAACAGTCTTCGGATCTGGATGAGAGAGACTGCCTGATCATGGCTAAGCTGATCGCTATCCTTCGCCTTGCGAACGGACTTGACAGATCCCACAAGCAGAAGTTTAAGGATGTGAAGATATCACTTAAAGAAGATGAACTGATCTTTACACTTGATACGCAGGTTGATATAACGCTGGAGAAAGGCCTGTTTTATAACCGGGCGGAGTTTTTTGATGAAGTGTTCAGCGTTCATCCGGTCATAAGACAGAAGTCTCAGGTATAGTCCGGCACACCGTGGATGGACGGCGGAGGAATCGATATGGCAACTAAGGAAAAGGATAAGGTCAAAGAAAAGGATAAGATCAGGAAGGCGCGCGACTATACGGATCCTTCACTGTATATCAACAGGGAGCTGAGCTGGCTTGAATTTGATGAACGTATACTTGAGGAAGCCAGAGACAGGAACAATCCTTTGATGGAGCGCGCGAAATTCCTGGGGATAGCCATGTCAAATCTGGATGAATTCTTTATGGTGCGTGTTGCTTCACTCAAGGATATGGTTGAAGCCGGTTATACCAAAAGGGACATTGCCGGAATGACCGCCGCACAGCAGCTTAAGGCTGTCAGCTCCGCAGCTCAGGAACTGTCAAGGAGTGCCTATAATACTCTGAATCATATGCTCATACCCGCATTCAAAAAAAAGGGTATAGAGATTCTCTGTGACCACGCTGAAATGACCGAAGCGGAATGCGATTTCGCCGACAGATATTTCGAGGAAAGCGTATATCCGGTACTGACGCCTATGGCAGTGGATTCCTCGAGACCTTTTCCCGTGATCGCCAATAAGACATTGAATATCTGCGCGCTGGTCGCAGTGCCCGAGGGCGGACTTCTCGGAAATGCGCCGTCAAAGGGGAATATGTTCGCCACGGTCCAGGTTCCGTCGGGACTTCCCAGGTTCATAGAGCTGCCCGTATCCGGAACCAGACGGTTCATCCTCCTGGAGCAGATCATACTGCGCAATATCCACAAGGTTTTCACCGGATATGCCATTGCGGGACTGGCAGTCTACAGAGTGACCAGGAGTGCCGACTTTAATATAGATGAGGATGAGAGCGGAGATCTGCTCCATGAGATAGAGAAGCAGCTCAAGGAACGTCGCCGCGGACATGCCGTGGAGCTTGAGATAGATAAGGGAGCGGACAAAAGGCTTCTGGACAAGCTGCGTAACGAACTCGAACTGGATGATGATGACGTATACCGGGCTGACGGCCCGCTGGATCTCTCGTTCCTGATGAAATTGTACGGCATCTCCGGAGTGGATGATCTGAAGGAACATTCCTATGCCTCACCGCAGCCGGTGCCGGAGTTTGAGGGAGCCGATGATCTGTTTGAGGTAATAAGGAACGGAGATGTTCTGATGCATCATCCCTATGAGAGCTTCACTCCCGTGGTGGATTTCATATCCGGGGCCGCTTCAGATCCCGATGTGCTCGCGATCAAGCAGACGCTCTATCGCGTGAGCGGCAATTCGCCGATCATCAAAGCACTGGCCAGGGCCGCCGAGAACGGCAAGCAGGTCACCGTGCTTGTTGAGCTTAAGGCCAGATTCGATGAAGAGAATAATATCGTATGGGCGAGGATGCTTGAGAATGCGGGCTGCCATGTCATATACGGTCTGGTAGGGCTGAAGACCCACTCGAAGATAACTCTCGTAGTCAGACGGGAGGAGGACGGCATACGCAGATATGTGCATTTGAGTACAGGCAACTATAATGATACTACTGCCAAACTCTACACCGATCTCGGCCTGTTCACCTGCTCGGAGCTGATCGGAGAAGATGCTACCGCAGTGTTTAATATGCTCAGCGGTTATTCGGAACCCAGAGGATGGAATAAACTCTCTGTCGCTCCGCTCTGGCTCAAGGACAGATTCCTGTATCTGATAGAACGTGAGAAAGAGAATGCTCTGGCCGGCCGTGAAGCGCATATTATAGCTAAAATGAACGCGCTGTGCGATCCGGATATCATCGCCGCGCTCTATGCGGCTTCGGCGGCGGGCGTACGTACGGAACTGATCGTCAGGGGGATATGTTCGCTCAGAGTGGGGATCCCCGGAATAAGCGAGAATATCACCGTCAGGTCTATAGTCGGCAACTATCTGGAGCATGCCAGGATATTCTATTTCTGCAATGACGGTAAAGACGAGTACTACCTCGCCAGTTCCGACTGGATGCCACGTAATCTGGAGAGGCGTGTGGAGATCATGTTCCCGGTAGAGAAACCCGAGCTCAGGGAAAAACTTGCACACATACTGGATGTGCAGCTGCGGGATACGCTCAAAGCTCATGAGATGATGCCTGACGGTAATTACAGGCGCATAGACTTAAGAGGTAAGGAGAAGCTGTGTGCTCAGCTGGTGCTGAGCCGCGAGACCGTGATGGAAGCCGACAGGATCAAGAGCGAAGCAGCCCAGAGCCGGGTATTCATACCGGAAACCGGCAGGCCGCACGGTGCGATATAAATGATGAAGATATACCTGGCAAGCGCATCGCCAAGGCGGCGCGAGATCATGGAGAAAATAGGAATAGACGCACAGATATGTGTATCGGGGGCTGATGAGGAGACCGAGCTTGCGGATCCCGCTGACATCGTCGAACTGCTATCCGGACGCAAGGCCGAGAGCGTAGCCGATGAGATAGATGCCGATCGGGGCATTGATCTGTCAGAGGGATACTGTGTGATAGGCGCGGATACCGTAGTCAGCATAGACGGACATATATTGGGCAAGCCGGAGGATGAGGCCGATGCCCGGCGGATGCTGGAAACACTCTCGGGACGCACACATCAGGTTTACACGGGCGTATCGCTCGTGATCAGGCAGCCGTCGTCTTCCGCAGGTGAGAACAGAGGGGATCGTGAGATCGTGTCTTTCCATGAGAAGACCGATGTGGTGTTCTGCGAGATGACGGATGAGGAGATAGATGCATACATCGCCACCGGAGACCCGATGGATAAGGCGGGGGCATACGGAGTGCAATCCTATGCCGCGCCCTTTGTCAGTGCGATATACGGAGATTATTACAACGTGATGGGGCTTCCCGCATGCCGCCTCTATCATGAGTTGAAACGGAGGATCAACTATGTATGATGAAAGGGTCATAACCGCTTTTCTGGATCATCAGCTGGATCTGTATCCCGAACCGGTGGCCGACAGTGCCGAGGAGGCCGGAGATTTTCTGGAGGAGACCATGGCAGCCGTGGCCGATTCCCGCCGTGAAGTAACAGAGTATCTCGAAGAGGTTGGTGTGGATACGGAAGGACTGAGCGAAGAGGAGATATTTGCCATGCCTGAGATCATTGAGGTCGGAGACGGACGATATCTGATACTGGAGATATGAGATATGCGCAAAACTTCCGTTTAAGCGCAAAAATCTCTTGACACGGGGAGTTACCTCGCATACAATAGATTCCGCACGTTTTAGTTTTATTTTTTGAGGAGGATGGATCGTGGCTAATATCAAATCTGCTAAGAAGCGTATTCTGGTTACACAGACCAAGACTGATCGTAATAAAGCCATCAAGTCCGGTGTTAAGACCGCAATCAAGAAGGTCGAAGCCGCTGTAGAGTCAGGTGATAAGGCAGCAGCAACAGAAGCACTTACCGCTGCTACTTCCACTATTGACAAGGCTTGCACCAAGGGTGTGTATCATAAGAACAACGCGTCACGCAAGGTTTCAAGACTTGCCGGTGCAGTAGCACAGATGTGACATTGTTCTTTCACCGATAGCTTATAAAATATAAACCCCCGGATTATCGGGGGTTTTTGTCGTGTGATTCGCCGCCGGTATCCCGCGGCTTTCGAATATGGCTCTTGTTCCTGTCAGGACTTTTTCTTCGGGGCCCGACCACGTATACGGGTGGTGATGTAGTCGTTTACTTCAGCCTTATCCATGCCGAGAGCAAACGCGATCTCTGCATACAGAAGCTCTTCAGCCTGCTTAAAGTATCTCTCGTCAACGGCGGTGTTCTTTTTGCCCTGATCCTCTCTGAGCTTCTTGCGGGAGTATATGGTCTTGATTATACCGACCAGAGCTTCCGGAGAGCCGCTTCTGACAGCATTCTTATAACACTGTTCCCTAAGCTTGTCATTCTCGACCCAGACCTCCTCTATACTGGGGATCGAGTCGATCACATCCTCGGCTTCGCCCTTCGTCATGGCCGCGCGGATGCTGCTGGCATCGGCATCGACGGAGACATACAGCGTTGATCCTCTGCCATCAAGGGGAGTCATCACATAAAACAGTTTATCCCTGTCGATTCCGGCCATATCAAGGTGAGTTATGTCATCTATGTGGCATACACCCTTGCTTGTCTTCATTACATAATCACCTACTGCAAACACTGTACCTTCTCCTTTCCACAAATATACAATGATTGTATCATATTTGATTTTTGAATTTCAAAGTGTTTTTTGACGAAAATTTACAGAGAAAGCACTGAAAATACGCGTGTTATATATATTTTTTTTTCGAGATATGGTATTATTTTTAGGGTATATGTGTGATAATGCGGAAGATGTTGTATTATGGCATTTTTCAGTACAAAATATACGATCATGGAATAATTATTGACGGACTTTCCGATTGCATATGTTATTGCTGCGGATCGGGTGCGGACAGAGGAGTCATAAGTGGATCAACAGCATATTAGAAATTTCTGTATAGTGGCACATATCGACCACGGTAAATCCACTCTCGCAGACCGTATCATAGAAGCAACCGGACTGCTTACCAGCCGTGAGATGCAGGAGCAGGTCCTGGACAATATGGATCTGGAACGCGAGCGTGGCATCACGATCAAATCCCAGGCGGTCAGGACCGTATATAAGGCAAAGAACGGTGAGGAGTATATTTTCAATCTGATAGACACTCCCGGACACGTGGACTTCAATTATGAGGTATCCAGATCGCTGGCAGCCTGCGACGGAGCCATTCTGGTAGTGGATGCGGCCCAGGGCATAGAGGCGCAGACCCTGGCGAACGTCTATCTGGCTCTGGACCATGACCTGGATGTATTCCCGGTCATCAATAAGATCGACCTGCCGAGCGCAGACCCCGACCGGGTGAAGGACGAGATAGAGGACTGCATCGGCATAGAGGCTCAGGATGCTCCCCTCATCAGCGCGAAGCAGGGGATAGGTATCGATGAGGTGCTGGAGGCTGTAGTTGAGAAGATCCCCGCACCCCAGGGTGATCCCGATGCTCCGCTGAAGGCGCTGATATTCGATTCCATATATGATTCGTATAAGGGTGTGATCATTTTCTGCCGAATCAGAGAGGGCAGGGTGAGGAAGGGTACCCGCATCAGGATGATGGCTACCGGTGCATGCGAAGAAGTGGTGGAGGTAGGCTTTTTCGGCGCGGGAGCATTCAATCCCTGTGAAGAGCTGTCTGCCGGCATGGTCGGCTATATCACCGCATCGATCAAGAATGTCAAGATGACCCGCGTGGGCGATACGGTAACGGATGATGACAGACCCTGTGCGGAGCCTTTGCCGGGATATAAAAAGGTCAATTCGATGGTCTACTGTGGCATGTATCCCGCGGACGGCGCGAAATATCCGGATCTGCGAGATGCACTGGAGAAGCTGCAGTTAAATGATGCCTCTCTCAACTATGAGCCCGAGACTTCGATCGCACTGGGTTTCGGATTCAGGTGCGGTTTCCTCGGACTGCTCCATCTGGAGATCATCCAGGAGAGACTGGAGAGAGAGTATAATCTCGATCTGGTGACTACAGCCCCCGGCGTGGTATACCGTGTACACAAGACTGACGGAGAGGTCATAGAGCTGACCAACCCGTCCAACCTGCCTGAGGCGAATCTGATAGATTATATGGAGGAGCCCGTGGTCTCGGCGGAGATTATGGTGAACGGAGAGTTCATAGGCTCCATTATGCAGCTGTGCCAGGAGAGACGCGGCAAATACATCAGTACGGAATACATAGAGAGCACCAGGGCTTTGCTTAAGTACGAGCTCCCGCTCAATGAGATCATCTACGATTTCTTCGATGCGCTTAAGAGCAGGTCCAGGGGATATGCTTCTTTTGACTATGAGTTCAAGGGCTACGAAAAGGCAGAACTCGTGAAGCTCGACATATTGATCAACCGTGAGGAGGTTGATGCGCTCAGCTTCATCGTGCATGCTGACTCAGCCTACGAACGCGGACGCAAAATGTGCGTCAAGCTCAAGGATGAGATACCGAGACACCTCTTCGAGATCCCGATCCAGGCGGCTGTCGGTGGCAAGATCATAGCACGCGAGACAGTGAAGGCCATGCGCAAGGATGTGCTTGCCAAGTGCTACGGCGGTGATATCACACGTAAGAAGAAGCTGCTCGAGAAACAGAAAGAGGGCAAGAAGCGCATGAGGCAGATCGGCACCGTGGAGGTACCGCAGGCTGCATTTATGAGCGTGCTCAAGCTGGATGATGAGTAAGCTGGCACTATATATACATATTCCTTTCTGTGCGCGCAAATGCAGATACTGTGACTTCCTGTCATTCGATGACAGGTATGCATTGACCGGCAGATATATCGACAGGCTGGGGCGTGAGATAGGCGACGGGGCTGATGAGTACGGTGAATATGAAGTCAGCAGTATATATATAGGCGGAGGCACACCGTCGATACTCCGAACCGGCATGATCGGTGATCTGATGAGGATCGTTCATGAAGCATATGATGTGGATGAGGACGCGGAGATCAGCATAGAGGTCAATCCGGGCAGTGCTGACGCAGCCAAACTTGCAGAGTACAGAAGCTGCGGTATCAACAGATTAAGTATAGGATTGCAGTCGGCGCACGACCATGAGCTTATTACACTCGGACGCATACATACACTGGCTGATTTTGAGGATACCTACCGTACGGCCCGGGAAGCCGGGTTTGATAATATAAATATAGATCTGATATCCGCGATTCCGGGGCAGGATACAGAGAGCTGGAGATCGACTCTTGATTACGTCACGGCTCTTGAGCCTGAGCACATATCAGCCTACAGCCTCCAGCTGGAGGAAGGGACGTACTTTGACGATCATCGGGATGAATATGACTGGGTCGACGAGGACACGGACCGCGAGATGTATCATATGACAGCGGATGTACTTGGGAATGCCGGATATGACAGATACGAGATATCCAATTATGCACGCCCGGGGTATGAGTGCAGACATAATATTGTTTACTGGCGGGGCGGCGCTTACCTGGGATTCGGCATTGGCGCAGCATCATATGCGGACGGTGTCAGATTCAGGAATACCGACAGCATAGAGGAGTATCTCAAGGGGGCCGGATGTACGGAGAGTATTCCCTTATCCGAGTCGGATATGATGGCGGAATTCATGTTTCTGGGATTGCGCATGACAGCAGGTGTCAGCAGGAAAGAGTTTGAAGACAGATTTTTCCGTTCGATCGAGGATGTTTATCCGCATCAGATCGGGGAGTGCATCAGGGACGGTCTTATCACGGATACGCAGGACGGATATCGTCTTACGGATCGCGGATCAGATATAAGTAATTTTGTTTTTGCAAAGTTTCTTTAAGGACGCAAGGGGGAATCATGCAATTTGTCAAAATCGAAGATCTAAAGCCCGGAATGAGGATCGCCAGACCTATCTATTCCAAAAAGGGAGTACTGCTTTTTGAACGTGACTCCAAGCTTAACCAGAACGGAATAGACAGCATCAAGAACTTCGGTCTGATAGGATTGTTCGTGCTCGAGCCCGCCGAACCCGCTCCGCCGATGACGCCGGAGGATATAGAGTTTGAGCGTTTCCAGACCATTAATTCGTTTGCGATACAGGATGAGCTTAATTCCATGCTCAATAACCGGAAGTTTATCAAGCTTCCCAACATAGTGGCTGATATCACCAAGAGTTACGGTCTGCTCGATAAGAAGATCAATTTTGCCCAGAGCCTGCGTACCAAAGAGGACTACATATACAGACACTGTCTGAATGTCGCTATGCTGTGTGCCATTCTCGGTCATAAGTACGGCCTCAGAAATGAGGAAATGAGAGATACCATCACATCGGCCATAGTGCACGATATCGGCAAACTGATGGCTCCGGCCGAATTAAGGGATAAGGAAGACCGTGATATTCAGGATGAGAGAGCGCTTGAGAACTACCAGCTGGAGGGCTTTGATATACTCGATGAGATGTTCCAGAGCTCACCGAATGTAAAGCGTATAGCTGCACAGTCCCTGACCATACTCCAAAACTACAGGGAAGGGATCGAGCGTCCGAATATGAAGCAGGTAGAGGGCACCAAGATCATGGTCGTGGCCGAGTATTTCGATACGCTCACTGCGATGAGGTTTGGCGGAAAGCCGGAGTCCGAGTTGGATGTACTCCGTAACATGCAGGCTGCTCCCGAGACTTTTGACCCGGGCGCGGTCAAAGCGCTTATCGACAGTATCAACATATTATCCGAAGGCATAAGCGTAGTCCTGAGTACGGGTGACACGGCGCTTATCCTGCAGGAGAATCCCAGAAATATACTCAGGCCCACGGTCCTGTGCTTCAGAGACAATACGATCATGAACCTGGCTGATACATATATGTTCGGTGACATAGAAGTGACCAGCATCATGAAGACACTGGATAACAGGCACGTAATGAGCAGAGATATGCTGAACGGGCAATCCGGTGATGCGGCTGACGCTGCAAATGCCGGCGGGGAGGACGACCAATGATTGATATTAACAGATTACTTACTACGGCAGTTGAGGCAGGCGCTTCGGATATACATCTGACAGTCGGGATCCCGCCCAAGATGCGTGTGAACGGCAGACTGCTGAGCCTGCCGGCTTATGATGAAGAAGGCCATGAAGTCACTGCCAGACTGATGCCTCCGGACACTCTCGCCATCGCCAGCTCGATCATGGACGACAAGCAGATGGCCCTGTTTGAAGAGAGGGGCGAGTATGATATGTCATACTCGGTGCTGCATGTCGGACGATATCGTGTGAATGTGTTTAAACAGAGAGGTTCGATCGCGATGGCGCTCAGACTCGTGGGCACGGAGATACCCGATCCCGTGGCTCTGGGACTGCCCGAGTCTGTTGTTAAGCTGGCAGAGTGCAAGAGAGGCCTGGTCCTGGTTACCGGACCTACGGGCTCCGGTAAGTCAACCACTCTGGCCAGTATCATAGACCGGATCAACAAGACCAGAGATGCTCATGTCATCACTCTGGAAGACCCGATAGAGTATCTGCACAGACATGATATGTCGATAGTCAATCAGCGAGAGATCGGACTGGATTCGTCTTCATATGCCTTGGCTCTGCGCGCGGCACTCAGAGAGGATCCCGATGTCATACAGGTCGGTGAGATGAGAGACTACGATACCATGTCGGTGGCTATCACCGCAGCTGAGACCGGCCATCTGGTTTTGTCTACACTGCATACCATGAATGCTCCGTCTACCGTGGAGCGTATCATAGATATATTCCCGTCTCATCAGCAGCAGCAGGTCAAGATACAGCTCTCCAACGTGCTTCAGGCCGTTATATCACAGCAGCTGGTTCCCACAGCTGACGGCAAGGGGCGTATCGCAGCATTTGAACTGATGTACCCCGACCCCGCTATCAGACATTCCATTCATGATGGTAACGTGAACATGCTGGCCGGACAGATCCAGACCGGTGCTTCGCGCGGTATGATCTCGATGGACGATGCCCTGATTAAGCTGTTCAGGGAGGGCAGGATCACACGCGAGACAGCCATTGAGTTCGCGCAGAACAAGGAAACCATGGCCAACAAGGTCTGACACCCGGGGACGGTCGGTCAGTACCTGAACCTAGCGGTTCAGTTGTTCATTTCCGCCGTCTAATACATACCGGCTCCCCTTCTGCAATATATATCCCTTCATCGACAGCTGCATGAGTAGCGTATACAGCCTGCCGGCATCGAGCCCCGTTGCATTCTGCAGAGCCGAGATGGTCTGCGGATGATAGTCCATAGCTGACATGAGCGTCTTCTCATCATCCGAGAGCATACCCGCAGTCGCCAGAGTCATCTGGACAGCCTCATCTGCGCTTCTTCTCGTATCTGCGTTCTTTTTCGTATCCTCGTTCATATTTGGTACAGGATAGTGCTCTTCTCCGCGATATATCGATATATCCTTGAGAAAATCCTGCACGGATGTGATTATCCCCGCACCCTGGCGGATAAGTCTGTTGCATCCTTGACTGAGCGGGTCGCATACTCTGCCGGGGAGTGCATAGACATCCCGCCCCTGTTCGAGGGCCTGATCCGCAGTGATGAGAGAACCCGAACGTTCTCTGGCTTCCACGACTATGACTATATCGGACAATGCAGATATGATTCGGTTCCTCAGGGGGAACTGTCCGCTCTGCGGACTGACCCCGGGATGATATTCGGATATCAGTCCTCCCGACACGGAGAGTTTATCGTACAGATTCCTGTTTCCCTCCGGATAGCAGATATCCACTCCGCATCCGAGTACTCCGCACGAGTATCCTCCACCCTCGAGAGCGGCTTCCTGTGCGATACCGTCTATACCTCTTGCCATACCGCTTATGACCGGGATTTTGGCATCCGCCAGAGCGAGAGCGAGCTTCCGGGCCATCAGCCTGCCGTATTCCGAACAGTTCCTGGCACCTACTATGGCTATGCTCATAACATCGGGATCGGGCAGTTTTCCTTTGACATATATTCCCTGAGGGGGATCGTAAATATTCTTCAGCTTACGCGGATACAGTGGATGCCCGTAGTGATAGAATGTGATCCCTGTGCGGAGCATTTCTTCGTAGCTTCTCCTGACTTCCGATTCATCTCTGGATGAGATGATGAGCTGACTGACCGGGAGGGAGAGCTTTAATTCCGCGGAATCCAATTCTTTTGGGGTCAGCTTCCATATTTCCTCCAGACTTCCGGCATATTCCAGCAGGTTTCTTACCGTTCCGTTTCCTACACCGTCGAGATTCGACAGCCAGTATGCATACAGTATTTCTTCCATATATAATATCTCCTTTCCGTTGGACGATGCCGGCCCCAATACATGGGACGACTTCCGCCCTGCTCTACCTTCCCCAGTATCCGGCGCCGCTGGTACGGTAGAAGAGAGCTTCCGACAGATGTGCCTCGGTTATATTATCGCAGTCTTCGAGGTCAGCGATGGTTCTCGACAGCTTGAGTATCCGGTGATAACTCCTGGCGGACAGCCCCAGGCTTTCGTATGCCGAGCTTATCAGGAGCTGTTCCCGGGAACCCAGCCTGCAGTATTTCTCGATGTCGTGTCCGCTCATCTCTGCATTGAAACGTATCTTCATATCCCTGAAACGGCAGGTCTGCCGTTCTCTCGCAGCTTCTATCCGGGATCTCATGTCGGCGCTGGACATCGAGGGACCCTGATCGGCATATTCGGGATTGCACAGCTCCACCGCTTCCGCTTCACAGCAGATATCTATCCTGTCAAGCAGCGGACCGGAGATACGGTTGATGTACCTGGAGACCTGTGAAGGCGAGCACCTGCATTTGTTCATGTCCGGATAGTATCCGCAGGGGCAGGGATTACATGCCGCTACCAGCATGAAGTCGGCGGGATAGGTATACGCCCCCGCATTTCTTATGATCCGTATCTGTTTATCCTCAAGAGGCTGTCGCATTACATCAAGAGTGCTTCTGTCAAACTCGGTCATTTCGTCTAGAAAAAGCACTCCTCTGTGAGCGAGTGATATGATACCGGGACGCGGGTGGTTGCCGCCTCCGGCCAGTGCCTGCTCGGTCACCGTATGATGCGGGGCTATATACGGACGCGAGGCCACCAGGGGTTCGCCGCTTTTCAACATTCCGGCTACCGAATATATGGCCGTCACTTCCAACGCTTCCTCCGGAGTCAGAGGAGGGAGGATAGACGGCATGCGTTTGGCGATCATGGTTTTGCCCGATCCCGGCGGACCTATCATGAGCATATGGTGAAAACCGGCTGCCGCGACCATGGCGGCGCGCTTGATGGTATCCTGGCCACGTACATCCAGGAAGTCCGGAGCTTCCCTCAGTGCTGTGTTCAGATATGCCTCGATATCGAAGCTGTCAGCTTTTCGGAGCGATATGAAGCCGCCTTCTTCTCTGCCGTCGCTGCCGTCACCAGGTCCTGCTCCGCTCTGCATATACTCACACACTTCACTTAAGTATGACGCTCCGAGTACTTCTATGCCGGGGACCAGAGAACCTTCGCGGATGTTCACGATGGGGAGTATCACCTTTTTGATTCCGTGAGAGGCGGCCGAACGCACGATGGGGAGTATCCCGCGTACACTGCGCAGATCTCCGTCGAGACCGAGTTCTCCGATGAAGAGCGTGCTCTCGAGGTCACGAGCGGGTATCTGACCGGTTGCGACCAGTATGCCTATGGCTATGGGCAGATCGTAGGATGTACCGGATTTGCGTATGCTTGCGGGAGAAAGATTGACGTTCAGGCAGGATGCAGGCAGAGAGAAACCGCTGTTCCTGAGGGCGACTTTAACACGCTCCCGGGCTTCTCTTACCTCGCTGCCGAGATAACCTACCATTTGGAAACATGGGAGTCCTGCGGAAGAGTCTACTTCCACACGTATCAGATCGCATTGGAGACCGGACAAAGCTCCGGTCATGATATGACAGAACATATGATGTGCCTTTCCGCATGAGAGACACAGGATATGTGCTTATGAACAGTGGAATCATTGTAATTGAGTGCCGGCGGACATGTCAATGCTTTTTTATTCTTGCCAACTGATTTTTTTTGGTGTATATTCGTTGTTATCGTGTCCGGACTGTATGCATTGCCCGGCACAATCAAGTTATTCAGAGGAGTATTATGGCGAAGTATCTGGTTATAGTGGAGTCACCTGCCAAGGTGAAGACCATCAGTAAATTCCTGGGTTCAAACTACACAGTCATGGCCAGCAACGGTCATGTGAGAGATCTGCCGAAGTCATCTCTCGGTATAGATACCGAGCATGATTATGAACCTAAATACATCACGATCCGCGGCAAAGGTGACATTCTGGCAGCCCTTCGTAAGGAAGTAAAGAAAGCCGAGAAGATCTATCTTGCAACGGACCCTGACCGTGAGGGAGAGGCTATCAGTTGGCACCTCATGGCGGCCTTGAACCTGCAGGATAAGAAGGTGTATCGAATCACCTTCAATGAGATCACGAAGAATGCGGTTAAGGAATCTCTTAAGAATGCGCGCGAGATAGATATGGATCTCGTAGATGCGCAGCAGGCCAGAAGATGCCTGGACAGAGTAGTGGGATATCGTATATCTCCTCTCCTGTGGGCTAAGATCAAGAGAGGCCTGTCGGCCGGCAGAGTGCAGTCCGTGGCATTGCGTATCATATGTGACAGAGAAGAAGAAATAGATGCGTTTGTTCCCGAGGAGTATTGGACTATAGATGCCTCTTTTGACATAAAAGGAGCGAAGCTCCCTCTGGTGGCGCACTATTACGGCACCTCATCCGAGAAGTGCGACATACATAACGAGTCCGAAGCAGATGAGATACTCAAAAGACTCCACTCGCAGAAGTTCATCGTAGATGAAGTTAAGAATTCAACCAGAACCCGTAAGGCTCCGCTTCCTTTCACCACATCCACGCTTCAGCAGGAAGCTTCCAAAACACTGAATTATTCCACACAGAAGACCATGAGACTTGCGCAGCAGCTGTATGAGGGAGTGGAAGTCAAAGGACAGGGGACCATAGGACTCATCACCTACCTGCGTACCGATTCCACCAGAGTGTCCGCGGAAGCCGAGGCCATGGCACAGAGCTATATCAAGGCCAATTACGGAGATAAATATCTGGGCAGCAGGCAGCAGGCCGATAAGGATGATCACAAGATCCAGGATGCGCACGAAGCCATCCGCCCGTCGAATATTGAGCTGACACCACAGGCTGTTAGGAACGATCTGTCCAGAGATCTGCTTAGACTCTATACGCTTATTTGGAAAAGATTCGCAGCCAGCCGTATGAGCGATGCGGTCTACGATACCACATCCGTAAAGATCGGAGCGGGAAGTGATGTGTTCACGGTATCTGCATCGAGTCTGGGATTTGACGGATTTATGAGCGTATACAAGGATGATGATGACAAGGCCGAGCCCAACGTTCTGCCCAAGAAACTGGATAAGGGTGAGGAACTTAAGCTCGCCGATCTGGAGAAAAAACAGCATTTCACGCAGAGTGCGCCTCATTATACCGAGGCTTCGCTTGTCAGAGCCATGGAAGAGCTCGGTATCGGACGTCCCAGTACCTATGCGCCTACCATCACCACGATACTCGGCCGCAGATATATCATCAAGGAAGACAAGAATCTCTATGTCACCGAGCTTGGCGAAGTGGTCAATAAGATGATGAAGGAATCGTTCCCGTCTATCGTAGATGTGAACTTCACCGCCAATATGGAAACGCTTCTGGACGGTGTCGAAGAGGGCAAGGTCAAATGGAAGACCGTGCTGGAGAACTTCTATCCCGATCTGGACGAAGCGGTCAGGGAGGCGGAAAAAAACCTGGAACAGGTTAAGATTGCCGACGAAGAATCCGATGAAATATGTGAGCTCTGTGGCAGGACTATGGTTTATAAATATGGTCCCCACGGCAAATTCCTGGCCTGCCCCGGTTTCCCGGAGTGCCGCAACACCAAGCCTTTCCTTGAGAAGACCGGTGCCAAATGTCCTAAATGCGGTAATGACATAGTGGTCAGGAAGACCAAGAAAGGGCGCAGATATTACGGCTGTATCGGATATCCCGACTGCGATTATATGTCATGGCAGAGACCGAAGACCCCCGAGAAAGAGGATTGATCTATGGGAAACGTGCAGCTTCTTGACAAGACCCGGAAGATAGGAAAACTTCTGCATAACAACAATTCGGGTAAAGTTGTATTTAATGATATTTGCCGGATTATGGGCGATACACTCGGATCAAGTGTAATGGTCATAAGCCGTAAGGGCAAGATACTGGGAGTGAGCCATCATAAGGACGTGGATGCCATCGAGGAATATGTGAGCGGGGACATCGCCACATTCATAGATGCATCTCTGAATGACCGTCTCCTGAGTGTTCTGTCGACCAAGGAAAACGTCAATCTGTCCACTCTTGGTTTTGAACGTACGGATACGTCCAAGTACATGGCGATGATCACACCGATAGTGATTTCGGGAGAGCGTCTGGGTACGCTTTTCCTCTACAAGAGTGGCGAACAGTACGATATAGATGATATAATACTGTGTGAGTACGGTACTACCGTTGTCGGATTGGAAATGCTCAGAGCCGTCAGTGAAGAGACGGCCGAGGAGGATCGTAAGGTCGCAGTAGTACAGGGTGCGATAGCCACTCTGTCATATTCGGAGCTGGATGCCATCGTCAGGGTGTTTGACGAGCTGAACGGTTTCGAAGGCATGATAGTTGCCAGCCGTGTGGCGGACAGGGCCGGGATCACCAGATCCGTGATCGTCAATGCGATGCGCAAGTTTGAGAGCGCAGGCGTTATAGAATCCAGATCATCCGGAATGAAAGGAACATACATCAAGGTCGTCAATGATGCGGTGTATGATGAGCTGGATAAGGTTAAGCGGTCCGGCAAGGTGAAATAGATCATCATTTAATAACGGATTATGGACAGCGGATACGCTGTATGTAAAGGGACTTCAGATGACTGGGGTCCCTTTTGTGTTTTTCCGGATCCGCACTGTATCGACCATGGCATTCGGGGATGCCACCGCTCCACAACAGAATGTGGTTTACATAATGATAAAGCACTATATCTTGTGCTTTTTTGGTCAAAAGACCTTGAAGTTTGGTTTTATTATTCTATAATAGTAGTGTGTATATTTATGGAGGAGTATGCCTATGAGTACGCTGATCGACACACATGCCTTTGATTACATCAATGTTCTGGATAAGGCAGCCGATGCTTCCTGGCTTCGTAACGAAGCCATTGCGAACAATATCGCAAACATCGATACGCCGTATTACAAGAGACAGGATGTCAATTTTGAGGATGCACTTAATCAGGCACTGAAATGGACACATATGTCCGATCTGGATCGTCAGGTGCATAACGTGAGTATGCGCAGACTGTCGGTAGGCACATATACCGATTCCGCGGGATATAGCTATCGCGTAGACGATAACAACGTCGATCTGGATACCGAGTCGGCAGAGCTGGCAGCCAACCAGATCAAGTACAACGGTATAGCGAATTCCATCAAAGCGGAGTTCCAGAACCTGAGAACGGTCATCAAGTAGGGTAGGAGGGCACAGATATGAGTATATTCAATTCATTTGATATAAATGCTTCCGGTCTGACCGCCCAGCGGTTCCGTATGGATATCATATCCGAGAACGTGGCCAATGCGAATACGACACGTACCGAAGACGGCACCCCTTATGTACGCAAGGTCGTTACTTTTGAGGAAAAAGGAGAAGCCAAGTCCTTCTCAAGGATATTCCACAGTGCGCTTAACGACCGCAAGCAGGGCGGCGTTAAGGTCGGCGGCGTGTATGAGGATACCTGGACCCAGGCGAATATGGTATATGATCCCTCTCATCCCGATGCCGATGAGAACGGATATGTGACTTATCCCAACGTCAATATCGTCACCGAGATGACGAACCTGATAGATGCGAGCCGTTCATACGAGGCGAATGCCACAGCGTTCAACGCCTCCAAGTCCATCGCTTCCCGCGGACTTGATATGGGCAACACCTGATGAGAGGAGTGTGATGATATATGCCTATGGTCAGTGATGCTATAGATATCACCCGTCTTCGCAATGTGTCATCGGGTGCCGTCAGACAGGTGGCAAAGAGTGCACCGACCAATTCGATCGACGCATATAATACCAATAAATTCAGCGATCTGCTCACCACTGCGATGGATAATCTGTCGGTTACGAACGGATATCTGTCTGATATGGAGAATGAGGAGATCAAGTGGTCTCTGGGCGAGTCAAAGAACACTCATGACCTTACTATCGCCATACAGAAGGCCAGCACAGCATTGCAATACACGGTTGCGGTGCGAGATAAGATAATCGAAGCATACAAGGAACTTATGCAGATGCAGATCTGATATATGAGCAGGCATGCTGAGGAGAGATTATGATTGACAGATTGAGGAGTATCTGGCAGAGGATACTGGAGTGGTGGAACAGATTCACCACCAGACAGAAGACCATAATAATCGTGGTCGCAGCCGTTGTGCTGATCGCGATAGGTATACTGGTGACGGTACTCACGAGAGACAAGTATATCACCATATATGTTGCCGAGACTACCGAAGAGACCACTGCCGTGACGACGGTATTGGAAGAAAACGATATTGCTTACAAGGTTTCCGATGACGGTCTGAGTGTATTGATACTCGAGGAGAATCAGTCTCAGGCGAATCTCGCACTCGGATCCAACAGTCTGAAGTCCAGCTCCTACGGCATAGAGAATGTTACGGAGGGCGGCATCGCCACCACGGAGGCGAACACGCAGCGTAAGTACATCGTATATCTGGAAAGCCAGCTGGAGAATGATTTTATAGCACAGTTTGATGCGATCAAATCTGCTCATGTGGAACTTCATATTCCCACAGATGACGGCACTCTGATCGCAAAACAGGAAGAGTCAAGCGCATCCATATTGCTCGAGCTGGAGGAGGAATTCACTCCGGAGCAGGCATCGTTCCTCGCCAGAGCCGTAGCTACCGCGATAGGCAATGAGACCACCAATAACGTGGTCGTTATGGATACACAGGGCAATATGCTCTTTTCCGGTGAAGACAATTACTCTACGGCCGGTACGACAGGGTCGGCCCTGACAGTTAAAGGACAGGCCGAGACCGCACTTAAGAACGAAGTGCGGTCGGTATTGCTTGGAACCAAGGAATTTGACGAGGTTGAAGTGGCATGTACTCTGAGCATGGATTTTTCCACCAGAGAGGATACAGACCATACATATACCCCCGCAGAAGGCCAGAAGCAGGGTGTACTCGCTCATGAAGAGAATTATTCGTCCGACAGTGCGAACAACGGCGGCGGAGTACCCGGCACGGACTCCAATACCGAGAACGATACCACGTATGTGATCCAGGATAACAGCCGGAGTAACTCGTCGGTGAACGAGGAACTCCGTGACTATCTGCCGAACGAGCACATCACAGTGACTTCCACTCCTGCAGGCAAGATCAATTACGGTGATTCGTCAATAGCGCTCACGGCCATATCCTATAACGTGATCCGTGAGGAGGATGCCGAGACACAGGGCCTGCTGGACGGCATAACCTGGGAGGAATACAAGCTCGCCAACAACACCCGTACCAAGCTTGATGTAGACGAGGATCTGGTTGATGTTGTATCCAAGGCAACCGGCATCCCGGTCGCGAAGATCGCCTTTGCGGCATATTCACAGAATGTATTCTTCGACAAAGAGGGTTCGAAGTTCAGTCCTACCGACTTCATACAGATAGCACTGATCGTGATCATACTGGCACTGCTCGCCTTCGTAGTGCTCAGAAGCATGCAGAGAGAGAAAACCGAGGAAGAGCCTCAGGAAGAACTCAGTGTGGAGGATCTGCTTCAGTCCACACCGGAGTCCGAACTGGAGGATATATCCATGGAGGATGAATCCGAGACCAAGAAGGCGATCAACAAGTTCGTTGAAGACAACCCCGAAGCCGCAGCGTTACTCTTGCGTAACTGGCTGAACGAGGAATGGGGATAAGGAGTAGAATTAGGAGTTAAGCTACGTAATGGCTAAGTTGAGCGATGAAATGGGAGGCCTTCAGAAGGCTGCGATACTGCTGATAGCACTTGGGCCCGAGAAGTCTGCTTTGATATTCAAGCATCTCAAGGAGGAGGAGATAGAGGAACTCACTCTCGAGATCGCCAATACCAGAAGCATAACCCCACAGATCAAGGAAGATGTCATAAACGAATTCTATCAGGTGTGTCTGGCCCAGCAATACATTGCGGAGGGCGGTATTTCCTATGCGAAGGAGCTGCTCGAAAAATCCTTCGGCGAGGACCGTGCAAAGGACGTTATCGGCAAGCTGACCGCATCTCTTCAGGTCAAGCCGTTCGAATTTATCAGAAAAACAGATGCTTCCCAGTTACTTAACTTCATACAGGATGAGCATCCTCAAACCATTGCCCTGATCCTTTCGTATCTGTCATCCGCACAGGCCGCACTTATCATCAGTGCCCTGCATCCGGACAGACAGGCGGATGTGGCGAAGAGAATCGCTGTTATGGACAGGACCTCTCCCGAGGTCATCAAGGAGGTCGAGAAAGTGCTCGAATCCAAACTCTCGAGTCTGGTCAATCAGGATTACACGATCATCGGCGGCGTCGACAGCGTGGTCGAGATACTCAATACGGTGGACCGTGGTACAGAGAAGCATATCATGGAGACTCTGGAGATCGAGGAGCCCGAGCTGGCAGACGAGATCCGGCGCAAGATGTTCGTGTTCGAGGATATTCTGCTTCTGGACGACCGTGCTATACAGAGGGTGCTGCGTGATGTCGAGAATAATGATCTGGCTATCTCGCTCAAGGGTGCCAATCAGGAGGTTCAGAATGCTATATTCAACAACCTGTCCAAGCGTCTTGCATCCATGATCAAGGAAGATATGGAATTCATGGGTCCTGTACGTATGAAGGATGTTGAGGAAGCACAGCAGAAGATAGTTAATGTAATACGTAAGCTCGAAGATTCGGGTGAGATCGTAATATCCAGAGGCGGAGGAGACGAGATAATTGTCTAGTAATCTGGTTAAATTCTACAATACGACTCCTCAGGAAGATTCCAAACTCATTGATACCAACAGCCTCGTAGAAAAGAAATTAAAAGAGGTGGCCGCCAAAGCCAAAAAGAAGGCGGAAGCTAAGCCCGCGAGCGGTGAGACACTGGTGGCCAGTGAGAATGCAGAGGCGGGATTTGTCGAAGGACTTGATGCGGATCAGATAGAAGCTCTGATCACGGACGGAGATGACGAGAGTAATGTCATCAAAGCGGTCGATCCCACGGAGGAGGCTGAGAACATACGCCTGGCCGCCAGAGCGGAAGCTGACGAGATAGTTGCTACCGCAGAGCAGCTGGCCAGAGAGTTCAAGGAGAACAGCCGCCGCGAAGCTGAGATCGAATGTACCAGAATCCGTGCCGATGCCAAGCAGGAAGGGTATCAGGCGGGACTGGTACAGGCTCAGGATGAGTATGCCGCGCGTATGCAGGAAGTGGATATGCGTGAGCAGGAGCTGATGCAGAATTATGAGGCTCTGTGCGACGAACTGGAACCACGGTTCATCAGTGCGATCACGAGCATCTACGAGCAGATATTCAAGGTCGAGCTCGGACAGTATGAACCCATACTCGCACAGCTGATAGCCGGCGCGATGCGCGGAGTCGAGAGCAGCAAGTCGTATATAGTCCATATATCACGTGAAGACTATGAGGATATCAACGATACCCACAGGAAGCTTCTCGAGGAAGCGGCACCGGGATGTAAAGTGGATATCATAGAGGATGTGGGGCTGAACCGCAATCAATGTATGCTGGAGACCGAGAACGGGATATTTGACTGCGGGCTGGATACTCAGCTGACAGAGCTTCGCAATAAGCTGATGATATTAAGCTTCGAGCCTGCGGGTCCCGTGGCGGAGGGGTGACGTGGGTCTTGATATCGATTTCGAAAAATACAACCGTGTATTGGATGAACCGCTGATCCGCAATATGGGCAGGATCGAAAATGTCATCGGTCTGAGTATAGAGTCCAAGGGCCCCGAGGCAAAACTCGGCGATCTGTGTAAGATATTCACCGGATCGGATGATGAGTTCATATATGCAGAAGTTATCGGTTTCAAAGACGGCAAAACTCTGCTGAGCCCCTATCAGGCAACTGACGGTATATCGATAGGATGCCGCGTGGAGAATACGAATGCACCTCTTATGGTGACCGTATCCGATCAGCTGCTCGGACATGTGCTGGACAGTCTGGGCAATTGCGAAGAGCTCGGATTTATCGAAGGCCCCAGGGTTGAGGTGGATGCCCAGGCCATCAGCGCCATGGACAGAGTGGTCATAGATGAGGTCCTGTCACTGGGCGTCAAAGCTGTAGACGGTTTGCTGACTATAGGTAAAGGTCAGCGTATCGGCATCTTCGCCGGGTCCGGTGTCGGCAAGTCTACTCTGATGGGTATGTTTGCACGTAATACCAATGCCGATATCAATGTGATCGCTCTGATCGGAGAGCGAGGCAGAGAAGTCAAGGAATTCATAGAGCGTGACCTGGGTCCGGAAGGTATGGCCAGATCGGTCGTAGTGGTCGCCACCAGCGACAGGACAGCTCTTGAACGCAAAAAAGCCGCTATGACCGCCACTGCGATAGCTGAATATTTCAGAGATCAGGGACGGGATGTATTGCTGATGATGGATTCGCTCACCCGTTTCTCAATGGCGCAGCGAGAGATAGGTCTGGCGAGCGGAGAGCCTCCGGTGTCGAGAGGATATCCGCCGAGTGTATACTCGCAGATGCCGAGACTGCTGGAGCGCGCGGGCAAGAATGCCAAAGGCTCTATAACCGGACTGTACACCGTACTGGTGGATGGAGATGACTTCAACGAACCCATAACAGATACCGCGAGAGGTATCCTTGACGGGCATATAGTACTGGACCGCAAGCTTGCCCAGAAGAATCATTATCCCGCCATAGATGTACTTGCCTCGGTGTCGAGGTGCATGTCCAGCCTGGTGAGCAAGGAACATAAGCGCTACGCCGGCAAGCTCAAGAGCACGATGGCCACATATCGTGACGCAGAGGACCTGATCAATATAGGCGCATATAAGGCCGGATCGAACCCGGATATAGATTATTCCATCAGCATGAACGGACCGATCAACGAGTTTCTCTGCCAGGAAACTGACGAGAAGCTTGATTACGATGATGCGCTGGCTCTGCTGGCTAAGATGTTCGGATCGGAGCAAGGCGCGTAAGCCTGCGGGTAGTATCATATGGCGGTATTCAGATACAGACTGCAGAACATACTCAATATCAAGAACCAGCTGGAAACCCAGGCTGAGATGGAGTTTGGGCTGGCCCAGGCCAGACTCAACGAAGAGGAAGCCAGACTTGAAGCTCTCATAGCCCGCAGGGACGGATATATCGAGGAAGGCCGGAGGTTGCGCCTGGACGAGCTGGACGTTGTCAAACTGGCAGAGAACGAACGCTCCGTCAAGGTTATGGAAGAGTTTATCGAGGGCCAGAGAGAAAATGTCAGGCTGGCCGAGAGGGCAGTGGAAACCGCCAGAGTCAAACTCACCGAGGCGATGAAAGAGGTCAAGGTCCAGGAAAAACTCAGGGAACATGCTTTTGAAGAGTTCCTGGAAGAACAGAAAGCTGTAGAGGCCAAAGAAATAGACGAACTGGTTAGTTATAAATACGGTCAAAAAGGAAACTTAAACAATGGCTGACGAAGCGGTACTTGATCCCGAAGAAGAGAAAAAACAAATAAAGGCAGAGAAAAAGGCTCTTAAGAAGGAACAGAAAGAGGCACAGAAGGAAGCCAAAGCGAGAGCCAAGGAAATCGCCAAAAGAGAGGACGAGCTGCTGGACGGAGAAGATGATGCGGGTGGTCTGTCTATTGCCATGGTCACGATCATTATCATCGTGATATGGATAGCCATCCTTGCACTTCTTATCAAGCTCGATGTCGGCGGACTCGGCTCCACGGTCATGAGACCGCTGATCAAGGATGTGCCTGTGCTTAATGCCATTCTTCCCGCAGAGTCCAGCCTGGGCAGCAACCTGTCCACGACCGAGGAGGACCCTTATATGGGATTCTCGTCGTTGGAGGAGGCTGTGGCATATATTCGACAGCTTGAGCGCGAGATGGCTGAGATGCAGAACAGTTCGGGCAATGACAGTGCGCGTGTGGAGGCTCTTGAAGCCGAGATCGACAGATTGAAGACTTTTGAGAAAGCGCAGGTCGATTTCCAACGTATCAAGGACGAGTTCTACAATGAGGTCATATATGCCGAGAACGGCCCCGGGCTTGAAGCATATCAGAAATACTATGAGTCAATAGATCCGGAAAAGGCGGAAGCGCTTTATCAGCAGGTTATCAAACAGGTCGAAGCCGATAAGGAGATGGAAGACTATGTAGCGGCCTACTCGGCCATGAAGCCCAAGGAAGCCGCCCAGATATTTGAAGCTATGACCGATAATCTGGCGCTGGCGGCGCGTATACTTGAAAATATGGACTCCGACAGCCGCGGTAAGATACTCGGCGCCATGGACAAGGATGTAGCCGCAAAAATTACCAAATTAATGGATCCTCAGGGTTAAGGCAAACCCCGGATCTACCGATATAATAGTTGTATGGGAATTCCATACACGTATGTTACACAGCACATTGAAAACATAAAGGAGGAATCAAATGACTACTGGTCGCATTACCGACATGGGCATTCCGATGCCATATGTCAATGAAGCAGGCGGCAACCCTCCGGTGAACGGGCAGGACTTTATGGGGAAGTTCAAGACCGCGATGGAAACTCAGGCCACGGCTATCAATGATCTGGTACCGGGCAAAGAGCAGACACCGGTTCAGACACAGACTTCCGGCGACACACCCGGGGCAAAGGAAGTGAGTAAAGCCTCCAAAGCAGGAGCCGACAGAGAAAACATCAAGAGCAATGTTGAAAGGGAACCTGCCAAGGCCGGAAAAGGAGAGGTGAAAGCCGAAGATGCCGAAAAGGCAGCCGAGACGGTCACACCGGAGACGGCGGAAGCGATCGATGAAGCGGTACAAAGCGTGATCGCGGAAGTAGCGGAGCTGCTTGATCTGACTCCCGAAGAAGTACAGGCTGCAATCGAAGACCTGGGGATGACGATGAACGATATGCTGGATCCCGCTAATATGACCGGACTGGTCGCTGCACTATCGGGTAATCAGGACACAGTAACACTGCTGACAGACGAAGACCTCTATCAGACACTTGGAGACCTTCAGGAATTTGTGACAGGCACGAGAGAGAACCTCATGAGCGAGCTGGACCTATCGCAGGAAGCCTTGAATGAGGTGCTGGATCAGACAGAAGAGCTGGTACAGCAACCGGCCCCGGGAGACACAGATCCTATCCCGACAGAAGTTGATCCTGTTGCGGAGAATCCCCTGGAAGGGATGAAGGATTTCAAGATGACCACAACGGTAAACGGTGAGAGCGTTTCGATGGACGTAAGGGTAGATGATACTACCGGAACACAGATCGTAACGAATGTTGACCGAAGCGGTTCATCGGAGTCGGAACAGAGGCAGCCGTCACAGGAAGGCTCCGGACACAATGATCTGAACAGAGGTGACAGATCATCCGAAGCTCCCCTCTTTACCCAGACAACACAATTTAATAACGATATACAGGACTTCACGGAATTGACCGATGAAGTCACAAGCTTCAGAACGGAAAGCTCTGATATAGCCAACCAGATCATGGAGAACATGAGAGCGAATATCAGACCCGACGTAACGGAGCTGGAGATGAATCTCCACCCCGCAAGCCTCGGCAATGTCAGAGTTAATCTGACAGCTCAGAACGGACAGGTTACGGCACAGTTCCTCGCTCAGAACGAATCCGTCAGAGCGGCGATCGAGAGCCAGGTAGTACAGCTCAGGGAAACACTCGAAGCACAGGGCGTAAAGATCGAAGCAGTCGAGGTAGCGGTAGCCGGCCAGGGATTTGACAGGAACCGCGACAGCGGCGGAAGCAGGGGCGAAAACCCCGAGCGCGAGGCAGGCAGAACAGCCGGAATAGGACGGACCAGGAGAATAGACTTAAACGCCATGGAAGGCGATGAAGCATTCGAAGAACTTGAGGATGCGGACAGAATAGCCGCAGAAATGATGGCACACGACGGAAATACGGTAGATTACACAGCCTGATCCGCAACCGCCCAACCGCCAATGGCGTGAAAGGAGTAACGAATGAGCGCAATAGCACATATAGAAAACGGTGAGATAGTTACAAGCGCTACTCAGGATTCTTTAAGCAAGTCAAAGCCCGGGACAGCGAATAAGGATGACTTCCTCCAGCTGCTCGTGGCTCAGATGAAATACCAGGATCCGATGGAGCCTACCGAGAACACCCAGTGGGTATCACAGTACGCACAGTTCTCTCAGGTTGAAGAGCTCCAGAACATGGCACAGAACATGTCGCTTTCCAGAGCATCGGGGCTCGTCGGACAGACGGTTATCATGAGTGTGGAGAATGACAAGGGCGAAGCCACCGAGGTTGAGGGTAACGTAGATTTCGTATCATACGAAGGCGGAAACGCATATCTGTCTATAAACGGTGAACTCTATGCCATGAGCGACTTGAAGCACGTGGTAGACAGCAAGTATCTGGCAGCCATGGAAAACACTAAAGGATTTGTAGAAGCTCTCGGTAAACTTCCCGATGTCAATCTGCTGACCCTGGAAGATAAATCCCGGGTAGAGGAAGTGACATCCAAGTATTACAACCTAAGCGACTGGGAGAAGAGCTTACTCGGAAGCGATGAGTTCAAAGCCAGACTCGACACTTACATAAGCAGGATGATGGCACTCGTCAAAGAAAGCGAAAGCGCAGACGGCGAATGATCATTGATCACAAAGAGGTAACAGGATGCAGGTCATAAACAATCATATAAATATAAATCAGGCAGCCGAACAGCTCCTGAATAATAAGACCGGCAACTCCACAGAGACGGGCACTCACGGATTATCATTTCAGGATATCCTGCAGGCCAAGACAGATGAAGCCAAGGCTCCCGGGATATCCCTGAAGTTCTCGAAACATGCGGCAGGCAGACTCGAGGACAGAAACATCCGGATGACACCCAACCAAATGGAGAGACTGACCGAAGGAACGGTCAGGGCGCAGATGAAAGGAATCAAGGACTCACTCGTAATGGTCGATTCACTCGCATTTATCGTGAACGTACCGAATCAGACAGTAGTCACTGCCATGGATCAGACAGAAACAGACGACAATATATTCACCAATATTGATGGTGCAGTGATAGCTTAAAGCTACAGCTGAAAGCTAAATTGAGAAGGAGGGCATTGCCTTATGATGAGATCACTTTTTTCCGGCGTCGCAGGTCTTAAGACCCACCAGACGAGGATGGACGTAATCGGTAACAATATAGCAAACGTTAACACCACAGCATACAAGTCACAGTCCATGACATTCCAGGATCTGCTCTATCAGACAACCCAGAATGCATCGGCTGCAAATGCCAACACCGGTGCCGGCGGTATCAACGCCCGCCAGATCGGTCTCGGTGCAAAGACAGGTGCCATTTCCACAGCGATCACCCAGCAGGGTAGTGCACAGAGCACCAATAATCCTTTCGATATCATGATCACCGGCGAAAGCTTCTTCGTTGTATCCAACGGATCCAACAATTTCTTCACCAGAGACGGTTCCTTCTGCGTGGACGGTGTAGGTAATCTGGTTATGAGTTCCACCGGTTACACCGTAATGGGGTGGCAGTCCGATAAGGATGGCAATGTTATCCAGGATAAGGTTTCTCCTCTGCGCATCATGTCTGCTGAAAACATGACCTATCCTCCGGAGGCTACCAGCCTTGCTTATGTATCCGGTATAGTGGACAGAAACGATGTCCAGGTATCCTCCAGCACCGGCCGAGTTATCGGACTGAGCTTCTACGATAACCTCGGTTATCAGTACAATGCCAGATTCTCTATCCATGAGATAGACGGAGCTTCAGGCAAGTTCTATATCCAGCTTGACAAGATACTGGATTCCACCGGAAATGAAGTTACTACTGCAGGTGAGTCGTTTGGTGCCGATCTGACTTTTACTCAGGGAAAGGAATTCGTTAAGGGTCAGCTGGATAGCACAAAGTACAAGATAGAAGTGTATAAAAACGATTCAAATGAAGATGTTTTCGGCATCTTTAATATAGCCGATGAGCCTACAAAGGATAATGTATTATCGCTGTCCGGAAATGATTTGGCAGCGGCTTATAATGCGACAGACGAGAAAGATGCTGACGGTAACGTTGTATGGCAGATAGATACTACTTCGGCTACATTTGATCCGAAGACAGGACTTACCACTATTTCGGGAACCAGAACGGCAAAGGGTGCAACTAATTTGGTATTCAACGCTGATACGGGATATTTCGTAGGCGTGGGCAATCCGGCATCCGATTCATCCATGAAGCTTAACTTCACCAGCCAGAACTTCTCGCCCATAACCATAGATTTCTCAAATACCACGATGTTCAACAATAACGGAACATCCACGGTCGGAGCCACCAACGGTAACACGGCTGGCTTAGGAACCGGTAGAAGACTCGGTGAGCTCTCCGGCGTATCCGTATCCAAGGACGGCATCATCACCGGTACTTACGATAACGGACAGAGCAAGATCCTCGGACAGATCGCAGTAGCCGCATTTGCCAATGCGGCGGGTCTTGAGAAATACGGAGATAACCTGTATACATCAACTCCCAACTCGGGTGAGTTCGACGGCATCGGTATAGATATTACCGCAAACGGCGACTACATGACATCCGGTGTTCTGGAGATGAGTAACGTTGACCTGGCAGGCGAGTTCACCACGATGATCACCACACAGCGTGGTTTCCAGGCTAACTCACGTATCATCACCGTATCGGACTCCATGCTTGAGGAACTCACGAACCTGAAGAGATAACACTGATATAACCCGGATATAAGCTTGTTTTTTGGGGAACTGCCTCCGGGCAGCTCCCCTTTGGGGTTTTTGACAAATTAAAACACGGAGGTTTGACATGATCGAAGTTACAAAGATCAACGGAGTAAAAGTGCTCATAAATCCTGACCTTATCGAGCTTGTTGAGGAGACTCCGGATACGGTGGTTTCCTTTACTACCGGTCGTAAAATTATCATAAAAGAAAGTAGACAAGACATTAAAGAGTTGGTAAAATCGTATAGAAAGGATATTTTTGCATAGAAACAGCCGTATTCTTTGGGTAAGGGAATACTATGGCTTGTTTTTGTGCGTGAATGCCTTACATAAGTTTTGACGGAGATTTATCGTGGATATTGCTTCACTGCTTGGCTTAATCATATGTCTGGGCCTTGTCATATTTGGTATCGTATTTGGCAACAGCTTCAGCGTCATCATTAACTTTCTTGACGCTCCTTCGGCGCTCATCACCTTCGGTGGTGCTTTCTGTTGTATCCTCGCAGCTAATTCGATCCCCAGCTTTGTGAACGGACTTAAATCGTTCAAGCTGATTTTGAAGGTTCCCAACTTCAACACGGGTGAGATCATCGGCAAGATCATAGAGCTTTCCAACGTAGCGCGTAAGGAGGGCCTGCTTGCTTTGGAGGAGGCTGCCGGTAATCTTGACGATCCCTTCCTGAGGAAGGGCATCATGCTCGTTGTCGACGGTACCGACCCCGAGCTTGTAAGAGGCATTATGGAGACTGAGCTGGTATCCATCGAGGACAGGCATAAGGGTGTTATCGGATTCTGGGAGGATCTGGGAGCCATGGGTCCTGCCTGGGGTATGATCGGTACCCTGGTCGGACTGGTCAACATGCTTCAGAACATGGATGACCCCTCGTCTATCGGTCCCGCCATGGCGGTAGCGTTGCTGACCACCCTGTACGGATCCATGCTGGCGAACTGGATATGCGCGCCTGTAGGCATGAAGCTGAAGAAGAACAATGCCATAGAGATGCAGGCCAAAGAGATAGAGATAGAGGGACTTCTTTCCATACAGGCCGGAGAGAACCCCAGAGTTATAGAGGAGAAGCTGAAGTCGTTCCTGGCGCCCAAAGATCGCGAGGGCATAGGTACGGATTCAGGCGGAGGTGGAGAGGATGGCTAACAGAAAGCCCGATGAACCGCCGAAAGGCGCGCCGGCGTGGCAATCGACTTTTGCCGATCTGATGAACCTGCTCCTCTGCTTCTTCGTTTTGCTTTTCTCGATGTCCTCGATCAACGAGGAGAAATACGAGCTCATAGTCGCTTCATTCAGTAAGTCGACTTTTAGCATATTCGAAGCAGGCTCCAGTGCTATCGGAGACGGCGTACTGGTATCGAACGGAGTCAGTCAGCTGAATGAGCTGTCTGATTATATCAATTCCATGGGACTCAACTCCGACGGTGAGGAGTACGAAGTTCAGGCAGAAGAAACAACTACGGCCGACTCCGAGACTCAGACCGATATGATGGAAGAGATGACACAGTCCGGTTTGGAAGAGTCCGAAGAGCTGGCGGAACGTATTCAGGAAGCTCTCGAAGAGAACGAGATGCAGAATGAAGTTGACATAGATTTCACGTCCCAGTATGTGCAGCTTACACTCAAGGGATCGATACTGTTTGATTCGGGAAGTGTGGAGCTGAAGGACGAGTGCATACCGGTTCTTGACCTGATAGGCGTTATTCTGGATAAGTACGCCAGGAGTACTATCGAGATAGAGGGACATACCGATAACGTTCCGATGCACGGCGCCAAGTATTCCAATAACGACGAGCTGAGTGCCGGACGTGCCCTGTCGGTATTCAATTACCTGATAAGCACTACAAGCCTTGACCCTGCGACCGTCAAGCATGCGGGCAGAGGCGAATATGTGCCGGTGGCCGACAATTCGACCGCAGAGGGCCGCAGCAAGAACAGACGTGTAGAGATCAAGATTTATAATTCACTGAATAATTATTAGGGATTGACCCCGGATCCGAAAGGAAGCCATGAAAAGAAATCTGTTATCAATAGTTATACTGGTACTTGTTCTCATTAACACCGTGCTGAGCGTGGTGTTGATGGTATCGGTGGTAGGCACCGCCAAGAAGACGTCCGCGCTTATCGACGGCATATCGGAGGCGCTCAGCCTGGAGATCGAGTCACAGACCAGTTCGGATGTTAATTCATCGGCTATCCCGATGACGAGCATTGCTGTATTCAATCTGTCCGATTCCATGACGATACCTCTTAAGGACAGCGGAGACGGCAAGGCCCATTACTGCCTGCTCAATGCGAGCTTTTCGATCAATAAGGAATCCCCGGATTACGAGACATACGGAGAGGACTGGAGTGCGCAGGAGAGTCTGATCAGAGATGCTGTTTATACCGTGGTAAGTCAGTATACCATGGAGGAAGCCAAGGTTAATCAGGAACTCATCAAGCAGCAGATACTTGAGAGAGTTCAGGCTATGTTTAATTCGGATTTTGTGTTTAATGTATCGTTCGGTGAGTACATGTTCCAGTAAGAGGACCAGGCGGACATGGGAGGTGAGCCGGATTGAGTGAGGTTCTGTCACAAAATGAGATAGATAATCTGCTGGCAGCCTTAAGCACCGGTGAGCTGGATGCAGACGCGCTTACTGATACTGCTGAGAAGCAGGTCAAGAACTACGATTTCAAACGTCCGGCGAAGTTCTCCAAGGAGCACTTAAGGACACTGGAGATCATACATGAGCATTACGGCAGGCTTTTGTCGACGAACCTGCCGGTGTACCTTAGAAAGACGGTACAGGTTGCTGTGGCCAGTTCGGAGACCGTTACTTTCTCCGAGTTTACCAACGCGCTTGCTTCGCCGTCCATATTGGGGATCATTAATTTCCATCCCCTGAACGGTACGATAATCCTGGACATGGCACCGAATCTCGGATTCGCGATGATAGACAGGATGCTCGGCGGACAAGGTAATGCACTTGACAGGAACAGGGACTTCTCCGAGATAGAGATGACCATATTACAGAAGATGATGGTTGTCTGCATGCAGCTGATGCGCGATCCCTGGAAGAACGTAGTCGAGGTTAATCCCGTTCTGGATCGTATAGAGACGAATCCGGCATTTGCACAGATAATCTCTCCGAGTGACATGATCGCGATCGTAACATTGAATGTCAAGATAGGCGACACAGAGGGATTCTTCAATATATGTCTTCCTTTCTTTACATTGGAAGACGTTATGGATAAGCTTAATACCAAGTTCTGGTTCTCCAACATGACGGAGGTCAGCGGTGAAGAATACGGCAATTATATCGAAGCCATGATACGTCATGTAGATATACCTATCCGGGCCGTGCTCGGAGAAAGCAGCATATCGGTAGGCGACTTCATGATGCTGCAACCCGGAGATGTTATCCGGGTGGATACCGATGTAGATTCCGAACTGGATGTATATGTCGGTAATATCCGTAAGTTTACAGGCTTGCCCGGATATAATAAGGACAAGTTCGCGATGAAGATCACATCCGTGATCAGAGAGGAGGACTGACTGCATGGATGGAATGCTGTCGCAGGACGAGATTAATGCGCTCCTAAACGGCATGGATGTAGGCTCCGACAGCGGAGGAGATTCCGGTTCCAGTTCTGATGCAGAGGCAGGTGCAGCGCCTGATTCCGGCGGTTCCAAAGTGGGTGACGATGAATTATCTGCAATGGAATGCGATGCCATTGGCGAGGTAGCCAACATATCAATGGGTTCCTCGGCCACGACGCTGTATTCGCTGGTCAATCGAAAGGTCAATATCACGACTCCCACGGTTACGTTGGCAACCTGGGACAATGTCATAGCCGATTACGAGAAGCCATGTGTATTTATTCAGATCAAATATACAGTCGGCTTGGATGGGTCGAACATCCTGGTACTCAAACAGCATGACGTGCTCGTGATCACCGACCTGATGATGGGCGGAGACGGTCAGAACGTAGAGGATACCGAGCTGAGTGAACTTCATCTGTCGGCTATATCGGAAGCCATGAACCAGATGATGGGTGCGTCGGCGACCTCGCTGTCAACCATGTTGGGCAAGATGATCGACATATCTCCTCCGGAGGCCTCACAGGTAGATTTTACCGAAGGCAAATCGGGATCGGAGATCGCGGAATTCCTCGGAGGAACATTCGCGAAGATTGCTTTCAGGATGCAGATAGATGATCTGGTTGATTCAACTATTATGCAGCTGTATCCGCTGGATTTCGCCAAGGATCTGTGTAACGTATTCCTGGCAAGCCAGTCACCCGAACCGGCACCGGCAGCAGCGCCTGAACCCGAGCCCGTAGCACCTTCCGCTCCGGTCACACCGGTGGCACCTCCACCGCAGATGCAGGCGGCGCCCCAGGCAGCACCCGATCCGATGATGGCGGGATACGCGCAACCGATGCCACAGATGTATGCGCAGCCGATGCCGCAGATGTACGCGCAACCGATGGCACCTACCAATGTCACTCCGGCGCAGTTCCAGAATCTGGCACCGAATCTGGCAGGAATATCCGGAGGCGAGAATATCGGCATCATCATGGATGTTCCACTGGAGGTTACCGTAGAACTGGGTAGGACCAGCAAATCGATTTCGGAAATACTTGATTTTGCTCCCGGTACGATCCTGGAGCTTGACAAGATAGCGGGAGAACCCGTAGACGTCCTGGTCAACGGTAAGTTCGTTGCAAAAGGCGAAGTAGTAGTTATAGAAGAAAGTTTCGGCGTTCGCGTCACAGAAATCATCAAATAATAGGAGACAAGAGAAATGGCAAAAAACATTTTAATTTGCGATGATGCAGCTTTCATGAGAATGATGATCAAGGACATTCTGACCAAGAATGGCTACAACATTGCAGGAGAGGCTGAGAATGGAGCTATGGCAGTTGATAAGTACAATGAGACCAAACCCGATCTCGTACTTATGGATATCACGATGCCTGAGATGGATGGTATCCAGGCTCTGAAGAAGATCAAGGAGAATGATCCTTCAGCCTCTGTTATCATGTGCTCGGCTATGGGCCAGCAGGCTATGGTTATCGAATCTATTCAGTCGGGCGCCAGAGACTTCATAGTTAAGCCTTTCCAGGCAGACAGAGTATTGGAAGCTGTACAGAAGGTTCTCGGATAATGGGCTCTTCCTACGCCCAGTTTATAGTTGTACTGCTTATATTTGTCGGGGTTTTGGCGGTAACTCTCTGGGTGACCAGATGGATGTCGGGATATCAGAGGGTTAAGGGCAGTGACTCCAATATCGGTCTGATCGACAGCCAGACCATAGGTAATGGCAAATACATACAGATAGTACGTCTGGGTGACAGGTATTTTGCTTTGGCTGTATCCAAGGATAATGTCAGTCTGATCAGTGAACTGGACAAAGATTCTCTTATCATACGAGAAGGGAATTCTCAGACTGCGTCATTTAAGGATATTCTGTCCGGCATTAGACCGGCTCCCGGTGGTGATACTATTGAAAACGAGAACAAGTAACAGACGAAACTGTCTTCATATAGTGAGAATAATATGCCTGCTGGTTACGGTGGGCATATTGTGTGTGTCGGGACCGGCTACCATGCAGGTGTATGCCGTTGAGCAGATCGACAATGAGCATCACCTGACCGGTGACACTGAGGACAGTACCAATATCGACAATCCCGGAACGAGCGAAACACCGGAAGATCTTGCGGAACTTAATATAGCCAATACCGTGACCATAACATATGCAAACGGCAACGGTCAGATAAACGGTGCATTAAGGATACTCATTATCCTGACTGCGATATCGCTGGCACCTTTTCTTATCATTATGCTCACGTGCTTCACCAGGATCATCGTGGTGTTGCATTTCACGAGAATGGCGCTGAACACTCAGACAGCTCCTCCCAATAATGTTTTGATCGCATTGGCGCTGTTCCTGACTTTCTTTATCATGCAGCCCACCATCCTGACGGTATATAACGAAGCCATAGTGCCGTTTGAGGCAGGTGAGCTGGATGCGCCGGAAGCCTTTGAGGCCGGTATGAAGCCGATACGCGAGTTTATGTATCCCCAGACCCAGCGCAAGGATCTGCAGATGTTCCTGGATATATCCCGGACGGAATGGGACGGAACACTGGAATCCATACCGAATGCGGTCCTGATTCCGAGCTTTATCATAAGTGAGCTGAGGAGTGCGTTCATTATCGGCTTCCTGATCTATATACCTTTTATCATTATAGATATGGTGGTGGCGTCGACGTTGATGAGTATGGGTATGATGATGCTGCCGCCGACCACGATATCCGCACCGTTCAAGATATTGCTCTTCGTGTTGGCTGATGGCTGGAATCTGGTCATCATGAACGTAGTCAAGACATATTTCTGACAGGAGGATCCGCATGGCCATAGAAGATGTTACACAGATCATAGGTGATGCACTCTTTACGATACTCAAGACTGCGCTGCCGGTATTGCTTGTGAGTCTTTGCGTGGGCTTGATCGTATCCATTTTTCAGACTGTTACATCCATTCAGGAACAGACGCTGACCTTCGTTCCCAAGGTTATAGCCATCTTCCTGACGCTTACTCTGATAGGTAACTGGATGCTGAATAATATATTGACTTATATAGACGGGTTATGGGGGAATTTCGCAGTATATATCAGGTGATGTGATGTTAGATATCCATTTCACATACAGCGATCTGCAACATTTTCTCCTCATCCTCATGAGGGTGGCTTCTTTTGTTTTTGTAGCACCCTTTTTCAACGGTAATAACCAGACTCCGAGACGTGTCAAGGCGGGTTTCAGCGTTATGCTTGCGATACTGCTGTTTGGCATGGTGGAAAAGACGGATCTGGCGTTTGATACCGAGATCGAGTACGCGATCATAGTGATGAAGGAGACCATATGCGGACTCCTGATAGGCCTGGGAGCGCAGTTGTGCACCGCAGTAGCTGTCCTGGCCGGATATATCGTGGATATAGAGACGGGTATGAGTATGGCGCAGGTGTTTGATGTGAACACCAGGCAGCAGGTATCTATCTCGAGCGGAATCTATAATTATTCGTTTCTGCTGATCATGGTGATATCGGGTGTTTATAAGTATCTTCTGGGAGCGCTTGTAGATTCGTTTACATTGATCCCGATCGGCGGACAGGTGTTTCACACAGAGCAGCTCGTGGGCCAGATAATAGCTTTTATGGGACAGTACATGTCCATAGGATTCAGGGTGGCCCTCCCGATCTTCTGCTGTATCCTGATACTGAATTCGGTTTTGGGCATACTTGCGAAGGTTGCGCCTCAGATGAATATGTTTGCTGTCGGTATGCAGCTTAAAGTATTGACGGGCCTGTCTCTGTTATATATTTCGACCTTTACTCTTCCGAAGATATCGGAGTTCATATTTACGGAGATGAGACGTATGATAGTTGGTTTTGTAGAGGGTATGATGTGAGCCTGAAGTATGATCTTCAGTTCTTCGCCAAGGACGGCCCCGGCGGAGAGAAAACAGAACCGGCTACCGCCAAGAAGTTAAGGGATGCCCGCAGAGAAGGTCAGGTGGCAAAGAGCAGGGAAGTATCGAATGCTGCGATGCTGCTCGCACTGTTCGTGTTCCTGAGCCTGGTGGTTGGTTATTACGGATCCAGCTTCCTGAATATTTTTGATATGGTATATAACCGTATTCCGGAGTGGACCGTTATGCATGGCGGAGAGATCCCGCTTGCTACGATCTATGCCGCTTTACGGGATATCATATTCAAGTTCCTGGTCATAGTGCTGCCGGCATTGATCATCGGATTTGTGGTACCTTTCATAGCAAATCTGGTACAGGTCAAATGGTCACCGACCACTAAACCGATGCAACCCAAATTCAGCAAGCTCAATCCGCTTAACGGTATCAAGAGGATATTTTCGCTGAATTCGCTGATGGAGCTTCTTAAGTCGATCCTCAAGATCGCCATCATCGGTTTTGTGGTTTATCTGTATATCAGGAGGGAACAGAACAGATTCCTGATCTTATTGGAATTGCCGGTAATGGATGCGCTGAGTCAGTTACTTGGCGTGATCGTTACCATAGGAATAAGGATCTCCGCTGTGTATGTCGTTCTGGCTGCCGCTGACTACATTTACCAGAAATGGAAGTTCAGCGAGGACATGAAGATGACCAAGCAGGAAGTCAAGGACGAGTACAAGAACATGGAGGGAGATCCGCAGATCAAGTCACAGCAGAAGGCAAGAATGCTGCAGGCATCCAGGCGTCGTATGATGACACGCCTTCCGGAAGCCGATGTAGTCATCACGAACCCGACGCATTACGCAGTGGCCATTAAGTACGATCCCGACCTGTATGATGCTCCTTTTGTGATAGCGAAGGGCAGTGATTATCTGGCCGCCAGGATCAAAGAGATCGCTGCGGAGAATCATATCGAGATAGTAGAGAATAAACCCCTCGCCCGTATGCTTTATGCAAACGTCGAGGTCGATCAGATCGTACCGCCTGAGTTATATCAGGCAGTGGCCGAGGTTCTGGCCTTTGTATATCACTTACAGGGCAGAGTCTGAAACTATAGAAAGGAGGAGCACATGGGTAAGTTTAAATTTGCTGACGTCGGTGTCGCCACGTATCTGCTCATAGCGTTCGTCATGATGATCGTTCCGATGCCTGAATGGCTGCTGGATATTTTCCTGACAGCCGATATGGGTATCAGCTTTACCATCCTCTTTACTTCCATGTTTGCCGAGGAAGTACTGGGCATGAGTTTCTATCCCACCATGCTGCTCTTCTCAACCATATTCCGTATCGCTCTGAACGTATCATCGACGAGACTGATCCTTGCACAGGGCAGTGCCGGTAACGTTATCCAGGTGTTCGGTGAGTTCGTGGGCGGCGGTGATCTGGTCATAGGTATCATCGTGTATCTGATCCTGGTCATCGTCCAGTTCGTTGTTATCAATAAAGGTTCGGAGAGAGTTGCCGAGGTAACGGCGAGATTTACTCTGGATGCCATGCCTGGTAAGCAGATGGCTATCGATGCCGACCTGAATACCGGAGCCATCACGGATGAAGAAGCCAAAGCCAGACGAGATAAGATACAGGAAGAAGCCACCTTTTTCGGCTCCATGGATGGTGCTGTCAAGTTCGTAAAGGGAGATGCAAACGCCGGCCTGATCATAACCGCGATCAATATCGTGGGCGGTATAGCAATGGGTGTCCTCAGGATGGGCATGGATGTTGCCACTGCGCTCAACTGGTATACGATACTGACCATAGGCGACGGTCTGGTAAGTATGATCTCTTCACTCCTGATATCACTGGCGACAGGTATCCTGGTAACCAAGGGGTCCAAAACGGCGGATTTCGGTTCGACCCTGCTGTCGCAGTTGTTCGGTATACCGAAAGCATTATATATAGTAGGCGGAGTGCTCGCTTTCCTGGGAATAGTCACTCCTTTGAACACTGTGCTTTTTGTGGTAGCCGGAGCGATATTCATTATCGTAGCCAGAGTCATAGCCGGCACGATAGAGACTGCGAAGATCGAGTCCGAGGTTGAGAGCGAGGAAGCTGCCGCAGAGGAGATCAGGCAGCCCGAGAATGTCACTTCGCTGCTTAATGTGGATCCTATAGAGCTGGAGTTCGGATACGGTATCATCCCTCTGGCAGATGTTAACCAGGGCGGCGACCTGCTGGATCGAGTGGTCATGATCAGACGACAGATAGCGCTGGAACTCGGTACCGTGGTGCCTATCATCCGTTTGCGCGATAACATACAGCTCAATCCGAACCAGTATATCATCAAGATCAAGGGTGTACAGGTATCGGAGGGAGAGATACTTTTTGACCATTATATGGCGATGAATCCCGGATTCATCACCGAGAAGATCCCGGGTATAGATACCACGGAGCCTTCATTCGGCCTCCCGGCCACATGGATCACTGAGGGACAGCGAGAAAAGGCTGAGAGCATGGGATATACGGTAGTTGATCCTCCGTCCATAATCGCCACTCATCTGACCGAGGTCATCAGACAGCATATCGCTGAACTGCTGACGCGTCAGGATGTACAGAACCTGATCGACAACCTCAAAGAGACCAATCCTTCGATCGTAGACGAACTCGTACCGAAGCTGCTTGGTCTCGGTGAAGTGCAGAAGGTTCTGCAGAATCTCCTGTCGGAGGGCATATCCATCCGTGACCTGCTGACCATATTTGAGACCATGGCGGATTATGCGACTACGACCAGAGATACGGATATTCTCACCGAATACATTCGTCAGGCCTTGAAGAGAGCCATATCCAATAAGTTCTTCCCTGCCAACGAGACTACCCAGGTAGTGACTGTGGATCCTGCACTTGAGCAGGACATCATGGCGAGCGTGAAGCAGACTGAACAGGGTGCATATCTGACGATGGATCCTCAGAAGATCGAAGCTATCATGGCGAGTGTGAAAGAACAGATGGATAAACTGGAGAATCTCGGCAAGAATCCGATAATAGTCACTTCTCCAATCGTCAGGATATATTTTAAGAAGCTTACGGAAGAATACTTTAAGGACCTGATAGTAGTGTCCTATAATGAGTTAGAGACCAATATCAGTATTCAATCTATAGGAACGGTAACAGCTTAAGATGATCATTAAGAAGTTTACAGCCAAAACCGAAGCAGAGGCTACGGCCGAGGCCAGAAAAGAGCTTGGTCCCAATGTTGTGATCATGAACGTGAGGAGCGTTAAGCAAAAGGGAATATTCTATTTCCTGAAGCCGCCTCTGATGGAAGTGACTGTGGCTCTGGAGGAAGAGGGTGAACCCGGCGCGGTTCGCCGGCGGGTAGTGACTCCCGAACCTCCCGCATCGTCCGATCCGGTCAGAGAGGCAGTCAGTCAGGTGAGCTCACTGGTCAATGCCGATCTGGAGAAAGAAAAAGAGAAAAAACAGGAAGAGGAGTATCACGAGTCCGTAATAGAAGAGAAGCTTGATTCACTGCAGAGTCTGCTTGAAAAGCAGATTTCGACTCCATCGGTCACCGCTGAACCGGAACAGTCAAAACCTGTGCCCCAGCCTGCCACCGAGGATGAATCCGAGGTTACGGATGTGGATGCGGAGCTTCTGAAGTTCATGAAACTCCTGTATAACACGATGATAGATAATGAGGTCAACGAAAAGGTTGCAAATGCGATCATAGAGGAGACCCGTAAGTCCGCCAAACCGGGTATGCCGTTTGATTACGCGCTGGCGGCCACCTATCAGAAGATGGTACTGAAATTTGGTACTCCCCAGGCCATATCACCTGCTTCGCGAGGGCCCAAGGTCGTGTTCTTCATTGGACCTACGGGTGTAGGCAAGACTACCACCATAGCGAAGATAGCATCGCAGTTTTCCGTGGATCAGGGCAAGAAAGTTGCCCTGCTTACTGCCGATACTTACAGGATAGCCGCAGCGGAGCAGCTTCGTACATATGCAAATATCCTGGAAGTACCTTTCCGTATCATATATGCGGTTGAGGAAGTTGAACAGGCACTTGAGGATTTTGCCGCATATGATTACATCCTGGTGGATACGGCCGGACATTCGCATCAGAATGAATCGCAGCGGGATCAGATGAACGGATTTATCCACTCCGTGGACGGATTGGCCGAAAAGGAAACCTTCCTCGTGCTTTCCGCCACTACCAAATACAGAGATCTGATCAGTATAGCCGATACATATACGGCCATGACAGATTACAAGCTTATCTTCACCAAGCTGGATGAGACCACGACTCTCGGCAACCTTTTGAATCTGAAACTGCATACGGGTACGACTATATCGTATGTTACCAACGGACAGAACGTGCCGGATGATATTGCTCCTTTTAATCCGCAGAAGACGGTCAAGCTTCTGCTGGGCGGTAAATAAGCAAAGGGTATAAGATGGATCAGGCTACAGGCTTAAGAAATCTCGTAAAATCGAATAATACTCCGACAAGACCGATATCCAGAGTCATAACCGTGACCAGCGGTAAGGGCGGGGTCGGCAAGTCCAATACGTCCATCAATCTGGCGATCCAGTTTCGCAAGCTTGGCCAGAGGGTCATCATATTGGATGCCGATTTCGGTCTGGCGAACATCGAGATCATGTTCGGTGCGGTACCAAAGCATAATCTCTGCGATCTGATATATCAGAACAAGAGTATCAGGGAGATCATTACCTGGGGGCCTATGGAGGTCGGATTCATTTCGGGCGGAAGCGGTATTGCCGGTATGTCGAATCTCAGCCGCGATTATCTGACCTACATCATACAGAATCTGGCCGAACTCGATGCCATTGCGGACATTATTATAGTAGATACGGGTGCGGGCATCTCCGACGCCGTACTGGAATTCCTGGTAGCCAGCGGTGAGATACTGCTGGTAACCACTCCGGAGCCCACATCCATAACGGACTCATATTCATTGCTCAAGGCGCTTAACAGACATGACCGTTTTGATCGAGATTATTCCCAGATCAAAGTGGTGGCGAACAAGGTCGATTCGGATTCCGAGGGACAGGCTTTATTTAATAAGCTCAATGCCGTTGTCAACAGATACCTGCATCTGCCGATCTCTTATCTCGGAGCGGTACCGCAGGATCAGCAGCTGGTCAAGGCGGTTATGCAGCAGATGCCTGTATCGATACAGCATCCGACAGCCAAATCATCGCTGGCATATGAGAACATAGCTGCCAAACTCATGAACATAGATCCCGACAAGCTTCACAAGCGCGGGATGGCCGCATTCTTTTCACATATAGTAACAACTGCAAAAAAGGCACAAAATTGATCGATAAGAGCAGGAGGGGTATATGCTTTCTAAATATGTAGTCGTAGGTAATCGCGTCGAATTACAGGCGGTCAAGCGCCTTAATCTGAATCAGGATCGCGAAAACGATGAGAGAAAGGTCTATACGACCAAAGTGTATGATATCGTCTCGGACGAGCGTATTGAGCTTCTGATGCCCATGGAGCAGACCAAACTCATACTTCTGCCCGTGGACGGTGAATATGAGCTGTGTTTCTATACCGATAACGGATTATATCAGTGTGTGGCCAAGGTCGTGGACCGTTACAGGGACAACAACATATATGTGCTGGCTCTCGATCTGACCACTAACCTGCGGAAGTATCAGCGCAGAGAGTTCTACAGATTCAGCTGTGCCCTGGAGATGAATTCCCGTGAGCTCCTGAAGGAGGAGATCGAGTCTCTGAACAATTCGCATAACGCTCTTCAGCCCGAACTTCCGCTCAAACGAAGTGTTATCGTGGATATCAGCGGCGGTGGTCTGCGATTTGTATCCAATCTGGAGTATGAGAAGGGCAGCATGATACTGTGTAACTATAATCTGGTGGTAGATAATGTGCAGAAGCATTACAGTCTGGTCGGAAAGGTACTCTCGGTCGAGGAACTCGAGAACAGACCGGGCGTGTATGAGCACCGTGTCCAGTATGTAAATATGGATGTTGATGAACGAGAAGAGATAATCAAGTACATTTTCAACGAAGAACGTAAGAGCCGGCATAAAGAAAAGGGGATGTAACATGAAAAAAATACTACTAGTTGATGACTCTGCACTCATGAGAAGGGTGCTTGGTGATATAATTGATTCAGATTCCAAATTTCATGTAGAAGATCGGGCCAATAACGGCATAGAGGCACTTGAGAAGCTGCAGAAGAATACATACGATGCAGTGGTGTTGGATGTCAATATGCCGCAGATGGATGGGATCACCCTGTTAAAGGAGCTTCACAAGAAGAAGATCAATGTCAGAGTCATGATGGCATCTACCGATACCATGGAAGGCGCTAAAGTCACTCTGGACGCTCTTGATCTCGGAGCCCTGGATTTCATACATAAACCGAGTAACGCATTTGACTGTAAGGAAGCCGACTTCCAGAAGCGTATGCTCAGGACACTCGAAAGTGTATGTATGTCCAAGGTACCTTCTTTCGAACCGGCGCTCACGATGGAATCCATCAAGACGTCGAGGAAGGTCGTAGAGCTTGTCAGTAAGCATGCAACGACAGCAACGACATCCAAGATCGTAGCGATAGCCTCTTCAACGGGCGGGCCGAAAGCATTGCAGTCCGTTATACCGAACCTGCCGAGTAATCTGGCAGCGCCGGTAGTACTCGTACAGCATATGCCGGTCGGTTTTACCGCTTCACTGGCAGACCGGTTGAACTCACTGAGCGAAGTGACCGTGACCGAAGCTAAAGAGGGTGATGTTCTGGAGCCGGGACATGTCTATATCTCGCAGGGGGGTAAGCACATGAATGTCCTGACGATGGCCAGCAAGTATTCAATCCATTATACCGACGAACCTACCAGAGAAGGAGTCAAGCCCTGTGCCAACTATATGTATGAATCGCTGGCATCATCCAAAGTCAGTGAGATCGTATGTGTGGTAATGACCGGCATGGGAGCAGACGGTACAGAAGGTATTGTCCATCTGAAAGAGAAGAAGAAAGTACATGTCATAACCCAGACTGAAGGAACCTGTGCTGTTTACGGTATGCCGAAAGCAGCCGTGAAGCAGGGGCTTTCGGATCAGCAGGTTCCTCTCGATCAGATAGCACAGGAAATCGTTATGAACGTAGGCGTTCGATAAAAAGAAAGGAATGGTGGAACCAAATGGATGTAAGTCAATATTTGGACATTTTTCTGGATGAGGCCGGCGAGCACCTCCAGAGCTTGAGCGATCAGATCATGATCCTCGAGCAGGAGCCGGAGAATGAGGACACTATCAACGAGATATTCCGTGCCGCACATTCACTCAAGGGTATGGCAGGTACCATGGGCTATAAGAACATGCAGAACCTGACACACGACATGGAGAATGTGTTCTCCGAAGTGAGAAACGGTAATATCAAGATCAAGTCTGACATGATAGATGTTCTTTTCCAGTGTCTCGATGCGCTGGAAGCTTATACGAACAATATCCGTGAGAGCTCCGATGAGGGAACCGAGACCAACGAGAACCTGATCAAGGCTCTGAACGATATACTTAACGGCGGAACGGGCGGATCATCCGGTGGAGCCAAGAAGGAAGAAGCCAAGGAAGAAAAGGCTCCCGAGGCTGCAGCCGCATCAGGCGATGAGGCCTGGAAGCATATCAAGCTCGGCGATACCGAGACATCCGTTCTCGGAGAAGCATTGAAACAGGGCAAGACTCCTTACGGTCTGACCGTTAAGGTTCAGGAGTCATGCATTCTGAAAGCTGCCAGAGCTTTTCTGGTGTTCAAAGCAGTTGAAGAACTCGGTGAAGTTATCATTTCCGATCCTTCCACTCAGGATATAGAGGATGAGAAATTTGATTTCGAGTTCTCACTTATAACCATTTCCGATAAGCCTTTGGATCAGATCATCCGCGCTGCTTCCGCAGTGTCCGAGATCGAGTCCGTTACCGGCGGTGTGCTTGACCTTGACAGCACTGAGATCGATACAGACGAGGAAGAAGAGGAAGCTGCTCCCGCTGAAGCGATTGCTGAAAAAGCCGAAGAGCAGTCCGAGGCTCCCGCAAAGAGCAATGCTCCCGTACCCGCAGGCGCCGCAAATGCCAAGAGTGATAAGAAGCCCGTAGGAAAGCCCGTTGTTAACAGGACTGTCCGCGTAGATATCGAGAAACTCGATGTGCTGATGAATCTGGTCAGCGAGCTGATCATTGCCAAGAACTCACTGGTTGCTGCAAGCGGAAGCACCGAAGACCGCATCAATTCCGCCATTACGGATCAGGTGGAATACCTCGAGTCGGTTACGACCAGCCTTCACGAATCGGTTATGAAGGTTCGAATGGTACCTATCGAGAGTGTTGTTTCCAAGTTCCCCCGTATGATCAGAGATCTGTCCAAGAAGCTCGGCAAGAAGATGGAACTGTACATGTCCGGTGAAGACACTGAACTGGACCGTACCGTTGTGGATGAGATCGGCGATCCTCTGATGCACCTGCTCCGTAACTCTGCCGACCATGGTCTTGAATCCGCTGAGATACGTAAGGAGAGAGGCAAGCCCGAGGTTGGATCGATCTTCCTGGATGCTTATCAGGAAGGTAATAACGTTATCATCGAGGTCAGAGATGACGGTAACGGTATCGATACCGAGGCAGTTAAAGCCAAGGCTATAGAGAGAGGCGTTATCACTCCCGAGCAGGGTGATAATATGACCGAGAAGGAGATCATCGATCTGCTGTTCCACGCAGGTTTCTCCACTGCCAAGGTCGTATCCGATGTATCCGGCAGAGGAGTGGGTCTGGACGTTGTTAAATCCAAGATCGAGTCTCTGAGCGGTGAGGTTGAAGTTAAGAGCAAGCTGGGAGAGGGCTCCACATGGACCATCAGACTTCCTCTGACTCTGGCCATTATTCAGGCTCTCATGGTTACCGTCGGAGGCGAGAAGTATGCTATATCGCTCGGATCCATTCAGACCATAGAGAATATCTCCAGAAGCAGTATCAAGCTTGTTGAGAACAAAGAGGTTATCCATTTGAGAGGAACCGTTATCCCTCTGATCGATCTGCATGATGTACTTGATGCGCCTCGTCTCGAAGAAGAGGATCCCGAGCACATTATCGTGGTTATCGTTAAGAAGGGTGATAAGCTTGCAGGTCTTGTGGTCGATCAGCTTATCGGCCAGCAGGAGGTGGTTATCAAGTCGCTCGGCAAGTATATCAACAGATGTAAGGTTATAAGTGGCGCTACGATCCTTGGTGATGGCGAAGTTGCTCTGATCCTGGATGCGAACGTGCTGATCTGATAGATAGGAGGATACAATAATGGATGAACTGTCAACCGTAAGAACCAGTATCCAGTACATAGTAGTTAAACTGGGGGAGGAACGATTTGGCATTAACATCAGTTATGTGGATAATATCGTTCGTATGCAGAGGATGACCAGAGTTCCCGAGGTCGCTCCGTACATCAAGGGCGTTATCAATCTGCGAGGCGAAGTAGTGCCTGTAATGAGTACACGTATCAAGATGGGACTTGACCCCGACGTTGAGACCAATGCCACGAGGATCATCATCCTTAAGTTCGAGCAGCAGGGCTTTATCGGATTCATAGTTGATGCAGTTAACGAGGTTGTTACTCTCGATGCCGAATCCATAGAGAAGGTCGCCGATCAGAAACAGGATGGAGCTTTCGTTCAGGGCGTAGGCAAATCCAACGACGGACTTATTTCGATTCTTGATCTTAATGCATTGATTAACGAGCAGGTTTAAAGGAGAATACTAAATGGCTGAGACTATGTCTTTGAATGACGTCAATTCAATGTATTTTGACGTTTTAAAAGAAATAGGTAATATCGGAGCCGGTAATGCAACGACGGCTCTGGCACAGATGCTTGGAACCAAGGTCGACATGTCGGTTCCCCAGGTATCCCTTCTGGACTTCAAGGATGTCGGTGAGATCGTGGGCGGCGAAGAGCTTATCATGGTCGGCATTTTGCTGGGTGTAGAAGGTGATATCACCGGTAGTATTATGTTTATGATAGAGAAGGAAGGCGCCCGTCATCTGACCAATAAGCTTATGATGGGTATGGGGGCATCGGAACCCGGCGAGGATTTTAACGAGATGGAGCTTTCCGCTCTTCGTGAGGTCGGTAATATCATCACCGGAGCTTATCTGAATGCGCTTTCCGGTCTGACCAATCTGTGCATATATCCTTCGACCCCTGATCTGACAGTGGATATGGCAGGAGCTATCCTCAGTGTTCCCGCTATCCAGTTCGGTATTCAGGGCGATCAGATATTGCTTATTAAGAATAATTTCTTTGACGAAGTAGAATTAGACGGATTTTTCATTTTGCTTCCCGATGTCGAATCATACGGGACTATCCTGAAAGCACTTGGAATATCCTCTTTATAATTACCTGGAGTTGATGTAATGGCTGATATAGTTAAAGTAGGTATGGCAGACCTCAACCTGTGCCAGGCCCCCGACGGCATTACGACGTTGGGACTCGGTTCATGTGTTGGAGTGGCCTTGAGAGAACCGGGGAAACCCTGGGGCGGATTGGCACATGTTATGCTTCCCGATTCTACTGCGATCAGTTCGAACGGACCGGTTAATATTCCGAAATTTGCCGACACCGGTGTGGACGAGCTCATCAAGCGCATGGTTTCCAAGGGATGTAATAAAGCTAAGCTTGTAGCCAAGATCGCAGGTGGTGCCCAGATGTTCGCGCACGCCACCAGCGACAAGATGATGCGTGTGGGCGATCGTAATGTTGAGGCGGTTAAGAAGAAACTTGCCGAGCATCGTATACCGATACTTGCTGAGGATACCGGACTTAACTACGGTCGTACCGTTATATTCTATCCGGAGAGCGGTGATTTCGTGATCCGTTCCGTCGGCAGGCCCGATAAGACTATCTGATGGTCTGAGGTAATCGTATGCCTGACGATTTGAGAGATGACGGATATCCCGATGGTAACGGTGGAAGAAACGAGGACAGGGATCGTGTAGGCGAGAATGCGCAAGCTGACCGTGATAACACCCCGCCTCATATGGAGGTCGATGTATCCAGACCTCTGACTGCTAAAGAAAGAGAAGCAGAGAAGCTTCGCCGCATGGCGGAGCTGGAAGAAGAAAAACGCAGACAGAAAGAAGAGGACGATCGTAAGAAGGAGCTGAACCGCCGACGCAAAAAGCGCAGGCTTATAACCCCCGGAATCGTCCTTGCAGTGGGAGCGATATCAAGTATCACGATGTTTTTGATGAAGTTCGAAAACAAACGTATGCTTATATGGCTCCTGGTGATATTGCTGGTATCATGGATGATAGGAAGCCTCATTCAGTATATGTTTGAGCGCTTTGCGGCAGAAAACGAAAAAGTCATATCCGATGAGGGAGAAGTGATCAACAGAGGACTTGCGCCTTCAGAGGAGGTAAAGGCCGAAGAGGATGGATGAAAACGGTCGCAAGAGGCTGTGGGACGATTATAAGCGGACCGGAGCTTCTGAAATCAGGGAAAAACTCATACTGGAGTACGCTCCTCTCGTGAAACTTGTAGCAGGTCGTCTGTCCATGTATCTCGGGTACAACGTGGAATATGATGATCTGTGCAGTTATGGCATTTTCGGACTTATAGATGCCATAGATAAGTTCGATATGCTGAAGGACGTCAAGTTTGAGACCTATGCATCACTGCGTATCAGAGGGTCGATCCTGGATCAGATACGTAAGATGGATTGGATTCCCCGTACTGTCCGTCAGCGTCAGAGACAGATCGATGCTGCCATACATGAGATCGAACTTGCCACGGGCAAAACGGCCACTGATGAGCAGATAGCCGAGAAGCTTGGACTGACAGATGACGAATACACCGACTGGCAGTCGCAGATGAAGGTCACGGGAGTTATTTCGCTGGACGAGTTTACCGAGTCCGGCAGTGATATATCCAATGACAGATACGGCAACAGCCACTTCGACGGGCCCGAGGAGGCTATTGAGAAGGACGAACTCAAACAGATGCTTGCGGAGGCCCTTCAGACTCTTACCGAGAAGGAACAGCAGGTCATACTCCTATACTACTATGAAGATCTGACGCAAAAGGAGATCAGTGACATCATGAATGTGTCCGAATCCAGAGCATCACAGCTGCATAGCAAAGCATTGCAGAAACTTCAGAAGAAGCTTGGTAGGTATATGAATATACTTACGGACAATATATAAAGTATTGGGGGTTATAGTTACATATGAACGGGTATTTCAGGATTTCCACGACCGCTACATCTACCAATCTGGAACTCTTCGCACCTAAAGACGGCGGAACTCCGGTTAAAACAGGTGAGATAATATCATATCTGACAGGTAAGACTATTCCGTATGATGCCGGAAGCCTCGGCAAGGCAATTGATGTGGCGGCTACTAAAGATACTACCGTCACCCTTAATATGACACCCTGTGTAGCTATATCCGAATCGTGCGAGGTCGCGATATCTCCGGATAAGATGCAGGCTACTGTCAGACTCTACTGTGCAAGCGTGGGCGGTAAGAATCTGGACGCCGCCGACATAAAGAGCAGTCTGGCCGCCAGAGGAGTATCGTACGGGCTGAAGGAAGATGTAATAGCCGATATCATTGCCAATCCCAGGTATTGTGAAGATATACTGGTAGCGGAGGGGACTGCTCCGGGTGAGAGCACGGATGGCTATATCGAGTATCTGTTCAATACGGACAGAAGGCAGAGACCGACTGTTCTTGAAGACGGAAGCGTGGACTTTTTCCATCTGAATGTGCTGCAGGTGTGTGCTGCGGGACAGGAGATAGCGAAGCTCCATCCCTCAGTACGGGGAGAAGACGGTAAAGCCCTGGACGGATCTATAGTCCGCTCCAGAGAACCGAAGGAAGTCAAGTTCAAGTACGGTGCCAATATCCATGTAAGCGATGACGGCACGACTCTGATCTCCGATGTGGACGGTAATGTGAGTCTGGTCGGCGATCAGGTTTTCGTTAATAATTCTCTTACATTCGAAGCGGTCAGCACCGCTACGGGAAACATCGATTTCGAGGGAAGCGTGGTCATTACCGGTAATATAGATACCAACTTCGAGGTCAGAGTAAAGGGCGATGTGACCGTAAACGGCGTTATCGAAGGCGCTTATGTGGAAGCCGGCGGAAATATCATCGTTGCCCGTGGCGTGAACGGTATGGGGAAGGCCGTACTGAAGGCCGGCGGCAATATCATAGCGAAGTATCTCGAGAACGTGACTGCAAACGCAGGCGGATACATACAGGCCGAGGCCATCATGCATTCCAACGTGTCTGCCGCGGGCGATATCATCGTGGACGGCCGAAAGGGAATGCTGTCAGGCGGACATGCCACTGCCGGAGGCATGATAGAGGTAAAGAATCTCGGGTCCGAAATGGCAAACGATACGATCGTGGAGGTAGGTCTGTCGCCTATGATCAAGCGTGAGATCGCCGATCTGAGGAATCAGGCAGCCGAGAAGCAGAAGACTCTGGATCAGATCATGCCCGTACTCAATAACATGGCTATGAAGATCAAGTCCGGAGCCGTTCTGACCGACGATCAGAAGAAATACGTCGGCCAGCTGATGGGTGTTCAGAAGACTACGGATGAAGAGCTTGCATCTGTAATGGTCAGACTGGCAGAGCTTGAGAATGCATATAATGTGGATACACCGGCCGAGGTCAAAGTGAAGGGCACCGCATATCCGGGCGCCAGAGTGTGTATCTCGGATGTGTCCATGTCCGTTAAGCAGCCTGCCAAGTATTGCAAGTTCGTGAAGCTGCGCGGGGATGTCAAGCTGACATCATATGACTGATGTACAGTTGTTTGATATGGAGGTAGACTATGGCAATAGGCGCTATAGAAATGCAGGGCCAGATACTCCGTACTCAGGATTACGCATCGATCAAGGCCCAGGAAGATACCAAAAGTGAAGTAAATCAGGCCGATATACACAATGCCAGACAGACCGAGGAAGTACGTCAGTTCAATCGTGTATCCGGCACTCAGCAGAGTAACCGAGGCGCAAATGACGGCAATGCCGCCGATCAGGGCAGCAATCAGTATACCGGAGACGGCGGGGCCAAAAGACGCGAAGCCAGAGAGGCCAGAGCCAGAGACGGTAAGGTACTCTTAAAAGCGGTGGAACATATAGATATTCAAGGTTGATACGGGACTGTACATATGATATTGGAAATAATCATCGGAGCGCTTGGAATAGCGCTCCTTATAGCGGGATATGTGATCCCGGCGCGCAAAGAAGAAGATGAATCGGTGGAAACCTTTTCCAGAGATCAGGTTCATGAGATGGTTTCGGAGGAGGTCAATGCCGTCAAAGGCCGTATCGACGATATAGTCGATGAGACGGTCCAGTATGCCATCGAGAAAACCGAGCGCAGCATGGACAGACTCAGCAATGAGAAGATGATGGCTGTCAGCGAGTATTCCGACACCGTGCTGGATCAGATCAATAAGAGTCATGAGGAAGTTGTATTTCTGTATGACATGCTTAACGATAAGCATGAGAATCTGAAAGAGACTGTTGCCGAGGCTACACGTAAAGCCGATGAAGTAGATGAAAAGGTGAAGAATGCGGAGGAGAACCTCGCGCCCCTCGTAGCCAGGATCGAGAGTCGTGTCGAGGCGGAGGCTTCAGCTCCCGCTCCGGATACACCGGCTGTTCAGGAGAATGACAGCGAGACGGAAGCAGCGGGAAGAACCCGTCCACGTCGTAAACCCGTACCGATCGTTAAAAACGAACCCGTGATCGCAGCTCCGGTTGTACCGGATATCGAAGATGATGAGGCGGATATGGATCCGAATGAGGACTATCTGGAGGATGAGTGGGAAGACTTCGATGATACCGAAGACGACACCGATCCGGACGGCCCTGAGATCACCTTTAGCGCGAGATCTCCCGGAAGCCGTAACAGTAACGACCGGATCCTGGAGCTGCACAAAGCCGGTAAGTCCAATATGGCGATCGCCAAGGAACTGGGATTGGGTATCGGCGAAGTTAAGTTAGTCATAGATCTGTTTAAGGGACTGTGATATGAATCTGAAATACTATCTGAAAGGTTTAGGCCTCGGACTTATAGTAACGGCTCTGGTTCTGGGGATACATCATGCACGGACGAAGAATGCCGTGATGACTGATGCCCAGATCAAGGAGAGAGCAGCCGAGCTGGGCATGGTCGATGGTTCCACACGTCTGATCGAAGAGATCCCCAGTACGGAAGAAATGCTTGCCGACATACAGGATAATGATGTGACCGATGTCACATCAGATAACAGTGATTCCGATGTTACATCCAATGATTCGGAAACAGCCGATCAAGATGTTGATCAGACCGAAACAAGCGAAGATGTGATCGCGGATGCAAATGCTCTGCTCGAGGATACCACCGCCGAGATCGATACGGATGCTCCCGATGATCCCGGATTGGACTATCCCACCGAAGATGGGTCTTTCACTATGCTGGAGCCTGAGACCATTACCGCAGAGCCCATATCTGAGGCCGTGTCCGAAACCGATCATGAGTTCACTCCCACCGCGGGCGCATCAGACAGCGGAAGCAGTGCCGGAAGCATTACCATATCCTCCGGCGATTCGTCGGACAGAGTCGCGCGTAAGCTGGCGGATGCCGGCATCGTATCATCGGCCGCCGAGTATGACCGGTTCCTGTGCAGTCACGGATATGACAGGATTCTCCGTACAGGTACATATTCTTTCAATGCCGGCATGAGCGATGATGAGATAGCCCGTATGATCACGGGCAGGTGACCGCGGATTCCTGAGTACCGGAACATTGGATTTTTCACGGGAATCTCTTGATTTCTGTATATATAAGTAGTATTATAGTTGGGCATGCGCTTGCATGTCCTTTTTTGTGCAACACGGCAGAGCGGACCCGGAGCGTATATGCGGCAAATAATCACGTGCATATTTCCGTATGGTGCCTGATAAGCTTCACGGGTTAGATGCACGGAAGTTCAACCAAATGGAGGTTTTGAAATGAGCGTAGTATCAATGAAACAGTTACTGGAAGCAGGTGTTCACTTCGGACACCAGACCCGCAGATGGAACCCTAAGATGGCTCCCTACATCTTTACCGAGCGTAACGGGATCCATATCATCGACCTGCAGAAGTCAGTAGGCAAGGTTGATGAGGCTTACAATGCGGTATTCGATATCGCTTCCCAGGGCGGTACCATCCTTTTCGTAGGTACCAAGAAGCAGGCTCAGGATGCGGTTAAGACCGAGGCTGAGCGTTGCGGTATGTTCTATGTAAATGAGAGATGGCTCGGTGGTATGCTGACCAACTTCCGTACCATTCGTTCACGTGTAGACAGACTCAAAGCTATCGAGAGAATGTCTGAAGACGGTACATTTGATGTACTTCCCAAGAAGGAAGTAGTACAGCTGCGTAAGGAGTGGGAGAAGCTTGAGAAGAACCTCGGCGGTATCAAGAAAATGACCCGCATTCCCGACGCTATCTTCGTAGTGGATCCCAAGAAAGAGCACATCTGCGTACAGGAAGCTCATTCACTCGGCATCACACTGATCGGTATCGGTGATACCAACTGCGATCCCGAAGAGCTTGATTACGTGATCCCCGGCAATGACGATGCTATCCGTGCCGTTAAGCTTCTTACATCCAAGATGGCAGATGCAGTCATCGAAGCAAACCAGGGTGAAGAGATGGTTACGGCAGATGAGATGGCAGGAGATGCAGAAGAGGCAGAAGCAGCAGAAGCAGCAGATATCGAAGAGGTAGCTGCTGAAGAAGAATAAGATAGATTGAGGAGGATATAGATATGGCTGAGATTACAGCATCCATGGTCAAGGAACTGCGCGAGACTACAGGCGCAGGTATGATGGACTGCAAAAAGGCACTTGCCGAGACAGACGGCAATATGGAAGAAGCTATCGAGGTGCTCAGAAAGAGCGGCGCTGCCAAGGCTGAGAAGAAGGCCGGCAGGATCGCAGCAGAGGGTATCTGCCGAGTAGCTATAGATAATGATAAGACAGCTGCAGTTGTTGAGGTTAACTCCGAGACAGACTTCGTAGCAAAGAATGAAGTATTCCAGAGCTTCGTAGAGGGTGTTGCAAAGCAGGCGCTCGCTTCCGGAGCAAATGATGTCGAAGCTCTCCTTGAGGAGAAGTGGAACGAGGATGCTTCCAAGACCGTTAAGGATGTTCTGGTTGAGAAGACCGCTACTATCGGCGAGAAGCTTTCTGTCAGAAGATTCGAGAAGGCATCCGGTGACTGCGTAGTCTCTTATCTGCACGGTGGCGGACGTATCGGCGTGGTTGTAGCTGCTGACGGCGCAGGTAATGATGCATCCGTTAAGGAAGCTCTTACCAACGTAGCAATGCAGATCGCAGCCATGAGCCCCAAGTTCATCGCCGACAGCGACGTTGACCAGTCCTATATCGATCATGAGACCGAGATCCTCAAGGCTCAGATGGATGCAGATCCCAAGGAAGCCGCAAAGCCCGAGCAGGTCAAGGCCGGTATCATCAAGGGCCGTGTAAATAAGCTGCTCAAGGATGTCGTACTCCTTGATCAGGTATATGTCAGAGCAGAGGATGGCAAGCAGTCGGTAGCACAGTACCTTGCATCCGTTAATAAGGACCTCAAGCTTACCAAGTTCATCCGTTTCGAGGTAGGTGAGGGCATGGAGAAGAAGAACGAAGATTTTGCGGCTGAAGTTGCAGCTCAGATGAACGCCTGATTCTTCCGAATCGATGTAAATATGAGGCACCCGGGTTATATATCCGGGTGCTTTTTATACTCTCGCACGGGGTTTATATGCTATACTTATTTAGATATTATTCTACCCAAAGGAGAGGCTTACGATGAGTGATTACAGGATCAATACCAAATGTGTACAGGGCGGTTATACACCGGGCAACGGAGAACCCAGACAGATACCTATCATACAGTCCACGACATTTAAGTATGATACGAGTGAGGATATGGGTAAGCTATTTGATCTGGAGGCGAGCGGATACTTTTATACCAGGCTTCAGAATCCCACGAATGATCTCGTGGCAGCGAAGATCGCCGAGCTTGAGGGCGGTACCGCGGCCATGCTCACCAGTTCCGGTCAGGCGGCGAACTTCTTTGCACTCTTTAATATATGCGAATGCGGATCGCATATCGTGGCTTCGTCATCCATATACGGAGGAACCTTCAACCTGATTGCTGTAACTATGGCTAAAATGGGCATAGATGTGACATTTGTCACACCGGATGCAAGCGAGGAAGAGCTGAACGCGGCTTTCCGTGATAATACCCGGGCCATGTTCGGAGAGACTATCGCCAATCCTGCGCTTACGGTGCTTGATATTGAGAAGTTCGCCCGTGTGGCTCATGCCCATGGAGTACCGCTCATTGTAGATAATACATTCCCGACTCCCGTCAACTGCCGTCCCATAGAGTGGGGAGCCGATATCGTTACCCACTCCACCACCAAGTATATGGATGGTCACGGTGCTGCGGTTGGCGGCGCCATAGTTGATTCCGGTAAGTTCGACTGGATGGCACATGCCGATAAGTTCCCCGGTCTGTGTACTCCCGATGACTCATACCATGGGATCACCTATGCCGAGAAGTTTGGGATTGGCGGAGCTTTCATAACCAAGTGTACGGCACAGCTGATGCGTGATTTCGGCTGCATACAGTCGCCGCAGAATGCTTTTCTGTTAAATCTCGGACTGGAATCTCTGCATGTGCGTATGCCCAGACACGTGGAGAACGGACAGGCGGTAGCCGAGTTCCTGGAGGCACAGCCTCAGGTCACTCACGTAAGCTACCCCGGTCTCAAATCAGATAAATACTATGAAACGGCAAAGAAGTATATGCCTAACGGCGGTTGCGGAGTGGTGAGCTTCGAGCTGGCCGGTGGCAGGGCCGCAGCGGAGAAGTTCATGAAGAATCTGAAGCTGGCTGCGATCGAGACGCATGTCGCCGATGCGCGTACATGCTGTCTGAACCCCGCTACCAGCACACACCGTCAGATGACTGATGAGCAGCTCGCCGAAGCAGGCATTCCCGCCGGACTTGTTCGTATGTCCTGCGGACTTGAGGACAAGCAAGACCTGATAGATGATCTGTCCCAGGCCCTGGCTTCGGTTTGATATTATGAAGAAAGCATTCAAAGCTGCAGGGATCATTCTCGGAGCGATCATACTGATCCCTGTATTATTCGTTGCATATCTGAGGATCACGATGTATTCGCCCGAAGCCGAGGAGAAGCTTGAGGTCCATCCCGGGAGCGCCACCGTGAGTGAGGGAGACGAACTCAGTATCCTGACGTTTAATCTGGGTTATGCCGGCTACAATAAGAGCGAGGATTTCTTTATGGACGGAGGAAAGGGTGTACTCCCCGAGTCCTCGGATGCAGTCATGGAGAATCTGTCCGGCATAGCATCAGCGATCAACGAGCAGGATTGCGATATCGTGATGGCTCAGGAAGTTGATGTGGATTCACACAGGTCATATAACATCAACGAGGTGGCTTACCTCAGTTCATCCATCGGCATGCAGCCTGTTTTTGCATGCAATTATAAGGTCGCATTCGTACCTTATCCGATACCTCCTCTGGGTAAAACCTACAGCGGACTGGCTACTTATACACGCCTGAACGTACGTGAGGCGGTGAGATATGCTCTGCCCGAAGCCGCACCGTGGTATATGTCGCCGGGGTATCTCAAGAGATGTCTGCTCGTGGAACGTATCCCGGTTGAGGATTCGGATAAGGAGCTTGTCCTGATCAATCATCATCTGGAGGCATATACCGATGAAGAGAAAAGGGATGGGCAGTTTAAGGTGCTCAATAACCTGATCGAGGAGGAGTATGCCAGGGGCAATTACGTGATCGTCGGAGGTGATTTCAATCAGGAATTCGAGATGAACAACAATCCTCCGATACTCTCGGAGACAGGATGGCTTCCCGGTGAGATCAAAGCTTCGGATATCCCCGAAGGTTTCTATGCGGCAGTAGCCGATAATGCACCTTCGTGCCGTTCACTTGAAGCACCCTTTGAAAGCAATGAGACATCTCAGGTGTATATCATAGACGGATTCATATTATCCGATAATGTGGAAGTGAAGTCGGTCGAAGTGTGTGATTACGGGTTCGCGAGTTCCGATCATAACCCTGTCCGTCTGGAGGTCAGACTCAGATGAAAACCAGCAAAGCTAAGTTCTATGTGCGGGAGTAGATTAGCGGAGGAATGTATGGGGATCAAATCGTCAAGTTATGAGTTGGAATTTGTAAACGGCGGTGTGGAAGTCAGGAAAAGCGGTGAAACGCTGTACTTCAACCGCCGTCCTTTGTATGCATATGTCAAGACAGCTATGGCGGTGACGGAATTCTATGACATGCCGTACGCGGACTGTGAAACATTGGATGACGGGAAGGTGAAGGCCGGCGGCATCATGGAGACACCCGGCGGATCAAGGCTTGAATTTGAGGACATATATGAGGTACAGCAGGACGGCTTTCTCATCTCGCGTACATTGAAGGTGCTTAACAAAGGCGCCGACGACCTGGGCTTTGCATCCAAGATATCACTGGTGCTGGCTGATGCGGATACCGTCAGGGATTATCACTGCTTCGCGCCTTCTACCTGGTACAGGGATAACGAATACGCCCGTCCGAACGTGATAGGAGTAGATGCGGAATGTGAGTATCACTGGAGAAAGGAGACCGGGCTTACGTTGCCTCTTTTTGCCGCTCAGAGCAAAAGAAACGGTGAAACGGTCATGTTCTCCCGTAATAAGGCTGATGTCACTCTCCCCGGAACGAGAGAATATCATTTCACTCAGGCCATAGACAGGGATTATACCGTGGGCGCTATCGGACTCTCCAGACCCGAGGCGCGCACTCTTAACTATCTGTATTACGGATTCCCGGTGCGCAAGGATACCGAAGCAGTGGCTGAAGGCCTGACCATCGATTACGTATATCCCGGATCCGACGGACAGGTGGGCGACAGGCAGCAGTTATATGATGTCGATTACATGATGAGGACCAAGTCCTTCAACAGGGTGCTTCATCCCATGGAGATCGGATTCACGGATCACTATGAGGTACGGCTGGATCTCGGATGTTTCGATGATTATTACCGGATGATGCGCTGGGCATGGCGTTCGGTATATGACAGGCTGCGGGATGATCTGTTCGAGGTCGATCAGGAATTGCAGTATCACAATAATATCAACGCGCTGAAAGCACTGGCCAGAGATTACGGAGACGGTGTGTGGGGCGTGCCTTTTTCCGCTTTTCTCCCGGGCATGGATGTGGACAGCATCTCGCTCCAGTTCGGATTCGTCGGACAGCAGCCCGGTATCGGCTACCAGCTGATGGTATACGGCTACCGTGAGGATGACCGGGAGGCACTCGATAAAGGACGGAATATAGTCAGCTTCTGGGCGAAGAATGGCTTGAATGAAAACGGATCGCCCAACGGGTGTTACAGCCCCATCAACCGGGCTTTCGAACCCTACCCGATATGGCTGCGCATGTCAGCCGACGGTCTGGAGAATATTCTGGATGCTTATGTTCTGACAGCCGGTCACGGAGAGGAGCATGCCGACTGGCTTGAGTTCTGCGAGAGGGCAGCAGGCTTTTTCCTGGGAGTCCAGAATGATGACGGCTCCTTCTATCGTGCGTATGAGCCGGACGGAAAGATGAGAATGGATTCGAAGGCCAACACGATCAGCATAGTCAGATTCTTCGTCAATCTATATCAGGTGACCGGCAAGGCGGAGTACAGGGATTGTGCCCTGAGAGCCGGCAAGTGGTCATATGACAACGTCTATAAGCATATGGAGTACAGAGGCTCCACCTGTGACAACACCGATATCACAGATAATGAGTCGGGTATCTATGCAATGTTCGGTTTCCTCGCGCTCTACGATCTGACCGGAGAGGGTAAGTGGCTGGATGCTTTGCTCGGAGCCGCTGACTATACGGAGACGTGGACATATTCATGGAGCTTCCCGGTGTATTGCAATGTACCGCATTCTCCTCTGAAGGACCGATCCATCAGCGGACTCAGTCCGGTTACCGTCGGCGGAGGCGGCGGTGATATGTATATGGCTGCATGCGCATTTCTCTACTACCGCATATACGTGATCACCGGCGATGAGCATTACAGGGATTACGCGGAGTTCATCCATAACAATTCCAGACAGGCGAATGATGTCTACGGTGAATATGGTTATGCCCTGCAGGGACTGTCCTGGGAGGGTACGTGGTTCGCCGATCAGGTCATAGAATCCCTGCATCACTGGCTGCCCTGGGTTACTTACGTAGAGGTTGATCCCACATCGCGGCTCCTGGATTCTTTCGGAGCCTATGACATAGCCGGTTGCGAGAAGCTTCGGACCGGTAAGAATGAGAAATGCGTCCGAAAGCCCGGGAAGTATGCGCAGCTGTGGCTCGGATATAGAGAAAAGAAGAATAACAGGGACTTAAGGCAGCTTAAAAAGGTGATCTTCCTCGGCGCAGACAGTTCCGATGCAGTGGCGAAGAATGCCGCGAAAGAGCTGACGAACGGCCTGCGGGAGATGCTGGACACAGAGCCGGAGATAGTCTTCGGCGCGGATCCCGCACCGAATGAGGTCACATGCGGCAGGGATATTCTGGACAACGAGGAATATGCCGTTTCACTTACCGATGACTCCATAACCATCGAATCCAAAAGCAATACCGGGATCCTCTACGGTGTATTCGATATACTGCGGACAGTAGCTGTGGGTAAAAGCGTGGTTGAGACATATAAAGACGGCAGGCGTGTCCGCCCTTCCAATCCGCTCAGGATGCTGAACCACTGGGACAACATGGATGGAAGCATAGAGAGAGGGTATTCCGGAGAGTCATTTTTCTATGTGAATAATGAGATCGTCATCAACGAGCGTACACGGGATTATGCGAGACTCATAGCCTCAGTCGGCATAAACGCCGTAGTCATCAACAATGTCAATGTGAAGGATGCCGCCTCATACATGATCACCGACAGGTATTACGAGCGCCTGGAAAAGCTCGGCTCGATATTTGCCGGATACGGGATCAGATTATTCTTAAGCCTGAATTATGCATCGACCATAGAGATAGGCGGACTGGACAGTGCCGATCCTCTGGATGAGAAAGTGATCGAATGGTGGAAGGCTAAGATGGCCGAGGTTTTCGCAAAGATACCGTCACTGGGCGGATTCCTCGTAAAAGCTGACTCGGAAGGACGTCCGGGGCCTTTTACATACGGCAGGACACAGGCAGACGGAGCAAACATGCTCGCGGACATAGTTAAAGACTATGGCGGGATCATCATATGGAGATGCTTCGTATATAACTGCAGGCAGGACTGGCGAGATTATAAGACCGACAGAGCCAGGTCGGCGTTTGATAATTTCATGCCCATGGACGGGGATTATCATGGAAACGTAATCCTCCAGATCAAGAACGGTCCCATGGATTTCCAGATCAGGGAACCCGTATCGCCTCTGATCGGGGGACTTAAGAAGACCAATCAGATGCTTGAGGTTCAGATCGCCCAGGAATACACCGGACACCAGATCGATGTATGCTATCTGATCCCCGAGTTTAAGGAGATACTGGGATTCAGGACTTTCTGCAGCGAAGCAAAGGATACCGTGGCGGACATAATCAGCGGGGAGACTTACGGCAGCAGATATTCGGGAATAGCAGCAGTCACCAATACTGGAAACACCCCGAACTGGACCGGCAACTATCTCGCGGGAGCAAATCTCTACGGATTCGGCAGGATCGCCTTTGATACGGAGCTGTCCGCAGAGCAGATCGCGGAAGAGTTCGTCAGGATGACCATCTCGGATGATGATGAGGTTGTGGAGACAATAGTCGGGATTTTACTTCCCTCGAGGGAGATATACGAGAGATACACCAGCCCTCTCGGAATCGGGTGGATGGTTCAGCCTGCGACCCACTACGGGTGCAGCGTCGACGGATACGAGTATGACAGGTGGGGTACATATCACAGGGCCGATCACCTGGGTATCGGAGTGGACAGGACCGATAAAGGAACCGGCTATGCGCTTCTGTACAATGAACCCAATGCATCCGTATACAATTCACCGGATGACTGTCCGGATGAGCTGGTGCTGTTTTTCCATCATCTGCCCTATACGCATAAGCTTCACAGTGGCAAGACCGTGATACAGCACATTTACGATACTCATTTCGAGGGATACGAAGAAGCAAAGCAGCTGGCCGCAAAATGGGATTCACTCAAGGGAAAGATAGATGATGTTGTCTATGAGAATGTCCGTGAGCGTTTCGAACTCCAGATATTGAATGCACGTGAGTGGTGCGACCAGGTGAATTCCTATTTCTATCGCAAGAGCGGGATACCGGATGAGCACGGCAGACAGATATGGTAAGTAAGTTCGCGGCGGTTTAAGGGACAACAATATGTATGGTGAGATGAGAGAAAACCCGGCAGAATACCGTAAAGTATTTGATACCATTCCGGAACAGTTTGACAGATTCAGACCGCGTTACAGTGCGGAGCTGTTTGCATATTTTATAGAGAAAGCAGGCATCGGAACCGGGACGAAGGTGCTGGAGATCGGTCCGGGAACCGGGCAGGCAACTGATCCGATCCTGGATACCGGCTGCGATTATAATGCGATCGAGCTGGGGGAGCACCTCTATGCCAAGATGAAGGAGAAATATGGCAGCCGGTCAAACTTCAGTATCGTGAATGACGACTTCATCACCCATGATTTCGGAACCCGGAAGTTTGATGTGATCTATTCTGCGGCAACGATACAGTGGATCCCGGAGAGAATCGCTTTTCCCAAAACGCTGGAGCTGTTAAGGTCAGGCGGAACACTGGCAATGATGTATCTGATCGGTGATTATAAAACTCCAAACGAGGAACTGTACAGCAAGATCCAGAAGGTATATGACGAATACTATAAGCCGGTGACGGAATATAAGAACATGAAGGAGCCATTTGACTATCTTCATGCGACGGATTACGGTTACGTGGATATGACGCGGAAGGATTTCCACGGGAAACGGGTATTTACGGCAGATGAATATGTGCAGTATTGCGGTACACACAGCGACCATATACTGATCCCGGAGCCGTATAAGACGAAATTCTTTGAGGGGCTTCGAAACACGGTACTTGCGGGAGGTGACAAGGTCGAATTCCGGGATACCTATGTGTTATATCTGGCGAAGAAACCATAGGTCACTGGGGATAAGAAAACTCCCTTTTTACATTTGTGTTGCTCATGATAGAATAATTCAATTCGAAGTTTGTTGGGAATGCAAAAATGAAGAAATATGCTATGCCGATCATTATGCTGGTTGTATTCGAAACGGTCGCAATTACCTTATGGCTGACAAAGAACAATCTGTTCTATCTGTTCAATTTCAGCTACATTGGTCTG
>JAFSTN010000041.1 GCA_017450485.1 Lachnospiraceae bacterium
AGCTAAGGAAGCAGCTTGATCCAGAGGTTATACTACAGATAATGATATCAGCATGGGGAGGGGATCCTTCCCTCTCTATGTACAGATAAAGGTTCACTTAAGAAGCTATATAAGATTTGTCTTGACAACTGACCCAGTATAGTTGATAAGAGAAGAGAGATATGACATTGCTGCTATTTGTGAATCTGTATTTATACAAAATGCTCTCCCAGCATATGAAGCGAACAGGATAAAGAAGAGTAGAAGTATATTAGAAACAGACAGAAATAGAATCATTCATTCATTATCATACAAATTAGGTTACGGGCTTACATACTTGCCGCGTAAGGCAAGGGCTTTACTAAAGTATTCGAATATAGAGTCATTAAAACATATTGCCTCACACTCCCCTTTAATTAATTCATTAATTCACTTTAGGAAAGAGATACTTTCAGCTTATGGTATATATCGGAAAATGATAGTAGAGTATGGCAAACGAAAAACTCTTATAAGCGCAGGGGGAACGGGAGATGTTTATATATCCAATGGTTTTATAAATGCTTATATTCATGATAATAGCATAGAGGATGGCTGCTTATACCTGATACCGGGTGAAAGTTGCTATGCAACAACCAAATTATTTAAATTTGATCATACTTGTAAAATCTCTAAAATTTCTAAAGAAGAATGGTTGTTTTTATTGCATTTATACAGATTTTCAGGAAGAGAAGCAGATATAGATTTGCTTTATTATCACATACATACTGTATATACACAATTTACGGAAACACTTGAGGGACTTCATGGCTGGAATTTGTTCAGTTTGATGCATCAGATAAACTTCTGTAATCAGGATAAGGACTGTTTTGAACTTCCGCGGTTTAATATATCCGATGAGAGTGTGAACCTGTTGTTGAAACGTTATGGATTGAAAAGAGGGAAAACAGTTATTTTATCACCATACGCAAAGTGTCCGCCTAACATCAACGATAACTTCTGGCAATACTTATGTGACAGAATGAAAAAAAACGGATATTGTGTTTGTACGAATTCGGCAAGTGCTGAAGAAACTCCAATCGATGGGTCGATCCCCGTATTTTTTCCATATGATATTGCAGTCCCTTTTGTTGAGGCATGTGGGTATATTGTTGGTTTAAGAAGCGGATTCTTGGATATTATCGAAACTGCGAATGCAAAAAAAGTAGCATTATATCCTTTTAATTGTGCGAAAAGAGGTTTGTCGGGTGGCGGTGCCACTGCTTCGTTCTCTGTGAATGCGATGTTTGGAAGAAATGATTTTCTGGAATTGGAAACTGGATTAAGTAATTTGAAGGAAGTAGCAGATGATATTATAGATTATTTCAATGATGAGAGATGTGTAAATGAAAACGACGCTATTTATGCCTATTAAATTAAATAATGAAAGAACTCCCGGAAAGAATATAAAGGAATTTGACGATGGGACTCCATTACTAAACATTCCGCTAAGTACTGCATTAAAGTGTAAGCGTAATGGTTACATTGATAATGTTATTGTTTTTTGCAGCAGCGATGAAATAAATAATTATCTTCCCGAAGAAGTTGAATTTATTAAGAGATCAGCTGAACTTGATTTACAGTCGGTTAGATGCGCAGATATCATTGAGGCTTTTCTGAAATCAATAGACTCCGATATTTATGTAATGTTCCACGCCACCTCGCCATTTATAACGGAGAAAACGCTTATAGAGTGTATTAATGCTGTGAAATCAGGGAAATATGATTCTGCTTTTGCAGCAAAGAAACTTCAGAATTTTATGTGGTATCAGAATAAACCGCTGAATTTTCAACTAGATTATGCACCAAGGACACAGGATATGGAGCCATATTACTGTGAGTTGTCGTCGCCGTATGTTTTCACTAGAGAGGTATTTGAACAATATCATGGAAGAACAGGTGAGAATCCATATATTTGTGAATGCTCAGAAATAGAAGCAATTGATATTGATTATCCGGAAGATTTTGAACTTGCTAATGCTGTATATATGTCTCTGATAAAGGAGCAAATATAATAAATGGATAATATCAGATTGTTAGATTGTACATTAAGAGACGGGGGACATGTTAATAATAGTATATTTGGCTTTGATGTAATTAAGTCAATAATAGAAGACCTTGTAAATGCAAGGATGGATATTATAGAAGTAGGTTTTTTGTGTGACGAGCCAACGAGTAAAGATGTCTCTAAGTTTTCGTCAATTACTGAATTAAAACAATATCTTCCGGATAATATGGGAATTTCAAAATTGGCGGTTATGGCTGACAACGTGAGTGTTTCAGAACTTGAACCATACGATGGAACTGTTGAATATATAAGACTTTCATTCAGAAAAAATGAATTTGCTTGGGCTGAAAAAAGCGCAAGGATTCTTAAAGATAAGGGATATAAAGTATTTATAAATCCAATACATGGTAGTTCTATTACGGATAAAGAATATCTGCAAATAATAGATAGAGTAAATAGGATCGAACCATATGGTTTTTCTATAGTAGACACTTTTGGAGCGATGCGAAAAAAGGATCTTGGAAGACTGTATTTTCTAGTTGAAAATAATCTTAACAAGGAAATTTCGATTGGAATTCATTTACATGAAAACCTTGGAATAGCGTATACATTGGCTCAATACATCTTGGAGATAGCAATTCCTACAAGAAATATAGTGATAGATGGCTCACTATATGGAATGGGAAAAGTTCCGGGGAATCTATGTATTGAACAAATGTTGGATCACATGAATGATCAGTATGGGATGAATTACTATACTGAGCCGGTTTATGATGCCATTGATGAATTTATTGTTCCTATTAAAGAAAGGGTGACATGGGGATATTCGATACAATATGCACTTTCCGGACAATGCGCTGTTCATAGAACATATGCGGAATATTTGGGCAATAAGCATAGGCTGCGTACAAAGGATATACGAAGACTGCTCAATATGATTGATGAAGAACATAAAGAGGTATTTGATAACATCTATATTGAAGAATTATATAGTGAATACATCAATGTTGAATATGATGATCAGAATGATATATCACAAATAAAAGAGGTTTTGAAACAGTACTCCGCGGTTTTGATACTAGCTCCGGGCGCTTCTATAAATCAATTTAAAATCGATAAGATAGCGCGGAATGAAGTTTGTATCATCTCGGTTAATTTTATTGATATAAGATTTGATGCGGATTTTTATTTCTTTACAAATGCAAAAAGACTAGCGTATGTACATAATATCGATTCTACTAAGTTGATTGTTACGTCAAACTTAAAAGATGATTCAAAAAAGGCGCATTATGTTTTGTCGAGAAATGAGTTGTCATATAACAGCGATATTTATTGTGATGATTCTGTTATAATGCTTCTTTCACTATTAAAAAGAATAGGGATGCATAGCATATATGTGGCTGGATTTGATGGATATAGAGAAGGCAAAAATAACTTTTATATTGAACAATTTGAAAGAAAACTAAGTGAAGATGAGAAAGATAAGAATGTAAGAGGAAGAGTATTGAAAGAACTATCTGGAGATTTTGATATTACATTTCTCACTCCGTCACTATATGAGAGTTTTTGTAATAATAGCACAGGTCATATGACTGATTTAGTATAAGGCGAATATATGGATTTAGCAATAGTAGATGTAAATCAATCTGAATATATAGATTCCATATTTATCGCACATTCAGAAGTATCATTATGTTCAAGAATCGTATGGGAACGCTCAGAGGGTAGCAAGCAATTATATCCATTAGTTGGAGGGAAACAGGATGCCGTTCTTATAGTGGCTAGAGAGAATATGATTCTTGCGCAGATATTGGAATATCTCCACGACCTAACAATAAAGGATATATTTGCAGTTCGACTTTTTACAATTGATCAGAAGAAAGACTTTCTTACAGCTTTTTATTTCGATAAGGAAACATCATTGATAGTTTATGATAAGAAGCTGATTGACAAGATACCTGCACAAAATGAGAAACCTTATCTGGTACATCTTGAGACTCATGTGTGCGATCACTGCAATCTTAATTGTAAGGCATGCAATAATTTCTCCCCCTATGTTAAGGAACCGACCTATGCAGATCCTATACAATTTGAAAAAGATATCAGGCATCTTGCAGAACTATTTGGTGGTATAGGACGCTTCTTTCTGTTGGGTGGAGAACCGCTTTTAGCACCTGAATTATGCTGTGAGATGATCAGAATTTATCGCAAGTATTTTCACGACAATGAACTTAGAGTGCTTACCAATGCAACAAGAATTTTATCTATGGAAGATTCGTTTTGGGATTGCATACGTGATAATGATGTGATAATTCATATTTCTCTTTATCCTCCGGTCAGAGAGTCTATAGATGCTATAGAGAGCAGGCTTATAGAAAAAGGAATATCTTATATCATATTTAAACGTGTGGAGCGTTTTGCTAAGAGACTTACGGAGTATCCTTTTGAGGATCCTGTTGCAAATAATCTGCGCTGTGGATCAGGTGGCTGTCATTACCTGCGTAATGGGATGATTACAAAGTGTCCTGATGCATGGTTGTCCGGATATCTTCCGGGGAATCTCGGTGAGAAATACCAATCTAAGGATATCCTGAATTTATATGAAAGTAATGCTTGGGAAATAATAAGGAAAACTAACGCACCTATAGATTTGTGTAGGTATTGCGCCTGTTCGCATATGGAACTAATTGAGTGGGAGCCTGTGGGTCGTGAACCTGATCCGGCAGATTGGATTGCAAGGCATAGATATGAATATGAAAAGAAAAAACTTTCTGACCAATTAGATTTGGAAAAAGAGCATTCTTCACGCGAAAGGGAGAGACTCTTACAGCAGCTAAATAGTGAAAAGAATGAACTTAGGGAGAAAAACAGGATAAATGAGAAGTTGATAGCCGAATTAGATACTGTTAAAGACAAGTTATATTCAGCGAATAATAGTATTCGTGTATTAGAGGAAGAACTGAGTGTATATAAATCCGAGCAGATGCGTGTTAGCTCTTCATATTCTTTCCGCCTTTGACGTATGCTTACTTGTTTACCTAGAGCATTGAGGCGCTTTTATAGATCGGTTGTCAAGAATGGACTGAGGAATGCGATAAGAGGATCGTTTAGTAGATAATCCGTATTCGCAAAAATTATGTAAAAACTATTGATGGAAAATACTATTAATGAAATTCGGGAGAAAGATATTATTATAGATAGATATTCTTTCGAAAATGATCGAATTCAAAAATCTATTTCGTATAAGTTGGGAATGTGTATCACATACATTCCCCGAAGATTACGAAGAATATTATCGTCTATGTATCATATTGTTAGCGGATACAGATTATATGCCACTTTATTGAAGATATATGGTGTCAATGTCAATATCCTTTATACTGTTCCTTTTGGGACAGGGGATTATTATATCTGTGGATTATATTTAAAGAATTGGCGTAAGAAGAATAATATTGAAAACTACGTTTTTCTTGTACCCGACAGAGGGGCAGAACGCAGAGTAATTAATTTGTTTGAATCCTTTTGGGATCATACATATGAATGTAAAAAGCATTGGAGAGATATTTGTTCGCTTAATGCTTTCAATACTCTTTTAAACTATGAATTTCAGAATATAAAGTATTTACATCATAGGGAGCCGGCGTTTAAGAATACTTCTTTTAGACTTACTTATGACAGGCTACAGGGTTTTAAGGGATGGAATATGGTGGACTATTATCTTACATACGGTTATAGTCTTCCTCTTGATAGCCCAAAGGATATACCAAGTTTTACAGATAGTAGTTTAATAGAAGATAAGTATTTTGGAGGAGAATATAAGCTTAAGAAGGGTAGAACAGTAATTCTTTCGCCCAATTCGACAGGGTTGTCGAGATTTTCTTTACCCAATGCTTTTTGGAAAGAACTAAGTGACTTTTTTGTAAGTGCCGGATTTATTGTCGTTACGAACTGTTTTGGGAAAGAAAAACCTATAGAAGGATCATATGCTATTCCAATCCCATATACTGAAATAGTACCTTTGGCTGAACTTTGTGGATATTTCGTCGGTATACGTAGTGGGTTATGCGATATTGTATCTTCTGCAAAATGTAAGAAACACATTATACATACATATTATGCTACCTTCTGGCCAATTGGTGAATCAATTACTTATACAGGATTAAACAATATGTGTCTATGTGATGATGCATTTGAGTATGAGTATAATCCAAGGTCAGGATATAGCGAGATAATGGAACACATAGTTAGCAATGTATGTGGAGATAGGTAGATATGATAAATCATATAGTTATAGATGTAGATGGCACCTTAACAGATGGTGGAGTGTACTATGATGACACCGGTAATGAACTTAAGAAATTTAATACTAAAGATGGTGCCGGTTTTCTTGTGGCGAATAGTGTTGGAATGAAGACTGTTATCCTGACAGGTCGTGAATGCGCGGCAACAGTCAGAAGGATGACAGAACTTAAGGCAACACATCTTTTTCAGAATGTGAAGAATAAGAGAGAGTTCCTTGAAAGCTTCATGATGGGTGAAGGTATCATCAAAGAAGAGATTGGGTATATAGGTGATGATGTTAATGATCTGGATGCAATGAGTCTTGTGGGATTTATAGGATGCCCCGCAGATGCGTGTAATGAAGTCAGAGAAATGGCTGACTATATAAGCGACAAGACCGGTGGACATGGAGCGGTGCGGGATGTTATAGAGCATATTCTCATAGAGAACGGGATGTGGGATAAAGCTGTAAGAGATACTTACTGTTGAGTTTTTTGATAGCTTTTCATAGTAAAGAGTATGTAGGGAGTTTATTTGTGAAATGAAGAACAACTTATTCTATTACGCAACTAAAGAACTGTCACAGGATGCATTCATCTGCTGGCTGTGTTCATATGCAGGAGAAGGAACTGCTTCTAAGGATACAGCCTTAACAGAATGTGCCGAGCATTTGTTGTGTGAGTTTATAGGGGCAGATAAGGGCAGCGTTCTATCTGAAATTGAGATAAGAAAACAGTATAAGAATATAGATGTTCTTATTTTGTTAAAGTGCCAAGGTGAACAATATGCTGTGATCGTTGAAGATAAGACACACTCCTCAGAGCATGATGATCAGCTAGACCGTTATAGAAATACGGTTTCTGCTATGTTTCCCGATTATAAGCTTGTATGTGTCTATTATAAGACCGGATTCCAGTCGGATTATTCGAAGGTAGAAAAATCCGGTTATAAGATATTTGGTAGAAAGAAGAACCTGGAAATACTTGGTGAGTATGTTAACAGGACAGACAATGATATATTTAAGGATTACTATGCTTATTGGGAGAATTACGAAGAAATAACCGGAAGCTACAGAGACATTGAAATATCAAAATGGGATGACGGGCGGCAGGTCAATGGATTCTATGAGTATGTTCAGGATGAACTGACTAATAAGAATCAATATTGGACCGGATATGGCTGGGTTAATAACCGTAGTGGTGGTTTCTGGGGACTGTGGTATGGCATTGATGATGATCATATCATAGATGAAGGAGTAGAAGCTACGTTGTATCTGCAGGTAGAGATACAGTGGGATTATGACAATAATAAATATGCTGTAAATATTTGTTTAAAGCTTGAGAGGAAAGATGCCGATGATAATATCTTTGCGTTAAGGGATAAGCTATTTGGAATGATGGGAGAATATGGTTTTAATAAACCTAGGAATGTCCGTACAGCAACACATATGACGGTAGGTATATATGATGCAGCATATACTACATACATAGATCTGATGGATGCCATTAAGGAAGCAGCAAAAAAGTATACCAAATTGATTGGGGTATTCAGATCCATATAGTTTTGTTGCATCCGATCATGTTCTGAACTTTGACAATTTCATACTTTACACCGTGATTGTGATATGGTAATCTCTATTCACAATTTCATTCGGATATTCTTTATGCATGTAAGTTGATTATACTTGTATGCATTCACTGAGTATATCGCTCATAGTATCCTTGTGATTATTGTTTTGGTGTGACATATACAGATTTTGATATGTATACATAACTGCTTTGAATGGAGAGAGTTTTCAGTGTATATAGAGACAAACATGAATGAGCGTAAACTTTTGGCAGTCAAAAAAAAGCCGATAAACTGCTTCGTTCCATAGGGAAATGGTATCCCAAGGAGAACACATTCATCAGCTATTAGTCATCCTAAATGATGTAGGATGAAAAGTCAATATATAACTCCCGATGTAAGGTATGTGATTAGCTTACATCGGGAGTTTTTGTTTGGAGAATTAAGATGGGATTGTTGGTTTTTATATTGATGCTGGTGGTGCCGGCTGTGTTTGCAGTGGTTATACATTCGTACCTGCGGCACGGAGATATGTCCGGGCGGCGGAAAATGGTCTTTTTTGTCGTATATGCGGTACTCATCAATCTGATATGCTTCACGGTATCGTGGATCAGAGGCGTAAAGGGATTTGATTATACGAATATGACTCTCAGTTATAAACTGAAGTATCTGGGACTTGGGTGTGTGCTTGGTTTTATTGTGCCTTTCGTTGTATGTCTGGCTACGGAGGATGTGATCACGCTTGGTGGATTTAAGCGTTATATTGCCAGATTCATCGGCGATCTGCGTAAGTACCTGCCATATGCGATGTGGTCAGCTAAGGCGGATCTCGGTGCAGAAGTGGCGAGCTCGTTTCTTAACTGGATGTGGTGGCTGATCGAACCGGTATGTATGATGCTTATTTATACGTTCATATTCGGTTTTGTGTTTAAGGCGAAGGAGGATTATTTTCCGATATTTGTATTTACCGGTATTACGATGTGGGGATTTTTTTCCAGGACGATCAACGGCAGTGTGAATACAGTCCGTGTCGGTAAGGGTATAATCACGAAGATATACATGCCGAAGTATATACTTCTGCTCTCGAAGATGTTCGTGAATACATTCAAGATGATGATATCGTTTGGCGTGATCGTGATCATGATGGCAGTATACCGGGTGCCGGTGAGCCTGAATCTGTTGTGGGTAATCCCTATACTCATGATTCTTTTTCTTTTCACATTCGGGGTGGGAAGCATCATGATGCACTATGGCGTGTATGTAAATGATCTCGGATATATCACAGGAATCGTACTGCAGATGCTTATGTACCTGTCGGGTGTGTTCTATTCTGTGTCCAACAGGATACCGGAGCCTTTTGGAGATATCCTGGAGAGGTTCAACCCGGTGGCATGCATCATGTCATCGCTGCGATCGGCATTGTTATACCGGAGTACTCCGATGCTGGGCCTGCTCGCGGTGTGGACGCTGTTATCCGTGATTCTGATCGCTCTCGGAGTATTTACCATATACAGTAATGAGAACTCATATGTGAAGGTGATCTGAGATGGCTGTTGAATATGCGGTAGAAGTCAATAATGTGAGTATCAGTTACAGGATACTGAATAATATATCCCTGCGGAGTTCGCTCTTCCATAAGAGGACTAGGGACGAGGTGTTCGAGGCGGTGAAGGATGTGTCATTCTCTATCGAGCCGGGTGGAATACTCGGAATCATCGGCAAGAACGGAAGCGGTAAGTCGACGTTGCTTAAGTCTATCGCAGGAGTATTCTCGCCGAACAGCGGGACGATTGACCTGCATGGTCACTCGGTATCCCTAATGGCACTGGGAGTGGGCTTCAACGGCGAACTCTCCGGGCGTAAGAATATCGTGCTGTCCGGCTTGCTGCTCGGATTCAGCGAGCGTGAGATAGAGGAGAGGATGGATGACATCATAGAGTTCGCTGAGATCGGGGACTTCATTGATAAGCCGGTGAGGACTTATTCGAGCGGTATGCATTCGAAGTTAGCCTTTTCCATCACGGCGATGCTGGAGACGGATATCATGCTGGTGGATGAGGTGTTGAGCGTCGGGGATGAGCGATTTCGAAAGAAGAGCCTGGAGAAGATGAAGAGTCTGATACAGGATAAAGATAGAACGGTGATCATCGTATCGCATGATATGAAGACACTGGAGGAATTGTGCGATACGGTATGCTGGATGCATGACGGAGAGATCCGTGAGATCGGGGAGCCCGGTCCGGTGCTGGAGCACTACGCGGAGTTCATGAGTGCTGGGTGAGGATTCGATGCCGGAGGCGAGGTAAGCGCCGGGGAGCAGGTGGACATTGATAATTGGTATTAAAAAGTGCCGGATTATTCCGGCACCTCGATACCATTAATGAGTAAGGCTTCGCGGTATTTAGCGAGCATATCATCCTGCTCGGCAATCTGCTTGTCCTTTTCGGCAATCTGTTTGTCTTGTTCAGCAATCTGCTTGTCTTGCTCAGCAATCTGTTTATCCTGCTCGGCAATCTGTTTATCCTGCTCGGCGAGACGTTCGCGACGATGTATGTCACCATCGATCTCTTCCTGGCTTTTGCGACAGAGGTCCAGTACCCATGGTTCGGTAACACTGCTGTAGATGGATTCAGCTGCCGATTCAATGATAGGATCTGTCTTTGCTAACATTTTGATATCCTCCCAGGTTGTTGCTTTGAAGAGTCTGGCCCATTTGTCTATACCATAGAGTTTGTCCTCATCAGTGGCCATATCTATGTGATTTAATTCTATAACCGACAGAGTAAACTTGTCATTGTACACATTGCCGGTTTTGAGATTACACATACGGTATGTGGCATAGAATTCGGGCTGATCCGGGAATAGAGTATAGTCCAGGAATCCTATATGATATGCCGGTTTGACTTGTGAATAGTCGTCACCGTGATGCAACCGGGTGAACTCACGGCACAGATAATACAGTGAACGAGGTCCCCAGTTTTTCAGATTTGCAACCTGCATTTCCAGATTGATGAGAGCCCCGTTGTTGAATGATACAAGTATGTCCAGTTCACTGGCTTTATCCTCGGGATGATGACCTTGAAGGAGAGGATTTTGGACAACAACATCATTTATGGATTCGGTATCCAAATGGAGTATGGCGGCAATAAGTGCAGTCAGAGCTTTTTTGTTTCTCTGGAGAACGATGTGGAACAGTGCATCGTTTGTCATCGTGTAGGCCATCTTTCCGGTGGCTTGAGATAAAGGAACGGGTTGTAAAGTAGAGTACATTAATTAACCTCCTTAAGCGAGTGCGTAATTCATACACGGATTACATGGAAAAGGCATAAACATGCCACAACGGTTACATATCGGTGTTATGGAATACAGAGGTTAATTCCTCCGGAGGAAGTGGAATACTTCCTCATGCACTCGTGGAAGTGAATGCTATATGAATGTAGCATAACATGATGTAGAATACAAGCTTTTGTTTTAGAGAGGTATATGGACGTTCCATATGGAGATTAGATTGCAATCGGTGCTACTGCCGACAGAGGGAATCTGTGAGGAGCAGGAGCTGTATTATCATACGTTAGATGAGGGGCGGAGTGAGGACTACGACGGATATTTCAATCTCTTCTATATAGAGAAGAGGAAGAGGTATACCGGTTTGGCCGGACTGCGTCTGAATCTCAGATTGCAGGGGTATGTATCAATCACTCTGATGCATGATCGTGATGAGATCATGTCGTATGAGCTGGGGTATCCGTATGAGCTTAGAGATTACTCTTTTGATTATCCTTATGAAGGGTATAAGGACGGAGTGTTCTGGTTCAGACTGGTCAGAAGCGGAGTTGCAGGCGATACAGGCGTGGCTGGCGGCGAAAAGCGGGCAGACGACGGACACGACACGGATTCGACAGGTGGCGGAGTACAGACATCGGTCGCCGGAGAATATGTCGGGATCGTGGATGAGACGAGACCGGTACGGGTGCTGGTGGATATATGTACATACAGGCGTGAGACCTATGTGCTGGAGAATATGCGACGGCTGACCGGATACCTGAGTGATGAGCGTAATCGGTATATTAGGGATAATATCATAGTCTCGCTGATCGATAATGGCAGGACATTGAATGAGATACCTGAGATTACGGGCATAACAGATGAGAATCCATATATAAGAGTTATAGAGAATCATAATACAGGTGGATCGGGCGGTTTCACGAGAGGTATGGAGGAAGCCATCACGCTGCGGGAGAGAGAAGGTCTCACGCATGTGTTGCTGATGGATGATGATGCGACGTTCGAGCCTGATCTCTACGTCAGACTGTATGGCCTGCTCGCTACTCTGCGAGATGAGTATGCGGACATCACTGTCGGCGGCGCGATATGGAGAGACGACTATCCGTATATACAGCATGCATCAGGTGAATGGTATGAGAGACTGTCGCTGCGCAACACTATGCCGTTTCTGGATATGCGTTCATATGAAGAGTGTACTCAGGAGGAGATGTGTTCCACCGCGTATGAGTACAGACGTTACTCCGGCTGGTGGTGCTGTTGCTATAGCCTGAACACGGTCAGGATGGATAATCTGCCGATGCAGTTCTTTGTACATGGTGATGACATAGAGTATGAGAAACGTAATCGTCTAAATGGTAATCCTGTGGTATTTATCAACGGAATCGGTGTATGGCACAGGGCATTCGACAGTGAATTCAAGGGGAATAAGGAATACTATGATTTCCGAAATTTCCTTATATTGACCGCGATACATGAGCCGGATCTACCCAAGAGCTATATCCGTCATAAGATTGGGCGTATGCTTCTGGACAGATGCTTTGCCAGACAGTATGCCGGGATGGAGTGGGCATATATGGGAGCGATGGATTATCTGAAAGGACCTGCATGGTTTGAGACGATCGATCCTGAGGCACATCATCAGATTGTCAGGCAGTATATGGCAGATCAATACAGGTTTGTGCCGCTCCATGATGTGGAAGTGTCAAATATGGATGAGCTTTTGGCACGGGCGGAACAGATAGGTAATGGAGTCCAGGTGAGTAAGCTGACCGGTGCAGGTCGGGCCCGTCCCGGTGCAGTAAGTGCGTTTATCAGATGTGTGCGCGATGGTTTGGGCAGACCGCATAAACCCGGGGCTGCGATATCTACACCGGATGAGAGTTTCTGGGAGATGGATTTTCGATACAGAGAGACCTGCTTCTATATACCCCGGGAGCGTAAGGCTATGGTTGTAAGAGTCAGACCCGGGGCAGTGTGGCGGGTGATGAGGATGTATGTTTCGTTTGCACGCGGGCTGGCACAGGCGGATATAAGTGAGTGGAGCAGGGCTTATAAATTGGATAGAGCGGATAACTTTTCGGATAGCTCGGCGACTTGCTTTTGAAGATCGGCTATTTGCTTATCCTGTTCGGCGATCTGCTTATCCTGTTCGGCAATCTGCTTATCCTGTTCGGCGAGTTGCCTATCCTTCTCAGCTATCTGCTTATCCTGTTCGGCGAGGCGTTCACGTCGATGTATGTCACCATCGATTTCTTCCTGGCTCTTCTGACAGAGTTCGAGTACCCAGGGTTCGGTGACGCTGCTGTATATGGACTGCGCAGCTGATTCAATGATGGGGTCTGTCTTTGCCAGCATATTAATATCCTCCCATGTGGTTGCTTTGAAGAGTCCGGCCCATTTATCTATACCATAAGCCTTGTCCTCTTCGGTTGCCATATCTATATGATTTAATTCTACAACTGATAAAGTGAACCTGTCACTATACACATTGCCGGTTTTGAGATTGCACATACGATATGTGGCATAGAATTCCGGGCTATCAGGGAAGAGGGTGTAATCGAGGAAGCCTATATGATATGCAGGCTTGACTTGGGAGTAATCGTCTCCGTGTTGAAGACGAGTGAATTCCCGACATAGATAATAGAGCGAACGGGGAATCCAGTTCTTCAGGTTTGCAACCTGCATTTCGAGATTGATCAAGGCCCCGTCGTTGAATGACACCAGTATGTCTAACTCACTCCTTTTGTCTTCGATCAGGTGACCTTGGAGAATGGGGTTTTGGACAATAACATTTTTTATGGATACAGGATCCAGGTGCAGTAAGGCGGCGATGAGGGCGGTCAGAACTTCCTTATTGTTCTGAAGAACGATGTGAAATAGGGCATCGTTTGTCATAGTATAGGCCATCTTGCCGGTGGCCTGTGATAAGGGTACTGGTTGTAAACTTGGATACATAGAGACTTACCTCCTGATAAATATAATCCTTACACGGATTACCTGAAACAGGCATAAACATGCCACTTTGGTTACATATCGGTGTTATTGGATTACAGAGGTTAATACCTCCGGAGGAAGTGAAGCTTCCCCAACGCACTCGTGGAAGTAAGTGCTATATGAATGTAACATATGAGATCATAAAAAGCAAGAGCAATAGGGAATGGTCAGATTATCGATAATAATACCCGTATATAATGCAGCTGAATATTTGGATGTATGTATGTACAGACTGATAGATCAGGTTAGGAGTCTGCGCAGGGATGAGTATGGGCATGTGACTGATAATATCGGGCAGGAAGCCGGCGGAGCCGGACGGGATGCGGTGGAGATCATCGCTGTTGATGATGGATCTACTGATAGGTCACTCATCATTCTAAAGGAATATGCTGACAGATATGATTTCATCAGTCTGATCCATCAGGAAAATGCCGGGCCTGCTGCAGCCAGGAATGCGGGGCTTCGCGTGGCAACCGGTGACTGGGTGTGGTTCATCGATCCGGATGATTATGCTGATGAGGCGGCTCTGGAGACTATCCTTCATAGTGTGCGTGGTTCACACGCCGACTTAGACGTATTCATCTTCGATGCATATGAGCATGTGCATGGGAAGGATGACAACGAAGATATATATGCATGGGAGCACTTCAGAGAGGCATGCTTTTTTTCGGAAGAGGAGGATATATTTGCCCTGCAGAAAGCAGTGTTATATCCGAATGAGATGAAGACGTTGGCAGGGCGACAGATCGGGGTGATGTCGTCAGTGGAATCTGCCGGTCTGCGTACACAGTCAGCCGGTGTGGTGAGGATACCGAAGCGGATCGTACCTATGGCTGCACCATGGGACAAGGTGTATCGGCGGGATTTCCTGACGGAGAATCATCTTATGTATAATGAAGAACTCAGAGTGCTAGACGATATGTACTTCAATATGGAAGTATTCGGTCGGGCGAAGCGTGTAGCCTATGTAAAGGCACCTGTCTATCACTATATACGAAATGCCGGATCTATAACATCGTCTTATACGGAGGATCGGGTGAGTCGTGATCTGGTTGTATGGAAAGCGATAGAAAAGTATTTGGCCGGGGACGATGACAGAGACAGATACCTCAGGCAGGCATGCTATAAGCGTGTGATCCGATCATTTGCCATATGTTGCAAGCGCAGTATATTTCATAGAGATAATCCGATGGATAGAGGTGCTCAGGTTAAGTATGCAGCGAAGGTTATGCGTATGCCGGAGTATGAAGAAGCTTTCAGTGAGGTGAAGCTGTCAGGCTTGGAATGGTTACTCAGACCGGTGGCGATATTCGGACGTCATAAGCTGGGCTGGGGAATGTGGCTGCTTAGCAGATTGGAGCGGATTAAGTAAAGTTGAGAAGCGCGGAAGTGATCACCGGGTTTCCGGAATTGAATAATAAGTCGGTCCTGTTTATCACGACGAAGAATCTGGATTATATCAGGAATACACAGGAGATATCTCTGATAAAGGAGGCCACATCCCGATTGACTGTGATCGGATCAGGTGCAAAGAGCTATCCTATCCGTCTGCTCAAAGTATGGTCGAGCCTTCTCTTTATGTCCTTCAGAAGATATGATGCGGTTTTTGTCGGGTTTGCACCGCAGCTTATTCTTCCCATATGGGGGCGTCGGATGCGTCGTGCGGGATGTGAGATATGGGAGGATTTCTTTATCTCATTGTATGACACATTCTGTTATGACAGACGTCGGTTTAAGCCTGATTCAGTGATCAGCAGGGCTTTGAAACGATTGGACAGACGTACTGTTGACTATGGCGGTCAGGTGATTTGTGATACAAGAGCGGATGCCGAGTACTTTCATCGGGAGTTCGAGGATGATGCTTCGGATCCGGGTTGTGTGACAATGGGTACGTCCGGGAGATTCACGGTTCTGTATCTGCAGGCCGACACATCGGTATATTATCCTAGATATGCTGACAGGGGGGAGGTGCTGGAACGGCTGTTTCCCGAGGAGTTTACCGGATTTAAAAAGAATGACTGCCACGGTCAAGACACCGGCATTGCCGGGAAGATAACCGGAGATGTCCGTATCATCCTGTATTTCGGAACAGTGCTCCCATTGCAGGGGGCGGATATAGTATATGAGGCTATGCAGAAGTTGGCAACGGATGGGAATGAGCTGTGTATATTTATTGGCCCGCTTGGGAAAGCGGATACGAACGATGCGGTTGACATAACACGACAAGCTCCACATATCCTTCACCGAGACTGGCTTTCACAGGATGAACTTGCACAGCTTATCGATATCTCGGATATTTGTCTGGCAGGACATTTTTCAGCCGATATTGATAAGGCGAGACGCACCATCCCGGGTAAGGCATATATATATGAAGCCATGGGGAAGACGATGATACTGGGGGACAACCCTGCGAACAGAGAGTACTTTTTACCCTCGGATAAGCACATTTTTGTTGAAATGGGGAGTACCAGTGCTATTATTAATAGCATAATTTAAGGAGTTTTTTATGGGCTTGCAGGGTATTATTGACAGATTTACAGAACCGACTGACTATAGCGAACCGGCAGAAGGACGACCGGCAACGTTTCTTGATCATCTGATAAAAGGTTTTATTCTGATATTTCCTCTTATCTTTTTCAGAGAAATGGTTTTTCCGGGTTTTACCGAGCAGGACGTGTATTTCTGCGTATTTTCGGTACTATTCACATTGATTGCCATCATAGTCGCCTGGAGAAGTGCGAGCGGCACCGGTTGGTCTATTCCTTATACGATCCTGGGATTGTCGGGATGGAGCATGATCTGTCTGGCTGTGTGTGTATGGCAGATCCTGCAGGGGGATGATATGGCATACAGAACCGCTTATTATGCGGCCGGTCTTATGCTGGTGATCGCAATCAGAGTGACCGGACTGCGCGGACGCCGTTATCTGAAGCTTTTTACCGTACCGCTGTGCATCATATACGGTTTTCTGATATACCACAGTTTTACCGGAGCTGAGACTGTATTCGGGATAGAGGCACTTATTAAGGCACCTGCGGAGCTTATCCCTTTTTTGCTTCTGGGTTGTGCTGTATCGGTCATTCTCTTTATCACAGCCGGGGGAATAGTTTGGAGGATTCTGTACATACTAATCTATACAGTCGGTGTATCACTTCTGGTTATGTACGGAGATATGCTATCCTGGTGCCTGCTTGGAGCCGGAACTCTGGGTGTTATCCTTTTTATGCTGCTCCTGCCCGCCTACAGTAAGGGGCGCAGCGTGATCAAACTGTTGATCATCCTGTCGGTTATGTTCATAGCCGGATTAATGACGATAGTTGTGTTCATCCAGCCGGGAAACGGGGAATGGTGGTACCCCGTTCAGAGATACGGCGTCAGTGGATTGTATGTGTTAGCGGCTTTCGCGGTATCGTTTTTTATAATGCTGAGAGTGGATAGAGCGGTCCTGAGAGACTCGGATATTCCATGGGTTATCATGGCCGCGATTTACCTGATCCAGGCCTTTTTCTATCCTCTGTCCGTCATCAGTATGCCGGTCTGGCTGGTATATCTGGCCGGAGCTATACCGACACCGGTTATGGCATATGTGGCAGCAAAAGATGAGGCTGCCGTCTCGTCTGATACAAGGTCGGATGCAAACATTCGTCTGTATGACTCATCTGATGATGAACTGGAATTTCTGGATCTGGACGATATAGAATATGCACCGCAGGCGGATGAGAGTGCTACAGGTGACAAACGCGTGTCACGTGCAACGGTGATAAGAGCACGCAGGCGGCTGAAGTCTGACAGAATGAAAGAAGTTACGTTGCATACCGGCCTGGCTGTGACAGCACTTGCCGGCCTTGCTTTGATGGCGACAGTAGTCGTGATAAGCATCAGGGGGCGTGGTATGTCAGCGGAAGAACTGAATGGCAGCATGGCTGACAGTGGAGGTGTAATGACTCAGGCCGATTCTGATGTGGAGCCGGACGTTGATACTGCAGTAGCTTCTGATGATACCGGATATACAGATGAACCCGGGATGGCAGAGGAGATATCAGATGGGATAATAGATGTAGCGAGTGTGGCAGACTATGATCCCAACGATCTGGGGGTAGATATCAGCGGAATAGATTTAAGTGCACTCGGAATCGATATGGGAGAAGATACGGATGTGGCAGATGTCGAAGATGTCGGCATTTCCAATGGAGTAGATGGCGCTGTAGCCGATGAGACACAACATGCTGCAGAGAGTGTGAGTAACGGTGATTATACGATATATGATCCAAATGCCACATATAAGAAAAGTAATGATATAGTGGCTCCGGCATCCGGCAGTACGAGGCTGCGCTCTGAACCGAGTATAGGTGAAGAGGGTGAGGTAGTGCATGTGCTGGGACCAAATGAACGGGTTGTACGTGACGGTATAGGTGATAATGGCTGGTCACGTGTGAAATACAGAGGACGTACGTGCTACGCTGTCACTGAGTATCTGTCAGTGCAGGGCACTTATCATGGTGATCCGGCCGAGCTGATCGTGGAGACTGAGAATGACGCTTCGGCTGAGGCAGATGATCAGGGCAATGGTGCGGATGCAAACGATCAACCGCCTGATTCACAGGACAATGCCGGTTCTGCACAATCACAGGCTCAGACTGCGACGACTGCAGGTGCAAAAGGAAAAGGTGGTCCTGCGGGTTACAGTATACAATGGTCTGCGGATAATAAAACCTGCACTATATGGAGTGCAGGCGTGAAACAGGGTACATTAACTGTTTCAGACGGTCAGGCTGCTCAGAAGATCAACGTTTATTCCGATTATTATGTCGGCAGTGGCAAAAACTTGCACAAGTATCTGAGCATATCGGTTCCGGCCGGAGAGAACCCGTTATCCCTGAGTGCTGACGGGGGGTTCATGTCTGCACTCAGGAATATGGGTTATAGTGGTGTGTACTTCAATAAGCAGGTTATTGACTGGTGATCTACCAATCAATATCCGGCAGCATATCGCGCTCTTCGTAGAGCTTGAACATATATTCAACCCTGGCCATCTGTTCCAGTTCATCCACGGAATCTATGTACAGTTCATTGATGGCGCCGAGTTTGAGGATGGGACAGGTCGGAAGATCATACAGCAGACAGAGGTTGTACAGAGACTCAATTGAGGGACATACCCGTCCGGTCTCATAGTGGGAATAGGTCTGGCGTATGATATGGATCCGTGCCGCGACGTATTCCTGGGCGTAACCGTAGCGCAGCCTTAGCCATCTCAGATAGTCCCGGAGAGTTAAGAAGCTGTCGTTTCTGATCTCGAGTTCTTTGTTTTTGTTCATGATTGCTCCCCCTTCTTAAGTACTTTTGATCCTATATTTCCGTTTGATTACGGATTACAGCCCGGATAAAGGATTTAAGTGAAAGATTAACATTTCATAAACAATTAGCACTCACCATTGACGAGTGCTAACAATGGTGTTACATTTTATTCAGAACGACAAAAAAGCATTGATTATAACGATTTCATCATACAATGAATTCCCGGACGATGCTTTGTTATGTTAACTGGAGGGCTATTATGAATATACAGAAATTCACACAGAAATCGATAGAAGCGATCAACAACTGTGAGAAGCTGGCATATGAATACGGTAATCAGGAGATCGACCAGGAGCATCTCCTGTACAGCCTGATCACTATAGATGATTCGCTGATACTGAAGCTTATAGAGAAGATGGAGATCAACACCGAGCACTTCACAGGTCGTGCTGAGGATGCCGTCGCCAAGCGTGTAAAGGTTTCGGGCGGAAACATATATATGAGCCAGGACCTGAACAGAGTACTCATCTCCGCCGAAGACGAAGCGAAGGCAATGGGTGATGAATATGTATCCGTGGAGCATATCTTCCTGTCGATGATTCGCAATCCCAACAAGGAAGTGGGTGCGATCTTCAAGGAATACGGTATCACGCGTGAAAGATTCCTCGCGGCACTCTCGACCGTCAGGGGGAATCAGAAGGTCGTATCCGACAATCCGGAGGCGACCTATGATACTCTGGCAAAATATGCCACGGATCTGGTACAGCGGGCGGAAGCACAGAAACTCGATCCCGTTATCGGCCGCGATTCCGAAATCAGGAATGTGATACGTATCCTGTCGAGGAAGACCAAGAACAACCCCGTGCTCATCGGTGAGCCCGGTGTCGGCAAGACAGCCGTGGTTGAGGGACTGGCTCAGCGTATAGTCCGCGGGGATGTACCTGAGGGACTTAAAGATAAGAAGCTTTTTGCCCTCGATATGGGTGCGCTTGTAGCGGGAGCCAAGTACAGGGGCGAATTTGAGGAAAGACTCAAAGCAGTACTTGATGAGGTCAAGGCTTCGGACGGTCAGATCATACTTTTCATCGATGAGCTGCATACTATCGTGGGAGCAGGCAAGACAGACGGTGCACTCGATGCCGGCAATATGCTCAAGCCCATGCTGGCCAGAGGTGAACTTCACTGCATAGGCGCTACGACGCTCAATGAATACAGGCAGTATATTGAGAAGGATTCCGCACTCGAGAGACGTTTCCAGCCCGTCATGGTGGACGAGCCGACCGTGGAGGATACGATATCGATCCTGCGTGGCTTAAAGGACAGATACGAAGTATACCACGGAGTGAAGATCCAGGATAATGCCCTGGTATCGGCAGCGATGCTCTCTGACAGATATATATCCGACAGATTCCTGCCGGACAAGGCCATCGATCTGGTAGATGAGGCATGTGCACTGATCAAGACCGAACTTGATTCCATGCCTACCGAGATGGATGAACTGAACCGTCGTATCATGCAGCTCGAGATCGAAGAGACTGCCCTGAAGAAAGAGGATGACAACTTAAGCCGTGAGCGCCTCGAAGACCTGCAGAAAGAACTCGCGGAACTCAAGGATAAGTTCAACTCGATGAAGGCTCAGTGGGATAATGAGAAAGCTTCCGTTGACAAGCTGAGCACACTGCGCGAGAAGATAGACGCGATCAACTCACAGATCCAGATAGCACAGAGAGACGGTGACTATGAGACCGCTGCGAAGCTGACTTACGGCGAACTCCCTGCTCTGAAGAAAGAGCTGGAGACCGAAGAAGCAAATATCCAGAACCGTGATATGACACTGGTTCATGAGGCGGTCACCGATGAGGAGATAGCACGTATCATATCCAGATGGACAGGAATACCTGTCGCCAAGCTGACTGAGAGTGAGAGATCCAAGACTCTTCATCTCGATGAAGAACTTCATAAGAGAGTGATAGGTCAGGATGAAGGTGTGACCCTGGTATCCGAAGCGATCATGAGATCCAAAGCCGGCATCAAGGATCCGACTAAGCCTATCGGTTCCTTCCTTTTCCTCGGACCTACGGGTGTAGGCAAGACCGAACTGGCGAAGAGCCTGGCGGCAGCCCTCTTCGATGATGCGAACAATATGGTGCGTATCGATATGAGCGAATACATGGAGAAATTCTCCGTGTCCAGACTGATCGGAGCACCTCCCGGATATGTGGGGTATGAAGAAGGCGGCCAGCTGACCGAAGCAGTCAGACGCAAGCCGTATTCGGTAGTTCTCTTCGATGAGATAGAGAAAGCGCATCCCGACGTATTCAATGTGCTGCTCCAGGTACTCGATGACGGACGTATCACGGACTCTCAGGGCCGTACAGTGGACTTCAAGAACACGATACTGATCATGACGAGTAACATAGGTGCTCAGTATCTGCTCGACGGCATACGCGACGACGGTACTATAGATGAGAAAGCGACCGAACTGGTCAAAGAAGAACTGAAGGCTCATTTCAGGCCCGAATTCCTGAACCGTCTCGATGAGACCATACTGTTTAAGCCGCTGACTAAGGAGAATATCACAGGCATTGTGGATCTGATCATGAACGAACTCAATGAGAGGCTCTCGGACAGATCACTCCATGTCGCGCTTACCGACGCAGCCAGGAACTACATAGTAGAGCAGGCTTATGATCCCGTATACGGAGCAAGACCTCTGCGCAGATACATACAGAAGTATGTGGAGACGCTGTCCGCGAAACTGATCCTTGAAGGTGACGTGAGCGAGGGAGACACGATTGTGATCGACCTGGACGGTGAAACACTTATCGCAAGGTTAGAGAAGTAAAGAAAACGAAGCCGCATCGAAAACAATTCACCTTTTCGAGGCGGCGTGTCTTTCACCACTTCTCATACGGACAGTGGTTGGCGGCGGTGAGAGCTCGCAGCTCCACGTAGCAGCCGCAGGCTGAGCATAAACCCGCATTCAGACGGTCGCAATCCCCGCATATACCGAGGCGTCTCGCGTATTCATCATCCGCGGTGCGCGCATCCTCAACGATGCGTTCCTTATACTCTGCCAGATCGAAACCGGCGGATGCTTTTTCCAGAAGACATCTGGGACAGATGGATTTAAGATCTATCATAAACCTGTAAATAACCCTCCCGATAAAGATTATCGGGAGGGTTTTCTTTTAAATGTATTACCCGGGATATCAACCCATTGTAACGACTACATCTACATTCTTCTTGGATGCGTCAAAAGGAATGATACATCCGTCAACTGCCTGTCCGTCCACTGTCATGGACTTAACGCCTTTTTCCACATCATCGGGATTCTTGACCGTGATGTTGTAGGTAGCACCGCGGAACTTACGTGTAACCTTAAAGTCTCCGAATCCGTGAGGCACGCAGGGATCAACCTGCAGTCCCTTGTGAGTGGGATATACGCCCAGGATGTACTGGGAGATGTTGCAGAAGGTCCATGCTGCTGTACCGGTAAGCCAAGAGTTCTTGCCTTCGCCGGGGATGTAAGCATCGTTACCGGCTACCATCTGGCAGTATACATAGGGCTCGGTCTTGTGGATCTCGGAAATCTCCTCGGTGTATGCGGGACAGGTCTTCTTATATATCTCGAATGCTCTGTCGCCACGGCCGATGACTGTCTCGGCGATGGATACCCAGGGATTGTTGTGGCAGAAGATACCTGCGTTCTCCTTGTATCCCGGGGGATAGGAGGAGATCTCACCAAGCTCGAGGTGATATACCGTATATGCGGGCTGAAGGATCATTACACCGTATTCGCAGTCGAGGTATTTTTTAACGGAATCGAGAGCCTTCTGTGCGAGGCCTTCCTTGACACCGATACCTGCCAGTGAACAGAAACCGTTGGACTCGATGAAGATCTTGCCTTCTTCGCATTCCTTACTTCCGATCTTGTGGCTGTATGCATCATATGCTCTGACGAACCAGTCACCGTCCCAGCCGTCCTTGAGGACTGCATCGTACATGATCTGTACTTCTTTGCGGGCTCTCTCTGCCTCGGCTGTATCGCCCAGAAGCTCGCACAGCTGAGCGTACTCTTCACCGTACTTAACGAACATGCCTGCGATGAATACGGACTCTGCTACGGGACCCTCGGAAGGGCCGAAGCACTGGAAGCTCTCGCCGGGATGCTCTGAGAAGCAGTTGAGGTTCAGACAGTCATTCCAGTCTGCACGTCCTATCAGAGGCAGATTGTGAGGCCCCTTGTTATTTACAGTGAAATCAAATGATCTCTTGAGATGCTCCATCAGAGAAGTAGCTACGCTCATATCATTATCATAAGGCACCTGCTCCTTGAGGATGGAGATGTCTCCGGTCTCTCTGACGTAAGCGGATACACCTGCGATCAGCCACAGCGGATCGTCGTTGAAGCCGGATCCGATGTCGGAGTTTCCTCTCTTGGTCAGAGGCTGATACTGATGATAAGCGCTACCGTTCTGGAACTGAGTGGATGCGATATCGATGATCCTCTCACGCGCACGCTCGGGGATCAGATGTACGAAACCGAGGAGGTCCTGGTTGGAATCTCTGAAGCCCATGCCTCTGCCGATACCCGACTCAAAATATGAAGCGGAACGGCTCATGTTGAAGGTTACCATACACTGATACTGGTTCCAGATGTTGACCATGCGGTTAACTTTCTCGTTGGAGGACTCAACCGTGTAGATCGACAGGAGGTTATCCCAGTATTCTTTCAGTTTTGCAAAAGCGGCATCTACGTCAGCGTCTGACTGATACTTGGCGAGAAGCTTGTTTGCGGGATCCTTCTTGATGACACCCTTGGACTCCCACTTATCATTATCGGGATTCTCGCAATAGCCGAGTACGAATACATATGACTTGGTCTCACCGGGAGCAAGCTCCACATTGATTTGGTGTACACCTACAGGTGACCATCCGTGTGCTACGGAACCGGTGCACTGACCCTTTTCACATACGACTTCGGGATTCGAGTTGTCGCGATATGCTCCGAGGAATGCGTCTCTGGATGTATCGAAACCGTCGACCGGAGTATTAACGGAGAATACTGCGTAGTGATTACGACGCTCTCTGTACTCGGTCTTGTGGTAGATGGTAGATCCGATGATCTCAACTTCACCTGTGGAGAAGTTACGCTGGAAGTTCCTGGAATCGTCATCGGCGTTCCACAGACACCACTCTACATATGAGAAGAGCTTGAGGGACTTGGCAGCGCCGGAGTCGTTGGTCAGTTTGACCTGATGGATCTCGCAGGAATCATCCGTGGGAACGAATGAGAGGACGGAAGCCTTCACACCGTTCTTTGATGAATTCCACTTGCTGTATCCGATACCGTGACGGCACTCATAGGAGTCGAGCTCTGTCTTGGTCGGCTGCCAGCCGGGATTCCATATGGTATCTCCGTCCTTGATGTAGAAATACTTACCGTTGAAGTCGGTAGGCACGTCGTTATAACGATAACGTGTGATGCGGAGAAGCTTAGCATCTTTGTAAAAAGAATAACCACCCATGGTGTTGGATATCAGAGTGAAATATCCGTTGGTACCCAGATAGTTGATCCAGGGCAAGGGAGTCCTGGGAGTAGTGATGACGTATTCTTTGGCAGCGTCATCGAAATGGCCGAATTTCATACTATACCTCCATACTCGTTTTCTTGACATCACACATTCGTTGTGTGATGATAGACAAGCATTATTATAGCATTAGTTAAACGTTTAGCATAGAGCAATATATCAGTGAAATAAGCTCTTTTACATCAGATGGACAGGTATGAATATATAGCCGTCTGCCACTTCGGCATGGAGGCTCCCCTTAAGAGAGAAATACAGGATCTGGGCCTGCAGATCACATCATCACAGGACGGACGCATCTGCTTTGCGGGCGGCGCCGATGCTTTGCCCAGAGCCAATATATTCTTACGTACCGCAGAGAGAGTTCTGCTGAAGGCCGGAGAGTTCGATGCGGCGACCTATGAGGAACTATTCACGGGTACCAGAGCCATACCATGGGAGGAGTACCTGCCGGAGAATGCCCGATTCTGGGTAACGAAGGTTGCGACCGTCAAGTCCGCGCTTTTTTCTCCCAGAGACATCCAGTCTGTCATGAAAAAGGCGATGGTCGAGAGGATGAAGGACACCTATCACCGGGAAGTGTTCATGGAAGACGGAGACGATTACCCCGTGAGGGTTTTTCTCTATAAAGATAAGGTAATGGTCGGGATCGACTCGAGCGGAGAGAGCCTTCACAAGAGAGGATACAGGAGACTTAACAACCAGGCTCCGATCGCGGAGAACCTGGCAGCCGGACTGATCATGCTCACACCGTGGAAAGGTGACCGTATACTGGTCGATCCGTTCTGCGGCAGCGGAACCTTCCCCATAGAGGCGGCAATGATGGCCGCACATATAGCTCCGGGTATGAACAGGGAGTTTACGGCAGAGAAATGGGAGCATCTCTTTCCCCGTAAGCTCTGGTATGATGCCGGAGATGAGGCCAACGATCTGATTACGGATGATGTCGATACGGACATTCAGGGATATGACATAGATGACTCCTGTGTCGCTATTTGCAGGGAGAATGCGAAAGAAGCCGGAGTTGATCATCTGATCCATTTCCAGCGGAGAGACGTGAAGGATCTGTCCCATCCGAAGAAGTACGGCTTCATCATAACCAATCCGCCCTACGGAGAGAGACTGATGAAGGATGGTGAGCTGTCCTCGCTCTACAGGACACTCGGTGAGAGATACAAGGCACTTGATTCATGGTCGATGTATGTGATAACCGCATATGAAAAAGCGGAATATGATATAGGTCACAAAGCAGACAAAAACCGTAAGATATATAACGGTATGATCAAAACATATTACTATCAGTATATGGGACCGAAACCGCCGAGGCGTGATGCGGCTCCGGAGTGCGGGTAACAGGCACGGCCGGTGATGCCCCAAGGATAAACGATGAGTGAAACAGTGGGAAATATCTACAACATATATAAGAAAACCCTCATATTTACCCTGATCTGCGCAGTGATCCTGATCGGCGGAGCCTTTGCATATATGCAGATCATGCATCCGGCTGTTATGTCCGGACTGGGCAGCAGGGGAGTGCAGGAAATAAGCCATGGGGTGCTGGGAACAATGGCGAATGCCGGAGTGAACGATGATTCATCAGGTAAAGTTATGTCAACCAACAATGCTGACAACTCCGGGAAAGCATCAGCGACTGGAGCTGCAGAAAGTAAAGCTGAGGGAACTGCACTTTTCCTGAACGGAGCATCAGCCGAATCCGATTACCTCTGGGTGCCTGTCGCCGACGGGATATCAAGCTCGGATATCACGATCGAGAACCACTATATGGACAGACAGCTGTGGGTGTCGATCGCAGGCGGCGATTCCGCATACTACGGTGATGAATATATCTCCGGTAATCTGGAAGGTGTCATGTACGGAGCTGTTATAGACGATGCTGACCGGATCATACTCAGATTCGATATGGACCGGGTCTATGAGTACAATACGATATTTGAGAACGGTGTATTGTATATAGAAAAGATGAGGCCGCGTGAGGTGTATGACCGCATTGTCGTGATCGATCCCGCAGGGTATGCACCGTCGGAACTGATCAATCACGATTCGCTCACTCCCGCTCGTATATGTCAGGACATTTCCGCCAAGCTTCTCACGCTGCTTGAGGCAGACGGTATCCGCGTATATGTGACCAGCCTCGATGAGAGAGTCGCTGTCGATGATGACAGTCTTGCGTTGCTGACCGAGGTGCACCCCGATATGTATATACGTATCGAAACATCGTATGATGAAGACTCCAAGGTCTACGGAACCGAGACCGTATATAACGGTACTTATTTCATCCCCGGATTCGGATCCGTGGAACTGGCTGACCTGCTGGAAGCGAATGTGACTACGGCCATCGGCGGCAAGGCGGTCGGACTCGCCGAGGCAGGGGAAAACGATGCGGTGATCCGCAAGGCGACGGTTCCCGCTGCGACGATCAAGGTCGGGTACTACACCAATACTCAGGAGAATATCCTGCTTAACAGAGATGATTACAGAAGCAGGATCGCCGAAGGTATAGCTGCGGCGATCGCGAGCGCTTACAGCGAGGAATGATATGCACAGGATAGTTTTTGCAACAGCCAATCAAGGCAAGCTTAAAGAGATACATCAGATACTCGGTGACACGGGACTGGAGATCGTATCCATGGCGGAAGCCGGGGTTGATATCGATATAGAAGAGGACGGTACCACTTTTGAAGAAAACGCTCTGATCAAAGCCCGGGCAGTAGCAGGGAAACTTCCGAATGACATCGTGATGGCGGATGATTCCGGACTTGAGATCGACTATCTGGGCGGAGAGCCCGGCATATATTCGGCGAGATATTTAGGACACGACACGCCCTACCATGATAAAAACATGCATTTCATCAAGCTGCTCGAAGGGGTGCCCGATGAAGATCGCACCGCCAGGTTCGTGTGTGCGATAGCGGCTGTGCTTCCCGACGGACGCGAGATCACCACTCACGGAACCTATGAAGGCATGATCGGATATGAGGAAAAAGGCGAGAACGGCTTCGGATACGATCCCGTATTCTACCTGCCTGACGTGAAGTGTTACTCGGCTGAGCTCACTGATGAGGAAAAGCATGCCCGCAGCCACAGAGGCAAGGCACTTCGGGCGATGCGGGATGAATTGAAGAAAGCACTGGGATAAGATCGGACGATGCGTATACTGATAATAAGCGATACACATAGATATCACGATCCTCTGGAGGATATACTGGCTGATGACGGTCCCTTCGATATGCTGATACACTGCGGAGATCTCGAGGGCGAGGAAGAACAGATAGAGAGACTGACAGGTCCGGAGTGCGCGTGTGTGATGGTACCGGGAAACAACGATTTCTTCAGTGTACTGCCACGTGAAAGGACGATCACGATCGCAGGCCTTAAGATCTGGATCACCCATGGCCATAACTATTATGTATCCATGGACCACAGTATCATCAAATCTGAGGCGGCCGCCAGAGACGTGGATATAGTCATGTTCGGCCATACCCACAAACCTCTAGTGGATCTGTCCGGTCCCGTGATCGCTATAAATCCGGGGTCCCTCACCTATCCCAGACAGAACGGACGCAGACCTTCTTATATAGTGATGGAAATCACCGAAGGGTCTGCGCCTGAATTTGAGATAAGATATCTGTGATAATGAACCGGTACTGTTTTGCTTAAGTCAGGTTATCTTCCGGATAACATTCTGTGTGGTGGTCTCTATATTCTCCACCTGCTCTACAAGCGTTTCCGTCAGCTTTAACTGACTTTCCTGACATTCGGACTGGATATCCAGGTTTTGCTTCATCAAGTCTATATCCACCGAGAAACGGTCAATTATGTCAAGGATGTGATTTGAGGCGATTTTGATGTCGTTGGCCAGACGCTGCATCTCGTTTGCGACCACTGTAAAGCCTTTGCCTACTTCACCGCTTCTTGCGGCTTCGATCGATGCATTCAGTGAAAGAATAGTGGTTTTTCCCGAAATCGCCTGGATGCTTTTTACAAATCCCTGTATTTCGTTTACATTTTCCATCAGTCTCCCGGTCGAGTCATTTATGACTGTTCCGCTTTCCTTGATGCGATCGCTGTAATCTTTTGTCTTCGATATATCGTTCTGGACCGAGTTAACGGCTTCGAGGAGTTTTTCGGATGCTTCTCTGGTATATGTTTCGTTCTCGAGACTGATAGCTATTCCCATGGTTCCGACTATCTGTGAACCGTCACGGATTGCGATCGTTATGGCTTTGAATTCGAAGCCGTATACATCGGCCGGACATATCTGCTCCAGTTTTTTTCCGGTGGTGAAGCTTGTCCACATGGGATCGTTCTGTGACAGCTTATCACCGACATGAATATCGGCCACCATCTTGTTGCCGCGCCAATATGCCAGGAATTCATATCCGTCGGTTACGCTCATCATGATATCCATTCCGAAGGCATCCTTGATCACCGGAACAATCTCAATGTAGGATTTGAGCACATCATTCATAGTTGAATCTCCTTTATTCTGTTATTGATCATAAACGGGAATACAGACCGACGGAGTAAGAATGAAGTGGTTTTTAGTCTGCAAGATACATTATCCACCAGAATGTGTGTGAGTTCAAGACAAAAAGAGTTTTCTATGGTAGAATCGTAAATGCGATACGGGGTGTGGCTCAGTTTGGCTAGAGCACCTGGTTTGGGACCAGGGGGTCGCAGGTTCGAATCCTGTCACCCCGATCCTTCAAAGCTTGTAATCTCTATGGTTGCGGGCTTTTTTTATTGCGTTCAGTTGCGTTCAGTAGATCAGATAAGTCTACTATACATGTTTTGTTAATGATTTCCTGGCGCTGATTCAACTCTATGATCCTTTGGTGAGAAACGTTTTTGCTTCAGAATCAATATGTAAAGAGTCCCTGCAAAGACGTATCGAGGTTCAAATGAGGGGGAATGAGTTGAGTAAATTGGGTGACTTGAGAGGAACGGAGGAGATACTTGATTTATGGGGGTTAGACGAACATAAGTATATAGAAACTTACTAGACTTACTATTACACCTGATCTGAAATATGATAGGTATATAGAACTTACTAGACTTTTTGCATGAACTGTTGAATGTTACAGTCATATATAATATGCTTACCATAAGAGAGTGATAAGGAGTTCGCTTCGGGCGTGCGAGGAAGGATACCATGTCAAAATACAAAGTTGTTATATCTTGGCTAGATGGTGAAGTGATGGATTCGTATGAATATGATGGAGAATCAGGATTGTTCGATTCCAAAGAAGAAGCCAAGGCAGCTGGTCTATATATGGTAGACTGTGGCGAATACGGTGATGAATTATCAGGGATGTCTGATCCTACCGAGGCAACGTTCGGAAATTGGGGTGCTGCCAAAGTTAAGGTTGTTAAGGTCAATGTTTGATAATGAAAGATTTCATAGGAGGATGTTGAGTATGCGAAAAACCAGAAGTGACTGCACGGTTGGGACATTTGAAAAAAAGAATGATCTTCCCCCCGGAACTATTAGAAATAAGGATGGAAGAGATACTCGAAGTGATAAGAAAATAGGAACAATTCGAAAAGAAGCAAAGAAGAAATAAAGAACAGTAAACAATAAACAGTAACGATTACCATATATAGGAAAGGAGAATCTATCATGACAATGTGCCCGTATTGTGGTGAAGTGTATGATGAATCCGACTATGCAAAGTGTCCGGTCTGTCACCCCGATGGAAGAGTTATGCGCATAAAAAAGAATACATTCACAGAATGGTTGAACAATCAGCAGAAATCATCCAAGAAAAAATAAATCGTCGGATGTAGTTTTTTTTGAAAGATTGCAAAAAACAGTATAGAGAATAATCGATATGCACAATATCCCCTCCGTTCAGGAGGGGATATTGTTTTAGAGGTTGATATTATAAATGATGAAAAAGATTCACATAGCGTAAACAGAAGGTAATCAACCGTTTGGAGTGGATATACTGGGTCAGTTGTCAAGACAAATCTTATATAGCTTCTTAAGTGAACCTTTATCTGTACATAGAGAGGGAAGGATCCCCTCCCCATGCTGATATCATTATTTGTAGTATAACCTCTGGATCAAGCTGCTTCCTTAGCTGCGTTATACAGCATTGAAGGGAAGTACATCTCAGCAGGTACGGTGTAGTCTATAGCCGAATGGCAACGCTCAAAGTTATAAGTCTTGATATAGCCCTTGACGGC
>JAFSTN010000042.1 GCA_017450485.1 Lachnospiraceae bacterium
GCACCTATTAAGATGCTCTATGTGTCATGCGATTTTCAAGGTACTGATTGAGGCTTAAGCCTGCCTCCAAGCTATCTAAAACATCTCTTGATGTTTTATTCAAAAATACTCATTTTTCTGTTGACTTTTAATAGTTAGTCTTTCGCTCTAAACCGGAAATTGCCTGTTGATCTAAGCTCGCGGTGAATGCTCGCTCACAAATTACATTATATCATCCGACACCTTAATTGCACGCAGATATTGTATTTCATTTCACAGTATGGGCACTCGCCCCGCTACCACACGGTCAAGCCCGGCGTAATCCGGGATCACTTCCACATCCGCAAACCCGGCTTCACGCATGAGTGCACTCACCGATGGTCCCTGATCATATCCTATCTCCAGGAAAAGCTCTCCGCCCTTTATCAGATGCGCCTGTGCCCCGTCTATTATCCTGCGTATGATATCCAGTCCGTCATCTCCGCCGTCCAGCGCGAGACGCGGTTCATATTTCTTTACCTCGGGTTCCAGCGTGTCTATCACATCAGCCGGAATATACGGAGGATTGGAGACAATGATATCAAACGTTATCGGTGTGACCATCTCGGTCAACGCGCCATACAAGTCGCCCTGCAAAAAGCTGATCCCCGTTGCATCTCCGGCAGTCCCGCCATCCACGGCCGCACCAAGTATCGCTTCCGCATTCTCCTGTGCCAGCGCAAGAGCCTCCGCCGATATATCGACTCCCACACCCTCGCATCCGTTGGAATACTTCAGCAGGCTGATGAGTATGCATCCGGTACCGGTACACAGATCCAGGATCCGCATACCGTCATGCAGCCTGCCCATAACAGTCTCAACCATGATCTCGGTATCGGGTCTGGGTATGAGTACCCCAGGCCTGACGGCAAACGAAAGCCCCATGAAATCCCACCTGCCGTATATATACTGCAGCGGTTCTCTCATGAGGCGTCTCTTAACTATAGTCTGTATTTCATTATATATATCGGACGTTATCTCATCGTCCGGTCTGCCGTGGATATCCGTAGCGGACAGTCCGGCAGTCTCACACAATATGATGCGTGCTTCCGAATCGGCATCTTCTATGCCGGCGGAAGTCAACTGTTCTATGATCTCATTCCGCGTCTGAAGTATCGTCATGGCTTATATCGATGAATCATCGGAGCCGGAGTCCGTGGTGTCCGTATCGTCATCACCATCGGCCACAGCATCAGTATCGGTATCCGCATCTTCATCGAGGAATCCGTCGCCATCCTCATCCTTGATGGGGCCGTCATCCTCACCGGTATAGTCGTACCCGAACTCATCAAGCAGGAACTCTCTCCAGTCAAACACAGCCTCGACAGCAGCGATGGCGACCTCAGCCATACTCTCATCCGGCTCCCTGGTAGTGAGTCTCTGGAGCAGCATGCCGGGCGCGGATATGATAAATGTGAGCGGGTTATCGAATCTGCCCGCAAATCTGAGCAGTTCGTATGATATGCCTGCAACGACAGGTATGAGCGCTATCCTGATCAGTATCTTCAGAGCCATATTATCGACTCTGATGAAAAAGAACACGATGATGCTGACAAGCACCACGAATAACAGGAAGCTGGTACCGCATCTCTTATGCATGCGTGAGGAACGCATAACATTATGCACAGTCAGAGGTCTGCCGCGCTCGATGCAGTTGATGCATTTATGCTCGGCACCATGGTACATATAGACCCGACGTATATCCTTCATCAGCGAAATAGCCACTATATATATGAGGAAGATCGCCAGTCTGATCACACCCTCTATGATAGCTATGAGCGAATCATTTCTGATCCTGTCGGCCACCAGCCCCGTCAGATATACCGGAAGTACCATAAACAGGCCAACAGCCAGCACAACCGATACTATGCCTACGATTGTAGTTAGTGCCTTGTCGGACAATCCTTTTCCGGATGAACCGGATCCGGATGTGTTCTTGTCATCAGCCTCTTCCTCGGCGTATATCTCAGCCGAGAAATTCAGGGATCTCATGCCCAGTATCAGCGAATCTATGAAGCTGAATATTCCTCTTATAAATGGAATCTTCTTAAGCTTCTCATAGACCGAGTTCCTGTAGTTCTCTATGTCTACGGCTATCGTACCGTCAGACTTGCGGACCGCTATCGAATAGTGCTCCTCATTCTTCATCATTATGCCTTCGAGTACAGCCTGTCCTCCTATACCGGAGTAATGCTTCTTTTGTTTTTTACTCATATCCTTCTCTTCGCCGGCGCACGTACGCCGGATCATCAGTGAATAAAAAAGGGCCGGAGCATAAACCCCAACCCTTGCCATAGTTCAGAAATAAATTACTTATTCTCGTCCATGCCGTACTTCTTATTGAACTTATCAATACGACCTCTGGCCTGAGCTGCTTTCTGCTGTCCGGTATAGAATGAGTGGCACTTGGAGCAAACTTCCACGTGGATACTCTCTTTGGTAGAACCGGTCACAAAAGTGTTGCCGCAGTTGCAGGTTACGGTAGCCTGATAGTACGCAGGATGTATACCTTCCTTCATGTTGCCTCCTAACTATATATAAACAAAACAGTTACATTTCTCATCCCATGCTGCCTTATACGACAGCTTTTTAATGATACGCTACTAATATGCATGATGTCAAGATGTATTTTTCTTCTATTATTATGAAAAAAGACTATTGCTTTTCTGAACCGCGGTGTTATAATGGCACTCGAAAGGATAAGGGTTTAACGTCAAACTTTAGTAATAGAGGTAATTTATATAATATGGCGAAAGCAACATTGAAATCACATACCCTGAATATGACTGAGGGGAATCCTACGGGGTTGCTCGTACGGTTTGCGATACCCATGCTGATAGGCAATCTTTTTCAGCAGGTGTATAACGTAGTCGATTCCATTATAGTAGGAAGGTATATCGGAGCAGAAGCGCTGGCGGCAGTCGGAGCCACATCTTCGACCACCTTCCTGTTCTTTGCACTGTGCAACGGTATCGGAAACGGCGGCGGAATAGTCACATCACAATGTTTCGGTACGGGCGATGACCGCAAGGTCAAGACCTGCATCGTGAACACGGCATATCTGATGATGGCCATGTCGATACTCGTCGGTGCTTTGGCCTTTCTGATATCCAGACCGCTGCTGGTGCTGCTCGACACTCCTGCCGACATTATGGCGGATTCGCTTGTTTATCTCCGATTCCAGTGTATAGGCATCATATTCATAGCGGTATATAACTACGCTGCATCCATGCTGCGGGCTCTCGGGGATTCCAGGACTCCTCTGTATTTCCTGATATTCTCCTGCCTGCTCAACACCGTACTGGATCTGTTCTTTGTGACCAGACTTCATATGGGAGTAGCCGGTGCGGCATTCGCCACGGTAGTTTCACAGCTTATATCAGGTGCAGCCTGTCTCGTATTTGCCTTTAAGACCAACGAGTACTTTAAGCTGGACCGCGAGCACATGCGTCCCGACAGGGATATGATCTCACGTGCGCTCAAGCTGGGCATCCCGCTCTCCATGCAGTTCGCCATGATATCCATCTCATGCATGGTCCTTCAGAGAGTGGTAAACGGATTCGGTGCTGTAGCTGTAGCGGCATTCACCGCCACCAGCCGTATTGAGATGGTCATTCATCAGCCTTATCAGACACTAGGGCAAGCACTGTCCACTTACTGCGGACAGAACTACGGTGCGAAGAAGAACGACCGCGTGGTACTCGGTCTTAAGAAGGGTACGTTGCTCATGGTGATCTTCTCCATCATCATGCTTCCGGTGATGCAGCTCTTCTGTGAGCCCATTATCAGAATATTCGTTGAGGACAACGAAGTCATCGCCATGGGAGCACAAGCCATCAGGATCACCTCTCTCTTCTATGTATTCCTCGGCGTGATCTATGTGGTCAGAGGTGTATTGAACGGCATCGGCGATTCGGTATTTGCCTTTATCAACGGTGTTGTGGAAGTCATCTGCAGACTTATCTTCCCGGCTCTCATGACCGCCATGCCGATCATGGGACTGTGGGGCATCTGGTGGAGCGTAGGTGTGACCTGGTTCATCAGCGGATTCACCGCATATCTCAGATATGTATGGTACAAGAGGAAACTGTTCGAAGGATCAGAACAGATGGAACCCCGTCATTACAAACCACTCATCGCTGCGAAATAACTGCCGGTCACCTTTATATTTTCTATAAGTAAACTGTTGACACCCTCTTCGGAGGGTGTTATTATTTGTTTATCATATGAACGATTGCTCATATGTTTGATTGTTCAAGACATCAGGAACACACTAACCAGACATCAACTCAGTACAGCACAAGCACATGAAGGAGAGACCTATGAAAAAGAGTTACAAGATCGAAGTAGACTGTGCGGCATGCGCCGACAAGATGGAGCAGGCAGCAAAGAAAACCGCCGGAGTAAAAGATGCAGTTGTCAATTTCATGGCACTCAAGATGAACGTTGAATTCGAAGATGATGCCGATCACAAGGCCGTAATGCAGGAAGTACTCAAGAACTGCAAGAAGGTCGAAGACGACTGCGAGATCTATCTGTAAAGATACCACGAAAAAGCGACAGACGCCGCATCGATTCCGAAAGCATCAGCAAGCCAGGACAAGGACAATGACAAAGAAACAACGCAAAGTACTTATAAGAATTATAATCACCGCAGTCGCCATGATCGCACTGTTCTTCATACCATTCGGTGAGGGTCTTATCCCCGCCGTAATCAGATTCCTCCTGTATCTGGCCGTATATCTGGTCATAGGATACGATATCCTGCGCAAAGCTTTCAAAGGGATAATGAACAGGCAGGTATTCGATGAGAATTTCCTGATGGCAACGGCAACGGTCGGCGCTTTTGCTCTGGCCATATACACGCGCAGCGGTGATTACAACGAAGCTATAGCCGTTATGCTCTTCTATCAGATCGGCGAGCTTTTCCAGAGCTATGCCGTAGGAAAGAGCAGGCGCAACATATCCGATCTGATGGATATCAGACCCGACTATGCGATGATCGAGCAGGATGGTGAACTGGTAAGCGTGGATCCCGATGAAGTACCTGTGGGAAGCATCATCACCGTCAGAGTCGGTGACAAGATACCGATCGACGGGCGCGTGATCTCAGGTAACACCACTTTAAACACTGCCGCCCTCACCGGCGAAAGCATGCCTCGCGAAGCGGGCCCCGGCGATGATGTTATCAGCGGCTGCATCAACCTGACATCTCCTATCCGTATAGAGACTACCAGAGAATTCGGTGAGTCGACCGTATCCAGGATACTTGAGCTGGTAGAGAATTCCAGCTCCAATAAATCCAGATCCGAGAACTTCATCAGCAGGTTTGCACGTGTTTATACCCCTCTGGTATGTTATCTGGCACTTGCTTTAGCCATACTCCCTCCGCTTGTAAACGGACTCGTGTTACATAACGGGTGGAATTTCAGTACGTGGATATACAGAGCATTGACTTTCCTGGTCATCAGTTGTCCATGTGCTCTCGTGATCAGCATTCCACTGACATTTTTCGCCGGTATAGGCGGAGCCTCTCATGCCGGTGTACTGGTGAAAGGCTCCAACTATCTGGAAGCCTTATCCAAAACGTCCTATGTGGTCATGGATAAGACCGGTACTCTGACACAGGGAATGTTCGCGGTAACCGATATACATACCGACGGCATCAGCCGCGATGACTTCCTGCGATATGCAGCCGTATGCGAGCATACTTCTACACACCCCATCGCACAGTGTCTGTGCAGGGCATACGAAGAAGAACATCCCGGTACTGCACTGCCGGAAGCAGATGAGCTGTCGGAGATCAGCGGACACGGAGTAGTCGCACGTATCGAAGGACACGAATGCCTGATCGGCAACACCAAGCTGATGTCCTCACACAATATCACGATCCCCGCCGGAGCTGCACAGGGCGGTACGCAGATACATATGGCACTGGATGGCGTATATGTCGGATATGCGGTGATAGATGACGTGATCAAGCCCACTTCATCGGCTGCCATAGCTCAGTTGCGCAAGCAGAATGTAAAGCGTATAGTTATGCTTACAGGCGACGCTGATGCTCCCGCTCAGCGGATCGCAGGCGAGCTGGGTATTACCGAAGTTTATTCCGAGCTTCTGCCCGAAGATAAAGTGAGCAAGGTTGAGGAGCTTCTGTCCTGCAAGTCCGACTCCGAGGTACTCGCATTCGTCGGTGACGGTATCAACGATGCACCCGTTCTTTCCAGAGCAGACATCGGCATCGCAATGGGCGCACTCGGCTCTGATGCCGCGATAGAAGCCGCGGATGTCGTATTGATGGATGACGACCCGCTGAAGATCAGCCGTGCCATCGCCATATCGCGCAAATGCATGCGTATCGTATATGAGAACATCTGGTTTGCTCTCGGTGTGAAGATCCTGTGTCTGATACTCGGAGCAGTCGGTATCGCGAATATGTGGCTTGCCATTTTTGCGGATGTCGGAGTTATGGTCATAGCCATATTGAACGCGATCAGAGCTCTGCGGATCAGGAACTGAGTATTTTACCTCGATTCCGAATAAACCGAAACGGAGAAGATATGAGTAATATGCATACAGAAAATACACATACAGAGGAAGTGGCTGAGCTTTTCAAGGTATTCGGAGACAGCACCAGACTGCGTATCATGCATACACTCTTCGATTCCGAACTGTGCGTTCAGGATATCGCGGAGAAGCTCGATATGACTCAGTCAGCCATATCCCACCAGCTCAAAGTATTAAAAAACTCGCATCTGGTCAAAAGCAGACGCGAGGGCAAGCAGATTATGTATGCCCTTGACGATGACCATGTAAGAACGATCATCGCCATGGGCATGGAACATATCGAAGAATTACACTGAACCTGTCGATTCAGCAGTTTTTTCAGAATATCCTTCTCTTCTTGACCATCTGTACGAACTCCGAGTTCGTTCTGGTCTTGGAGAACAGATCCAGTATCTGATCGGCCGCCTCTTCAGGCTTCAACGCATTGAAAGCCTTACGGATGATATTGATGGCTTCAAGCTCCTCGGATGAGAGCAGCAGATCTTCTCTTCTGGTACTGGACTTGGGCAGATCGATCGCAGGGAATACTCTTCTCTCGGAGAGTTTGCGGTCGAGTACCATTTCCATGTTACCTGTTCCCTTGAATTCCTCATATACCACATCATCCATCTTGGAACCGGTCTCAACGAGTGCGGTAGCCAGGATAGTCAGGCTGCCTCCTTCACGCATGTTACGTGCCGCACCGAAGAATCTCTTGGGCATATGCAGAGCCGCGGGATCAAGACCGCCGGACAGAGTACGTCCGGAAGGTGATACTGTCAGGTTATAAGCTCTGGCCAGTCTCGTGATGGAGTCGAGCAGGATCATAACGTCTTTTCCGTGCTCTACGAGCCTGCGTGCTCGCTCTATGACCATCTCCGACACTCTCTTATGATGCTCGGGAAGCTCATCAAATGTTGAGTAGATGACCTCAACGTTTCTGCCTGCTATAGCTTCCTTGATATCGGTTACTTCCTCGGGACGCTCATCGATGAGCAGGATGATCAGATGTATATCCGGGTTATTATGCTTGACCGATCTGGCCACCTCTTTGAGCAGTGTGGTCTTACCGGCCTTGGGAGGTGATACGATCATACCACGCTGTCCCTTGCCTACCGGACATATCAGATCCATGATCCTCATGGATGAAGCTACTCCGGGATATTCGAGCTGTATGCGCTCGTTGGGGAATATAGGAGTCAGATCCTCGAAGTTCGGACGCTTTGCGGCTACTTCGGGAGCGTATCCGTTTATGCTCTTTAAGTACAGCAGTGCCGAGAATTTCTCATTACCGGTCTTGGCCTTGGTATGCCCCTCCAGGATATCTCCGGTCTTTAATCCGAACCGTCTGATCTGTGCGGGTGCTACATATACGTCATTTTCACCCGGCAGGTAATTCTCACACCTGATGAATCCGAATCCGTCCGGCATTACCTCCAGGATTCCGTGTGCTTTCGATCCTCCCTGAGCCTCGGGACTGTTGGGATCGAACTCATCCTGTGCGGATTCGGAAGCATCCTCGCCCTTCTTTTCACCCGAAGCTTTGGCAGCCGTTGCGGCAGCGGATGACTTTGCTTCAGGAGCCGCTACCGAGGCAGGCACGGGCTTGCGTCCTACAGCATCGGGACGCGTATCCTCGGACACGTCAGCTTCCTGATGGTCTTTTTCAAGCATCAGTTCAATGATGTCTTCCTTTTTCGCCGACGCGGGGATCTTGATATCCCTGGTCTTAGCCAGCGCTCTTAAGTCCGCCAGCTTCAGCGACTCATATTGTTCTCTGGTCATTAATAATCCTCCCTGTATATAAAAATAAATGTTAAGGTTCGTTGTTTCTTAAGTTTATTAATCTGGGATATTCGGCAGATCTGCCACGCCCTGAGATTTGATAATATACTGTAATTCTATATGCGAAGATTCTTTCTTTTATGCGCCCGGGGATGATCCCGGGCGCGCAAGCCCTGTATACGGATGTTTAAGTACGGATCATGTGGTGGAGTCCCACAGCGACCCGGTCACTGCGGAATATGCGCCTGCTGCCGTATATGTATTGGCTCTGGCAGCGTCATATCCTGCTGTTGACTGTATCATTGCGGCGGATACATTCACATTGGATGCATAAGATCTCCTGTCAGCAAAAAGTGTCTGAACTTTGCTCTTATCACCTGCAGTGAACTGATCCTTGTCTATGCTCAGTTTACCGTCCTTGCCGACGCTTATGCCCAGAGAAGCGAGATCTTTCTCATTGGCACTCGTCGTGCTCTTGATCGAGTCCAGTCTGTTGCCGATGGACTTGTCGGCCGTAGCGGATGCCGTGTCCACTACGGAATTGTAGTTCTTTACATATCCGCTCAGTGCTTCAAATACTTTGTCGTCATCTGCGTCTTCTTTGAGCGATCCGAGATCTTTTATAGAACTCTGCAAAGCATCTGCAGCCGTAGCGGCTTTGTTGTATGCTTTCGTTTCTTTTGAAGCCGTAGGTGTCTGCGTCTTAACGGAAGTCAGACTCTCCAGAACCGAGCTGCGTGAATCTTTGGATCCGGCCTCAGCCGTGTTCTTCTTATCCCCCGCAACCGATGAGTAATATGACTTCATAAGCTTGCCATAGCTTCCGCTCTTGATGGAAGCGTAATCGGATAGCCAGCTCATGTCAGATGCAGTACCCGCTACGGATTTGTTCATTCCCGAAAACAAAAATGAATAATCATTCTTAAGCGAAATACTCATATCGACCTCCTTCACATCCATGTACAGGTACGAAAAGCGGCGTCCCTGCCGCATAACCGGATAGCATAGATACTATCCATAATATGTATCGGTCAAACCATACAGTTACTTAATACTTATCACATTTTGAAAAAATAGTAAATAGTCCGGAACCCTATTTCCCATCATTCCACATTGTATTTAACGCGACGGTCATCATCCAATTCGGAATCGGGGAACTGTCTGTCGGCCTCTTTGAGAAGTTCCTTATAATCCTTATATTTTGTCATATACATTTTTCTGTTATCAGGGCACAGAACGAATGTATTATCCTTGCTCAAAATTGTCATTCCGTCGGGGATATACGCTTTGCAACCATACCCGTCAGTCTCAAGCAGATACATATCACTGCCACCTGTAACTGCCATCAGACCGTCTTCTTCATCACATATGATCCGGTTTATCGTGGTATCCGTATCGGTCAGGCTTTTGGTTTTTCCTTCTGCTATGTCCCATATGCGGAGCTTGCCGTCATCTCCCTGTAACACGAGATAGTTGCCGTCATCCGTAAATCCTATGAACATCTTGAGTCTCGCCGACAGAGGAATCTCTCCTATCACGGACAGGGTCTGAGTATCAACTATCCTTACATATCCGTCCATACAGAACATGGCAAACTTTGTTCCATCCACACTCAGACACATGAAATCATGCAACGAACTCTCTGCCTGTGCATACAGTTTGTCCGAACCCAGTTCCTGTTTCTCCCATTTTTCCGTATCGACACGATATATCGGATCGGTGCCCGTGAATACATATATCCACTTCCCATCCTCGGAAACCAGCACACTGTTTACCGTCTGGTCAGTTTCATAGGATCCGATTTCCGTCATTTCTTCCGTATCGATCAGATGCAGCTTGCGGGTTCCCCACAGTACGACATACTTTCCGTTTCTGCTGATACATCCGTATGTTCCGTACTCATCACCGGTCAGCTCGGATCTTAAGGTCACAAGCTCCTCTCCCGAGAAAGGATCCACACGTACGATCTCATCTCCTCCCGCGATCAGGAAATAATTACCGACAAAACCGGTGAAGCTCGTAAAGCTCATATCCCCCGTGTATTTATAGATCTGCCTGCCTGTATCATCATAGAAATAATACGTTGAGAAGTCACCTAACGGTGTGAGGACAAAATATGAAGAATCAGGAGCGGTTCCTTCCAGGACCATACTCTTGTCGAAAGTATCAAGCTCCACCAGATCGGGTGCTTCATGATATGAATACAGATACAGATCCGACGACAGATACGGGCTTATCACCACCTGTCCGTTCACGAATACGGTATGAACTATCGCCAGATCACTGTCTATCAAAGGATTGGTGTAAAGTTCACCATTTGCCATATCTATGGCATCTACCGCTCCCTCCATATAGGATACATAGGCAAACTGAGAATCAAGACCGACGGTCAGGTCCATTATACTGCCTCTCGCAGAGACTCTCGTCGTCATCTGTCCTGAATTCTCATCATATGCAAAAATCTCAGACTCTATGGTCACGATGATCTCGCTCGCTTTACCACCGTCACTCGGATAGGAATGAGCTTTCATAACCGAATTAAAAGTAGACCAGTTACGGACATGTGCATCCACCGGACTGCTCCACAGTTTCCGGCCGTCAGCCGTTATCAGATCCAGATACACATCCGTCACTCCCACTCCGGATATATAATCACTGTTCATCGAAAGCACAGCGAAATTCCCGCCGGGAGTAGCATATGTCTCGGCTATATAACCTTCGGTCACATCACCTTTGCGATGCGCCCGTCTTCCGGATCATAAAGGGATACGTATGTATGCTCCGCTTCGTGTTCATAATGTGGGATCACCCACACTCCGCTCCCGGGTTCCACGCAGAGTTTAGTCCCCATGAAGCTGTACTCTTCTTCATTCTGATACATGTTCAGCAGCTTGCCTGTATCAGCATCTATCATTGCGACCTTATCCGTCGAAGCTACCGTCAGTACACGGCCGTCCGCATCAAGCACGGCTCCGTTGATGTAATCCAGATCATTGTTGCCGAATATGATATCCCCGTTTGTATCATATTTGCTGATACCTTTTTCGGTGATCACGTAGATTCCGGTTTCATCGGCATCGGCTGACACGGTCTTGGTAGTATAGTTCAGCTCTTTCAATGCAGGATCGATCTCAAGTATCCGTGTCCAGTCCTCGGTATTATAGACATACACTTTATTGCCGCTATCGATCACGACCAGTTTGTCCCTGTCCGAACTCCTGATTATATCTCTCACGGTCAGTGAGTGCGGAATGATACGATCGCACCTAAGCCTGTTACCGGAATCATAAGCATAAAGTGCCTTACCGAGTGAATTCTCGCACTCTGCCACATAGGGTCTGTCATTTTCCGGGGAGGGCAGGCCGGCACGGGCAACAAGCACAGCGTCCTCTCTGTTACCGGCTTTAAGCAATGACAATGCCTCTTCGGCATAGAAACGGGACTGGTTCTCCTGCTTCTGCTTATACTCGGCGAGTATCTCGTCTGCAAGTCTGGTCTTCTCGTCTGCCAGCTCGGATTTCTCATCTGCCAGCTGCTTCATCTGAGTTGCTATGTTGGAGTTGTAGATACCGAAGGCAGTACCTGCTGCCGCTATTATTGCGGCGGCGGCCGACACTATCGTCACGGCACGTCTGATCATGCGCTCTCTGTGGCGCTGTTTTAAGTCGTCATATGTACAGCCGATTATCGGAGCTGCCAGACGCAGCTTCTCGGTCTTGAATTTGGTATTTCTCTCTTTGGCGGTCTCTCCGCGGATATCGGCGGCAAGAGGCTCGACCGGATTCCCTTCATCATCGGTCAGCAGCAGCTTGGGAAAGCTCTCATCGGGCTCACCCTCTATGAGTACAGCCAAAATATGATCGCGGCCGTGCATCTCGATGAACGTCTCGATCTCTTTGCATACCCAATATGAATCGGGGGTTCTGGGAGAGCATATGACCAGCAGATAGTCGGATGAAGCCAGTGCGGTCGATATATTGTTGTCCAGATCGCTTCCGATGGGGAGTTCTTCCTGATCGCGGAACACACGCCCCATTTTCTTTTTGCCGGTTTTGACCTGTACAGAACGCGGGATATGATATGTCTCCAGCGCGGTATGAACCTTTTTCGCCATCTCCATATCGAGCGGCGCATGTCTGTAGCTTATAAAAGCATCATATTGCAAGCTCATAGGACCTCTCAAACACTGATTTCTCTACTACATATATGTCCGATGTATCATCCACTCTGACCACCAGGAAGTCGCCCGGTGTTCCGAGATAATACTTCTCCGTATCCCAGGCGGTAAATACCTTCACCCTGTGATCCAGCTGTCTCGCATAGATTCCGGCTCCGCCCAGTGCTTTGCAGCTGTGGGCATGGGGGAGCAGCTCTATCCTGTCACCCGTCGTGAGATTCACAACAGCCGGGGGATACTCACCGGGAAAAACATAAGGCTCATCCGCCGTGACATTACCTGCGTTAAACTTAAGTCTGTTGGTGGGATATATCTCGCCGTCTATACCGAGCATGATCACCAGATCCGGTGTGATCGATACATCCACATCCCCCTCCAGGGTTCTGATAGTGATCATGGTACCCGGAGCGGCCAGATCCGCGGCTTCCACGTATCCGATGTTCAGTTCCTTCTTGATATAACGCGACAGGTTCGATACATCCTCGTGATGCTGCCCCGCATAGATGATCTCCGATTCCTCATAGTATGCTCTCATGCGTCCATCCAGGAAATCCGCGATCTCGCGCTGGTTATATCCTACTCCCGCCCGGACCAGCAGGTCCTTTTTGAGCATTCCTCCGGCCTTGACGAGATGCCCGCCTCCACCGCCGAGTCCGGCAGTCAGATACGCAGCGAGCTCACTGGCTTTTGTTTCCTTGATACAGCTTCTGACCGATATCTTCACGCCGAAAGAAAGCATGCTGTACACCAGACAGGTGTTTACCGAATCAACTTCGAGCAGCATGTCACTGATCAGGCCCAGGATATTGGGATCGCACGGTTTAGCCTCGACTACAGCATAAGACTGCTCGTCATGAAAACGGGCATGCTTCAATGCGTCTCCTGCTATCTTCAGTTCTTCTTTGGATATATTGGAATTTCTGAAAAGAATGATGTCGCTGGGTCTGTACTTTGCGAAATCACGGAGGTCCTTATCGGCGGGATGCGATATCTCGGTGAACAAACCGGTGTCCGTCATCAGGCCATAGTAAAGGGCTGTGGCGAGATCCTCATCCTCATTGATATCGATATTCTCCTTGGACAGAAGCTCATACATGACTGTCGCACATGAGCCGTAGTTGCTTCTGACCTCGCTCAGCTCCGGCAGATCACCGGATACCTGATGATGATCGATCACGGCTACGGTTTCGGCCGCAAAACGTGTCACATTGCTTTCTCCGTACTGGCAGTCGACCGTAACGAGCAGTTCCGGCTTATAGCCCGGTGCCAGACGTGAAACATGCGTCACGGGGATCTGCAGATGTTCTATCATGAGCAGCAGATTGCTCTTGCTGACCTCATTACGTCCGCCGTAAATAAATCTGGGATGCTTGCCGCGTGCGGTCAGATATCGGTGCAATGCCATGCCGCTCGCGAGTGCATCCGCGTCGGGATTATCATGGCACTGGATGATGATATCATCATATGACGTCAGTGCATTAAGTGTCAGAGGCATTATGACTCCTTCCGTGTGATGTTTTCGATATAGTCCGTGATCTCGTCACGGCCTTGTTTTGATATGGCGGAAAAGGGGAAAAGCAGTGATTCTTCGGGCATTTTGAGTGAATCTCTGATCATTTTGACTTGCTTGGTCAACTGGCTTCTTTTGATCTTATCGGCCTTCGTGGCTATGATCACGGGCTCATATCCTCTGGATCGTACCCAATCATACATGAGCTTATCGTTTTCCGACGGTTCATGTCTGATGTCTATGAGCAAAAAAACACTCTTAAGTACCTTGGACTGATACAGATAGTCCTCGATAAGCTTGCCCCATCCTGCCACGAGTTCCTTACCGGCCTTGGCATATCCGTAGCCGGGCAGATCCACGAGATACAGCTCGTCGTTGATGTTATAGTAGTTGATCGTCTGGGTTTTACCGGGAGACTGCGAAGTGCGGGCGTATGACTTGCGGTTCATGATCGCATTGATGAGCGAGGACTTGCCCACATTACTCTTTCCCGCAAAAGCAACCTCCGGTCTGGTGTTTTTCGGAAGCTTGCTGGTGACTCCGCATACGGTTTCCAGATTAACTGATCTTATTATCATGATTTCTTCACCAAAGCGTATTTCAGGACTTCGTCCATGGTCGAGACTGTTCTGATCTTAAGTCCCTCAGTGATCTCTTTGTCTATCTCTTCGAGGTCTTTTTCGTTTTCCACGGGGATCAGAACCTGCGTGATACCCGCCTGTCCGGCTGCGAGAAGCTTCTCCTTCAGGCCGCCTATAGGCAGCACACGGCCGCGCAGGGTCACTTCACCGGTCATGGCCAGCGCACCGTGTACCGGAATGCGTGCCAGTGCCGACAGCATCGCCGTGGCCATGGTTATGCCGGCTGACGGACCGTCCTTCGGCACAGCTCCTTCGGGTATGTGTATATGTATATCGTTCTTGGCAAAAATCTTGGGTTCGAGACCGTAATCCGAGGCTATGGATCTGACATATCCCAGTCCTGCGCGGGCGGACTCTTTCATGACATCGCCCATCTGTCCGGTCAAGACCACTTCACCCCGTCCGGGCATGACATTCACCTCTATCTCGAGAGTATCACCGCCCACACTGGTCCATGCGAGCCCGCGGACTATGCCGATCTGATCCTTCTTATCGGCCATATCACGGGTGTATTTGACTTTACCGAGATAATCCTTCAGGCCGGACGCCGTGACCTTGATCAGTTTATCCTCTTTGCCGTCCTCGCGGCGCTCCAGTATCTCCCGGGCAGCTTTACGGCACAGTTCTCCGATCCTGCGTTCCAGCCCCCTGACACCGGCTTCACGCGTATATCCGTCTATGAGCTTGCGAAGTGCGGCATCCGTGATCACGAGCTGTTCCCTGGTCAGTCCGTTCTTCTCATAGCTCTTCGGTATCAGATGCTCCTTCGCTATATGGTATTTCTCATTGGCAGTATAGCTGTTGACCTCTATGATCTCCATACGGTCCAGCAGCGGTCTGGGGATGTCTGCGGCATTGTTGGCCGTACATATGAACATCACCTCCGACAGATCGACTGGCAGCTCTATATAATGATCGTTGAAATGCGAATTCTGCTCCGAATCGAGCACCTCCAGCAGGGCAGCGGAAGTATCTCCCTTATAGTCGGAGCTGACTTTGTCTATCTCATCGAGCAGCATCAGAGGATTCTTCACACCCGCATTCTTAAGTCCTGTGGCTATACGTCCGGGAAGAGCGCCCACATAGGTACGTCTGTGGCCCCTGATCTCGGCTTCGTCTCGTACACCGCCCAGACTGATGCGTATATATTTCTTATCCAGGGCTTCGGCTACACTCTTCGCTATGGATGTCTTGCCGGTTCCGGGAGGTCCCACCAGACATATGATCGGGCTCTGTCCGTGGTCGTTCAGCACCTTGACCGCCAGGAACTCCAGTATGCGCTCCTTGACCTTCTCCAGACCGTAATGATCCCTGTTCAGGATCTTCTCAGCCAGATGGATATCGGCTCTGTCACGAGAAACCTTATCCCACGGCATCTCGAGAAGAGTCTCGACATATCCTCTCTCGACCGCCACCTCGGAATTGTATCCGCTCATCTTGCGCAGTCTGTTGATCTCTTTGGTTATACGCTCTTTTATCTCATCCGAGGCCTCAAGTGCATCACAGGCCTCCTGCATCTGGTCTATCTCGGCCTTCTCATCGCCTACGCCCAGCTTTTCCTCAATGGTGCGCATCTGCTCGCGCAGTATGTACTCCTGCTGGTTCTTGTCTACGCGTTCTTTTACATCACGGGCCAGATCGGCTCTGATCCTGGCTACGGAGATCTCATTCTCCATCAGGCGTGATATTTCGGTATATCGCTCTTTGAGTTCCACGGCACTTAAGATCGACTGCTTGGCAGTATACTGCAGGGGCAGATTAACGGCTATCTGGTCAATGAGCTTGCCCAGGTTGGCGGCCTCGTTGATATGGCCCTCCAGGCTCTTGCCCACCTTCGGAAATACCTGTACATACTCCTTAAACAGGTCTCCGAGCTCCCTGACCATCGCGATCTCGGTCTCCGTCGTCATGCCTGCGCGTTCATCGGCCTCGGTTATCTCATGCAGATGTGCCGTGATATACCCCGCCGTCTCGTCTATCGACAGGAGGCGGGCTCTTTTGCGTCCTTCAGCCAGCACCCGTATCACTCCGCCGGGCATCTTCAGCAGCTGATTGATCTTGACCACGCAGCCTATATCATAGAGGTCCTCATAGGCCGGTTCCTCCTTATCCGCATCACGCTGGGCAACCACGAAAAGGAGGGACTCGTTCATCATTGCCTTTTCCACGGCCTGAACCGACCTGGGCCGGTTCAGATCGAAGTGAATGATCATATCCGGCAGTATAGTAAGACCCCGCAGCGGTACTGCGGGGAGTATAACCTCTGGATCCTGTATTGAATTGTCTGTCTGAGATCTGTTCAGAAAATTTTCAAACATATGGAAATCAAGCGACTCCGCTCCGATAGACTATCCTCGGCTCACCTTCAAGTTCTACGGCTTCGGCCGTCATGATGCACTCGGATATATTATCGTCGGAAGGTATCTTAAACATCACGTCCATCATGGCCTTTTCCATGATAGCACGCAGCCCGCGCGCTCCCGTCTTCTTTTCAAAGGCCTGATGCGCTATGGATTCTATAGCCTCATCGGTAAATGTAAGCTTGACCTCATCCATTTCGAAAAGCTTCGCATACTGCTTAACAAGCGCGTTCTTCGGCTGAGTGAGGATCTGCTTCAAAGCCTCTTCGTCAAGTCCGTCCAGAGTCACCGTGATCGGTACACGTCCTATGAACTCGGGTATCAGACCGAACTTGATCAGGTCTTCGGTGGATACTTCCTTAAGCAGCTCATCGGCTTCTTTTGAATTCTTGGCCTTGAGCTCTCCGCCGAAACCTATGGAACTGCGGTCAAGTCTGGACTCAATGATCTTATCGAGACCGTCGAAAGCACCGCCGCAGATAAACAGGATATTGGATGTATCTATCTGTATCAGTTCCTGATGGGGATGCTTACGTCCCCCCTGAGGTGGAACACTGGCTACCGTACCCTCTACGATCTTAAGCAGGGCCTGCTGTACGCCTTCACCGGATACGTCTCTGGTGATCGAGACATTCTCAGACTTCTTGGTGATCTTATCTATCTCGTCTATATAGATGATGCCAAGCTCGGCGCGGGAGATATCATAGTCTGCGGCCTGGATGAGACGGAGCAGTATGTTCTCCACGTCCTCGCCCACATATCCGGCTTCGGTCAGTGTGGTCGCATCGGCTATCGCAAAAGGCACATTGATGATCTTCGCAAGCGTCTGAGCCAGATAGGTCTTACCGGAACCGGTAGGTCCCAGCATCATGATATTGGACTTCTGAAGCTCTACACCGTCGGGATCGGATCCGTTGTCGCAGGTCACTCTCTTATAATGATTGTATACCGCCACGGACAGGACCTTCTTGGCCTCATCCTGACCTATTACATATTCGTCGAGAAATTTCTTGATCTGAGCGGGCTTGAGCAGGTTAATGTCAAATTCACCCTTCAGGAGCTCCTCGTCTTCATCCTCCAGATCATCCAGGATGTCGACGCATATCTCTATGCACTCATCACATATATACACTCCTGACGGCCCCGCTATCAGCTTACGGACCTCATCCTGTGTTTTGTTGCAAAATGAGCATCTCACTTTGCCTTCACCCATTTTTGGTGCCATATCTAACCTCTGTTATTATTAAATGAAGATTCAATTTTCAGTAATCAATCGGAGTGTAGTCTTATTTCTTGCTCTTGGATTTGTCTTTGTCCTTTGACTCCGCCATCTCGGCACGGTTGGTGATCACCTGATCGATGAGACCATACTCACGTGCATCATCGGCTGTCATCCAGTTATCACGGTCGGTATCCTGAGCCACTACATCGTAAGGCTTGCCTGTATTCTCGGAGAGGATACGGTTCAGCTTCTCCTTGGTGTGAAGGATATGCTTGGCTGCGATCTCGATCTCGGTAGCCTGTCCCTGTGCTCCGCCCAGAGGCTGGTGGATCATGATCTCGGCATTGGGCAGTGCCATACGCTTGCCCTTCGCACCTCCTGCCAGCAGAAAAGCTCCCATGCTGGCTGCCATGCCGATGCATATGGTCGACACATCACACTTGATATACTGCATGGTGTCATAAATTGCCATGCCGGCTGTTACTGAACCGCCGGGGCTGTTTATATACAGATGAATATCCTTCTCCGGATCCTGTGCCTCCAGGAAAAGGAGCTGTGCCACCACAAGGCTTGCAGTCACATCATTAACCTCGTCTCCGAGGAAAACGATACGATCCTCCAAAAGCCTTGAATAAATATCATATGATCTCTCACCGCGAGAGGTCTGTTCTACGACATAAGGTACCAGTGCCATTGTGCCCTCCTTATCATTCGATCTTTATTTCTCTTTTGCGTTATCAGCCAGGAACTTGGCTGCAGCACGTACTTTCAGGTCATCCTTGATCATCTTCTCAACATCTTCGGTGATATCCTTCCTGATCTCGTCCACTTCCCTGCCATATGCTTCGGCCATGGTCTTCAGTTCATTCTCATAGTCTGCATCGGACACTTCCAGCTTCTCTGCCTCTGCTACAGCTTCAAGAACAAGTCTGGTCTTGATACGTGTCTCAGCCTGAGGCTCAACCTGATCCATCATCTGCTGCTTGGTGGCTCCGGTAAACTTTGAGTACTGCTCGAAGGACATGCCCTGATACATCAGCTGCTGTGCAAACTCGTCGATCATACGCTCCTTCTGAGTCTCAAGCATGGGAGCGGGGATCTCGATCTCAGCGTTCTCAACCGCTGCTGCGATAGCAGCTTCTTCCTTTGCATCCTGAGCTTCCTTACGCTTACGCTCCTCAAGCTCGCCTCTCAGATATGCCTTATACTCGTCGAGTGTCTCGAACTCGGATACATCTGATGCGAAATCGTCATCCAGGTCAGGAAGTTCTTCAGCGCGGATCTCATTGACCATGCACTTAAATACTGCTGCCTTGCCGGCCAGATCTTCCGCATGATAATCCTCGGGGAATGTCACGTTAACCTCACACTCCTCGCCTATCTTTGCACCGATGAGCTGATCCTCGAAACCGGGGATGAATGTGCCGCTTCCTATCTTAAGAGTCTGATCGGAACCTTTGCCGCCGTCAAAAGGAACACCGTCAACGGATCCTTCGTAATCCAGAACTATGGTATCGCCGTCTTCTACGGCACGATCGGTGATTGTGAGCTGACGTGCATTGTTCTTACGCTCTTTCTCAAGCGCTTCTGCCACATCATCATCAGTCACTTCCGAATCTACTTTATCTATAACAACACCCTTGTACTCACCGAGCTTAACCGGAGGCTTAACAGCTACGGATGCGGTGTAGATAAAAGGCTGTCCCTTTTCGATCTGAACTATATCCACGGTAGGGGTAGATACGATATCCTCGCCCGACTCGGCACATGCATCCTCGATAGTCTCTCTGATCAGGATATCGGATGCCATATCATAGAATATCTCAGGTCCGTACATCTTCTCGATGACCTGACGTGATACCTTGCCCTTACGGAATCCGGGGACATTGATACGGCTCTTCTGCTTCTGATATGCCTTCTCAATAGCTCCGTCCAGCTTCTCCGCTTCGATCTCGATAGTCAGAAGCGCCATGCTTCCATCTTGCTTTTCAACTTTTACACTCATTTATAGAAACCTCCTGGTTTGATCACGTGTCCGCGTCGCAATATGAGATTATAACATAATAAAAAGGCTTTCGACAACAGAAAATAGGGGATATTAGAGATATTTTATAGTATACTTAAAAAAATAAGATTTGTAGGATAACGTGCGTGTTTTATCCTTGTGAATAAACTTACGGAGAACATCAAATGGAGATAGAAAGAAAATACACCATCAAGGCCATGCCCGAAAACCCGGGATCATATGAACATCACCGTATCGTACAGGCCTATCTCTGCCGGCAGCCGGTAGTACGGATACGCAAGTCCGATGACGATTACTATATGACCTACAAGGGGAAAGGTCTGATATCCCGTGAAGAATATAATCTCGATTTAACAAAAGAGGGCTTCGAGCATCTACTCACCAAAGCCGACGGCAACGTGATATCCAAGACCAGATACGTAATCCCTATCAAAGAGCCACGTTTCAAGGGAGACTACAGGCTGCCGGACGGAGTTGATCTGTGTGTGGAGCTTGATGTATTTGATGAGCCCTTCGCTCCACTCGTAATAGCAGAGGTTGAATTCCCGGATGAAGCGGCCGCCGATGCCTATATCCCCGAGGACTGGTTTGAAGCGGATGTCTCCGAAGACCCTCAGTACCACAACGTAAATATGGCTTATAAGGCTTAGTTTGCGGGCTTTCATAAGCTCCGGCACCGGGCTTTTCGGCTTCGACGTTTCCCGATGCTTTTCGCAACAACCCCCTACAGGCTGGCTTCCGCGTCATCAAGCGACTTATATCCGTAGAGCAGTGCCGTATTCTCCATGGTCAAATGTGCCAGATTCTGCCCGTTCTGTGCCAGGCGCACGATAAATGCTCCGTACATCTTAAGCATCTCATCTCCGTATGTCATCAATTCACCACGCAGATATGTCTCATACGAGGTATCATACGGAGTATCCTCCGACGTATGTATGGTGCGCGCATTGCCCGCCATCTTGGGATACTCTGCTGCGAAATCTTCCATCCAGCCGACCTGGATCGCAACTATTTCTTCGATTATCGCCTTTTTCTCGGATGAGACAGGCGGAAGCTTATCCGCGATCTGAGCGTATCTGTCGGGAGCGGTAGACTCCTCCATACGCCCGTACTTCTCCATGATCGGATTCCAGCCGGCTGACGTGTGAGCCTCGAAATCCTCCGCATATCTGGTCAGCATATCCGTATCCCAGGTCAGATACTGGGATGAGCGCATGATATCAAAAGTCCCCCAGTTGTCCTGGCAATCCGCTCTTCCGCCTTCGTTGATGACCTTATCAAAAGCCTCCCACTCATCCTTTACGATCCGCTTGACCAGCTCCTGCTTCAGATCGTCAGTTTCGGGAACATCATTTCTCAATTCCATGATCGCATCCTCCATATACCGGTGTGACCCCGTTACCAATCTCAGTTCCTTCATCCTGCCCTGCAGATACAGTGACAGTCCGTCTATAGCCTCCATAATCGGACGCATAGCCGCATCCGTTGGAGAGCCGTCCGGAGTGTTTCTGTCGAGTGTCATGATCCTGTCTATCATCTCATGAACGCCGCGTCCGCAGTATCCGGTGCTGTCGGAAGTCTGCCCTCCCTCGGTCCGGTTCCTGACTCCATCGGCATCCGACTCCCCTGAGAAATCAATCGCTGCCAGATCATCCAGACCTCTTAGGAGCCACTTATCATGAGGCGCATATTTCTTTTCCAATATGTAAGCTATATGTGCGGCATTCTTCATGCCCTCGGCCAGAAGTATTGACGCAGCAGCGTTATCTCCGCGGCGTTTCATCCGCAGATAGTTGTACTGTGCATTCTGGGAGAAAAGAGCGACATTCTGCATAAGTATGCTGCGCCATACGGATTCGGGATAGTATTCCGCAAGTTTGTTTCGAATAGCGGCTACTACTCCGTCCGGATCGGTCCAGAGTTCGCCGTTCACAGCAGCCGAAAGCGCATACTCGGGCGCGGAGAGATACAGATGCTTCAACTCATCTTCGTTCACGGCAGTCCCGTAAGAAGCCTCCGCAGTCCCGCAAGAAGCCGCAGCAGCTCCGTCTGCAGACGGTTGCCGGCAGGCTGCCATCAGGTATTCCGTCAGCTCATGTCCGATCAGACGGGTGAAGTAATCCCGAATACCGAATACACCTCTCCGTCCTTTACGGATCGAATCGGTATCCGGCTTAAACCCGTGAAAATCCGGCGTTTTCTCAGCAATGGTGATCAGATCGGACTGTAGTTTTTGACCAAACCGGTCATAATCACTCATGCTTTTTATAAGTAAAATAACACCCGGTCCCCAATCATGATCACGAGATTCCACATCATCCCATCCGTAAGCATCGGATCCTTCTCCGAACAGTCCGGCTGTCAGTTTTCCGTTCAGTTCGGGATATTCTTTTTCTATAAAGTGCTGAACAAACTCATCATAATATGCCCGGCACAGATCAAGCCCGGTCAGAGGGCCTTTGCCTGATGATGCTAATCTTGCACAGGCTGACACATAGCCTTCTTTTGCACGATAATAGAACTCGACATGCCCGAGATTTCTGTCAACGGCCAGCATTGACTGAAGATAATAGTCTGCAGAGGTTTCGTCATCGCCCTGCAAAGCATTCAGGTCGCCCAGTCCCATCAGCGCCGCTCCGAGATGGGCGCCGTTCTCGTTTCTTTCCCTGAAGATATTCACAGCCTCTGTCAGATGAGACCTTATCCCGTCATATATGTCTGCATGATTATGCGCGATCCCGGGATCCAGCCGGACTGCCCCCAGAAGGCTGTTTCCCAGATTTGCATGCGTCACAGCCAGCTCAAATCGTCTGTCCGGATACAGGAGCACGATCTCCATAGCTCTGTTCAGACAATCGATCGCCTCGGGGTACAGCTGTGCCTCCTGATAGGCAAGAGACATATTGTTATAGAGATTGGCATAATCAAACGCTTCATCCGTCAGTATCTGCCTGTATATCCTCTCCGTATCGGCATAACGCTCCAATGACTCTTCGATACGTCCGGCTGCTCTGAGTGCATTGGCCAGATTGAGTTCAGTGGTAGCATATGCATGTGAATCCTTTTCTCCCGCACCGGCTATGATCTCCAGGGCTTTCTCACCGTACATGACCGACCTGTCATAATCGCACGTCTCGCGATAAAATCCGATCATCTCGTTCAGGACATGCACTACCGCATTATCATCCTGCTCCCCAATGGCCACACGTAGAGCGCCCTCCAGATAAGGCTCAACCTCGGCTATCCTGTTTTGTTCAAAAAGCAGGTCCAAGCCTGCCCTGAAATCCCGAATATCCATATTATGTAAACCTCACTTTGGAATCCCACAGTCCGGATCAGTTGCTGCACAGATACGGTATCATATCAGCCACGGAATCAAAGATCAGATCGGGCTTCACATCAGAGGCGGCAACATCATCCATGGTCGCCTCTCCGCTCAGGACCAGAATCCCGCACATGCCGTTATTCACGCCGGCCGCCACATCGGTATAAAGTCTGTCCCCTACCATGGCAGCCTGTGAACGGTCATATCCGGCACGCCTGAGCATATGTTCCATTATGTCGCCGTTCGGCTTGCCGATGATACGGTCGGGGCGTCTGCCTGTCGAAGCCTCGATAAATGCATGTATGGAACCGGCATCGGGGATAAAGCCGGTCTCGGTGGGACAGTTGAAATCGGGGTGCGTTGATATATACGGCAACCCTTCACGTATCAGGTCGCAGACTACACACATCTTCAGGTAGTCCAGCGAAGTATCAAAGCCCACAACGACCGCTTCGGCTGTTTTCTTTTCCGTATCAGACGTGATATTGCCGTTCTCGGCATAATGCTTTTCCAGTTCATCATTAACGGTAACTATCTCGGACTCGGCGAACTGCTTTTTTAAGAGGTCATTGCCCAGCAGATAAACTCTTTTACCGGCAAACTCGCGCTGAAGGACTTCGATCGTGGCATCTCCGGAGGTGATTATCTTCTCCCTGCCGACGTTCAAGCCCATCTTAGCCAGCTTATCCACATAGCTTATCGGATCCTTCGAGGAATTATTGGTGAGAAAAACATACTCCCGCCCGCTACGCTCCACGGCATCAAGGAATTCCACCGCATCGGGTATCCACTGCGTGCCCAGATAAACAGTCCCATCCATATCCAATGCAAAGAGACGTATATTCTTAAGTATTGCTGCATCGTGCTCCCGGCTCATAGTTTTCCGCTCCCGGCTCATAAACTCACGTTCCAATCGTTTTTATATTTTCCCTTCCACGACATCCAATGCATATCTCACCGTTGCCATCGCATCCCGGGCGTAGAAGTCCGCGCCGATCTCATCGGCATATTCCTGGGTGAGCACAGCCCCGCCTACCACGGTCTTTACTTCGGGCAGCTTCGCACGCAACTGCCTGATAGTTTCCTCCATGGCCGGCACCGTAGTAGTCATCAACGCAGAGAGACCTACTATCGGCGCTCCCGTCTCCTCAGCCTTGGCTACAACATCCTCCGGAGGCACGTCTTTGCCCAGATCATATACTTCGAAACCGTAGTTTTCCATGATGAGCTTGACTATATTCTTGCCTATATCATGTATATCTCCGTGCACGGTTGCTATGACAAACTTGCCTCTCGACACGGCTTCTCCCGGATGTGCTGCCATATCGGCTTTGATGATCTCAAATGCCGATTGAGATGCTTCGGCGCTCATTAGCAGCTGAGGAAGATACATTTTCTTTGCTTCAAATCCCTGTCCCACGATATCAAGAGCGGGAATGATCTCTTCGTTCACGATATCCAGACTCTGTCTGCCCTCCGCAAGCAGATCTCTGGTCAGATTGGCGGCCTGCTCCTTCAGACCCTTTACTATGGCTCTCTTTAGCGGTGAACCGTAATCATCGCCTGTCTGGGATTTGGTTCCGGCGTCCGTTGCGGGACCAGCAGCTCCAGCGTTTCCGCCTGCCGCCTGTCCGGGGGCCGGTCCGGCCGGAACATAGTTATCCGCAAATGTTATATAATCCATGCAGTTCTCATCCAGATCATGGAGAGCCCTGTATGTATAGTAGACCTTCATCATCTCCTGTGAGTGAGGATTCATGATGGCCGCACTTAGTCCTTCTTCCAATGCCAGTGCGAAGAACGTCGAAGTCACGAGCTCCCTGGCCGGGAGACCGAAAGAAATGTTCGACACACCCAGAGATGTATGACATCCCAGACGAGTTCTGATCTCATGCAAAGACTTAAGCGTAGCCAGTGCGGCCTTTGTATCCGCGCTTATGGTCATGGCCAATGTATCAAACAGCAGGTCTTTACGTCCTATGCCGTACTTTGCGGCTTCCTCTATGATATGTTCGGCTATCTCGACACGCCTTTCGGCGGATTCCGGTATTCCATCCTCATCCAGAGTAAGCGCTACGCACAATCCACCATACTTTGCAACCAAAGGAAAAATAACATCCATTATTTCCTGTTTCCCATTGACCGAATTGATCAATGCCTTGCCGTTATAATGTCTGAGAGCCCGTTCCATTGCCACGGGATCCGTAGTATCTATCTGCAGTGGCAGGTCTATGATAGCCTGCAGTTCACAGGTGACCCTGTCCAAAAGTTCAGGCTCATCTATCTCGGGCAGGCCGACATTTACGTCCAGAACATGGGCACCCGCATCCTGCTGTCTCAAGCCTTCTCCGAGTATGTAATCGATATCCTGATCCCTGAGAGCCTGTTTAAATCTCTTTTTGCCTGTGGGGTTGATCCTTTCTCCGATCAGTATGGGAGAATCCTTGAACTCCACTGCATGGGTATATGATGAGATGAATGTGATGTTCTTATCGGTGACAGGTGTTCGTGCCGTTATCTCCGCCATATCCGGTGCGGTCTTTTCCACGGTAGCCCTGATATAGTCCGGAGTGGTACCGCAGCATCCGCCCAGCACACGTACGCCCATGCATGCATACTCACGCATGATCGAAGCGAACTCATCAGGTGTCACATCATATACGGTCTCTCCGTTCTCGGATCTGGGCAGGCCGGCATTGGGCTTGAGTATCACGGGCACGGACGCATATTTAATGTATTCTTCGACAACACCGCGCAGCTGCTCGGGGCCCAGAGAGCAGTTGGCACCGACAGCATCGGCTCCCATGCCCTCCAGCATAGCTATCATGGCCGCCGGCGAAGCACCTGTCATGAGTTTGCCGTCCTCACCGTAAGCGTTGGTAACGATCACGGGCAGGTCGGAGTTCTCCTTGGCTGCGAGCAAAGCGGCCTTGGTGTCGTAGCTGTCGTTCATCGTTTCTATATCGATCAGATCCACGCCGTATTCCGCGCCTATGCGAATAGTCTGAGCATAAACTTCCACGGCTTCATCGAAATCCATGTCACCGTAGGGTTTAAGCAGACGCCCCATAGGCCCTATATCAAGAGCTATGAATTTCTCATGCGGGGTTTCGGACTGATCGCGGGCAGCACGTGCAGCATCTATTGCCCCTTGCACGATCGCGCGCAGCTCATCCGGTTCAAACTTAAGTGAATTGGCGCCGAAAGTATTCGTATAGACGACGTTACTCCCCGCGTCATAGTATGCCTTCTGCAGCTCGGTGATGATCTCGGGATGAGTAATATTCCATCTCTCGGGAAGTTCCCCGGGCTTAAGCCCCCGCTTCTGAAGCAGGGTCCCCATACCTCCGTCAAGGTACAGGATATTGTTTTTCATGTATTCTCTTATATCCGACATATTAGCTCTCCTGTGTGAGAAGATGAACCATTGACTCCGTCCCCGGGTGTCAAAAAATGAACCATTGACTCCGTCCCCGGGTGTCATTTCATGCCTATGATTGCGGTCACGGACTTTGACGGGCTCATCAGCAGGCTCTCGTTCAGATTGATGCCTATCAGATGTGCGCAATCAAGCAATGTCATGAAATCCTTCTGGACGGTGAGCGGCAGATCTCCGTATCCGGGTGAAAACCTGGGGCGCAGGCTCATACCCTTTGCTACAGCTTCTTCTTCGATCTGAGCATTAAACAGGTCACAAAGCGCTTCCACGCGCTCCGCGCCGAGTGCCTGCAGTATAAGTGCCTTGGAAGGTGATGAATGATTGTATCTGGTGATCAGCCGGTCTATCCCGACACCGATGGTCGCCGCGAACATCACTCCGGCCGTACAGCCCTCCAGATTGTGAGCCAGATTCCGTGAACGGTGGGAATCAAACGGAAGAACAGGGGAGTCTCCGTCCCACGTCACATCGATATGCCTGTAGCAGACCTTATATGCCAGCATCGGCAGAACCTCGGAGGCACACTCGTCTATCAGTGCCCGGACCTCCCCGACCGATTCATCACGGGTATCGGGCGGAACGGGAGTACGCGATATCATCATTCCCCCGTATCGCATAACCTCATCCATATTGATGGCAGACAGCTGCGGACACTCCTTCGGATCGTATGTTCTTACCAGTATCGGAGACGTTACGCTCATCTGCCCTCGAAATTCTTTCCCAGTATATCCGAGAGATTGCGCATGATACCTGCAGCAACCTCGGGTTTATTCATCGAATATACATGTACGTTGGTTATCCCGTTCGCATACAGATCTATGATCTGGTCCGTCGCATATATGATACCGGCCTGAGTCATAGCCTCGGGATCGGATCCGAACTTATCGACCAGGCTCTTGAACCGGTTGGGCATGAATGATCCGGACAGCTTGATGGCACGCTCTACCTGATTTGCCCTTGTGATCGGCATGATGCCCGGCAAAACGGGTACCGTGATACCGGCTTCCCTGATCTTATACATGAAGTTTAAGAAAAGTGAATTGTCAAAGATCATCTGTGTGGTCAAAAAATCCACACCGCAATCCACCTTTTCTTTCAGATGGTCTATGTCTTCCCACTGAGAAGTGCTCTCAGGGTGCACTTCCGGATAGCAGGCTGCTCCTATGCAGAAATCCACGCCCGAAGCCTTAATATCACGTATGAGCTCATATGCATATCTGTAGTCCCACTTACTCCTGTCGCTGGCTTCAAGCTCAGGTGTCAGGTCACCGCGTAGTGCCATGACATTCCTGATCCCCGCAGCCTCCATATCCTTGATACGTTCCATGACTGTAGCACGATCCGAAGAAACGCAGGTCAGATGGGCGAGCATCGGGATATTAAATCTCTCTTTAATATTTCGAGCTATATCCAGAGTGTACTTACTCGTTCCGCCGCCGGCTCCGTATGTCACACTCATAAAGGCCGGCTTAAGTGCGGCGATCTTCTCCGTGGCAACTTTCACACTGTCGTATGAGCTCTCTTTCTTGGGCGGAAAAACCTCAAATGAGAGTGAAAGCCTGTCCTGTTTAATAATATCTATGATCTTCATTAACTCTTCTCCTATCTATAACTATACAAAAGGATTATAAAACCTTGACCCGTCCATATATGTTATCGTCAATGCCACTATCATAAACAGTACCGAGATCGCGATGACCAGGTAATCGTTTCTCTTAAGCGGTCTGGCCATATACCACGTTCTCTTCCTGTGCTTACCGAAGCTTCTCAGTTCCATAGCAGTTGATATTGTTTCGATCCTGCCCATGCTTGAGAATACAAGCGGAAAAATGATCGCCGTAGTGGATTTGATCCTGTCCACCAGCTTTCCTTTTTTGCTCATCTCGATACCACGGGCCATCTGTGCGTTGCGTATCTTGCGGAAGTCAGCCTGTATATCAGGGATATATCTGAGAGCTATGGCTACGGAATACCCTGCCTTATAGCTGATCCCCACACGGTTCATGGATGCGGCGAACTCCGAGGGATTGGTCGTCACGATGAATATAAATATGCTCGGGACCACCGTAAAGTATTTGAGCATGATATTGAACTCGTAAAAGAGCTGCTCAGCCCTGAGCGCATATCTGCCGGAGCCGGCCAGCACAGTCTCCGTGCCGTATATCTTCACTCCCTCAGCCGGACTGAACAGATATATGGCGAGGAGATTGATGATAAGAAACAGCAGAATGAACTTAAATACGCTTCCGACCTGATCCCACCTGGTACGGCTTATCTTGAAGATAATGAGGCTGAGCACCAGCATCAGGACCAGGATCCTGGTGTCATAGGTCATCATACTGGTTACCGACCAGCACAGAAAGAAGACAAGCTTCGTAACTCCGCAGAGCTTATCTATCCAGGTATCCTTTTCTTCATAGGTCAAGAGTTTACGTTCCATCGCTTACCCTCTTGAATGAGCTCTTTCGTAGTGTATGAATGCCTCGGTAAATCCGTCGGCGTCGTCTATTCCGCATGCCCGGGACAGGTCATACAGTGACGTGCGCTTCAGATAAGCTTTGTCCGATATCTCGTCATTGGTCAGTATGGCTGCGGGGGAACTGTCAGCCAGCAAATGACCGTCAGCGATGACCACAGCTCTGTTTGTATATTCGAGCATCAGATGCATATCATGTGTTATCATTATCAGGGTGGTACCTGCTTTTTTATTGATATCCCTGACAAATTCCATGATCTCGGTGTAATGGCGGTAATCCTGTCCCGCTGTGGGCTCATCCAGTATCATGATCTCCGGCTCCAGGATCAATATGGCAGCGATGGTCACCCTCTTTTTCTGACCGAAACTGAGCGCGGATATCGGCCAGTTCCTGTATGGATACAGACCGCAGATCCTGAGCACTTTATTTACACGCTCTTTTATCTCATCTTCGGGTACTCCGCGCACCTGCAGTCCCAATGCCACTTCGTCATATATCATGGCCTTGGATATCATCTGATTGGGGTTCTGCATGACCAGTCCTATATGCTCTCCACGCTCCTTGACCGACAGACCGGATATATCGGATCCGTTCAGTCTTATTTCTCCTTTATCCGGAGTCAGGAATCCACATACGAGGTTAGACAGTGTGGTCTTGCCTGCACCGTTCTTGCCTACGATGGCCATCATCTCACCCTGTCTGACCGAGAGACTGACATCCTCCAGCACCGTAACATTTTGATCATAGGCAAAAGACAGATGTGAGATCCCCAGCACTTCTTCACCATACGCGCGTGTCTGGACGTGCGGTTGCTTATGATACCAGCCGCGGACCTCGTCAGCATATTTTTCCACATGGAGCGTATCTATCTGACCGGCTTCATCCTCCGGCTCAAGCTCGACTCCCACTGCTTTGAGGGCAGAAACATACAGCGGCTCCCTGACACCGGCTCTGATCAGTACATCCGTACTCATGAGTTCATCCGGAGTCATATCCGCTGATATGCGCCCATCCTCAACCAAAATGATCCTGTCGGCGTCACAGAACAGAGCATCTTCAAGTCTGTGCTCGATGATGACTATCGTTGTATCCGTCTGTTTATGGATCCTATCTATGAGCGATATCGCTCTCTTGCCTGTGGCCGGATCGAGGTTTGCCAGGGGTTCATCAAACAGCAGTATGTCCACGTCCCTGACCATAACACCCGCCATGGATACCCGCTGCTTCTGTCCGCCTGACAGTTCTCCGGGACTCGACTTAAGGAGCTTGCCCACCTCCACGATCCCGGCGATCTCATCCACGCGTGCATGCATCTCGTCCTGGGCTACGCAGTCATTCTCAAGCGCAAAGGCAATATCCTCCGCAACGGTCAGTCCTATGAACTGACCGTCCGTATCCTGAAGAACAGTACCAACCATACATGAAAGATCAAAAAGAGACGTTTCCCGAATGCTCTTACCGTTGATCCGGACGTCTCCCTGCTGTTCACCCGTATATATATGCGGTATCAAACCGTTAATACAATTGGATAACGTAGACTTGCCCGATCCGGAAGGTCCTACTATGAGGACCTTCTCACCCTTATATATCTTCAGATTGATATCATGCAGGGTCGGATCGACTTGTGTTCGATACTTAAATGTAAAATTATCAAACTCTATGACTGCTTTTTCATTCATTCTTCTTTTTGAAGGCTTGATGTTTTAGTCATGATCTTTGAATATGCAAAGCAAAGCAGTGTACCCAATACTGCTATCATGATCGCATTGCAGATAAATGCTACAGCACCCTGGCCAAATACTTTATTGGCGGGCTCTGCATAGATCAGAATGTCGAGAACGGGTGCACACAGTACCCATGCAATGGCATTGGCTACTATCTGGATCACGTTGAATATAGCGATCTCCTTACCGCCGAAGCCGCCCTCACGGATCTTATACTGCTTAACGAAAAGGCCTACCAGAATACCGAATACGGCATCAGGCACAACCCAGCTCCACCATACACTTCCATAGAAGAACGCATCACCGAGAGCATGACCAAGGAGTCCTACGATGCCTCCTACCACAGGGCCGTATACTGCAGACAGAAATGCCAAAAGAGCAGCTCTGACCTGAAGAGCCGTGTTGGGAACGATTACCACCGGAATCTGTGTCTCTGTGAGCACTACGAAAAGTGCTGTTCCGATACCGGCAGCAACAACCTGCTGAATAGTGAACTTGTTGTTTTTCATGGATTTCTCCTCCTATTTGGAAATTGTGGAACACACAAAATCAGTATACCATATTTCTACCGTGGATATCATTGAAGATTAAGCGAAAAATCATCGAATGTCGCCCATGCGCCACCGGCGCATTTTACATAGGCTCCCACGGTAACCGTTTCACCGGCTTCAACCTCTATCCCTTCTATCCTCGGGTTCTTCCAATTGACCCAACCGTCGAGAATAACAGGATCAGTCCCATACCCGTCAGTATCCGCTACAGTCACGTACAGATATACGACCGCATCATCATCAAAGTCGCCGCCCTGCATCCAGGCTTCAGCCGAGTATAGTCCGGTTTTCTCTGCGGTCAGGGTCTGTTCGAGGTTAAATTCCATATCACTTTCGCTCCAGAAATGGAAAGCCACCTCACCGCTGTGTGCATCCGCAGCCTTCTGCTGATAATCGCTGGGATCCGTTTTTCCGTCAGCGGGTGTCACCGTCCATACCGAATGATCCTCATTCTCAAACGACGGATCTGCCAGCAGGTTTTCATTGGATATGATCACAACTGCTTCAACCGACAGTGTAGTATCTCCCGTTTCCGCAGATCCATGGATGTAATATGTACCGGTCACACCGTTATCGATCGCAGCCAGTTCCGCTTCGTCCCAGGTCACACTCAGTCCATCATGACATGCCGGGTCACTCCACAGGCATTCGACACTGTCGGGAAGTATGATCTCATCCCCCGGAGCAGCCTTGATCTCTATCCCCTGCACTTTGATGATCTCATTATTTAGCCCGACAGCTCCGTATTTCAGATATTTGAATGTATCAAGCGAAGGCAGCGCTTTTCCCTCGAAATCAAATAAAGCCTGATTCTCCCAGGAACAGCCCCCGTAATACTTACCTGCATCATCGGGATCATACTCGGCTGCATAACTCGATGCCCAACCGGAACCGTACTTCTCCCACTTATCCGCTCTGCTGCCACCATCGGCCGGGACCGGAATCCAGGCTCCTTCCCAGTAGAACACTCCCATGGCGCCGCCTTCATATGCGGCAGCACACACATCTCTGACGGCATTTGCCTGCCCCTGAACACTTACCGGATATTCCTCCAGTTCATCCGATCCGGATACCGAGTTGCCTGATCCGTCTCCGTCATCGGTTGTATACATATAGGCAGTTTCCATGATACATGTAGCTTTCCCGTATGATTCGGTTATGCCTTCCAGCACGTTGACCAGGTTGGTTAAAGTTCCGTGCCAGTACGGATAATACGATACTCCGAACACATCATAATCAACCCTGTTTGAGGCCAGTTTATAGGCCAGGTTCCGGATCTCGTCCGGATCATCCACCGTGGTAAAATGAACAACGACGGATATATCATGCCCATACTCGGAAGCCACGGCTCTGACAGCTTCGCTGCCCTTTTTCATGAGCGTGGTCATCTCCTTGACCTTTGCTTCACCCGCCATGCCATGATTGGTCTCATTGCCTATCTGTACCATGCTCACTTCCGCGCCGGCATCAAGTATCGTCTTCAGGCTCTCAACGGTATAGTCATACAGTGCCCGGGACTTATCGTCGATGTTCATGCCCTCCCAGGCCTTAGGACACATCTGCTTATTGGGATCTGCCCAGAAATCGGAATAATGGAAGTCCACGCAGGTGGCCATCCCGTACGCCGCGGCCCTTGCGCCTATCTCGGCTGCAGTCTGTGCCGTACAGTTTCCTCCGCCGTATCCGTGTCCGTCCGCATCATACGGATCGTTCCAAACTCTGATGCGAACACAGTTGATCCCGGCGTCAGCCAGCGCCTTCAGCGGATCTGTCTCTTTCCCGTTCCGGTCATAATACCTGACACCGCTCTGTTCTTCAACAAGCAGACTGGAAACATCCATGCCTCTGATGAAATCATCCGGAATGCCATCGATCTTAGTTACATAGATATCCGATGTCTCCGTATCGGTCGGCATCTGCGGGACATAGACAGCCCCCTCAGCCGGGCCTTCACTTTCCTCCCTGTCCGGAGACGAGCCTTCCCTTTCCGTATTTTCTGAAGATTCCGCGTTTTGACTGACACCTGCATCAGTTGCCCCGCACCCTGCAAGACATCCTGCAAGCAAAGCACATATAATAACGCACGCTACCGTTTTTCTCATACGTTCACCTCGCCTGCCAGAACCTTCTTGTAGTCCTCGTAATTCTTCTTAAGGAGAGCAGGCGTATCCAGCTTATAAGGGCACTTGGACCGGCAGGCACCGCATTCTATACAATTCTCTATCTTACGCATCTCACCCTGCCAATGCTCGGACAGCCAGTTAGCCGACGGAGCACGCCTGAGCAGCAGACTCATCCTCGCACAGTTATTGATCGTGATCCCCATCGGGCAAGGCATACAATATCCACATCCACGGCAGAAATCACCATCCAGCTCTTTCTTATCCGCCGCGATCCTGCTTTTCATCTCATCATCCAGCTGGGGAACATCATCCATATAGCTTAACCACTCCTCAAGCTCCTCCATGCGCTGCACACCCCATATGGGCAATACATTATCGTATTCCGTCATGGCGGCAAAAGCCATTCTCGAGTCCGTGATCAGGCCGCCCGCAAGGCCCTTCATGGCTATGAATCCCATATTGTGTTCGGCACATCTGTGAGTCAGCGCGATCTCACGCTCTCCCGACAGATAACTGAAAGGAAACTGCAGAGTCTCATACAGTCCGGAATCGACCGCCTCCTCGGCCACGTCGATCTTATGAGCCGTGATACCTATATGGCGGACCATACCCTGACGTTTGAATTCCTCCATCAGCTCATACATACCCGATCCGTCATCAGGACGGAATACTCTGGCAGCACAGTGGAACTGGTAGATATCGACATGATCCGTCTTCAGATTATTGAGAGAAGTATCCATATGTCTCTTCATCTCTTCGGTGTCCTGAGCTCCGGTTTTGGTAGCTATATATATCCGGTCTCTCACATCGGACAATGCATATCCTATCTTTTCTTCACTGTCCGAGTATGCTCTGGCAGTGTCGAAAAATGTGATACCGCCTTCATATGCACGCCTGAGTATCGCTGCCGCGGTCTCAAGGTCATCTCTCTGTATTGGCAACGCGCCGAATGCATTCTGCGGTGTGGTAATCCCGGTCGAACCGAGAGTTATCATTTTTGCTTTCATTTTTGCACCTCCGAATCTATACTTATTTATGTATCTCCTGTTTCGGCATATGGAAAATACCTTGTGACAACATCCATTATATCAAAGATACGGAGCGGTAATGTACGATTATTTAATAGTGGGGGCCGGGCTTTACGGAGCGGTATGTGCCCATGAACTTCATAAAAAAGGCTACAGCACCCTGGTCATAGACAGACGCGGTCATATCGGCGGAAATATATATACCGAGCAGACAGGCGGCATAAACGTGCATAAATACGGAGCACACATTTTTCATACGAATGATGCTTCTGTCTGGAATTATGTAAACCGATTTGCCGTTTTTAACAGATACACAAATTCACCCATAGCCAACTATCGAGGTGAGCTCTATTCCCTCCCCTTCAACATGTATACATTCAACCGGATGTGGGGAGTGACAACTCCGGACGAAGCACGCGCCCGGATAGAGGAGCAGCGTGCGGATTATATCAGAGAGATCACAGCCCGCAGAGGAATGAGCATATCGGAATTCGAACCCACGAATCTCGAGGAGCAGGCCATATCTCTGGTCGGTACCGATATATACGAAAAGCTTGTCCGTGATTACACGATGAAACAATGGGGACGTCCCTGCAATGAACTGCCTGCCTTCATCATCCGCAGGCTTCCTGTCAGATTTACCTATGATAACAATTATTTCAATGCACTGTACCAGGGAATACCGGTCGGCGGATACACTCAGATCATAGAAAAAATGCTCGAAGGATCGGATGTCAGGACGGATACCGATTTTCTGGATCCGAGATACCGCAGTTCCCTGTCATCGGAAGCACACAACATCATATATACCGGCCCTGTCGACGCTTATTTCGGATACGATCTGGGCCATCTGGAATACAGATCACTGCGTTTCGAGACAGAGCATCTCGATACGGATAACTATCAGGGCAATGCGGTGGTAAACTTCACCGATTCCGATACCCCGTATACCCGGATCATTGAACATAAATGGTTCGAATTCGGCGTTGACCGTAACGGTCAGAGTATCCCCGGAACCGTGATCAGCCGCGAATACAGTCTCGAATGGCAGCCCGGCACCGAGTCATACTATCCGGTCAATGATGAAAAAAATACGGCGCTGTATGAACAGTACCGTAAAAGAGCCGATTCGGAACCGAATGTACACTTCGGCGGACGCCTCAGCGAATATAAGTATTATGATATGGACAGGGTCATCGCCCGCGCCCTCGATCACATATCATCCATCCCAGCCCGGTGACGGATCGGCCAGCTTCACCAGCAGTGTTTCCAAAGCGATCTTATCAGTCATCATGCCACTCTTGATCGACATATCTGTATCGGCGCATTCATTCACTATGGACTTAAGCGCAGACATCGAATATCTGCCTGTCTGCTTTCTGTATTTGGATATCGTCCAGGCGGGGCGGCCGATCTTCTTCGCTATCGTCTCATCTCCGTATTTCCTGAACTCCAGATCCTTGATCTTCACAAGAGTATCAAACTGCCGTGTTACCAGCACCAGTATCTTGATCGGCGACTCTCGCAACGCTATCAGGTCATAATACAGAGTCATAGCCCGCTTCTTATCATTGAGTGCAAGTGCTTCACACATGTCAAAGACTCTGTCCTCGATCCCGCGGGTACAGATGGCATCTATATCCTCACGCATGACCCGTTGCTTTTCCAGACAGTATGCCGAGAGCTTGTCCGTTTCGTTAGCCAGCGTCAGCATATCGGTTCCAACCACGTCGACCATGTATGCGGCATCCGCTCCGGATATAGGTGTACCCAGGCTCCGCAGTCTGCCTCCTACCCACGATGCAAGAGTAGCTGCATCCTGCACGGGAAATTCACTTATCATTCCGTGTTCCGACACGGCTTTATACAGTTTGGTCCTTTTATCCGTTTCCTTTTCGCAAAATACCAATGTGGTGGATTCACATACTCCCTGCGAAATATAATCCTCCATAACAGAACAGCCGTTTTTGAACCAACCCGTATCTTCGATCAGTATTACGCGTCTCTCCGCCATAAAAGGAAGAGTTTCCGCCAGATCTATGATGCTCTCCGGCTGTGCTGCGGATCCTATAAACCGGTCAAACGCAAGAGATCCCTGAACTCCTCCCATCGCGGCACAGAGCTTATCACGAAACTGCAAACGGAGATAATCCTCTTCACCGCAGAGCAGATGAACGTTTTTGAAATCCCTGTTTTCGATCAGCTGATTGAGCTTCTTTATGTCCTGCTGCGGGTCTTTTTTATCTTTTTTGCCGTAATATCCCGCAGGGCTCAAAGCTCAAATACCTCTTTGATACTGTCATAGTGCAGGAATACACCATCGGCTCCCAGATCCTTGATATCCTTATGTGAAGCCAGCATATATCCGTCAGCTTCATCGGTCTGTATATGTACCTGTTCGTCTGTGAAGTCCAGAATGAACCGGTATACATCCACAAAATAATTATCACCCTCATCGGGATTATCGCGGCGATATGAGAACATATACCCGCCCTCGGCACCGGTCACATCGAGACCGGTCTCCTCGCGTATCTCTCTGATCACGGCCTGCTCGGAAGTCTCGCCTGCCATAACTCCGCCTCCGGAAACCTCCCACCATCCGGGTGCCCAGGTCTTGCTCATCACACGTCTGGTCAACAGGAATTCACCGGCAGTGTTTACCACAACTCCCAGCACAGTCAGATGATAGTCTCCGTCGGCCATGGTGAAGTCATTGCGCTTCATGGTCCGCCCGGTGAGCTGTTTATTTACATCATATATATCCCAGAGTTCATCCTCTTTGTCAGCGGGACCGTGTGACCCGGCGGCTGCTTTCACCGCGTCACCATCCGGTCCGGATACTGTGTGCTCAGCTTCATCCGGTTCCGGGCTCTGTGTTTCAGTCCGTGGTTCCGCAATCGTATCCGTTACAGGCTCCGCAGCCTCACCGGCCTCCAGCATATCCAGAGCTGATACCGGAGCCCCGTTCGACTCTACCGTTCCCCCGGCTGTCAGCATGTCCACGGCCGATATCGGAGCGCCGGGCTCGTAATTCACATCACTTTTCTCCGAACATACGCGGTTTCTTCCGTGCTCCTTTGCATAGTACAGCAACTCATCGGCAGCTGTTATCTCACTGTCGGCACTGATGGCCGTATTGCCTTCCACGATACCGTAACTCATGGTAAATTTAATAACCTTATCACCAAACTCCACAGATGTATCACGGATCGCATACAGAATATTCCAGAGGAAATCTCTGGCTTCTGCCAGACTCATCTCTTCTATAATGAAAAGAAATTCCTCGCCGCCCCATCTGATTACGGTACCTTTGCCTGCCATACGGTCACTCAATATACGCGCTACTTCTCTCAGTACGGCATCACCGGCATCATGTCCGTACGTATCGTTTACCTTCTTGAAGAAATCGATATCACCCATTGCGATACAATAGGTCTGTCCGTACTTTCTGGCAGTGCGTCTGATCTGCTCAAACTTGATCTGCCCGCTGCGCCGGTTATTTAAGTTGGTAAGAGGATCCCTCTCGACCAGTTTCTTGAGGGAACCGCGCACAAACAGCGCACAGCGTCCCATATCTCCGACCTCATCCTGCCTGTCGAGAACACCCTGATCCAGGTCTCCGTCCAGATGTCCTCCGGCTATCGCGCCGAGAAAATCCTTCAGCCTGTCCAGATGCTTCACGAGCTGAGATGTATACAAAGCCATCCACAGGCCTACCAGTCCTCCCGCTATCACGATGATGGCAGCATATACGGCCGACAGTCTGTATACATATCCAAAGGTCTCACTGTACGGTCTCCCGACGCCTATCATGCCGACACAGGTTCCCCCGGATGCAAATATCGGTGTATACTGCACGCAATATCGTACCTTGGCTATCTCCACATCATTAAAGAAGCTCTCGCGTCCGTTGATCAGGACCGCGGTGGTGATCTTGTTGTTGGCGATCGTATTCAGCGGGGGTGTGCCTTCACTGTCTCTGATCGTGGATATCTGACGTGTATCATAGAAAAATATCGAGATCTCGGAATTCGTCTCCTCGGCAACATCCTCTACAAAAGCGGTGTCCTCGGATATGACCACATCACCCTTCTTCAGATAAGTGAGTTCATTGTCTTCATCGATAAGAAGGTTGTAATCGCCGGGATACATATCGTCATAATATGTCAGGATCATATGTGAGATATGTGTGAGATCCCCTTTCATCTCCTTTTGGAGCGCTCTGGAATATATAGCAAGACTCGCACAGAGGAATACGATCCCCATCCCGACTATGGACATGACCGTCCTCATCAGAAAGGCCCTTCTTAAGCCGCCCTCTCCTTTGAGTTCAACTTCTTCTATGCTGGTTGGCATTACGCTTGTTTTGGGTTTAGTCTTCATAATCCACCTCAATGTGAAACTTTCGGATACACATAATGATACCACCATCTTCCTGCAAATGATATAATTTGAGTTGGGCCATGCCCAACTCAGAAGAATACTCCGTATTCTTCAAGTCGCAAGAATGCAAGCATTCTTGCAGAAATACTGAGTATTCTTCCAAGTCGCAAGAATGCGTTGCATTCTTGCCCGATAAATACGTATAAAAAGGAAACCTTATGAGAGCAGTCAATAAGATCAAAACAGCGGGTATACTGGCGATTCTGGTGTGCATGATGATATGTCAGGGATGCAGCGGCAGATCCGTTCCCGAATCCCATGCACTTACTGTGGATTCAGCCGGAGTCACGGGAGCGGGCATCAAGGTCGGTTCAAGCTATACCGACTGGATCGACGCATATGGAGATTACGAGATCCAGCTTTATGACGGTGAGAATTTCGTTCCGTATACCCCGGATCCCGTGGATGACAAAAAAGCAGCCGATGCCGCATCCGACACCGCAACGGACACCGACCACGACGGCAGATATATGGTCGCCGCATTCTACGTGGATGAGGAACCGGTATCAACAGATGAACTGTGCAAAGCAGAAGGAGTCGAACCCGAGAACCTTGCCGATCATCTGGCATCGGCCGAATATCTGGCAGAGCACAAGGTTCTATTCAGATACATCATCTTTACCATCACGGATGATGCCGTAAGCGATATAGAATTCGACTATCTGGACTACAACACGGAGCTGTAAGGAGGACATTATGTGGGCTTATGAAAGTGTATTCTATCAGATCTATCCTTTAGGTTTTTGCGGAGCACCGTATGAGAATGACGGCATTCCCGAGCACCGTATACTGAAGGTGCTGGACTGGATCCCTCACATGAAGAAGCTGGGGATCAATGCGATATACTTTTCTCCCATATTCGAATCCGACACCCACGGCTATAATACCCGGGATTACACAAGGCTTGATACACGACTTGGTACCAATGAAGATTTCAAAAAGGTCTGCGAAGCGCTTCATTCAGAAAGCATAAAAGTAGTACTGGACGGTGTATTCAACCATGTCGGCAGAGGCTTCTGGGCATTTCAGGATGTGCTGAAGAATCGTGAGAACTCTCCCTACAGATGGTGGTTCCACAACATAAGCTTCGAAGGTAACTCCAACTACAATGACGGACTGTGGTACGAGGGCTGGGAAGGCAATTACGATCTGGTGAAGCTCAACCTCGGCAACGAGGACGTCGTACAGCACATCTTCTCTGCTGTAAAAGGCTGGGTAGATGAGTTCGACATAGACGGTCTCAGGCTCGATGTGGCATACTGTCTGCCCGATGAATTCTGCAGACGTCTCCGCGACTACTGCGATAACCTGAAAGAGGATTTCTTCATATTGGGAGAGGTGCTCCACGGAGAGTACGGACGCATGCTCGAAGCGAAGAACATCCACTCGGTGACCAACTACCAGTGCTATAAAGGAATACACTCCGCATTCAACTCCCTTAACATGTTCGAGATCATCCACTCTCTCGCCAGACTCTTCGGTCCCGAAGACTGGACCGTGGCTCGGGGTCGGCATCTGCTCAGCTTCATAGACAACCATGATGTCACCAGAGCTGCCAGTATCATCAACAATCCCGCACATCTGCCACTCACATATGCACTCATATACGGCATGCCCGGTATTCCCTGCGTATACTATGGCAGCGAGTGGGGTGAGAAAGCGGATAAATCGCAGGGCGACCCCGCACTCAGGCCGTGTTTCGATGCTCCTCAGTGGAATGAGCTCACCGACTATATAGCACGCTTAAGTGAAGCCAAAAAAGGATCTGAAGCCTTAAACTACGGTGGTTTCAGATCCGTGGTACTTACCAATAAACAGTGTATCTTCGAGCGTCGCACCGACAACGAGCGCGTACTCGTGGCCATCAATGCAGACTCAGAGCCTTACACGGCCCACTTCGATGCGGGTTGCGGACAGGCGGAAGACCTGATCACGGGAAATATGCACGACTTCGGTGGCGGCAGCGAACTCGCGCCCTACACAGCATACTTCTGGAAGTGCGAGCGATAACGTAAAAGCCCCGCTTAGCGTGCGTATTTGTTTTCCAAAACAATCAGCTATGAGAAAGGACTTCGAGCTTAGTGCTCATTAGCGTTTTGGAAAATATATACGCACGCAAAGCGGGGAAATTTGTTCCCTACTTCGCCTGCTTATAGACGGGATCGGCGGGATACCCGCCCTTCAGTTTCTGCATGCCGCGCTGGATCGCATCCTTCGATGTCTTCCAGTCGGCATCTTTGTTTCTGTAGTCGAATTTCTCGACCATCCAGGATATATCCTTCTGCAGGCGGTCCATATTGGTTTCCATGAGCTTAAACATCGCAGCATAGAATTCTTTTTTGTCCGAGTCCTTCATATGCAGCTCGGCATATTCACACAGATCTCCGAAGTGTGTCAGACAGAAGCCTTTTGATGACGTGATCCTGTTTCTGAAATCGGGATCCTTATCATACATCGTCATAAATGTATCCAGATAGCGTTCATACTCGGATTCGAAGTGATTGCAGATATAGCAGCTCTTCTCACGTCCGGCGATCCATGAACTGACGGAATTGGCCTTGCCTGCCGTCCCCTTCAGCCTGTCCTTAAGCGTGATCTTCGCAGGTCCGTATGAAGCAAACTGTTTCTTCATTTCGTCGATCGTACGCTTATAGTGAGTCTTGAGTATCCACGCATTACCGAGGGTGTTGCCGTAATCAAACATCTTTTTGAAATGCGTCCTGCAGAACCCCGCACGATCCGTCATATCCCTGATGTCGGCCTCCATATAAGAGCTTCCGGATCCGAGCACGAAGTCCATCAGATCCTGCTCGATATTACGCTCGATATAGCAGAACGGGCACTCGTCATGCGCATTTACGGCATCATTTAAAGGGATGGTATAGAGTTTTTCTTTTGCCATGATCGCTCCTTGTGATTATATCCAAAGAATGAGTTAAAAGATTGTGACTATTCACAAAAATCATTCTAATTGTACCCTAATTTCCTTAGCTCCACAACATCTTGTGTCCTCCAAAACCGCCGCCAAAAGTGGCTCTTGAAGCATCTTTTTTGCTATGATATAGTTTGAAATGACCGTTTTGGTCATTACTATCAAAGGGGTTCCCATGAACGATAAATTTTTTGATCTGAAAAAGGAAAAGCAGGATCGCATCATCAATGCTTCCCTTAAGATTTTTGCCGAAAACGGATATAAGCATTGCTCTACAGATGATATAGTCCGTGAGGCAGGTATCAGCAAAGGACTTCTGTTCCATTACTTCGGTTCCAAGATGAATCTGTATGAGTTTCTGTATGACTACTGCGTCAAGTTTCTGAGCATGGAATTAAAGAGCAGTATCCCCACAGATGAAAAAGATTACTTCACCATCATGAAGGACAGCGAAGCGGCCAAGAGAAACGTGCTCCGCAGCTATCCTTATATGCAGATGTTCATCAACAGGAGCATGACCGAAGATGATGAGGACGCTGTCGACAATACCTCCAATCTGAGAGAAGAACTTCAGTCCATTTATGACGGTATACTCGGTCAGGTTGATTCCGGAAAATTCCGCAAGGAAGCCGACCCGGCTCAGGTACATACCATGCTGCAGTCCACTCTCCGCTCATTGATGAGCGACCAGTTACAGTCATCGGCATTTAACCCGGATCACTATTACAGTGACGGGATCAAATACATCAATATGCTGCAGAGCATATGCTATTAACACTGTCATTTACGAAAGGAGATCTATCATGGCAAAGGGACTCGGTAAAATAATTCTCACCAGCAGTATTCTCGCAGGTGCGGCTTTGGGATCATATATGTATTTCAAGAAAGAGGGCGTGATCGACGAGACCAAGACTCCCGCCGAGAACGCTATCAAGATCCGCGACAAGGTTACCGCTGATGCTGCTGAATTCATGAACAGAGACCGTTCATATGTAGATCTGAACGAAGCCGTATCCGATGTCACCGGGAAGGTGAAAGAAACCGCGACCGAAGCAGCCGCAAAGGTTAAAGAGGTTGTTTCGGGAGCTACCGAGAAGGTTAAGGAAGCCGCTGAGGAAGCCAAGGATACTTTTGAGCCCGGTCTTCAGGCTGACAAAGTAAATGCCGCCGACAGCAAAACCATCGGCAGCACGGTAAGCGAAGAGTTCTTCAACGACGAAGCTTAAAATTCGCCGCGGCTTAAGACTTGGCCTTGATGATCGCCTCTTTTAAGTCAAGTGCTTTCTCCTTCATACGAGGATTTATATTTCTGTTTGCAAGCAGGCTGCCTACCAACCGGGCAGCCTGATCGTATTTTTCAAACTCTACGGACAGAGCCGCGATCAGGTAGTCCAGAGTGAGCTCATCCATTCCGCAGATCGGAGGAGCTTCAGTGGTCCTCGCAGATACAAATCCCTCAAGTGCGCTTTCCAGGAAATCTCTCTCCATGGACTTAGTCCTCTCGGACTCTTCGGCATATTTGGGATCTGCCGGATCCAGGCTCTCATATTTACTTCTGAGTGTCCAGCCCGCTCTCAGGCATATATACGCCTTCTCCGATGCCTTGGCCTGCTTCACCATCGCATTGGCCAGTGCCATCTGATATCTCTCAAGCGCTTCATCAAAAGTATATGTATCTCCGGCATATTCCTTCGGAACAAATTCCCCCGATATGCCGGCCTTGATCATCTTGCGCTGTGTCTCGGTTATAGACGGCCAGTATCTGGTCACTGCCGCACAACCGCATTTGGGGCACATGACCACATCATATTTGAGAGGCTCTATCCCATTGTATGTGGGACGCAGATCACGATCAGTGCCTTTCAGTTTGGCACGATTCGCCTTTAATGCCAGTGATTTGAATTCCTTATTGCATACCGGGCAGGTATAGGTCTTGGCAAGCAGATAATCCGATTCCTTGACTTCCGGTGCAGCGGCCCCGGCGGTTGGCTTGTTGTCGGATTCCTTCTTAGGCTCTTCCTTCTTAGGCTCCTCGTAGACATCCATCTTTTCCAGGCCGCCCAATCCCAGATTGCTCAATCCTGATAGTAATCCCATGATTCCGATCTCCTGTTACGCTTCTTTCTTCGGCAATACAAACGAACTCTTCAGGGAGACGATCCTGTTAAACACAGGTGCTCCGGGCTTAGAGTCCTTATAATCAACTGTGAAGAATCCCTGTCTCACGAACTGGAAGCTCTCATATGCCTGCGCATCCTTCAGTGAAGGCTCGACATAGCAGTCATCCAATACCGTGAGTGAATTCGGGTTCAGGTTCAGACTACTGTCCTCGTTGTATACGCCTTTTTCCTCATCTATGATGTTCTCATACAGACGAACGGTACACTTCAGTGCGGTAGCCGCATTAACCCAATGGATCGTTCCCTTTACTTTACGTCCGTCGGGAGAGTTTCCTCCGCGGGACTCAGGATCGTATGTACAGTGGATCACGGTCACTTTGCCGTCGTCATCCTTTTCATAAGAGGTACATGTTGCGAAGTACGCATTCATCAGACGGACCTCGTTACCGGGGAAAAGACGGAAATACTTCTTCGGAGGCTCCTCCATGAAGTCCTCTCTGTCTATATACAGCTCTCTGCTGAACGGAACCTTACGTGTACCCAGGCTCTCATTCTCCAGATTATTGGGAACCTCAAGTTCCTCTGTCTGTCCTTCGGGATAATTGTCTATGATCAGCTTGACGGGATCCAATACTGCCATCACGCGAGGCCTCTTAACCTTCAGGTCTTCACGTATGCAATACTCGAGCATCGAGTACTCAGCGGATGCATTTGCCTTGGATACACCGCACAGCTCCACGAACATCTGGATGGACTCGGGTGTGAATCCGCGGCGACGGAGTGCTGCAATGGATACCAGTCTCGGATCATCCCAGCCGTCCACTACACCATCCTCAACCAGCTTCTTGATATATCTCTTACCGGTCACGACATTGGTCAGATACATCTTCGCAAACTCAGTCTGCTTGGGAGCTTCATTCGGAGCATTCTTATATCCGGTCTCGATGAGTACCCAGTCATACAGAGGTCTGTGATCCTCAAACTCCAGAGTACATATCGAATTCGTGATACCCTCGATCGCATCCTCGATCGGATGTGCATAATCATACATCGGATAGATGCACCACTTATCACCGGTATTGTGGTGAGTCATATGAGCCACACGATAGATGATCGGGTCACGCATATTGATATTGGCGGCTGCCATATCGATCTTCGCACGCAGAGTCTTCTCTCCGTCGGCATATTCGCCGTTCTTCATCTTCTCGAAAAGCTCGAGATTCTCCTCTATACTGCGGTCTCTGGAGGGATCGTCGCGTCCGGGTTCGGTAAGGGTACCTCGATACTCTCTGATCTCATCCGCAGTCAGATCCGACACATAAGCCTTACCCTTTTTGATCAGGGTAATCGCACCCTCATACATTTTGTCGAAATAATCGGATGCGAAAAACAAACGGTCCTCGAAGTCGGCACCGAGCCATTTTACATCAGCCTTGATAGACTCGACGAACTCGGTCTTCTCCTTGGTCGGGTTGGTATCGTCAAACCGCAGATTAAATTTGCCGCCGTACTCCTTGGCCAGTCCGTAGTTGAGCAGTATGCTCTTCGCATGTCCTATATGCAGGTAACCGTTAGGCTCGGGAGGAAAACGCGTGTTGACGGTATCATATACACCTTCCTTCAAGTCTTCGTCTATCATACGCTGTATGAAATTGCGCGAATCGGCCTGACCCTGTATTTCTTCCGTTGTCTCTGTAGTATTGATCTCACTCATCGTATCTGTATCCTTTTCTTAATGATGGAACAGTCTGATACCGGTAAAGCACATAACCATATCATACTTATCGGCTGTCTCTATCACATTATCATCCCTGACGGAACCGCCGGGCTGTGCTATATATTTTACTCCGCTCTTATGCGCTCTTTCAACATTATCTCCAAACGGGAAGAATGCATCCGAGCCGAGCGTAACATCCTTCATGCCGTCCAGCCATGCTCTCTTGGCTTCGCGGGTGAATACCTCCGGACGTACCTTGAATGTTCTCTGCCATACATCATCACCGATCACATCCATATACTCTTCGCCGATATAGAGATCGATCGCATTATCCCTGTCTGCTCTGCCTATACCGTCTACGAACTGAAGTCCGAGTACCTGGGGTGACTGTCTTAAGTACCAGTTATCGGCCTTACTGCCTGCCAGTCTCGTACAGTGTATCCTGGACTGCTGTCCGGCGCCGATGCCTATGGCCTGGCCGTCTTTTACGTAGCACACCGAGTTGGACTGGGTATATTTAAGAGTGATCAGCGCAACCGCCATATCTATGCGGGCCTGAGCCGTGATCTCCTTATTCTTTGTTACCACATTTGAGAAAAGGGCATCATCTATCTTCAGTTCATTTCTGCCCTGTTCAAAAGTGACTCCGTACACCTGCTTGCGTTCAACGGGAGCGGGGGTATATGCTTCATCGATCTTGAGTACGCAGTAGTTACCCTTTTTCTTTGCAGAAAGGATCGCAAGTGCTTCATCTGTATAGCCGGGGGCGATCACTCCGTCGGATACCTCCGGTTTGATCAGAAGAGCCGTGGATTCATCACACACGTCGGACAGAGAGATAAAGTCACCGAACGAACTCATCCTGTCGGCACCTCTGGCTCTGGCATATGCACACGCAAGGGGACTGAGTTCTGCATCATCAGCCACCCAGTATATCTTTTTCTCTATATCACTCAGAGGCTGGCCTACGGCAGCTCCCGCGGGTGATACATGCTTAAAGCTGGTTGCTGCGGGAAGTCCCGTAGCGATCTTCAATTCCTTTACCAGCTGGAAACCGTTAAGTGCATCCAGCAGATTGATATACCCCGGTCTGCCGTTAAGTACGGTGATCGGCAGTTCGGAGCCATCCTCCATGAACACACGTGACGGCTTCTGATTGGGATTACATCCGTATTTCAGTTCAAGTTCCTGCATTTTATCGTCTCCTCTTTATAACAGACACTGTATTACCGGTGTCTGTTTACTATCCTGGTCTCGTATGATCCGTCGGCTATCTTTATGAAGCGGACAAACAACGATACCTTATTATCCTCGTTCAGAGCCTTCCAGAGTTTCTCGGTCATCGCATCTATATCGTCTGAGATCTCTATGCGTACAGGCTCACCCTCAAAGCTGGGAAGCGGATCGCCGTCACCCATATAGGTATGAATGATCCGGCCCTCACCTGCGATCGGATTCTCGTACATATATGTATATCTGTCGCATCCGGAAGCATCGGCGTTGCTCTTGAGTATGGACATCGCATAGTCATACAAACCGTCCTTCACGTTCATGATGCCTGATATCCTGGGTGTGTAGTTGGGGCCGTCGGGCTCATACTCACGGCTTCTCAGGCTCTGTTCAAATGTAAGCCCGTCAGCGATGCCGTCGAAGATCGTATCGGTCTGATCGCCGTTGGTTACTATCGTAGTCGTGCTGTATACCCTGACCGGTGCATAGATGATAAGGCTGGGATCGGACAGTAACGCGGGATCAAATGCTTCGGTACGGATACCGGCACCGTCCTCCGTGAAAACACGGTTACGGCTGTTGGTGCTTCTCCCCATGATGAAATATGCACTTACGGCATACTCACCGTCTGCGGATCTTCCGATCAGCACACCCCTTCCGGGATAGGAATTTGAGCTTAAGTAGTCATAAACATTTTGCTTCTTTATCATAAATATTTCTCCTCAAATTGCTCCTGAGGGAGCGGTCTGTCAAAATAGAATCCCTGCACCATGCGAACATCCATATCGGATAATACGTCGTACTGCTGCGCTGTCTCTATACCCTCCACACAGATGCTCATGTCTATGATCGATGCCAGCTGCGATATGTATCTGACGAAAGCCTGTGAGTACGAATCGCTCGCCAGCTCTCTGACGAAGCTCTGATCTACCTTGATAACATCTATGGGCAGCTCTCGGATATGATTGAGCGATGAATACCCGGTACCGAAATCATCAAGAGCTATCCTGCATCCCAGACCCTTGATAGCCGCCAGGACTTCCTTCATTTTATTCATATCATTGATGGCCAGACTCTCGGTAACCTCCAGTGTCAGGTTGTGCGGATCGATACCCGTCTCTTCGATCGTGGTCTTTACTATCTGTACGATATCGGGCTGAACGAGCTGAACCACGCTCAGATTCACGTTGATCTTATAGTTCGGATGTCCGTGCTCGTTCCAGTATTTGCACGTCTCACATGCTTTACGGAGCACATGTGCCCCGATAGGTATGATCAGTCCGAGATACTCTGCAAACGGAATGAAATCCGCCGGGGATACGAATCCCAGTGCCGGTGAATCCCACCTGACCAGAGCTTCCGCTCCGACACAGGGAGTTCCGTCCAGCTGGATATCTATGATGGGCTGATAATACACGAGGAACTCTTCATATCCGTTTCTGCCGGCCTCCCTCATGTATTTCTCCATATCGAGTCTCTTATTGGACTGCGAATCCATTTCACTGTTATATACAGCCACCTTGTTCTTGCCGCTCTTCTTGGCTTCGTACATGGTGATATCCGCTTTTTTGATCAGATCCTGTATCTGGGTCCCCTCCTCCGGGAAGGATACGACACCCATACTCATGGTGCAGTAGTAATCCGCATCCTTGAGGAACCAGGGTCTGTTGAAAATCGCCTTGATATCGGTAACGATCCGGTCCATATCGGCATATGAATCCGGAGGTATGATGATGACGAACTCATCACCGCCCATACGATAGCAGGTTTCCTCCACTCCGGGCACGCGCGTGAAGCTGTGTGCTATAGCCTGCAGGAGTACATCACCGTACTGATGTCCCAGACCGTCATTGATATGTTTGAAGTCATCCAGATCCAGATAGAGGATCCCGCCATGCTTGCCTTCGGAGATCGCGGTATCCACGAACTTCGCCAGATCTCTTTCACAGCACATACGGTTATAGAGTCCGGTCAGGAAATCAGTATATGCCAGCTGCTCTATCTTTTTCTGGTTCTTCTTTTTCTCGGTGATATCCAGAATCGCGCACATCAGCGAAGGAGACTGTCCCATCCAGATGATATGTGAGTAGTACAGCTCATAATACTCGTCACGCTGAGGGTTATATATCTCGATACAGCCGGCATCACTGCCTTCGGGAATCTGTGATTCAAAGATACGCTTCAGAGGTCTGTCCTCTGACTTGTCGTACTTCACTTCGGAAGTGAAGTTTGCGATCATGGTCTGATTGGTGAATTGCAGAGTACCGGTCTTGAGTTCTCTGACATAGATGGAGGTTCCGACATTATCCAGAGATGCACGTACACTCTCAAAGGAACCAGCTATATTTATCTCATATCGCCTGCGCTCGATAATGGATTCGACGATCCTGGTTGCATCGGAGAGGAAATTGATCTCATCCACACTCCAGAGCCTGTCATGCTCACACTCGTCATAACATGCATACATATATGCAGGACGATCTGAGGATCTGATCGGAACGATGACCATGGCCTTGATCCCCAGTGCATCCATCTCCTCCTGCCACTGGGCACTGATCACACCCGATCCGCTGGATACGGCCTGAAGCTTGGATCCTGAGAGAAATGTATATCTGGGCAGATCACGGCTGCGCTCAAATCTCGGTACCATGCCGGGAGCATACCATTCCGCCATGATATCCATCAGAGTGTTGTCATGTATATTCGTAATATAGATGTGAGCGCTGGACAGGCCCATATACTCGCCCACGATCTTCATCGCGCTGACTGCTATGGCTTCGGCTATCTCGTCGTTATCCATAAGTGCGACAATGGACGTCATCACTTCGGCACGTCTGAGGGCTTCATTGAGCTCTGCCTCGGAGTATTTATTCCGGCGGTTCTGCGCCTCTGCGTTAACAGCGGAAAGCCTGATATTGGTCTGATACAGGCATGTCTCACGGATCAGGTCCAAAGCATCCTGCAGCCTGTCATATGCGACTGTTCTGGAGAAGCCCTCCAGCGGCTCCAGAGTATATCCTTCGGAATCATAGTCGGTAAGTACACCTATCACGACCCATGTGAGCAACGGCTGTCCGTTCACGCGCACAGTCGTGAGTCCGAATTTGATGTTGGGTATCTCGGTGTCCTCTATGACCTGATCCTCGAGATTGCTTCTGGTCAGTCTGAAGAAAATATCTGCGACTCTCTCGGGTGGAATAAATTCGACCAGCCTCTCGACATCAGCTTTCGGCCCGCTGATATCAGTCACAGGTACACCCGCGGAATCCAGGCAATATGCATAGAGCCCCGTAGCCCGGGAGAAACTGTCCTGAAGCTGGGCTATATACTCTATATCTATTATGCTGTCTCTTCCTCTGTTGATCTGCATTGCCGTCGTCACACCCTGTCAGCTGTTTATGATCATTCTACCGAATAGTTCGGTGCTTCTTTTGTGATATGTATATCGTGAGGATGGCTCTCCTTAAGTGATGCTGCCGAGATCTTGATGAATCTGCCTGTTTCCTGCAGAGTCCTGATATCACTCGCTCCGCAATATCCCATACCGGATCTGATACCGCCTACGAGCTGGAATACCGTGTCTTCCACGGAGCCCTTGAAAGGAACACGTCCCTCTACACCCTCGGGAACAAGCTTCTTCGCATCCTGCTGGAAATAACGATCCTTGCTGCCGTTCTCCATAGCCGATATGGATCCCATTCCACGGTATACCTTATACTTACGTCCCTGATAGAGTTCTGTCATACCTGGGCTCTCCTCGCATCCCGCAAACATCGATCCCATCATGCAGACATTACCGCCTGCCGCAATCGCCTTGGTCATATCTCCGGAGTACTTGATACCGCCGTCGGCGATGATCGGGATACCATACTCTTTTGCCACCGCATAAGCATCCATGATAGCGGTGATCTGCGGTACACCTATGCCGGCTACCACACGGGTCGTACATATGGATCCGGGGCCTATGCCTACCTTAACCGCATCGGCGCCTGCTTCTATGAGGGCTCTGGTACCTTCGCCGGTGGCCACGTTACCTGCTATGACATCAAGATCCGGATATGCCTTTTTGATCATGCGCAGACAGTTAAGTACGTTCTCGGAGTGACCGTGAGCGGAGTCAAGGACCACCACATCGACCTTTGCATCAACCAGCGCGGCTACTCTGTCGAGAACATTCGCAGTGATGCCTACGCCTGCTCCGCACAGGAGGCGTCCCTGTGAATCCTTGGCACTCAGCGGGTACTTAATGGTCTTCTCTATATCCTTGATGGTAATGAGACCAACCAGATTGAAATCATCATCAACGATCGGAAGTTTCTCTTTACGTGCTCTGCCGAGGATCTCCTTTGCTTCCGCAAGAGTGATGCCCTCTTTTGCCGTGATCAGACCTTCGCTGGTCATGACTTCCTTGATCTTACGGGTATAGTCGGTCTCGAATTTCAGGTCACGGTTGGTGATGATGCCGACCAGTTTACGGCCTTCGGTGATCGGTACACCGGATATCCTGAACTTATGCATCAGCACTTCCGCATCTTCCAGAGTGTTGTCCGGAGAAAGAGAAAACGGGTCCGTAATGACTCCGTTCTCTGATCTCTTTACTTTGTCCACTTCTTCGGCCTGAGCCTCTATGGACATATTCTTATGTATGATACCGATTCCGCCCTGGCGAGCCATGGCAATAGCCATATCATGCTCCGTAACGGTATCCATGCCGGCACTCATCATGGGGATATTCAGGCGTATCTTCTTAGTCAGCTGTGTTGTCAGATCGACCTGATTGGGAATCACCTGCGAATACGCAGGCACCAAAAGTACGTCATCAAAAGTTATTCCATCTCCGATTATCTGTCCCATGTTCTCCTCCTTGTATGTTACTTCCGTGATTCCCCAATCACATCCAGCCGCTGCCCGTTTGTATCAATCCTTAAAGACTTTACGCGGAGCCACGTTATATACCGCATTTACAAATGTCTCACTTGGTTCAAATATGATAAGCTCGTTGCCCTCGTAATACATCGCAAATCTTGTGTCGGGCTGAGACACGATACCTGACGAGTAATCCTTTGGCTTGGCTTCACGTCTGCGATAATCATCCAGATGATATGAATTCATGGGCGCCAGGATCTCCATGCGGTCTACTTCGTAGGTTGCTATCCTCTTACGACGGCTCTGTCCCATGATCTTGTCTATGCTGATCTCCTTGTCCAGGTAGAGATATTCATACTCTATGGTGCATTGCTGGGATACGAAATACGCGCCCGCTCCGAAACCTATCCCCAGGATCAGGGCCGCAAAATAACCCATCAGACCAAGGAACACAAATGCCACCGCAAGCATAATAAGCAAGATCTTAAGGAATTTCATGATCGGCGAAGACTTTCGCGCTACCAGACATTCTACATATGTATCACTGTTCATAGATAACCTCTGATCCAGGCTGTTTTACATATTTACATAACTTCTACGCCTGAGTATTATTATATATCTTACACTATTTGACCCCCGAATAGGTAGTTAAAAATGCCTAAAAAATGAAAATTGAGTAAAATATACAAACTGAGATCATATATGTCTGAGATTGATGTTAAAATACTATAGTGATGCTTGATAAAGGCGGTCATACCCGACCGTCGTGCATAAAGGATACGACATGGCTACGATATGGGAAGAGACTAAATCTCAGGGTGCCAAAATGAAAGGGCGCCCCATAAAAGACAAACTGGAATATTTCTGGGAATACTACAAGATACATACACTGGTCGCAGCATTTATCATCACCCTCGCGGTATCACTGATACATGCATGGGTGACCGCCAAAGATCCCGCGTTATGTGTGGTACTAATCAATTCCATGGCGGAGACCGTCGACGGTACCATGGAAAAATGGAACAGTGACTTGACCGAAAGGCTCGAATTCGATCCAAAAGATTATGAAGTGACGATCGATGCCACAGTCATGCTCGGAGCCGCCAGTGCCACCGCCAATCAGGAATATGCCAGTTCACAGAAGCTTGCGGCACTGATCGGATCCGCTTCCGTTGACGTATTGATCGCTGACACTCCCGTATTTGAACAGTATTCGCAAAATGAAGTCTTAAGCGATCTGAGAGAGCTCTATTCACAGGATGAGCTCGATTCTCTGGAGGGACGTATATACTACACGGATGCCTCCACTTATTCAGACTATGACTCTGCCGATCTTGATGTCACCGAGAAGCAGGCTGCATATGTGATAGACCACCGCGATCCGGCATCCATGAAACAACCTGTTCCGGTGGGTATATATATGGATGAGGATACTCTCATCGGTGAGTCGGGGGTATATGCGTATCTTACAGCCGCCGACACTTTTCAGGGACATCCTGCGGAAGCGATACTCGGCATACCTGTCAACTCACCGCGCAAGGATGCGGCTCTCACAGCCGTGAAATACTTAATGGGGGACTGAAAAGTCCCCCCATTTTTATCCGAATACGTATCTAAACAGTCTTACAGTAATTCTTTCAATATCTTATTTACGCTTCCCGGATCGCATTTACCCTGCATCGCTTTCATCGTCTGGCCTACCAGGAATCCTATCGCCTTTTCCTTGCCGTTATGATAGTCATCTACCGATTGAGGATTGTCTGCTATCACTTTCTGAATAGTCTCTCTGAGTGCACCCTCATCATTCTGAGTGGCCAGTCCGTGCTCTTCCACGTATTTTGCGGGATCACAGTCAGACTTGAACATCTCTTCAAAGACTTCCTTGGCGACCGTCGAATTGACAGTCCTGTCTTCGGTCAGTTTTATAAGTGATGCAAGATTCGCGGGACTGAAACGGATATCCTCGGGATCTAAGTTATTCTCCTTGAGCAGTCTCATGGTCTCTACCATGAGCCAGTTTGATACTTTCTTGGCCGGTGCTCCGCAGGCCACAGTCTCCTCGAATACATCCGCCAGATGCTTGTTCTCGGTGATGAGCAGGATATCCTTCTCGGGCAGACCGAACTCTTCGGCATATCTGACGATCTTCGCTTCCCTGAACTCAGGCTCACGTGATCTGATCTCATCGAGAAGTTCCTCCGAAACACTGATGGGTACCAGATCAGGATCGGGGAAATAACGGTAATCCTGAGCATCCTCCTTGCTTCTCATCGCATAGGAGCATTCCTTATCATCATCCCAGCGTCTGGTCTCCTGGATCACCTTTTCGCCGGACTCTATCAGATCTATCTGTCTCTCTGTCTCACCTGCTATGGCACGGGCGATGGCCTTGAATGAATTCAGGTTCTTCATCTCGGTACGGGTGCCGAATTCAGTCTCACCGGCCTTGCGTACAGAGAGGTTCACATCCGCGCGCATGCTGCCTTCCTGAAGCTTACAGTCACTGGCGCCCAGATAGGATATCGTCATGCGCAGTTTCTCCAGATATGCGATGACCTCCTCGGCGGATCTCATGTCAGGCTCGGAGACTATCTCGATAAGCGGTACACCCGATCTGTTGTAATCAACCAGCGATGCGTCCAGCCAGTCATCGTGGATCAGTTTGCCCGCATCCTCTTCCATATGTATCTCATGGATGCGCACGGCCTTCTCCACTCCGCTCTCGGTCCTGATATCCACATGACCGTTACGGCATATAGGCAGATAGAGCTGTGATATCTGATAGTTCTGCGGGTTATCGGGATAGAAATAGTTCTTACGGTCGAACTTGCAATACCTCGTGATATCGCAATTGGTCGCAAGGCCTACGGCTATCGCATACTCGAGTACCTGCCTGTTGAGCACGGGAAGGGATCCCGGCATACCGGTACATACCGGACATGTATGAGTATTCGGATCTCCGCCGAATTCAGTGGAGCATCCGCAGAATATCTTGGTCTTCGTGGCAAGCTCGACATGAACTTCCAGACCTATGACGGTTTCGTAATCTGACATGTTATAACCTCTTCAGCTAACGGTGCGCCGAAGATGATCCATCGCAGGCACGCTCTCGCTGCTATCACCCTGCAACGGATGCTAGGCTCGTAAGAAACCTCGCCAAGCACCGGCGGGCTCTAAGCACCTGCTTATGGATACATCTTCGTCACACCTGTTTACTTAACACTTTCATACGTATACGCTGTGCGGAAAAGTTTCTCCTCCTGGAAACAGTCGGCGAGGAGCTGTACCCCTATGGGGAGTCCGGCACTGTCTGTCCCGCACGGTACACTGATACCCGGCAGTCCTGCCAGGTTGACGGATATCGTGTAGATATCGCCGAGATACATCTTGATCGGATCGGCCAGGGATTCGCCGAGCTTCGGAGCCGTGGTCGGAGCCACGGGACCGAGGATGATATCATATTTGGAGAAAGCATCATCAAACGCTTTCTTGATCAGCGCCTTGACCTTGAGCGCCTTCAGATAATATGCATCATAGTACCCTGAACTGAGCACGAAGCTTCCGAGCATGATACGACGCTTAACCTCCGCGCCGAATCCCTCGGAGCGGCTCTTTTTGTACATATTATGCAGGCCGGCATACTCTTCTGTCCTGTATCCGTATTTGATACCGTCGAATCTCTCGAGATTGGAGCTTGCCTCAGCAGCGGCTATCGTATAATAAGCCGGTATCGCATAGTTAACTAGGCTTAAGTCAAACTCTTCCACACTCGCCCCGGCACTTTTCAGCACATCAGCGGCACCTCGTACGGCTGCTGCCACTTCGGGATCGAGTCCCTCTCCGAAGTAGTCCCTCGGGATACCTATCCTGATATCTTTTACATCCTTCACAAGAGACTGTGTATAGTCAACGGCCGGTTTATCCACCGATGTCGAATCACGCTCGTCATGACCCGATATGGCGGTCAATACCGCTGCCGCGTCTGATACATTCCTGGTCAGCGGTCCTATCTGGTCGAGTGATGAACCATAGGCTATCAGTCCGTATCTTGATACGGTTCCGTATGTGGGTTTGATACCTACCACACCGCAATATGATGCGGGCTGCCTGATGGAGCCGCCCGTATCCGATCCGAGAGCATATGCACACTCGCCTGCTGCCACTGCGGCTGCGGATCCGCCCGATGATCCTCCGGGAACATGCTCCGGGTTCGCGGGATTTCTGGTAGGTCCGAAATATGAAGTCTCAGTCGTCGATCCCATGGCGAACTCATCCATATTGGTCTTGCCCAGGATGACCGCACCGGCATCACGCAGTTTGCCGACAGCTGTCGACTCATATGTGGGTACGAAGTTATACAGTATCTTAGACGAGCATGTGGTCAGCAGACCTTCGGTACACATATTGTCCTTGACGGCTACCGGCACGCCCGCAAGCGGGGATCCGTCGAGCTCTCCTTTATCTATGCGAGCCTGAACTTCATCAGCGGCCTTCATGGCGCCCTCTTCGTCCACGGTCACGTAACAGTTGTACTGCTCATCCTTAGCCTTGATAGAGGACAGATAGCTTTCCGTCGCTTCACGGACTTTTATGTTTCCCGATGCGATCTCCCGACCCAGTGTCAGCGCATCCAATTCTGTGATATTGCTCATTCATCCAACCTCTGCCCGTCAATCAAAAGTCTTCGGCACTACGAACATACCGTCTTTTTCTTCGGGTGCATTCTTAAGTATCTGATCCCGGATGTCGGTACCCGTCACCACATCCTCGCGGAATACGTTCTGTACCGGAAAGGCATGTGACATCGGTTCGACATCATCCGTATCAAGCTCGCCCAGCATGTCGATATAATCAAGCATCCTGCCCATATCGGACTTCGCCGCTTCCTTCTCCTCATCGGAGAGCTCCAGCTTCGCAAGTATGCCGACATACTCAATTGTTTCATCTGAAATTATATTTGCCATACATGATTCTCCCAGCTCAATCGCGTACTTTGATATGTACCTCGCGCAGCTGAAGTTCGGTCACTTCGTTGGGTGCGTTGCACATCAGATCCTGTCCGGACCCGCTCATCGGGAATGCGATAACCTCACGGATATTCTCCTCGTTCTTGAGCAGCATGATCATACGGTCCACACCGGGTGCCATACCTGCATGCGGAGGCGCTCCGAACTGGAATGCCTGATAAAGTGCTCCGAACTTGTTCTTCAGTACTTCCTCGTCATAGCCGGCGATCTTGAATGCTTCCACCATGATCTCCATGTCATGGTTACGTACGGCACCGCTCGAGAGTTCCACACCGTTGCACACTATATCATACTGGTATGCGAGTATCGTCAGAGGATCCTCGTTCCTTAACGCATCGAGTCCGCCCTGAGGCATGGAGAAAGGATTGTGTGTAAATCCGATCTGCTTGGTCTCCTCATCGAGCTCGTACATCGGGAAGTCATTGATGTAGCAGAACCTGTATGCGTTCTTCTCAAGAAGGTCGAGGCGCACACCCAGCTCCTGTCTGATCTGACCTGCATAGAAGTTTGCCTTATCCTCCTTATCGGCGATAAAGAAGATCGTATCTCCGGCCTCCAGTGAAGCGAGGTCTCTGATCTCTCCCTTAAGCTCATCGGGAATGAACTTGTCGATAGGTCCCTTGTATGTCATGTCTTCGGCAACTTCCAAATATCCGAGTCCGCCCATACCGATATCCTGTGCGAACTTGAGGAGTTTCTCATGGAAGCCCTTGGACATATCGGCATGTACCTTGATCGCACGTACGGTACGTCCCACAAAAGGCTTGAACGTGCACTTCTGGAAGAAGTCGGTCACATCTATGATGCGCAGAGGATTCCTTAAGTCGGGCTTATCCGTACCGAACTCAAGCATCGCCTGCTTATAGCTGTATATCGGATAAGGAGCTTCGGTGATCACGCTGCCCTCGGGAGCAAATTTCTTAAATGTCGATGTGAGTACCTGCTCGCCAACCGCGAATACATCCTCCTGAGTCGCATAGCTCATCTCGAAGTCGAGCTGATAGAACTCTCCGGGAGATCTGTCCGCTCTCGCGTCCTCATCTCTGAAGCACGGAGCGATCTGGAAATACTTGTCGAATCCCGATACCATCAGCAGCTGCTTGTACTGCTGAGGTGCCTGGGGCAGTGCATAGAACTTACCCTTAAAACGACGTGAAGGAACGATATAATCACGGGCTCCCTCGGGACTGGATGCGCACAGGATGGGAGTCTGTATCTCAACGAATCCCATCTCCTGCATCTGCTGTCTCAAATATGCGATCACTTCGGAACGGAACAGGATATTGTCGCGTACCTTGGGATTACGCAGATCCAGATATCTGTATTTCAGACGTACATCTTCACGGGTTTCTTTGGAAGTCTGTATTTCGAAAGGCAGCTGCTTGTAAACCTTACCGAGAACATCTATGCTCTTTGCCTCCAGCTCGATCGTACCGGTAGGTATCTTGGGGTTGTATGTTTCCTCATCCCTCTTCTCGATCGGGCCTTCTACCGAGATGCTCATCTCTCTGGCTAACCCAACAAGGAGCGACGTGTCACGCAGCACCACCTGAAGCACTCCATACATGTCACGCAGATCTATGAACGACACGCCGCCGTGGTCACGGATATTCTCAACCCATCCGGCTACACGCTTCGTCTCGCCGATATTGGCTTCACTCAAGCCTCCAATGTTAGTGTTGCGGTATTTGTTGTTAGGTGTCATTGCTTTCTTATCCTTCCTGATACGCCTGTCCGGCGTGTGTTTATATATCTATCTCCCCGGAGAAAACCTCCGTGGCAGGTCCTGTCATAAATACATGCGATGAGGGATCACCGTCCCATTCAATGGTAAGCGTGCCGCCGAGAAGCTTCACATCCACTCTCGTATCACAAAAATCACGCACGATACATGCCACGGCACTCGCACAGGCTCCGGTCCCGCAGGCTAAAGTCTCTCCGGTTCCGCGCTCCCATACGCGCATATCGATATGGTTTCGATCCGTGACATGGACAAACTCTACATTGGTCCTGTTAGGGAAAAACGAATCTTTCTCTATCACCGGTCCTATGCCGTTCACATCCGCACTCTGAACATCATCCACAAAAGTGATCGCATGAGGATTGCCCATGGATATACACATAAGCGCAACCTGTCGTGTCTCTCCCGTGAGGAAATCATTGATACCTATGTGAGCGGCAATGCATCCTCCGCGATCTATGCTCATGCCTCCCACATCTACGGGGATGAGTCTCGGATCAAAGATCGGTGCCCCCATATCCACGCGCACACGATCTGCCTTTCCACGTCCCTCGCCGTTCACATACAGTTTGATATGCTTGATGCTTCCGGCGGAGATGATATCCATATCAGTCTTGTCCGTGAGTGCATGATCATATACATATTTGGCAACGCATCTGATACCGTTACCGCACATTTCGGAGCGTGTGCCGTCGGCATTCCACATCTCCATTTCGAAGTCGGCAGCTTCGGAGGGATTGATAAAGATGACCCCGTCGCCTCCGATACCGGTGTGCCTGTCCGAGAGGCATCGTACAATATCGGGCTTGTCCGCTTCATCTATATGTTCACGGCCACCGTCCACATATACGTAGTCGTTGCCGCATCCATGCATTTTCGTAAATCTCATTTATCCGGATCCTGTCTTATATCGTTCTGTATATCCATTAACCCATAGACCTTAAAATTATATACTTATTTATGTTCAAAATCAATGGAATCGGCTTATAATGAAGTGTAATATAAGTACGGAAGGATCGCTATGAAAACACTCGCAATAATAACCGCCAGAGGCGGAAGCAAAAGAATACCCCGTAAGAATATCAGACCTTTTAACGGCAAGCCCATCATAGCATACTCGATAGAAGCAGCTATTGAGTCAGGTGTGTTTGATACCGTAATGGTATCCACCGATGACGATGAGATAGCCGATACAGCAGTCAGATACGGGGCATCCGTCCCGTTTCGCAGAAGTGCGGCTACATCAGACGACCATGCCACGACCAGTGACGTACTTGAAGAGGTTCTGAATGTTTATGCCGGACGGGGCGAGAAATACGAGATAGCAGCCTGTATATATCCTACCGCACCTTTTATCACCGCAAGCAGGCTGGGCGAGGCCGTAAACCTGCTGGCATCCTCCGAAGCCGACACACTGATGCCCGTTGTCAGGTATTCATATCCCCCTCAGAGAGCCTATGAAATCGAAGGTGGGATGCTTAAGTTCCGTGCGCCGGAATATATGGATGCGCGCAGTCAGGATCTGGTGCCCTGGTATCACGATGCCGGTCAGTTCTATATATTCAGGACGAAGAGATTTCTTAAGACACACCGCATCACCGCCGGGGAGATCATCCCCCTCGAGATATCGGATATGGAAGTGCAGGATATAGACACAGAGACAGACTGGACCCTCGCCGAGCTCAAGTACAGACTTCTGAATGAGCAATAAAAAATTGTTTTCATTTTGATACAATCGGGTATAATTTTCTTATGTATGTGTACGAACATCCCACACAATCTCAGATAGAATTACGCGTCACGGTCGATGACACCCAACTCAACTTCGGAACTGAAATAATAGGATCGAGCGATAAATTCAAGGCAAATGCGGGTTTTCGCGTAGACTGTAAACCCGTCATCATGGACGGAAAAAAGATCAGATTCGGAAAGCATGCGGTTACATTGTTTATCCATAATCCGAATGACAGCCGTGTCTATAAATATCCCGTGACAGCCACCGCCACAGCCGAGATGGGGACGATCCAGTGCTTCTATAGTACGACCAATGCCAAGCCGGAGAATTTCAGAGGCGCTTTCAGGGTTCCCTGTAATTATGACTCCTCCATCAAGATCGGCGGCAGGAGCATAGAAGGCATCACTCACGACCTGTCATTCTCGGGAGCAGCCTACATATTCACATCCAAGGATGCACAGGCACATGAAGGCGACCAGCTGCTGGCTACGGTACGTGACAAAGCCAACAAGCCATATAAGATGGACGGGAAAATCGTCCGGGTAGTGGAGGATTTCAATCCCGGTTTTACGCTCATCGGTGTACAGTTCAATGAAGGTGTCGACATGCATGAGCTGGTCACCAAAGCCCAGTTGGATCAGATAAAGAAACTCAGACGTTCATAAACTTCATAAAGCTGCGCTTATTATCCGCAGCGGACTCTTTCGGCCTGCCAAGGTCAGCTCTTGCTCCCAGGGCAACCATTATCTCTATCAGGACCGGTCCGGGGTCACTGCAGATGACATCACGGATACCTGTCAGTTCTTCCATGGTACGCGCCCTGTACGAAGCGCGATATCCCAAACTCTTTGCAACCTCGCTTATGTCTATCTGTCCGCAAGCGGTGGGCATGCCTCCCACCGACTCGTGCGCCATGTTGTTGATCACGATATGAACCATATTCTCCGGTGCATTGCATGCCATGAAAGCCGATGATCCCATGTGCATCAAATAGGCACCGTCACCGTCTATGCACACCACTCTGCGTCCGGGGCTGCCCGATGCCACGCCGAAAGCGATCATCGAAGCATGTCCCATTCCTCCCACGGTCATGAACAGATTATCATGATCTCCGTAGATGGCATCGGACTGTTCGTACAATTCTCTGGATATTTTCCCGGTAGTGGAGATTATCGCGGTTTCCCTCGGAAGCATCTTCAGCAGTTCACCCAGTACTTCCTCACGGATCAGGGTATTTCCATTATCCCATTTGTATTTCTCTTCTTTTTCAAAGGTTCCCTTTTTGACCACAATAGCATACTGACGCTCTGCAGCAAGCTCATGACCGGCAGTCTCAAGTATCCGGTTCATTTCTTCGTCAGTTGTATCCGCATCGATCACGGTGTAGCTGACGCCCATGAGTTTCAGCATATCCAGAGTGATCTTTCCTTGGTATACATGCTGAGGTTCATCATGCACTCCGGGCTCTCCGCGCCATCCTATGATGAAGAGCATGGGCACTCCGTATACGTCTTCATTGGCCAACGAAGCCAGCGGATTGATGATATTTCCTTCGCCGGAATTCTGCATATATACACATGCAGGGTGACCTGTCGATAGATATGTACCTATCGCCAGACCGACAGCCGCGCCTTCATTTGCCGTCACATAATGACTGATACCGCCCTTATAACCGTTCAGCCCGTCACAGAATTGAGTCAATGTCGAATCGGGCACTCCGGTGAAGGTCGTGATATTCATTTTACGAAGCTCATTAAGCAGATATGATGCTTTCATTGACTCTCCTCAATTCATCCGGGGTATCGATCTCCGTGATCTGCCCCTCTCGCACTTCTCTGATCCTCAGATCCAGCTTATCCAGATTGCGGTCAACGACTTCATCCCAGAACAGTTCATCACTGCCTTCGGAGCGGTACACCTCCTCGATGCATCTCCTGAGTATCAGCGAATCCTCGGCTGTGAAAAATGATACACCGACCATATTAAACGTATCCGTTCCGCCTTTTCCTACCCGGACTATACGGTCTCCTTTCATGTCGAAAACCCAGTCATCGGAAAAACCTTTCTGCATACGTCCGAAATAACAGGAATGAGTCAGCTTCTCTCCGAATATCGACGGATCGGAAATATACAGATCCGACTCACAGATAAATACATCGGAATCACCCAGAACTTCGCGGGCAGCATATATCGAGGATATGTTGTTCTTCACATTATAATCGTCGTTGGATATCAGACGTACGTGATCATACTTTCTCGTCAGCGGTTCAAATGAATGACCCAGATATCCCGTAACGACATATATCTCATCCACCGGATAACCGCTGATCGCATCTATGACGGTCTCGATCATCGACCGGTCTCCGACTTTCAATAAGGGCTTGGGACAGTTGTCGGTGAGCGGCCTCATCCTGCTGCCCAGTCCCGCAGCCATAAGTATCGCTTTAGTCATTTTTACAGCTCATCTATCAATGTGATTATCTGTTTAATAGGCATCAGACGCTCATCGGCTTCATATGCCCTGTGATACTTGAGTATATCTTTTGCAGTCCGTTCCATTGCGGGAAAAGCACTTCTGGTCAGCTGGTTTGCATATATTACGATATTGACGCCGTGAGAAGCAAGCTCGGCTTCCGTGATCGTATTGAACGAAGACGGAACAACCACTATGGGTGTCTCGCTGTCCTCCTGTCTGAATCTGTCACAGAACTCCAGTATCTCATCCGGTTCCTTGCGTCTGCTGTGTATCATTATGCCATCCGCTCCGGCTGCTACATAAGCACGGGCTCTGGTAAGGGCATCCTCCATTCCCTGATTCAGGATCAGACTCTCGATACGTGCTATTATCATAAAATCATCCGTCAGCTGTACCTTTTTACCGGCTTTGATCTTTTCACAGAAATGCTCGACATCATCCTGTGTCTGCTCAACCTCGGTACCAAAGAGTGAGTTCTTCTTAAGGCCTATCTTATCTTCGATAATGACGGCTGATACACCCATTTTCTCAAGAGTTCTGACCGTATATACAAAATGCTCCGCAAGTCCGCCCGTGTCCCCATCAAAGATTATGGGCTTGGTCGTAACTTCAGTGACATCATCTATAGTCCTGTATCTGGAAGTCATATCCACCAGTTCGATATCAGGCTTTCCCTTTGCCGTGGAATCACAGAGCGAGCTTATCCACATGGCATCGAACTGGTCCAGTTCTCCGTCATGCTCCACTACGGTCTTCTCGGCTATGAGTCCGGTCAGACCGCTGTGAACCTCGATCGTCTTAACTATGTCACAAATCTTAATGAGCTGTCTGAGTCTGGGGCGTCTGTATTCCGGCATAGCCAGTTTCTCACGCATCTGAGTATCGGCCCTTTTGACGTCTTCATTACGCGTGTAGGCTACTTCGATCAGCTTTCCGCCGTATTCCCCGAGAAGAGCGATCACGTTCTCGCGTATGGCCTTCTCCGGTCCCTCGACCCAGTTATCACCATGGATCACGTAGTCGGGCTTAAGCTCATGAATGACATCATCATACATAATGGTATGCTGAGTGATAACTCTGGAAACCCCGGGTATGGCTTCAACCATTCTGACCCTCTCCTCGAACGAGATCGAAGGGAAACGGTTGAACTTAATGGAAGCTTTATCATCCATTACTCCCACCACCACTTCACCGTATTTCCCGGCCTCATTTATGATGTTCAGGTGGCCTTCATGGATGATATCAGTGCAGAAACAGGTATATACAACAGCCATATCTCACTCCTTATATGCAACCGGAACGCTGACACCGCACACGTTCAGAGCTTCCTTAAACACTTCGAAGAAAGCTTCGATATCAGACAGGTCGATAGCTCCGAGAGAGCACAGTCTGAACATTCCGCGCTTCTCGACCTTACCGGGATAGATCGTAAATCCTCTGTCATAACAATGGTCATGGATACGCTTAAAGTCCCAATTATCATCATCGGGATAAAGAGCTGCAACCACCAGTCCGGCACAGTCCTCCCTTTTTACAAACATACGGAAACCAAGCTCCTCAAGACCGTCATACAATGCATTGAAAACTCTGAAGTGACGATCCCATTTAGCGGTCTCTCCTTCTTCAAAGTATTCCTTCAGGCCCTGTCTTGCGGCATATATCACCTGAACCGGAGGCGTAAAATGCATCTCACCGTGCTCGATCGCATATTCATACTGCATATAGAGGTTGCAGTAGTATGAACGCTTCGGATATTCACGAGATTTCTCGATCAGTGACCTGTTGCCTATAACATACGACAATCCTGTCATGGCCATGATACCCTTCTGCGCGGAAGCCATCAGGAAATCCACGTTATCCGCTTCTATATCGATGGGGCGTATAGCATATGTGGAAGTGGTATCCACAATAAACACCGCTCCTTGCTCATGAGCCAGAGCACCTATCTCACGAATGGGGTTCAGCACTCCTGTACCGGTCTCATTGTGCGTGATATAAACTATGGCAATATCGCGATCCGCCTCCAGTGTTCTGCGGATTTCTTCTATATCAGCCGGTCTGTCTATCGGGAGCTTAAGATCGATATGCGGCATACCGTAATAAGTGCATACCTCAACCGCTCTGGAGGAATACGCACCGTTATTTACGACCAGAACCTTTTTGCCTTCGGGCAGAAGAGAATTAAGGCATACATCTATATTGATCGTACCGGATCCGCAGAAAAGCACTGCCGCATACTTAACGGGATCTGCATGAACGACCTTCAGAAGACCTGCTTCAACCTCACGCATTACACCCACAAACTCTTCTTCTCTGGGACAAATATCCGGTACCACCTGTGCAAGTTTTACGCTGTCCGTCGTCGTGGCAGGACCGGGATTCAACAGTACATTTCGTTTGATCTGTGTCATTATCTTCTCCTTAGGTCATCTCTTTGAGTATTCGATAAGTTTCTTGATGATATATCTGGCACCGGTCTCACCACTGTGTCCTATATTATCCAGATACTTATCTCTGACTGCGGCTATCGACTCGGGGGAGTACAGTTGCTCTGTCAGGAGCCTGTGAACCGAATCCGCTACGGTATCCAGCTTATCCACATCAACGGACACTCCTATCTCGTCTCTGACCGTTACATCAAAAGGCTCTATGCCTATCTCCTCATAATCGGGGTTGATGATCTTCATCGGTGTGTTTATATACAAAGTCGGTTTAAGAGTCGTAAACGAATACTCATATGCTATACCGGACCAGTCCGTCAACATGACATCGGCATCCATAACAGTTTTGTTGGATGAGAAATCCGTCTGAAGCTCAAAGTCCCGATGATCCTTATACTTCTCACCAAGCTCGGCCAGCTTATCGCCGAACAGTCTGACATATTGAGGATGAGGGCGGAGCGTCACATGATATCCGCGTCCCAGAAGCTGATCCAGTATCTCACCTATACACAGATCGAGGAGATTATCCTGCTGCCATGAAGGCGCTATCAGTATCTCCGGGATCTCATTCTTCGTGCTCTCACGACGACTGTAATCCGCGATCATGTCATCTATCAGGCCATAACCGGTACGAATGATATTCTTGGCGGGCAGATCGTAGATGCGCTCCTGCTCCCTGATCTCGCGCTCGGTGAGTTCGTTGGGAACAAATATCGTATCGAAATGATCCAGAGCATGCTTACGGTAACTCAGATTCACATCACCCATGGCATGATCCATATATATGTACTCAATATTATCCTGCACGATAGATTTCTTCAGGTGATAGGTCTGCAGATCGGGTGTCGTCATGACCATGATGTCCGCTTCGAGCTTCATCATAAGGACTATCAGTTTGTTCTCGCCTATATAATATGTTTTGAATCTTTCCGATTCTTTCCCGTATATGTCATCTGCCGGATCGCCGGAGATATAATGTATCACGATATCGGTTTTTTCCAGGATATACTCGATCACATTCTTGAAATATTTATAGAAGCCCTTCTTTTCGGCATAGAATACTATCTGCTTATAGCCGTATTTGAAGAAGCGTTTGTAATCCTGCTTTTCTCTGAGCTGATCCTCTTTGCTCATTTGACTCTTCGCGGACTTGTGATACTGCTCAACCTTATCAAGCTCTGCTCTGCTCTCGCCCAGTGCCTGATAGTCAATATGTTTCTTCGGATTAATACAGGCATTCAGGATATAGAGCTGTACTACGGCGAGCAGATTGCCGACTGTCCAGTACATCGCCACACCGCCGTTTACGAGAAATCCCAGATAGAGCGAAAGCCCCACGCTGATACCCATGGTGGTATACTTATTGACCTTGCTCTGTTCGGACTGAAGCACATTGACACGGTTCTGTATAAAACACATGAACCAGGCTGACACTGCCGCGATGATCGGGACCAGGATATATTTCCCGAGTACATGGCCCGGGATCAGGCTTAAATCAAATCCGGCAAACCATGTGTTGTCTATGGATGTTCTCTTGATACCCTCTATAACGCCCATAAGAAGCACCAGCTGCAGGATCACGGGGACCAGATCCAGCATCGGATGATAGTGATCTCGCTTGTAGAGCTTGTAATTCTCCTCGGAGATCATGTCCTTGTTGCCAAAATATCTGGCCTTGATCAGATTCATCTCCGGATACATCTTCACCATCTTGATGGAGTTGACCTGTACCATCACGGATATGGGTATCATAATGACACGCGTCAGTATCGTAAAGATAACGATAGCCCACCCGTAATTACGGGTGAGCTCATAACACCAGTTAAGTATAGCTGCAAAAAAAACACCTATTATATTCATGCCTCACCATTGAATCCGTCAGATGATGCGCTGTCGTCAGATGAAGCATCATCGTCAAAATGTATCTCTTTCTTTTCTTCCTCGCCCTTTCCTTTCTTAAGGAAGGCAAATATCTTGTGTCTGAAAATGGTAAGAGCGGCACCGAGTGCGATCACTACTCCGGCAACAGCCTGGATCACGTAAGTAACTGCAGAAGGATCAATATACGCATGTACATTGATAGTCTGCAGATTAAAACCCGCAACAAAAAAAACTGTGGTCATTATGATCCAACCGGGGATAAATCTGTTCTTTCTCATAATTACTTCTCCTTTGTAATTGATCGATACAAAAAGCTATTATAACATATAATCGGTCGGAATGGTCAGTTATCCGAGTCATACATAGGGATGATCTCGTCAGGCCCCGAGGCGATGGATTCTCTCAGGTCATCAAAGTCCCCGGTATAATCAAATCTGTAATATACGTTCATATAGGCCTGCGATCCGGTGAAGATGTTCATAACCTTGGGATAGGCCATATCTTCGGTATGCCAGTAATATGATCTGGCGCGGGGTTCATCCTCGGGTATCTCATCGATCCGTGGACCGAAGTATGAGCTGTCACCGCCGACTGCCTGAACAATGGTCGGCAACAGTTCACAGTGTGAGATCGGAGCATGATTAACCTGCATCTGATCATGAGTTTCGCCCGGGTATTTGATGAAGAATATGACCTGAGGCTCCTCATCGCTTCCGTGATCCGAAGTGATGATTATCGTGGAATCATCATATTTGTCTATGGCCTTCAGCTGGTTCAGATACTCCTCCATCAGAGTCATGTTTCCCATGCATGTCTCAGCCAGGGTGGCATTATCCTTTTGGCGGCAGTCCGCCCCCACATCCCAGCTGTGAGCACCGTTCAGATGCTGGATCGCACACAGGTTGTGCCTGCTGTCCGGATCGACGGTAACGCCGTCTCTCATCATTCTGTCATAGAAGTCAAACAATGTGTGTTCTCTGTTAGTATTCTTGTATTTGACGATATTCACATACTCTTCGTATCCCGTATAAAACATCGGTTTGAGGATCTCCGGTGCAAACCGGTACGAGGAACACTTGGACATGGTGGATATCATCAGTTTCTTATCTATCACGGGTTCCTGTCCCTGATTGGTCAGATTGTCAAACATGCCTTCAAGTATTCTGACGTCATTGTTGCCTCTTAGTATCTTGCCGTCGGGAGTATATACATTGATCTCATAATCATGGGAGTGAACGGTTTCAAAAAACTTCGAAGCTTTCTCGGTGAACCATATGTCATGAAACCATTCATCCATCGGCTGTGAAGCATCGACCTCGCTCCCCGAGAGCATGTGTGCTATCGAAGGAATGGTACCCATATATACGCATTCATCATTATCGTAATATGTAAAGTCATGCAGATAATCGAGAGCACCGGGATATTCCGCAAGCATCGTATCAATATAGGTATTGCTGAAATAATCCAGGATAAAAACCATGACGTTATCCCCTTCGGATACCATCATCTGTTTCTCTCCCGACATGTACCATTCTCCGGGATCCCTCTCAAAGCACGTCTCTTCGCCTCCCGTTATGAGCGAAACTATCGCAACCAGCTGGATGGCCAGCAAAAAAGCCGGGATTCCGGGGATGATCTTATGGACCGAGGTGTTACGGGGCACGATTGCAACGACGACCATCAGAGCGATCAAAGCCAGCCAGACGATCAGACCGGTCACACTCGCATGGGGGTCAGCCTTGTATCCATCGGGATTCTGTCCGAGCAGATCGAGATTCTTGTTCAGAAACATGACCTGAATGTATCCGGCCACATCCACGGCGCTGATGACTGCACACAGTATCCGCATGATCTTCTCCGGCAAAAGTGCCAGAAGAAAAGTAAAGATGAGCGTGACAATCAGGCATACCGTGACCATCAGTCCGAAGAATTCCTTAAAAATGAACTCAAACTCACTGTGATTTACAAAGAATACCTCCGTGGGTCCGAAAACAAATATCATATAACAAAAGGCAAGTACCGGAAATAAAGCAAATATCGATTTTTTAAGCAGTTTCTTCAGCATAATAGTTCTCCTGTCTGTCATACGAGCTCCACCTGCATAATGCTATCATGATTTTGCACCCAATTAAAGCCTAAATATTTTTGGGCGAAATCAGCAGATCATAATAGAAGAAGGTATTAAACATGGGATTTTATCGAAACAGAGGCCGAATTAATGCTTATATATGGAAAAGACATTCCTCTGCATACCTTTGTAGGATGGCACAACCTTGGAAAGATCCCACGCAAAGGACAACACGGGATCCCTACGAAGCTATGGAAGTGTACCAAGGGTAGTAAAAACGATGAGGATCCGAAAAAAGAAAAGTTTATACTTGTAAAATCTTATCTGTTTTCAGCGGATCAGGTAGAGGATATTAAAGCTTGAGAAAAATTAAAAATGTACTATAAAACCATCCTCTTCTATATTATTTCTTCTTAGCTCTGTTCGTATACACTTCAAGGCATTCCTATCATATATTTTGTAATATAGGAACATCGCGATAAAAGCAGGTATTATACCCAACACAGCACATACAAGGGATAATTTAAAACTATAGAACTCATTCTGTTCTTCAGCAATGCCGATATACCCTATGAATTTGGGGATGTCATCACCAGACACCCGACCATTATCTATTGATTCTCTGATATTTACATCCTCCGGCGTGATCCATATTGTGCGTTCATGCTCTTTATATGCACCGCGGATACTTCCATATGTAGCACATACCAATAACATGAATACCAAAAGGTACCATTTATATCTAATGAATTGAAAAAAACTTTTATTCATCCCCGTTCTCCATATAAACGCAATTATATCCTCGATGGTTCATTAATAACACGGCATCATCCGGTATTAACAAGTCCTCGGCTATATACATAACTACAGAGTCCGTACCAGTGATTCTGCCGGAAAGAATGTCTTTTAGATTCAGATCGTTGTATCCATCAGCATCAATACATTTGACTTCATCAAATTGTGCTATTTCATAAAAATTGTAGTCCATAAGATGTAACTCCTGCATCCCTATGCACAGGCAGTCACAACTATGATACTCGTTAGCAAGCTCATTCCATTCAACGTCAACTGGATGAATTGCCTCAAAATAGTCATATAAAACGCCAACCCGGTTACCCATCAATGCAATACCTGATAGCAATAATATAGGAAAGGTTATCCGCCAATCATTAGTAAAAGTTTTGATAATCCATATTATAAATGCAGAGAATAAAAATAACACAGGTATATACTCAGGGGAATTATAATGATCTCTTCCCCCGTCAAGAGTAAATATGATCAGCAAATAAATAAGAGTAGAACACGCCGTAATGACCCAGGCATACCTACTATTAGTGATAGCCTCTTCCTTGCATAACTTTTTATATAGCAACACGCATATAGCACATATGGCAAATATGAAGAGTATTAGCCGCCCCTGCCCGCTGAACCAATATTCATTGATGAAGCCAATCAGATCCCTTATTTTTTCTTTGTTCCACCCGTATATTTCTGTATGCTTTCCCTGCTGATTAAAAATCACCTGCCAAATCATCCAAGGAAATATTATAAGGACAGACATGATTCCTATCATCCCTGTAAACAGATAATTTATAAGAGCATAAAACCTTTTCTGAATGATGAATCTGATTATCTGAACTAACGTAACACAAAATGCATAAACATAGAAATAATTGTGAGATAAACATCCCAGGATCACACATAGTATAAACTGTATTAAGCGCTTACGGCTCCATCCGTTAATATCACTTAATATATGGATATATAGATACCAAAAGCACATGGCTTCGAGCAATATATACATTCTAAGATTAAAGATCTGCGATACCATACCGCCTTGAATTGGAATAATAAGGATTGGCAGCGCAGCATATATATAATTTGAATATAAGGTCTTGAACAGTAACCCAAACAGCAGGTCTATGATCAGAATACCGAGAATATTAACTATCCCAGCATACATGTTTGAATAAGTACCGGGAAAAACAGAGCATACCGTATGAATTAACATATAATATAGCGGTGGATGAACATCAATCCTTTGATGCCAGTATACTCCTTTATAATCGAAACGATCATAGTCGTTTACAAGATACCATTCTCTGAGTATTTCAGCGTTAAACCATCCGTTTGTATTCGGAATAGCATCTATCACTTCTTTATTAAAGAATAGTGGCGAATATGTATTATTTGCCAGAGTGTATGTGAATATCATATCTCCGGCAATACTGATATTCTTAGTGGCGGGAATTATTAAATGAAGTTGGATACAAACAGAAATTATTACAAGTAATATTTGAAAAAATCCACCGAACTTACTGCAGTTTGATATCATGCGCTGCTCCTACGTTGAAATATCCCAAATTGGGATATTTTGAATATACCAATTTGGGATAATGGCGTCAAGGAGCTAACTGTATGGAGTTTCGATTAAAACAGTTACGTAAAAGCAGACATATATCTCAAATTCATTTAGCAATGGAATTGGGAATGACACAGAATTCAATAAGTCGTTTTGAAACCGGCACCAGAAGACCGGATTATGATACTTTGATATGTTTTGCTGACTATTTCGATGTTTCTATAGACTACCTGGTTGGTCGTACTGATATTCCTGATCTAAATAAATAAAGCCTGTGTCGGAATTAGAACACTTCCTCCTTTCTATGGATACTCAAGAATACTCAAAATTTCAAAACAAATAAAAAGCTGTAACCATTGAAAATTCAACGATTACAGCCTTTTTATTCGCGTGCGTGAGAGGATTCGAACCCCCGACACCTTGGTCCGTAGCCAAGTGCTCTATCCAGCTGAGCTACACACACGTATATCTATGTTAAGTCCCCGACACCTTGGTCCGTAGCCAGGTGCTCTATTGGACCAGCTGTGCTGGTCCGGCTGAGACTACACACACGTATATCATTTCGATCGCATTTTCGCAACCGCAACGATTATTTTATGGCACCACATCATTTTTGTCAACTACCAGTCTAAATCTATCACGATACCCGGCCCTTTGTAGCCGTAATCATCCAGTTCCATCTCGATATAGTTGCTGTCGTTATTTAGACCCAGCGCCATCTGTCCCGAAGTCTTGTGTCCCGGTGTGATCGAGTGCGGATACTCATATGAGATGGGATAATCATCCATGGAATGTCCGTCGGCGTCATAGAATTCGAAATCATTCGAACCCATATACAGCTTGTCATTATAGTAATTATCATACTCCACGACGTATGAGATATTCTCATATTCATAATCTATCAGGACCACTCTGTCGGGATCGGAGTCTGCATACTGATTACGCTCCGAAGTCTCGGATACGCCCTTGATCGTGAACGAATACTCTCCGTTGTCGGTCTGCACCGTTACCGTATCTCCGACAGAGTAATGCAGCTTCTCCTTTACCTTGGACGTATCGGTACCGGTCTGGGACTGAGTCTGAGGAACCACTATATCGTCATAGTCATAGTCATAATCCTGTGTCACCGCTACGGGTTCATCCTCGAGCAGGCCCGAAAGTCCCCCGTTTTCTTTCCACTCATTAAAAGCGAAACCATACACCAGCATGGTCAGCAGAAATCCTACCGAGGCAACGGATATGGCAGCTATGCCGAGCCCCTTTTTAAACCTGTTTTTATTGATCGATATGGCTCCCAGTATTATCGCTACCAGATCCAATAAAAGCCCCAGCCCAAACCATCCGGTTATAAAGCCGCCTATACTTAATCCCAGTGCGGCAGCACCGAGATTCCTGGCTGTCCGATACTCTTCTTCATAGTAATCATCCAGACTCGAATCATATGGCCGCGGTTGATAAGCAGTCTCGGCATTGTACTGAGGCTGATATGCGGTCTCGGTTGTATATTGAGGCTGATATGCAGTCTCCGTATTATACTGCGGCTGCACTTCCCTGTACTGCTGTGTCGCAGGGCCCTGAGCCTGCATCTCCACTTCTTTATACTCCTGCGCTGCGGCAGCCTGCATGGATTGGTTCTTACTGTCCATCTGTTATTTCCTTCCGATCCGTCCCATATATCCGTCCGCCCATTCGGTTCCGGACTTACGGATCAATATGCGTTCGGGCACCACGCCCGGATCAACGGCATATATTGAGAGTTTATTGTCTCCGCTGTTCATCTGCATGGTCACTGTCTTACGATGTTCCTGATCCAATGCACTTACACACCACTCCGGACAGCTGTTCTCACCACCCATGTAGTTATCTCCCACCATGGAAATGACCTGCGCGAGACCATCGTTTATCTGCATGCCGACTCTGAGCCGGCCGCTCCCGTCAATAGGATTGGACGGAGCAGTGATCAGTGTCACATCATATGATCCGGCCTCGGGAGCATACAGGCTGTAACTTACCGAAGGTGCGTTATCTATATTGAAGTGAGCATCCACGGGATAGGCTTTGATCGCAGTCCTGTACTTACCGTAAGGACTGATCTTCACAAAACGTCCACCGCCTGCCTCTCGTTCGGCATCCGCATCATCGGCATCGATCACCAGGCCCAATGCATCTTTACCAAGTTCACGCAGCACATTCTTCGGTATGTCACCTGTATATTTCTCCGGCATCACCGGAATAACTCTTTTCTTTACCCCCTCTTCGGGAGTATACACATCCGGACCGTATCCTGCAACCGCAACCAGTATATCTGCATGACCGGGACCTCCCGTGATCGTGATCACGGCAGTCTTCACATCTCCGGGAGCGATGTTTGCGACAGTTCTGTCCACACTTACGGTCAGCTCGCATACGCTTCCTATTCCGGCCATCGGATCCTCACGGAGCATATCCAGTTCCAATCTGTCATCACCGGCCTGTAGCGGTTCCGACAGTGTTCCGGATATGGAAGAAAGAGATACCCATTCACATTCGGTCTGTGCCTTCCATGAGAGTTCCCCTGCTCCGCCGTTTTCTATCGTCACGGATATCTGTTCGCACGCAGGATCAATAAGATCGACCGCATACAATGTCTGCCTTGTCCAATCCTCTCCCATCGTGTATCGATCCGAATCGGTCAGCCTTACGATCATCCTGGATTTCCTGTACGGATACACCAGAGTACGCAACGGATATCTTGACTCCTCTTCATTCCAATGAACGAATCCTATATGCTCAGAGCTCATGATCCCGTTCCACTTTCCTTCAGCGGTGTCATGATACATCTGAGTCAGCACACTGTCTGTCTTGAAGCATTCATCCACATAGCGTGCATAGATATTTGCAGAGGGGCATCCCATACGGGCAAGTGCCGCATTACGTCCGGCGCTGAGCTGCATATACAGCAGGTTCGCAGTGGCACGTACGGGGAATCCCACGAGTTCCTCATAAGCATCATGAACGGGAGTATCCTCAAATGCCTTACTGAGAGCAGCAGCCCTGCGATAAAGATCCGCAGCCGTTCTCAGCATATAAGTACTCTCACCGTAATTAAACGGATGATAGGTATCAGGTTGCAACGCTTCCGGCTTACGACAAAGATTGATATATGTATAGCCGTCGATCAGTTCTCCGATCTCGTGCCTCTGATCCTCATCGGCATATCCGCCGAACTGTTCATTCACCCATTTTTCCAGATAGTCGGTCGCACTCGACATATTGGAAGCGCCCCATCTGTCATAGTCATAAGCCAGATCAAAGAAGAAGGATATCGGGAGTTCCTGAGGCTTTAAGTCACCGGTATTCACGATCCATATCTTACGCACACCGGCTTCATAAGCTTCACTCATCTGCTCCCATGTCTTCGCAAGGGTAGTGGAATTTATCCATTCATACGATATCGGGCCGCCATGGTAATCGAAGTGATAATACATTCCGAAACCGCCGTCCCGATCTCGTTCCTCCTCTGCGGGCAGACCGCGCATATTGCCGTGATTATCCTCACACAACATGCATGTGATGCCGTTTAATCCATCCCACGTACGCAGACCGGGCGTCGACTCATCACCGAGGTAATATTTCTCAACTTCCTTGTATATCGCTATCATACGCGGAACACGGTTCAGGTCCGGATCTACGGTCTCACGTATCAGATCATTCTGTACCTCTACGACCTCTTTGATGTAATCGATATTATCCTTGAGTGTCGCCTCGGCTCCCATGATCTCGGAATCACGTTCTCCGCGCATTCCCATCGTGATGATATTCTCCAGATGGCCGTTACGCTTAAGACCGTCACGCCAATAGTTCGTAAGTCCTTCTCTGTTACGGTCGAAGTTCCAGGCGCTTCCGTACCGGGTATCATCGCCTTTCACCATATCCCATTCCTCGCTGTGTCTTAAGCACGGCTCATGATGTGAATTACTCATCACGATACCCATCTCATCTGCCAGCTCGGCACTCGCCATGCCCGGACCGTCCAGTGAGAAATTGGATGTCCACATGGCCGGCCACAGGTAATTACCCTTCAGCCTGAGAATAAGCTCAAACACATGCTCATACATCCCGGCGGTGAATCCGCCGAAATGCTCAAATGTCCAATTGCCGAATGAAGGCCACTCGTCATTTATGAAAAGCCCCCTGTACTCTACGGAAGGCTCATGAGATACGATATCATCCGCAGCGGTGATATTCACCTTATCTCTGTGCGCGGGCACTGCATCCGCAAACCACACCCACGGACTCACACCCAGCAGTTCCGAAATATGGAAAAGCCCGTATATCGTACCGCGCTTGTCACAGCCCAGGATCACCAATGCGCTTCCGCCTGCTGCCTCTACGGTCGTAAACGAGAATACCTCACGTTTCTTACTCACCGCGGATACATCCACGGTTCCCGCGAGGCTGTCGGCCAGTTTACTGTGCCCAAGTGTGCCCGCATATATGCATCCGGCTTTCGGTTCCGTCTGTCCGGACTCACAGGCGATCCCAGGGCATACTTCGGTCACCAGTTTTATATCATCAGCCACTTTGGCGGCTATCCGTTTTACACCGGGCCACTCATTATCGGCCAGCACTATCTTCACTTCGGGATTGTCTTTTCCCAGGATCATATTCATCACTCCACTACACCAAATCCAAGTATCGTGAACTTCTTGTGTTCCGACCCGGATGCCATGCCGATCGTAATGGTATGCTCCTTACATTCATCACCGTCACATATGATCACCGCATTGCAATGTGTCCACCCGATATCAAGCGGGTTATATTCCATCACTTTGCTGCCGTCGACATTGATGACAGCGGTTCCGTATTCAGCCAGTCCGGAGTCCTTTATCACAGCCAGAATCCTGGTACAGGTACACTTCATGACAAAGGGCTCGGGAGAATCCGAAGAGCCGTCGTAGTGCCAGTTATACGGGAACTCCGGTACAGGCACTATCTCCGAATCCATCTCGACTCTCTGAAGATCATCATCGGTCTTATCAAAACTTCCGTCGGTGAATGATACCTCGGTCGAGAGAGGATTGTCCTTTTTATCAAGAAGCTCCACACGCTCGAATCTTCCGCTCAGCAGAGGCTTTTTTTGAAGTTGCGTCTCCACCTCTTTTGTCCAGAGCTCATCATATTTCTGATACTCGCTACTCCAGTGAAGCTCGCCGTATTCTTTGAGCTCCGCTTCTCTTTCACGCATCAGTTCATTGGTAGCTTCCAGGAAGAGCGCCCTGATACAGTCACTCATCACGATATGACCGTTGTTGCTGGGGTGATACTGATCATAGAAGTACTGATTCTTTGATATCACGCGACCCTCGGAGGGAGACAGATTGAACTGCGGTGACACGGCATCCTTCACGCTGGCCATCGGCAGGTTATAATGCATGCCGATCGGTCCCAGACGCTCCTGCAGATTATAATCATTGGAGAATACGGCAAAAAGGAGAATGACAGCGGGATGCCAGGGCAGAGCCAGCGCCTTTCGCACCAGACTCTCATAACACTCACCCTTCGTCTCATCTCCTTCATCATTCACAGCGAACTCTATGATGATCGCATCGGGTTTCTTAGCACCGTTTCTCAGAACGTCCCTCGTAAAGCGGACCATGCCGAGCTCCGACGGGGTTCCTCCCACCCCCGCTTTTACGAGATCAACCTTGGACAGATCACCTTCACAGAACATTTCGGCAAAAACATTTGCGAAGGTACGTGCATAACATTTCTCGTGGATCGGTATCGCACCCGCCCCCTGTGTGATCGAACCACCGATAAAGCCCAGAGTGATCTGCTGTCCTTCCGCACTCTTGGCCAGGAGTTTCTTAATCCCGTCCAGATTACCCGGATTCAGCATGCTGTGTGATATCATCATCTGATATTCAACGGAATCTATCGCCACTGCCGTGTCTGCACTCTGCTCAGGTGCCGTGAAACCGTCATTTAAGTAAAGTCTCACATCCACTGTAGCCAGCACTCCGGGATGATCGAATTCAAATCTGATCTGCCCCACGGTATTGTCCGTATCCAGCCAGTCTACGCCGGCCATTTCTATCACCTGTTCCTCCCCGTTTGCGGAAAAAGTACGGCTGATAACGGTAGCGGGATCAGCGGGATCGGCGGGATACATCTGCAGCACGAATGTAACATTCTCTTTTTCCTTTACAGATACGCTCACTCCCACTGAATGAACCAGCTTGCGGAACCCTGCCGTAGTCGGCATAAGGGAGAGTATCTCATCATCGGTCACATTGCCGACAAGACGCGCGGAATCGGCGAATCGCCCGTCATTCTCGTATATGAACTGAATGCCTTTCCCGTCACGCTGCGGAGAGGCATATATATCCTTATTGTGCATTACATAGAAATATTGTCTTTTCGCCGTGGGGTCTTTCGGAGCCTTGGGGCCGCTTAACTGATCTGACATGTGATCACCTCCATAGATGAATTCATGGTTTTAATTATATGTTCTGTACAGATGCGTTTCAAGTCGGGGCGAAGAGGCTCACTTCCACAGATCGCCCCATACATCGTCGCACAGATCCAGACAGTATTCATAGCTGAAGGAAGCGTCCTGCCTGCGGATCTCATTTGCTTCGGCGAGTTCAGGTGTATACTTCGTCAGCGGATACACGGTCACGCCATCCCGGCCGGGACGAAGGTCGGTAACCAGTGCAGTCACACCATAGTCGGATATCACTGCTTTCCCATCGTCGTCACGGGTCAGGGTAACTTCAGCCATTCCTCCCACCATACGATTTGCCGTGCCCGCTCCTGTCCCCGATGTCCAGTTCACGTAGTTGCCGAGCGAGTAGTATACGAGCGTACCGCGTTCATCTGCACCGTCTGCATCGCTTTCTACCCATTCGACCGGTTCTATCACATGAGGGTGAGTACCTATCACCAGATCGGCTCCGTTATCAGCGAATATCTGCGCCCACTTAAGCTGGCTGCTGTCCGGCGTCAGTCTGTATTCGGTTCCCCAGTGAGGACATACCACCGTGAAATCCGCCATCTCCTCTGCCGCCTTCAGATCGGCGATCACTCTGTCCTCGTCCAGCAGGTCCACGGCATACGGCATATCGGATGGTACAGGTATCCCGTTGGTCCCGTATGTATAGTTGAGAAAAGCGATATCCATCCCCCCGGCGTTGAGTATACTGATATGAGACTGATCCTCAGGAGAATCATGTATGCCCAGCACCTCTGTCTCCGGATGGTTTTCCTCCCAATATGCATAGCAGTTCCTGATACCTTTCGCCCCTTTATCCAGGACATGGTTCGTGGCATGCAGGACCACATCGAACCCCGCACCGGTCAGTGCATCACCCACTTCATAAGGAGCGTTGAAGGCCGGATATCCGGATACTCCCAGCTGTTCTCCGCCTATGATGACTTCTTCATTTACCAGCGCGATATCAGCAGCGGATATCATATCCGATGTTTCGGAGAAAATATGTGTATAGTCATAACTTCCATCTTCGCGTCGTGCAGCATCCTCCACGGGAGTATGCAGAAGTATATCTCCGACCATGACAAGGGTTACCGAAGGATCCGGAGCAGACACCTGAGCCCGAGCCGGAAGGCTTAATGCTATCGCCAGCGCTGCTATCTGCTTAGTCAAATGTAAATGAGTCAAATACATACCTCGCTCCCGCATCCCCGGATACGAATTCAAAATACACAGCATGCCTGCCCGTAACGGATGCTGTCACTTCTCCTGTATACTCAATCATCTCATCCGTAACTGAAGCTTCGACCGATCCGATGATATCTCCCGTATATGAATCGATCCGGACATTGATACGCAGATCATCCGCTCCGGTACCGGGCTGTACGGGATGCACATTCATAACCCTGACCGTGACACTCTTCGGGCCCTTATCGCCGAACTGCAGATACTTAAATCCTATCGTGGCACCATCAGCGATATTCATGATCGGAGATGAGTATTCTCCCGGAGTGTCATATACGAGCGTGGGCTTCTTGTCTATATCAAAATCGGTGTAAGTTATTCCTTTCAAGCCGTCCGCATAACGCTCTTTCAGCGTCTTAAACATCTCATCGCTCAGTCCGCTGTCGGGAGTATATACAGGCACTATCACCATCTTATGCCGTGCGATCTCCCGTAAGCTTTCATCATTTCTGTCTCTGGCAACCTGTGATATGCCGCCGGGACATGATACCGTATATACACTGTCGCATGTACCGTCATACATATGGCACGCATATCCGGCCGAGATATCCAGATAAGCATCTATGCCGTTCACATATGCGCCCTGGGATGTCATCTCCACGGGGAGGGATTCCACAGGCTCACCGTTTTCATATCTTATCCTGCCGACAAGGGGGCGTCCGTCCCTGCCTATAGCCACATCCACGGGTTCTATCATAGCCTGCCTTGAGAACTCATCAATGCCGGTCTGACGGTGATAGAAGATATACCACTGATCGAGCACCTTCATGAGCGATCCATGGTTATTACCCCATTGGAAGGTCATCAGTCCGCGTCCGTCGATTCCGTCCGGAGTCGCCTTACCGCCACGGCTTACATCGGGCACTATCTCTCCTCCGTTGAAACTGATATCTCCTCCGCGCTTAAACCCGCCGAGGGGTGTATCACTCCACATATAGGACAGGAATCCGAAGTTCGGTCCGTATACGCCCAGTTCAGGCATATCCTGCTGATGTCTCTTGGAGTAGATGAGGAGATATTTATCTCCGATCTTACGTGGGCTGGATGCCTCAAAGAAAGCGTCATCGTCCGAGAGATGTTCTCTCTCCGTCACCCACGGAGAATCGGCATGTCCGATCAGATGCTCAACGAGGGTACCCTCCTTGATCGTAGCCATGTCATCATTAAGCTCTGCCGCATATGATTCACAGAATCCCCAATATGCATATACCCTGCCGTCATCATCTACCAGAACACCGGGATCGAATTTCAGATCCGTAAGCACCGGATCGGTAAAAGGTCCCCAGGGAGTCTTTGACTTCGCAACATAAATATATGTTCCTCTGTCCTCGGCAACGTACATATAGTACATGCCGTCCTTATATACGACATCGGGCGCATACATGGGAGTGTCATACGTGGCACGATAGCACACCCCGTGGCATTTCCATTTGGTCAGGTCATCCGCAGGAGCGCTCCATACGACATAATCATATCCGCAATACTCGGTATAGATACTGTCATGCGAACCGTATACATACACTCGCGTCTCGCCGTTATATGTAAATACTCTGGGTTCACCGTCCGGGATATGCTCCCACAACGGCATATAAGGATTGGCTCCTGTCAGTTTCGCTTTCATATCATCCCTCCATAGACATACATTCAGTCTGCATAAAATATGAGGGCCAACCTTGATAAGGTTGGCCCTCGATTACACATGGTATAGCGTCCCTATACGGACATATCAAAATTGCGTCCCAGGTGGGGTGCAACTGACTGTTCCATCATCTTGACCATACCGGCTCCCTGCTCTTTCTGGTTGTCCAGCGACTTATCCAGCAGTGCAACCCCGATAGCAGAAGCATCCTTACTTACTCTGTTGGCCAAAGACATAGACGTTACATTCGGTGTAACCATCATAGAAACATCCATTTTCCTACCTCCTATGTCTCTGTCAAATCCATTTGACAGTTTATGTAATCATAACATTTATCGGCCACAGTTACAAGATAATGAAGCGGTATTACGGATTATTTTTTGCGTACGGTGACATCGCCGCTGGTAGTGTCGATATTCATGGGATGACCGGACGGTGAATTATTCTCTATATCCACGTCTCCGCTGACCGTATTGACTGATACGTTTACCTCTACCACGGCATATATCCTGATATCCCCGCTGGTGGTATCGATATCCGTATCCTCACAGTCAAAACCATCCAGAGCTATATCTCCGCTGGTAGTATCGATGTCGGTTTTCTGCGCCTTAACCGATTCAGCTGTGATACTGCCGCTCACTGTATTTACATCCAGTCCGCCGGTCTCTAAGTTCTTCAGATCTATCTCTCCCGATGTCGCATCGATCGATACCTTATCATCTGCTTTAATGCTCTCCGCCTTGATCTCACCGCTCACGGTAACCATAGACAGCTCATCACATTCAAGGCCGCTTGCTACATTGATATTTCCGCTGACGGTGGTCAGCTCAACCTCATCGTAAACATCGGCGGGAAGATAGATATCAACAGGTTCGACCTCATAGTCGGAGTCGCCAAAGAAACTGCCGATATTAAACCAGCCCATCTTATGATACCAGGGTACTCTGTTCTTAAATCGTATTGTGAGAGTGTTGCCGGCGACCTCGATCTCATTCGTATAATCGGGACCGTCAGTATACTCCACATAAACCATATCCTTGTCGGATAGAAGGATATTTATATCTGAACTCACCTGGGATACTTCCAGATTCTCTATGTGTTCCTTGATCTCCATTGACTGACGTGCGTACTCCGCGCTTTCATTGGCAGAGTTGTACATATTGGCTACTCCGCCGTACCTGATCCTCGATATTCCCATAGCTATACCGCCTATGATCAGGCCGAGTCCTACGAGTACACCTGCTGTTATCAGTATTATTTTGGTTGATTTAAGCATTTTTCATCTCCTCATTATCTGTCATTTGAGAGTTCCTGTTCCTGCGAGCGATGAATCGCATCTTGATCTTAGTTGCCATTCTTCCCATCATCTCCACCAGCCACAGTGCGCCTGCCTTGATAGGTATGAAGAGCAGAACCGCAATTCCTACGGCCAGGAGTGATGCTGCAAACTCAAGCAGTCCTTTGGTGCCTTCTCCCATGATGATGCCGACCAGCGAACCGAATGCTGCTACCACTCCGCAGACAGCTGTCGCCAGAACTGAAAAGATCAGTGCCAGAACAACTGCTATAAGTGCGAGTGCCAGCGATAATCCTACTGCAAAAACCGCTATCGCTATGGGCAGCCAGACCGGAGCTCCGAGAACAATCAGCACTATCTCCCATGCTTTGATCTTACGCTTGGGCTCTGTGGCGGGCTGTGCTTTCACCAGAGTCGGAAGAGGTGTCTCCATCAATACCTTGTCCGCTATCTCGGCAGGTGTCCCCAATGCTTCAACAGCCTGGTCCTCACTTAATCCGTCTTCCATTCGATCTTCCAGAGCTTCGTTGTAGAAATCCAGTGTTTTCTGAATATCCGCTTCGGGAAGTCCCGTAAGCCTGGCTCTGATCTCATTCATAAACTCATTCCTGTTCATCTGTGCTCCCTTCCGCAGCTTCCGGTACGTTTTGATCTGCCGGCGCGTCCTGATCTCTCGTCACATAGTCGTATATCGACATGATCTCCTTCCACTCCTCCGTGAAATCGATAAGCTTGTTACGACCCAGAGACGTGATCTCATAATACTTACGTAACCTGCCGTTATGCTCAACCGACTGTACCGTGAGACTGCCGGCATCCTCCAGGCGTCTGAGTATCGGATACAGTGTCGACTCGGAGATCGTCAGATACGGCTTCACATCCTTGATGATCTTATAACCGTATGACGGTTCGGTCTTGATAGCTGCCAGGACACATATATCCAGAAGTCCTCTCTTTAACTGTGTGTCCATATGTATTACCTCCTTACGTGTCATACTATACACCGCGAGGTATTATATGTCAAGCAGTATTTTGTGAAAAATAGTATTCTGTCTAAAACAGTATCCCGCACCGGGCCGTATCCATACAAAAACCGCCGGGAAGCAATTCCCGGCGGTTACGTGCAAAACATCTCTTATCTGCAATTGTTGATGATATGATCTCTCATGAGAAGGATCTCGGCAGGTGCCACCGAAAGACAGTCGACATCCGTATCAAGCAGTCTGGATGTATACTCTCTGCGTGATGCTATCTCTCCGCACACACATACACTCAGGCCCGCATTATGCGCTTTATATACCACGCGCCCGATCATTGCGAACAGATTCTCATAATCATCTTTGATAGCCCCTTCCACTGCCGAGAAACGATCCACCCCGTATATATCACATGTCAGATCGTTCGTTCCTATGGAAATAAAGTCGGCATGCGGTATCAGTGCATCGATATTCTCCACCGCATCAACAGTCTCCACCATGATCCCCTGAGGTATCGATACGGAACCAACCTCCGAGAGAAGTGCCCACTTCACTTCGGCAAACAGTGAATTCGCTTTCACAACTTCCTCCGCATTCGTTACATACGGATACATGATCCTGAGCTGTCCGTATACCGATGCCCGTACAAGAGCACGCAACTGGACTCTGAATATATCCGGATGTGCCAGACTGACGCTTAAGCCTCTCTTCCCCTCGGGATCCACATAGGGGGTCAGTTTATCTCCTCCCAGATCCATGGTCCTGACCGTAAGCACCTTGTCCTTGTACATGTTCAGGAGCTTCTTATATACGGCAAACTGTTCATCTTCGGACGGAGCCTCAAGCCGCTCCATATACATGAACTCACTTCTGTACAGACCTATCCCCTCGGCATCATTCTCCATAGCCTTCTTCATATCCACAACCGAGGATATGTTCGCATACAGATCTATATGTCTGCCGGTGATCGTCACGGTCTCACATCCTTTGAGGCCGAGCAGAGCCGATCTGACCGGATCGGAGCTCCGGTGCGCCTGCTCAATGAAATCCACGTCCGGACTCACTATCACTTCGCCGACATCCGCATTTACATATATCGGAGTCCCGTCCTCTATCGCATCAAGGTCAATGGGAACAGACACGATCATCGGTATATCCATCATATGAGCCAGGACGGCGGCATGCGATGTAGTGCTGCCCTCCACGGTGACTATGGCGAGTACATTGTCCTGATCCAGCTCCATCACTTCACCGGGAAGTATGCTGCGGGTCAGGAGTATATGCGGATATTCCTTCTGCGGATCATCGGAACCATCGATCCCTTCATGCAGGGCTATGATCACCTCACGCGCTATGTCACGTACATCATCCGCGCGTGCGCGCATATACTCATCTTCCATCTCATCGAACTTGGAAGCCAGTGCCTCACTCGTCTGTCTGACGGCCTCCTCGGCATCCATCTGTCCGTCTTCGATGCATATCCTGGACAGATTTCTGAACTCCTTTCCGTCCAGGACAAGCTTATGCATAAGAAATATCTGAGCGGCATCCTTTCCCGCTTTCACTCCGGCATCCAGAACCATTTTGTCCATATGAATCTTGGTAGCTTCAATAGCCTGCTCAAGACGCACAAGCTCGGCTTCCACTCGATCCGGCTCGGACATCATTGCGACAGGTGCCGCATTCCCCGGTTCGCTTTTTCTTATCACACGGGCCGGTCCTATGGCTATTCCCGAACTGACTGTACTCCCCTTGTATTTGTTGTTCATATATACCCCTGTAGTCTAAGCACGCAAACGGATCTCACACGTGAAATCTGCGTTCCAGTTCATCAGGCACGTGTCTCCCTTTAAACACCACGGCGCCTATGATCCCCATGATACCGGCCAGCAGACAGAGGACCCACAGCACGCTGCGCTCACCGGTGATCAGCATACACAATACTCCCATTATGATACACAGGAAACTGCATCCCAGCAGATATGCCATGGCATTTCGTGCCTTATCGATCATCATGAAAATGAAGTGAAGCACCTCGGCGGAAATGGCTATGGCCGGCATGATATACCAGAAATAGATCGGACGGATATCTTTGATGATCAGGAAAGTGAACATGACCAAAACAGCGGCCCACCACGCATTAACCGATATGACCTTGGACGGATTATGGTGACCGTGAATGACTGCCGCCAGCCATATCTCACCGCCTATGACCCATACACAGATGAGCAGGCTCCAGTGAAACGTCGTGCGCACATCCAGCAGGAATTCACATGCCAGACATACGACCATGGCCGAAAGAAATATAAACATCTGCAATTTGTAGAGCACAGACTGCTTACGCATGACCTCCATGGAGGGATACACACGCTCCGATGCCTCGCCTCTGAGCGCATTCTGACACAGAGGGCATCTGTCCGCATCACCTTCCACGTTCACCTTGCAGCTGGGACAATACTTCATCAGCGTATCACCTCCGTGGCATTTACGGTCACTTCTATATCTTCTTTCGTCAGCATCCTGACGAAATTCTTGATCACCCTGGTATCGCTGTAAGCAGTGGACAATCCCAGCTTCAATATTCCGTTATAACTGAACACGGTAAAGAAAAGCTCGGAATGCGCACAAAAAGCCGAGAAGCTTTCAACAAACGGTTTTACTTTCTCATCAACCTTGATCTCGCCCATGTTGGACATGACGAAAGATACGGTCTTATTCTCAACCTTGGAAAAATGCCTGACGACCGGCTGCTTGACCATCAGCGGAACCATACGTACGAACAGTATCCTCTCCAGAGTCTGATATGAATCCATCTGCTCGGCTATACGCTCGGGCTTCATGGACTCCTTCAGATCCTCATCTATCCCGCGAGCTATCGCAGCGGTATCCTCATCCCCGTTCAGACGGCACTTGATATTCACACTGTTAAAGAAATTCCTGGACGTCTCGGACGGATAATAGTTGCGCAGATTCACCGGAATGCTCACGGTGATCGGAAGCTTACGCATGAGTGCGGGCATATCGTGATACATGCTCTGAACCATCAGTGCTCCTATATATCCGGTCAGAGATACTCCCGCTTCCTTGGATTTGGCTCTGATATCCGCGAATTTCATGGAGATTTCCATGAACTGCAGCTGATCGTACGGCAGCTTGCGTCCGATTGGATGATACGCTTTGGAGGACGGCAGTTTCTTACGCTCACCGTTACCGTAAAACTGACTGTAACTGTCCTGCCTCAGGTCGCCGTCCGAAGCGCCGCTGCCTTCACTGACCCCTTCCAGCTGTCCGGGATGAGCCAGCTTCAGATACTCAACCAGTATCACATTAAAGAATTCAAACAATCCGGTCCCGTCGCTGAGCGCATGGAACATATCCAGATTGATACGTCTGCCGAAATAGCTGACCTTGTAATGCAGCACACCGTTATATTCGCTGCCATACAGAACAGGACACGGGCGTCCTGACTCTTCGGTAACCACGGGCAAGGCATCGGTCGTCTCTATATAATGCCAGAAAAAACCTCTGCGGATACGCACCTGGAACTGAGGTCGTATATCGATCGCGCGAAGCAATGCTTCCTGAAGGATCTCGGGATTCACGGACTCCGTAAGCGTAGCTCCCACACGCATGGTACGTGTATCTCTGCGATTATGCGAGGCCAGAAAAACCTTGGCCACGTTATCGGTTTTATACCATGTAGACTCGCTCATAAACCAAGCTCCCTGATAAAATCAGCCACATCGTCCAAGGCTTTGGCCGCTTTCGGGACAGGCAGTACCTGAAAAACATGCCATCCGCCGGTGAATACCTGAAGTTTCGTGATACATCCGTTCTTGTGAAGCTTTTTGTACAGATTCTCACTGTCCGATCTGAGTATCTCGTTACTCCCCACCTGTATCAGTGTCGGAGGCATGCCTGTCAGATCAGCGAACAGCGGACTGAGAGACGGATTGGTGTAATCGGTCTCACATCCGGCATATGCATTACGAGCTCCATATACATATTCTACAGTAAGCATCGGATCGGTGTCTTTATATTTCTCATATGATGCTCCCCCGGCAGTCATATCCGTCCAGGGGCTCATAAGTATAAGAGCTGCGGGCAGCTGTCTCCTCTGTGACTTAAGTACCAGCGTCAGCTCAAGTGCCAGATTACCTCCGGCCGAATCTCCGAGAACTATCACTTCATCCGCGCCGTATCCGAGATACATCAGATGATCCCATACGACAACCGCATCCTCTATTGCGGAAGGATACGGATTCTCGGGAGCCAGTCTGTACTCGAAGCTGTATACGCTTAAGCCTGTATGCATCACCATTTTGCCTGCCAGCATACCTGCATATCCGAGTCCGCCCGAGGTATAACCGCCTCCATGACAGTACAGGATGACGGGCTTATCTCTGTGCGGAAAATCGGCCACGGCCCATTCGGTGTTTATTCCCTTTACTTCCTCTTTGGTATATGATACTCCGACAGTGGGCGTGACCAGCTTGGACAGCCTCTCGTGTGAAGCACGCTGTTTATCGAGTGTCTCCGCTCTTTCCACATCCGATACGGCGATAACCGAATGGATCGCCTTGATCGCTTTCATGAACGGATCCATTTTAACATCGGCCGCTTCGGTCTCCATGTCTTTCTCTTTTTCCAGAATGTGTGGTAAATGTGCTCTCATGTGATTTGCCTTAAATGATCCCTGCCATCATGTCAAATATGCTCAGCTGTCCGCTCTCGGGAAGACCGCTCAGTATGCCGAGTTCAGTCAGCTTATCTACGTTGGTCTTGGACGCCCTGGTCCGCTCCCTGAATTCAGCCTTGGATATAAACGGACCTTTGGCGGCAGCTGCTGCTATGGCCTCCGCAACTTCCGGGCCTATTCCGTCTATGCTTGCCAGCGACGGCATGATACTCTTTTCATCTATCATACGGAAGTTCTTGGAGTCCGCTTCACCTACATCTATGGGCACGAACTCTATGCCTCTCGCATACATTTCCTGGGCGATCCTCATATCGCGATATGTATTTTTCTCGGTAGCGCTTAACGAATTATCTGCGGCTTTGTGTCTGAACTCCTCCAGATGTGATTCCAGTCTGCCGCGCCCCATTGCCATCAGTTCATACGAAAATCCCGAAGCTCTGATCGTGAAATATGCCGCATAATAGGCTGCAGGATAATACACCTTGCAATAGGCTATCCTGAGCGCCATGATGACATATGCCGCCGCATGCGCCTTGGGGAACATATACTCTATACGTTCGCATGACCATATATACCAGTCCGGCACATCATGTGCGATCATGTCGGCTTTCCATTCATCCCACTGCTTGCATTTATGTCCGGCGACCTTACCCTTGCGGACATTTTCCATGATATTAAATGCCTCTGCGGGGTCGAGCCCCTTCTGGATCAGATATATCATGATATCATCACGACAGCAGATGGCTGTGGATATCGTAGCCTTGCCTTCTCTGATCAGGGTCTGAGCATTATCACCCCACACACCCGTACCGTGTCCCAGTCCCGATATACGGATCAGATCGGACATATACTGAGGTTTGGTCTCGATGAGCATACTCATCGCATTATCGGTACCGAACTCCGGTATGCCCAGGCATCCAAGCTTCGTGCCCGGTATGTCGGCAGGCGTGATACCCAGCGCATCCGTGCTTAAGAAAAGTGACATGACCTTTTCATCATCCAACGGGATATCTGTAGGATCAAGACCTGTCAGATCCTGAAGCATACGCATCATGCTCGGATCATCATGGCCGAGGATATCCAGCTTAAGCAGGTTATGATCTATGGAGTGATAATCGAAGTGGGTTGTGATGGTATCGGTATCCATCTTGTTGGCAGGGTGCTGTACGGGGGTAAAGGTGTATATCTCCTCTCCCATCGGGAGCACCACTATACCTCCGGGATGCTGGCCGGTTGACTTACGTATGCCCTCACAATGGGAAGCGATACGCTCCATTTCGCATCTGCGCTTGGTTATCCCCTTGTCTTCATAATAGTGATGGACATAACCGTATGCGGTCTTCTCCGCCAGCGAGCCTATGGTGCCCGCACGGAATGTCTGACCGTATCCGAAAATAACTTCCGTGTATTTATGAGCCTTGGACTGATACTCACCCGAGAAATTCAGGTCGATATCAGGTTCCTTGTCTCCTTTGAAGCCGAGGAATGTCTCAAACGGAATATCGTAACCGTCACGTGCGAGCTCCTCACCGCATATTGGACACTTTTTAGGCGGCATATCGGATCCGGCCATGCCGCCGAAGGCTTTGACCTCATCGGAGTCGAAATCATAATAATGACAATGAGGACAGTAATAATGCGGAGCAAGTGAATTCACTTCCGTGATACCCGCAAGGAAGGCCACGAAAGATGATCCGACGGATCCTCGCGAACCCACCAGATATCCGTCCTCGACGGACTTCCAGACGAGCTTCTGGGCTATGATATACATCACGGCAAATCCGTTACCGATGATCGACTTGAGCTCCCGCTCCATTCGCTCGGAAACTACGTCCGGCAGATCGGGACCGTATATCTCGTGAGCCTTGTTTTCACATATCTCACGCAGCTGCGTATCGGAATTCTCTATCACTGGAGGACATTTGTCGGGTCGCACCGGTGACATCGAATCGATCATATCACAGATATATCTCGTGTTCTTGACTACGACTTCAAATGCCTTTTCTTCACCCAGATAACCAAACTCCTCAAGCATCTCATCTGTGGTCCTGAGGTACAGAGGCAGTGAGTCGTCGTCCTCATCTGAGCTGCTGTGGTTAGCCAGGATGATACGTCTGTATATCTCATCCTCGGGATCCATGAAATGTACATCACCTGTGGCAACTACAGGCTTATTCCATTTCTCGCCGAGTTTTACTATCTGCTTATTGATCTCACGTATATCATCCTCCGAATTTATATCGGGATATTTCTTATAGCTCACGCCGTCCTTTTTGACCATCTTGGATATCATGAACCTGTTATTCGCCACAGGCTGTATCTCCAGATAGTCATAGAACTCCACGATATGGGCTATCTGCTCTTCGCTGCGTTTCTCCACAAGTGCTTCGTACAGTTCGCCGGCACAGCATGCACTGCCGATGATAAGCCCCTCACGGTATTTGTTCAGCATGCTCTTCGGGATCTTCGGCTTACCGGAGAAATAATCGAGATGCGACATGCTCACCAGTCTGTACAGATTGATCCTGCCCGTATTGTTCTTCGCCAGAATGATGCAGTGAGTGGGTCTGAGTCCTCTGACGACATCGAAACCCTCCTCGGCATATCTGTTGAGTGACTCGAAATCATGTATATCCATCCCCTTAAGGATATCCATGAGCTTGAGATATATGAGTGCGGTACACTCCGCATCATCCACGGCCCTGTGATGGAACCCGAGATCCACGTTCAGCATCTTCGCCACGGCATCGAGAGTATACTTCTTATGTCCGGTCAGCAGCGCCCTGGACATGCCCAGTGTGTCGGCATATGTATAAGGACAGTCCAGTCCGAGCACGGTCTTCATCTTCTCCCTGATGAAGCCGACATCGAACTCAACGTTGTGTCCCACGAGTACCGTTTCATCTCCGCCAATGAAATCAAGGAACTTCGGCAGCGCGATATCCACCGTATCCTGTCCCATGACCATGGCATCGCTTATGGAGGTCAGCTGCTCTATCCGAAAAGGAATAGGTCTCTTCGGATCGACAAATGTCGAAAATCTGTCGACTATCTCTCCACCGCGTAGCTTCACGGCTCCTATCTCAATGATCTCATCATGAACAGGAGAAAAGCCGGTGGTCTCAAGGTCAAATACCACATATGTCTGGGAGGCTATCTCTCGTGATGTGTCTCCGTTTACGATCTTGCGCAGGTCATCCACAAGGTATGCTTCGACACCGTATATGATCTTAAAGAAATCCTGCTTATCGGGAGCGGGATCGCCTGCCGCTTTGCGTTTCTTGCATTCACTGTCCCAGAGGTCGCACCAGGTATGGTATGCATCGGTGAAGCCCTGCACCACTCCGTGATCGGTTATGGCAAGTGCGGGCATTCCCCACTCATAAGCCCTCTTGACCAGAGATGAGCAGTCGGATACCCCGTCCAGTTCACTCATCTTGGTATGACAATGAAGCTCAACTCTTTTAACTGAAGCCGTGTCGTACCGGTGTGTACGGAAATCGGGGATAGTCTTTATACCGGATACGGAAGCCAGTTCCAGTTCCTTATCCCAGCTGTCCATCAGGCATTTGCCCTGAACCTTGATGAAGACACCCTTTTTCAGATCTGCCGTCAGCTCGGGAAGCTGCTCATTATGCACGAACAGCTTGAACTTGATGGAATCATCAAAATCAGTGATGATGCACGTGGCAATGGTTCTGTCACCTTTTATCGGTTTGGTTTCTACACTTGTGACCATACCCCTGATCACACAGTCTCCGATCTCACCCTGGAGATCCGATATCGGGATAGCATCCTCCGCTATGTCACGTCCGTATATTACATCCGGATTATCGCTGTGTCTGAGCGGTTTGATCTTGGGATTACGTTTCTCGCGCCCGGGCGCCTCTCTCTGAGTTTCCTTCTCCTCATCATCCCTGTCTTCGGAACCCGGCGGTTCGGCTCCGGGAACCACATGCGACAGACTGTCGGGATCGATGGCGGGACCGACCCAGCTTCCTGTCCAGCCCTTGCCGTAATCCTCCCTGACGGCTCTGTCATATTTGATGATGATGTTGGCATCCAGACCGCATCTGTCAGTGAATATCCTGTGCAGGATATCTTGCAGCTCCGGAACTCTCTTCTCTATATATGAGCCCTCTTCGAATGTCAGCGTCATCGTATCCTTTGCGGTAAACTCTACCTTCGCATTGCTCAGCAGATCATGCAGCACCCTGCTTCGATCATAAACTTCCGCATAAATGGATTCCTTATAGATATCGTAGAGGTTCGACAGATCATACTGCGCAGACAGATGAAACTTCGGAAAAAGCAATATCTCCGGTCCGCCTCCGCCAAAGATCTGCTTCTTAATGCTGCGCTCAACCGTGCACAGTTGCTGATAGGTGATCAGGTTGTCACTGGAAATATATATTCTGAGCTTGGATCTGTCGGAGGGCTGAGAGACATTGTCCACGGAGACCCTCTCAAACAGATCGTGCACTATTCCCTCTAATTCGATTTTAGGAAAAACATCATAAAACGACCGCTGGTTCATATCCGTAACTTTCAATCTATTGCCAATTCATCAGTTCATCACGAAGCGCATCGAGAAGCTCATCCTCAGGAAGCTTGCGTATGACTTCACCATGCTTGATGAGCAGTCCCTCACCTATACCGCCGGCTATGCCTATATCAGCCTCTCTGGCTTCTCCGGGACCGTTTACGACGCAGCCCATTACAGCCACCTTGATATCCAGCGGGATATCGGCTACCATGGCCTCTACGCGGTTCGCCAGTCCTATCAGATCTATCTGCGTTCTGCCGCAGGTCGGGCAGCTGACCACCTCGATACCGCCTGTGCGCAGCCCCAATGTCCTGAGGATCAGTTTGGCACTGCGTACCTCCTCTACGGGATCTCCGGTCAGAGAGACTCTGATCGTATCTCCTATTCCCCGTGAGAGTATCATCCCCAGGCCTACACTCGACTTTATATTTCCGCTCCACAATGTTCCCGATTCCGTGATCCCGACATGCAGCGGATATGTTGTTTTGGCCGCTATCAGATCATGGGCTTCGGCACACATCATCACATCCGATGATTTAATGCTTATCACTATCTCGTGATAATCCATGTCCTCTATCATAGCCACTTTATCCAGAGCGCTTTCCACTATTCCCACGGCAGTCACCGAACCGTACTTAGCGATTATCTCCTTTTCCAGGGATCCGGAGTTCACGCCGACTCTGATCGGAATATTACGTTCTTTGGCGCATTTTACAACCTCTGCCAGTTTGTCCCGTCCGCCGATATTACCGGGGTTGATACGGATCTTATCGGCACCGTTCTCCATGGCCGCTATAGCCATCCTGTAGTCGAAATGGATATCCGCCACGAGAGGAATGCTTATCTGCTTACGTATCTCACTCAGGGCATGTGCCGCCTCGATAGTGGGCACGGTACATCTGATGATCTCGCAGCCTGCTGCCTCCAGACGCCTGATCTGCCCGACGGTGGCCTCTACATCCTCTGTACGGGTGTTGGTCATGGATTGTATAAGTATAGGGTTGCCGCCGCCAATGACGCGGTCTCCGATGTGTATGACTCTTGTATTGTCTCGATACATAACTGCTCCAATCAGAATAAACAGATACTATATATTTTACCACACCGGGCTGTCAATTTGGAGACTAATACTCCGACTGTAGCCGGCTTCATTCCGGTCCGGGATATAAGCCACATCCAGCCTTCCGTCACCGCATTCCGCCAGAAAATCGCTGTCTATATCAAGTCTCAGATCCCCCTCAGGATTATACGATGCGTCGTATTTAAGGAGTATCCGGTTACCGCTTTCATCGACTATGCTGACCGGGAGTACCGCTTCGCCGCCTTCGAGCTCTTCCGCATAAGATACCGGTACCTCCCTCCCGCCTATACCCGCGCCCAGCACGGTTCCCGCCAGCAACGCTCCCATCCATAGTCCGGGATTCTTCCTTGCGCTCAGATATACACTCCGATCCACCCTGATAAACCTCCGTTTCTGAAATCTCCTGAAAGCCAGCAGCATGCAGCCACCGGTAGCAAACATATAACCCATATCACGAAATACTCTGACCGAACCAGTATATCCGGGAATGCTTCCATGTCTGATAACGCTCTCCAGTGCAGCGAACACTCCGTCGCGATAAGCCACATACCATGACATGAGAAATGGCAGAACGAGCAGAGCCATTACCATCAGGAATACGGATCTGTACAATGTGTCTCTGTACCTGCCGTTCTTCACGGCATGCATCACCTCACGTACGTTTTCATATCTTTCATGAGGATTTCTGGATACCGCTCTGCCTACCACATGAGCCAGGCCATACGAAACTCCGGGAGCCACCACCTTAAGCTTCTCCATCGTATAAGGGGGCCTGTTGAGCATCCTGCCGCTTAAACAACTGTACATCACGGCTCCCCAGGCATAGATGTCACTCCTTACATTTGCATACCTCTCTCCGCAGATCCCTCTTTGTTCCGGAGCGCCGTAACCCACCGTTCCGGCCAGGTTCTTTACTTCGTCACCGTAGTTCATGACCAGAGCCGTTCCGAAATCAACAAGTTTGATATGTCCGTCAGGCATCAGCATTATATTTGCCGGCTTGAGATCCTGATACACAAGTGCAGGACGCAATCCGTGCAGGTAGTCCAGTATCTTTAGTATCTCCGTCCCTATGGCAGCTGCCTTCTTTTCCGACATGGCTCCCCGCGTCGTGATATACCGTTCGAGATCAACCCCCTCTATCCATTCCATGACCATATATGTGTGGTCATTCTCGCGATATATGTCGTATAATCTGGGCAATCCCTTGTGATCAAGCGACTTAAGGATATCCGCCTCCCGATCACCTATCCCTTCCACCACTTTGATGGCGACATCACGCTCCATGCTTTCATCATATCCCCTGTACACACTTCCGAAACCGCCATGTCCGGCCAGATATTCCAGTCTGTATCTACCGCATATCATTTCCATATTCAACTCTCCTTTCCCATAAGATCCCGGATCACATGATCACACATACTGCGCTCCGGTTATCGCCGCATCCGCGTGCCGCCGCTTCATTCCCCAGCCCCGCCAGTCTGTGTTCAAGCCTCTCCTGCGTAACATCCGCCCCCATACACAGGCATTCGCCCATTTCCCGCAGGCCAAAGTTTCCTGCGAATCCGTCGCTCGCAACCAGAATACCACTGCCTCTGCACAATCGACCGGTGTGAAAGTCCGGTTCAAAATAACCCATGCTTCCCACGCATCTGACCAATTCATTCCGGGCATTTACATGCACACCGGTTATCTGTTCTACGCCGGCTCCGGACAGATAAGCACGACGTATCCGCAGAAAAGCCGATGACTCACACATCCTCCCGAACACAAAAGCAGCCGAATCCCCGAGATGCATGCATATGTATCTGCTGCCCCGTATATATACGCACGTACAGGTAGTGCCCCAGGATATGCCCAGGCTTTTCGCTGTCTCCTTAAGCTCCATATGGCAGTCATATATGCATTTACGCAGACTGCGCCTGATCTTTCTGACGGAGCAGTGATACATACGTAATCCGGCACCGTAGAACCACCTAATCAGACATTCGGACACGTATCCGCTGACGACTTCGCCGTGCGGAAGCGATCCTATGCCGTCACATACAACCATCAGGGTACACTTACCCATATCCGTGTGCACGGCCTCGAGGACTACGGTATCCTCATTTACGGCACGAGCACCCACGGACCAGTACACTCCACTGACCATAGTTTTACCTCTGTTTGATTATTTGGGCGTTTCGGAAAATACGGGAGATAATTCTCCCTCATCCGAACAGATCGTTCGGATTGAAAACGAGTATATCACGAAAGAAAATAATCAACAATACTTTTCTATCATATCGTTCAATATCTTTTTATCTATGGGCTTTGCGATAAAGTCCTGCATCCCCTCTGCGATGAGCATGTCTCTGGTGCCGTCCACCGCATTGGCCGTTAAGGCAATGACAGGGACCGTCAGATTATATCCTCCGAGATCACGGATCGCATGCAGCGTCTCAACGCCGTCCATCTCGGGCATCATGTGATCCATCAATATGATGTCATATCTGTGCCGAGCAGCAAGTCTGACGGCCTCGGTACCTCTGCCTGTCACATCCACCTGCATACCGTATGGAGCGAGAAGTCCCTTTGCAACCATCAGATTCACTCTGGAATCATCCACCACGAGAACACTCTTGTCCGGGTATTCATGGTACGCGAAACTGTCCTGTTTCTCTTTGAATTCATAGCTGTCATTTCTGATCGCGGCAGCCATCTCCGCACCGATGGGTTCATCCTCGCCCATCCTCTGGAATATGTTTACATGGAATACGGTACCGCGGCCGTGGGCGGATTCAACGGTAATATCGCCGTCCATGGCCTGAGCCAGCCTGCGGCTGATCGACAGCCCCAGTCCTGCCCCCTGAGCTATGCGCATACGGTGAGTATCTATCCGGTTAAACGCATCAAACAGATGCCCGGCCTCTTCAGCTCTCAAACCGGTTCCTGTGTCGGATACATCGGCAAACAGCCTCAAACCGCCATACTCTCTTTCACCCCGGATCCGTATATGTATATAACCCTTCTCGGTACAGTTGATCGCAAAAGTGATCAGATTCATGAATATCTGTCTGATACGGGGTTCATCTCCTATCAGGGTCTGCGGCAGAGTATCATCCACATCCACTATATATTCAAGTGAAGTAGCGGCGATCTTGACTCTGATGATACTGTTGATGGCATGGAGCATATCCGGCAGGGAATATGTCGCTTCAACCAAATCATTATGGCCTGCCTCGATCTTGGATATATCGAGAACATCATTGATTATACCCATTATACTGTCGCCGGCTTCATATATATGGCGGATCTGCCGTCTCTCCTCATCTTTGATCTGAGGATCTGCCAACAGGATATCGCTTATACCCATGATCGCATTCATCGGAGTGCGCAGTTCATGACTCATATTCGCCAGGAAAACACTCTTTGAAGTGCTGGCATCTTCGGCTATCCGGCGGCTGATACTCATCTGGCTCATCGCCTCTCGGATATCCGTGACATCCTGTACGAAGCATATGGTATACATGAGATCATGGAACTCGTCGTAATAAGAAGTCTTTGATAATCTGCAATATGCTTTCCGGTCCTTATCCGCAGTCTTGCCGTTGTTTACGACATAAATCTCCTCGCCGTCCGTCCCCTCAAGCAGTTCATCCTCGTCCGTAAGAGACATCAGTTCGTCTGCTCTAAGCCCCGCCATATCACCGGGATCCACGCCGAAATAATCCGGTGCGATACGGTTCCATATCACGGTCTTTCCCGAGCCGTCCAGCACGAGCACGGGGACATTTACGTCCCTGAAAACATATTGGGATATATTCCGTTCATATATACCGAATGCCATGTATCTGCGAGATATTCCATACAGAAGCATGGCTGATATGAATGCCGATACCGCACTGCCGGGGACAGCCGCAATATCATACAACGATGGCATCAGGGTATCAAATACATATCCGCAGAACATGATCGGTGCAAAGAGCGTGAATCTCTTGATGATCATATGCTCCCGTTCCAGATTCGTCGTATTTCTCCAATATGACAGGATGATGAAGAAGAAAACTATGGATACCAGAATACAGGCAAACTGAAGATACCTGCCCCATGTCATCGTACTCTTAAACCAATATCCCCAGGGAGTCATGACAAAGGATACCGAAGAAGGCTGAATGATCTTCAGCCAGCTGATCAGCGCCGCAACACCGTAGATCGCTGCGAGAATGCCTCTGCCGGTGCGCGGATATCGTGCCAGTTCAGCGGCATATTCGATCGCGGCCAGCATATATACGTATACTCCCAGCAGAGCTATCGCTCTGGCCACATATGCCCACTCGCTCTCGTAGCACATCCCCATCCAAGCATAACCCGCATCCCAGATGAATACACTTGCAAATACAAGCAGCATCTTCAGACCGACTTTGGACTTGTCGCTCTGCCTGAAGGTGGATATGCCCAGAATGAGTGCAGTTATGGCCATTCCAGACAATATGAGAGAAACCAATGCGCTTAACGCGTACATTTATACGTCCTCTTACTTAAACAGTCTCGCGATGTCATGATACATCACGACCACCATCAACAATATGATCGCCACTATACCGACCAGGTGTATGATACCTTCCTTTTCCGGCGGAACCCGACGCCCGGTAATAAGCTCTATCAGTGCGAAGATCAGTCTGCCGCCGTCAAATGCGGGCAGCGGAACCAGATTTATGATCCCGACATTCACCGACAGGAGCACCAGCAGATTCATCATCGTCAGAATCACACTGACAAATCCGTACGGACGTACCTCCTCATAGGTGTCATTCACCACTTCCGCCATTCCTACCGGACCCGACAGCGCATCGATCCCCAGCTTGCCGGTAAAGATCATGCCCAGAGATTTGACGGTATATCTCATCCAATACTGAACCTCATACAGAGCATATTGAAACACCTGAAAGGGATTGCAATCCAGTATCTCCGCGCCGCCTCTTATACCGATATAGTACCGTCCGTCCTGCTCATCATACTTGGGAGTCAGTACAACGGTGTGTCTGGCGCCATCGCGTTCGTATTCGATCTCTATGCTCTTTCCTCCGTCGTACATGGATGAAAACATACTGACCTCACGGTACAGATGCACGTGCTCGCCGTCGATCCTGGTGATCATGTCACCCTGCATAAGTCCGGCCTCCTCCGCTGCGGATCCCTCTATGATCGAACCGATCACAGGCAAATCCACCCCGGTGAAGCCTACCAGAACAAGAGCGAAAACAAAAGCGAGAAGAAAGTTTGCAAACGGCCCTGCAAACAGTGTCGCCGCTCTCTTAAGAGGAGATACATTCGGCAAAGCATGCTCATCCAGTTCTTTCTCGTCTTCTCCTATGCCTTCCATGCCGTCAAATATGCATGCTCCGCCCAGCGGAAGCAGTCTGAGGGCAAAAAGCGTTTCACCCTTTTTGAAAGAAAACAGCTTCGGTCCGAAACCGACGGTAAACTCATTCACTCTCACACCGCACATCCTGCCGACTATATAATGTCCGAATTCATGCGAGATGATCAGCAATCCTATTATCAGAAAAAACAATATGATAGAGACTATCATCTGTATGCCTCCGCAAAAGCCCTGACTTCGGATTCGATAGCGAGTATATCATCCACCGAAGGATCGTCGATGACTGTATGATGATCCATACATGCCGAAATGAACTCGGGTATCTCCACAAACCTAAGGGCTCCGTCTATAAACATCCCTACAGCGGCCTCATTCGCCGCATTAAATACCGTGGGCAGACTGCCGCCTCTTCTGCAGGCATCATAAGCAAGCTTGAGTCCCGGGAAAGCATCCGTATCGGGCTTCTCAAACGTCAGACTGCCGAGTGAGAACAGGTCCACTCTGCCTGCATCCATCGGTCTTCTGTCCGGATAATAAAGCGCATACTGTATGGGCAGTTTCATATCCGGCACTCCCAGCTGAGCCATGATGGCACCGTCTGCATACTGTACCGCGGAATGCACTATACTCTGGGGATGTATCAGAACCTGTATCTGATCCAGCTCCACGCCGAACAACCACTTGGCCTCCATTACCTCAAGTCCCTTGTTACACAGGGATGCCGAATCGATAGTCACCTTACGTCCCATGGACCAGTTTGGATGCTTAAGTGCATCGGCCAGCGTCATCTTCTCAAGCTCCGCCCTGCTCTTCCCTCTGAATGGGCCGCCGGAAGCAGTGAGCAGGATCTTCTCCAGTCTGTTCTTCGGTTCACCGTTCAACGACTGGAATATCGCACTGTGTTCCGAATCCACCGGAAGTATATCGACCCCGGATCTCGAAGCAAGCGGCATGATGATATGGCCGGCGCATACAAGTGTTTCCTTATTTGCGAGTGCTATATCCTTCCCCGCCTCGATCGCAGCTATAGTAGGGCGTATGCCTATCATGCCCACGATGCCCGTGACCACTATGGACGCCTCCGGTTCGGTCGCAGCTTCTATCAGGCCGTCCATACCGGAGGACACGTGCGTCCCGGTATCTGCCAGACGTACTCTCAGCTCTGCGGCATCCGCATCATCCATACACGAACACAGAGCCGGCTTAAACTCCCTGACCTGTGCTTCCAGCAGGTCGATATTGCGTCCTGCTGCCAGAGCGGATACACGTATGTCTTTCTCTTTTCTCACTATCTCGAGAGTCTGAGTTCCTATCGAACCCGTCGACCCGATGACGGATATTGTACGCATAGTTTTAATCAATTAAACAACATAAACTTAAAGAGCATATACACCACCGGTGCAACGAAGATCACCGAATCGAAGCGATCCATGATCCCGCCGTGTCCCGGGAGCAGATTGCCATAATCCTTGATATCATGGTTGCGCTTGATCGCCGACGCAGCCAGGTCGCCAACCATGGATATGAGAGCTCCGCATACGCATATCACGGCTATCGTAACTATAGTCTCCCACACCGGAGCATCGGATGACGGCGCTATCAGAAATGCCGCATAGACGCAGCCTACGATCACCGATCCGCACACTCCTCCGATCGCGCCCTCCACACTCTTCTTGGGCGAGAGCACAGGAGACATCTTGTGCCTGCCGAACTTCATTCCGATCAGATAAGCGCTGATATCGCATATCCACGAGCATATGATAACCATCCATACAAGCACAATACCTCGATCCATAGCTCTGATCATGTATACATAGGAGAGCATGACCGGGCAATATATTACCGAAAAGACAGATGAGATCGTGCGCGTGGCATCATACCTCGGGAAAGTAAATACATATACACTCATATGCGCCATAAGCATAAGCACGATGACACATATCTGTATCAGACGAAGCATATCCGCATCTATGAGCCCCAGTGTCTCCACTTCAAGCACAGCATACCACAGAAAGATAAATATATATGCTGCGATCTCCATGGGAGAGATGGCTCGATCCGCTTCGCGAATTCCGAATGCGGCAGACAGTTCACGATATCCCACTACTGCCGCGAAGAGCAGAACCCCTATCAGGAACTCTCTGCCCAGCAGTATCATAGCGATCATGAAAGCTCCGCCGATAATGGTTGTAAGCGTCCTCTGCAGAAAATTACTCATTCGTGCCTCCGAATCTCCTGTCTCTGCGGGTGTATGCTTCCACAGCCAGGCGCAATTCATCGGGGCCGAAATCCGGCCATGCCACATCGGTAAAATACAGCTCCGAATATGCGAGCTCCCACAGCAGGAAATTGGATATTCGCTCTTCACCGCATGTCCTGATCATCAGATCGGGATCGGGGATATCCGGTGCATCAAGATGAGCGCTTATGGTATCGGCCGTGATATCATCCGGAGCCATCTCACCCTTTTCCACGGACTTGGCTATACTGCGGACCGCACGGGTGAGTTCATCTCGTCCTCCGTAGTTGATAGCCAGAGTAAGCGTCACTCCGTCATACTGTGCCGTATGCTCTTCTACGTGTGCTATCGCTTCCTGAATATCGGAATCCAGACCGGTCTTGTCACCGATCACACGTATGCGCATATTGTTTTCATCCGCATCCTTAATACACGTCTTCAGATATCCGCGAAAGAGCTTCATCAGGGCGCCTACTTCTTCAGCGGTCCTGCTCCAGTTCTCTGTGGAAAAAGCATATAACGTCACGTATTTGATGCCCATCTGCCCTGCGGCTCTGGTCACATCGGCTACCCTCTTGGCCCCCTCGGTATGCCCGAATGTCCTCGGCTTACCCTGAGCCTTTGCCCATCTTCCGTTTCCGTCCATTATGATCGCTACATGTACCGGGATCTTGAGATTATCCTGCATGATTCTTCCTTTATGTACGCTCGTACCCTGTTCTTCGGTGTAAAGAAGGGGGACAGCTTATGTTGTCCCCCGCTTCGTTTATACTGTCATGATCTCTGACGATTTATCCTCGCATAGTTTATCGATCTTGGATATATACTGATCGGTCAGTTTCTGAAGTCCATCCTCCAGATCCTTGATCTCATCCTCGGAGACATCATCCGTCTTGGACAGTTTCTTGAATGCGTCATTACCGTCTCGTCTGATGTTTCTTACGGCTACCTTCGCATCCTCGGCCTTCTTCTTGACGTCCTTGGCCAGTTCCTTACGTCTCTCCTCTGTAAGTTCGGGGAAGACCAGTCTGATGACCGCGCCGTCATTCGAAGGAGTGATCCCGACATCCGATGCAAGTATGGCTTTCTCGATCTCCTTGATCATAGTCTTTTCCCAAGGGGCTATCTGTATAAGCCTGGGCTCCGGCACGGTCACGTTACCGACTGACTGCAGCGGAGTGGGTGTTCCGTAGTAATCCACCTTGATCTTGTCCAATACATGCGGATTCGCTCTGCCCGCTCTGATCGACATATAATCTCCGGACAGATGCTCCAGAGTCTTTTCCATCTTATCGCTGTAACTGTTTAATCTTTCGTCCATTATATACCCCCTTGCTCGGATCAGACCGTAACCTTGGTTCCGTTGAACTTGCCCATCACGGACTCGATTATGCTGTCAGGCTCATTCAGAGAGAATACCAGCATGGGCATCTTGTTGTCTCTGGCCAGGATTGAAGCGGTCATATCGACCACCTGCAGATTCCGTGCTATCACATCATCAATGGATATCTCATCGAATCGTACTGCATTCGGATTCAGCTTCGGATCGGAATCATATACCCCGTCCACAGCCTTCGCCAGAAGTATCACATCCGCTTCCACTTCCACGGCTCTGAGCACTACGCCCGTATCGGTTGAGAAGTAAGGATGCCCGGTACCTCCCGCAAAGAATACGACCATCCCGCGTTCAAAATACTTGTTTGCACGATCCTTTGAAAAAAGTTTCGTGAACGAACCGCATTCAAAAGGAGTAAGGATACTGGTCTTCATGCCTTCGCTCCTGAATATCTCGGATACGTAGATACAGTTCATGATCGTGGCAAGCATACCTATCTGATCCGCTTTGGTACGATCTATGTTCTCGCTGGTTCTTCCTCTCCAGAAGTTACCGCCGCCTATGACCACTCCGACCTGAATACCCGACTGTACAAGTCTGGAAACCTGTACGGCTACCATCCGCACCGTATCCTCATCGAATCCGGTCTTCTTTTCTCCCGCGAGAGCCTCGCCGCTGAGTTTGAGCAATATTCTTTTCATGCACACCTCACGTTAATATCGTTTCGTGCTGTCCGATTCGTCGTATCAGAATGATTTCTTGAGTTCTTCGAAGAAGGATGTCGGATTGACATCGGCATATGCCTGTGAGCACATACCCTCGATCACAGCACCGTTATTGATCTGTACATACTTGGACTTGATATTGCCCATTACTATAGCGGATCCATCCAGTATGACAGGACCTCTTACATCTATATCTCCCTTAACCGCACCTGCTATAACAGCACTGGTGGCAGTTATATTGCCGATTATGACTGTGCTCTGTCCAACCTTGACCGCACCCTCGGAGACCACATCTCCGTTCATCTGCGCTCCTTCGGCATATACCTCGGCCGCTTTTGCGTTACCTTTGATAGTACCTGTGATGCTGAGCTTACCGAGTGCATTTACATTACCTATGATGCGGCCGACCAGCTCAAGCGATCCCTGTGTGGTAACATCTCCGTTTATCTCCATACCCAGAGTAATAACCGCGGTCTCATCAAGAACCTGCTTACGATCCTGGGGAGTGTTATCACTGTTTAAATACTCCTGTACAGCAGCTGCTGCCTGTGAGCTTCCCTGCGGAACCACCGGTTCCGGGATCGTTACGGGGTCGGGAATAACCACAGGTTCCTCCTGTACCTCGGGCTCATAGACCGGCTCCGGCTGAACGGGAATCTCGACCTGTTCTTCAACAGTTTCCTCGGTCTCTATACTTCCGGCTTCCATCTTATCGAGCATAGCGCTCAGGTCCACATCGGGCAGATTTCCTCCTTCTGCAGTTGCCACTCCTTCCTCCTCCGGCATCATCTCATTGACTGCCTGTGATAAATCATCTTTTAGATCTGAAAAAAATCCCATTTTTAAATTCCTTTCTTAAATCATTCTCTATGCTGAATAGGAAAAGTATCGTCGCTTATCGGGAGGATCTCCGTATCCTCCATATCCTGAATGCTCTCAATGATACGCGGGAGAGCTTCCACCGTGCTGTGCTTGTCAGCCGCATCATGCATCAGTATCACAGCTTCGTTAAAGTTTGCCACCCTTGATACACAGTTACTTACGATCGTATCCGCACTGATCGGGTGTCCTGCGGCATCACCGGATACTATATTCCAGTCAAAATAGGTGATGTCCTGCTCCGTCAGATACTCTATCAGCTCGCTCATATCCACCGTTGAAGCGGTATTCGAGCTGCCTCCGGGGAAGCGATAGTATCTGGACCACACTCCGGTCACCTCGTAGAGGTATTCCTGAAGCTTATTCAGGTCGTCCACAAAAGCATCCTTTGAAGCATATACCTGCGAATACCGGTGACTGTAGGAATGCATCCCGAGAGTATGCCCGTCGGCAACTATCCTCTTATAAGCATCTACGGCCACATCCTCAGTCTTGCCTATCACAAAGAATGTCGCTTTGACCTCATGTTCTGCCAGTATGTCAAGGATCTCATCCGTATATATGCTCGGCCCGTCATCAAATGTCAGATAAACTTCTCTGACGTGCTCTTCTTCATCCTCCGCAGCTTCCTCGGGCATATCGGGTGTCAGGTCCGTTTCAGAAGCATCACGCTGTGAATCCGTAACATCCGACACGCTGTACACATCACGGGGAGCGTCGATATATGCGATGTCATCTCTCAGCTGTTCCATGGATGACAGAAGCTCATCGTATCTGTTCTGCAGATCGCTCAGCTCTCTCCTGGTGTGAATGAACAGGCTCAAGAATACGATCGAACACACCAAAGGAATGATGATAGCCAGCGCCAGCACTATCAGTATTATCTTTTTAAGTCGCCGGACCCGTCTGCGCCTGTATTCGGCGTAAGCTGATTCATCCATCGCGGTCATCCACTTCCTTCAGGGTCTTCGCACACATAGACTATTTTATCATACCTTACCGCCCTTTGCACCACCAAATGATGCCCGGTCAAGTATGTTGGTATCGAATGTAAAAGTAAGCGAACGCTCCGCTCTTTCCCTTTTGCGGGCCAGCTCTATCATGCGTGTGAGCAGTTCTTTATAGGGCACACCGAGAGGTTCCCACAGGTAAAATGCCAGGGATCCCGGTATGGTATTGATCTCGTTGAAATATATCCTGCCGTCATCTCCGTCCAGCATGAAATCGATGCGGGCTACGCCGTTGCATCTGAGTGCTTTGAATGATGTGACAGCCATCTCGCGGATCTGTTCTCTCATTTCCGCGGAGATATCCGCAGGTATCTTACGTGATACGGACGCCATACCCTGGGATTTGCCGCCTTTCGCGCCCGATACATACTTATCCTCATAACTTAAGATATCCTCTGTGTGCATGGGTTCCTCACACTCGGATGCTTCAGCTTCATTCTCATCACCGAGTACAGAGCAATTGATCTCACGGAGATTCGTTATCGCATGCTCGGCCAGTACCACGGACGCATATCTGAATGCATCATCCAGCGCTTCGATCAATCCGCGGCGCTCGTGAGCTATGCTGATACCGACACTCGATCCCAGATCTACCGGTTTGATGATCACCGGATATCCGAACTTTTCTTCGATACGTCCTGCAAGAGCATCTGTCTCCCGGTAATCGGACAGTGTATACAATTTACCGTCCAGCACGGGAACACCTACATCCTTAAGTACGGTCTTGGTCACATACTTATCCATGCCTACCGCCGATGCGCACACATCACATCCCACAAAGGTAACTCCCAGTGTTTTAAAGAATCCCTGCAGAGCGCCGTCCTCAACATTGGTGCCGTGAACTACGGGAAAGACGATATCCACCCGCTTCTCGTATTTGCCTCCGAAAAGCTTCCCGGGATAACTGCGGAGCTTCACAGAGCCGTCATCGTTGACCCAGATCACACGGACCGATTCCCGAAGCAAAGCGGGGATGTCCTTATATCTGTCTATGTCACCGATGTGATCCCCCACGTAGAACTCGCCTGTTTTGGTCATGTAGACCGGTGTCACATCATATTTATCGGTATCGATGTTCATATATGCCTGCAAGCCTGAGATAACGGACACCTCATGTTCAACGCTCCGGCCGCCAAATACCAATGCCACCTGTGTTTTCATGTCATTCTCCTCATCTGATCAATAATTATCGGGCAGATCATTTTCCAGCAGGATGTATTTATCGGAATCGGCACGGATCGTCTGTGCGTATCCGAATGCATCCTCAAGTCTGTCAAACACTCTGACTCTGCTTTCGTCTATACCGGTCTCGAGTGCACCCTCACGTATGGGTGCCGCGCGCCTGCGGCCGACGAGCAGGATATGATCGCAGACTTCGGCAGCATACCTGCCCAGTTCACGATTGTATTCTTCTTCTTTATCCCCCAGCTCTACCATTCCGGGAGTGATCACGATCTTAGTACCGTCAAACATTGCAAGCGTATCAAGCGCCGCCTTGCTTCCGACGGGATTTGAGTTATATGCATCATCTATGATATACAGATCCCCCCGTCTGATCAGCTCCAGTCTGTGACTCACGGCTTTAAGCCTTCTTACGGGGATCCGCAGATCCTTAAGCGCTATGCCCATCTTATGTGCAACGCTGATAGCTCCCATGACATTGATGACATTGTGTTCACCTATGAGAGACATCTGAAATGATTCTCGCTCTCCGCCCGGCGTGACTACCTCAAAAGAGGTGCCCGATGCATCCAGCCGGATATTCTCCGCATGATAGTCTCCGGAATGATCGCCTTCGGAGGATGCATGATACATGATCCGATTCCTGTATGCTCCGGCACGCCCCGCAACATATTCGTTATCACCGTTTAAGAAAAGCATTCCGCCTTCGGGCAGCGCGTCTGCCAGTTCATACTTCGTGGATATGATGTTATCCATGGTGCGGAAAGTATCCAGATGCTGGGGACCGATAGAAGTGATGATCCCATGGTCGGGATGAACCAGGTCGCAGAGCTCACGAATATCACCCACGTGCCTTGCTCCCATCTCACATACGAAAACCTCCGTACCGGGCTTCATGTGTTCGCGTACCGTACGGACTACACCCATGGGAGTATTATAGCTTTCCGGAGTGATCAGCACATTGAATCCGACCGAAAGCAGCTCTCCCAGATAGTATTTCACACTGGTCTTGCCGTAGCTTCCCGTCACACCTATGACAGTCAGGTCTCCGGCAGCAGCCAGCTTCCTTTTTGCATCATTTATAAAATGCCGGTTGATCGCCGCCTCAAGCGGATGAATAAGGATATTGGCCGTCACGCATGATATGAACTTGAGTCCCAGAACGAGCAGAAGCAGCCCTTTGACCGCAGGCAGGCCCAGCGGGATGACGACGGAGGGCAGCACACATACGATCACATCCACAATGATCACGCATGCGGTAAGTCTTTTGACGCGGGCGGTATAGACAAGCTTCTTCTTCGCGGACATTCCGCACAGCGCACGGAAAACGACTATGATAAGCGCTGTCCAAAGCCACATCACGATATCGACCGCCGGGCCGTTACGCAGTATAACCCACAATATACCAAGGGGAACAGCCGCATAGAGAACCCATTGCCTCTTGCAGTATCTGCGTAACCACACAAGGTGTTCTCCGTTCTTATACCCGTTCAGCTGGAACATATGCAGGTTGTATCTGAGTGCATATATATACGCGCATACACCCAGTCCCACGGAGATCAGTATGCGAATGATCACAAAAACAAACTGCATCATCATACTTTCCCTCCGTCACCGTCCGGCAGGGCATCCAGATATGAATTGATAATATGTGCAAAAAGAGAGGGATTCTCGGCAAACGAGAAATGACCGGCTCCCGGAATGACAGCCAGTCCGCTGTTCGGTATATTCTCTTCCATGATATGTGCATCCCTGATGGGAGTAGCGGTATCGCACTCGCCCCATATGAGAAGAGTGTCCTGTCTGACAGCGGGAAGCAGTGATGTCAGATCTTCATTCACCGCCTTGACCAGAGTACCGCGCATCACGGGCGATGCCATTCGATAATCCTCCGATCCCTGTCTGCTCTTCCAGTCATCTATGATCTCATCAAAAAGGAAATAGACCAGTTTATTGTCAAAGAGCTTCTTAAGTATTTTGAACCGCTTCTGTCTGCGAAGCTGGGCCGGTGTTCTCACGGGCAGTATTCCGGCCGAATCCACGAGAATGATACGGGATATCTCAAACGGAAGCCTCTCTCTCGAGGCCAGCCGGATGATCACGCGGCCACCGTATGAATGTCCGATAAGCATTGCTCTGTCTATATGCAGCCTGTCCAATAATGTGACGGTAAAGTCTGCGTACTTCTCCACATCCCAGGATTCGACGGGTTCATCGCTCATACCGAATCCGGGCAGGTCAAACTGCAATACCCGGAATCTGTCGTCTATCAGACCCGCCACACCGTCATACAGGCGGCAGTTCGTCCCCCACCCCTGCATGATCACAGCCCACGGTGCATCCTCCGGTCCGGTGATCCTATATGAGATTGTAAGTCCTTCGACTTCCAGAGTACCGTTATTCATCCTTATGATTTTACCACAAAAGACCTCCGGTATATATACCGGAGGTCCCAGGAAAAACTGTGTTATGTATATTACTGAAGCACCAAATCATCCCAGTCATCATCGGGTACGATAGCTATATAAGTCTTACCTGTATTAAGGGTGATCTGCTGTCCTGTACCGTCATAATATCTGGTGATATCGGTCTCTGCAAGCTTAGACCAGGTGATATCGATAGCTTCACCGCCGGTAAGATAGTAGCCGGGCATATTCTCTGCCAGAATATTGAAGATCAGATATCCGTTATCATCCAGCTGAGAGAATGTACACTTCTGTATGATCACGTTGGTGAAGGTCAGAAGCTCATCATCTTCGCCGTCACGATGCTCGTTTCCGTACTCGGAATACTCATACAGACCGGTCTCCTCGTTATATTTCAGCTTGGAGCTGTTATGAGGGAACGGGAAATCCACGGCCTTGGCAGGATAAGTATATCCGGCATATGTTTCCGACAGCACGTTGGGAGCCGAAGGAAGAGCAAATGTATAATGTGTGCCGGGATAATACTCATCATAATCGGTGGAATAACTGGAAGCAGCAAACTTCTCCTCCAGGTCACCCTTCATGATGTACTCGGTGTACTCAGTAGCCTTACCGTTATTAACACGGGAGAATCCGCCCGAGAAATGGCAGCAGTAATCTCTGGCTATGTACTGATCGATATAGAAAGGACCTCCGTCATGTACCAGACATGCATTCCACTCTGCAGCTATGAAAAAGTTGGTGGGACGCGCGGAACGGATGGAACCCATCTGCTCTATCGATCCCCAATCCTTCATCATGACCATCATTCTGGTGATTCGTCCGTTGAGTGTCGAATTCATAAGCTCATACACAATATCAGCTTCTGCGATACCGTAATGAGGAAGTGCAAGTGATTCGTTATCAACCATCGCGGCTATGGGACGCTGATCCTTGATCGCCTCGGGAATGGGAAGGTTGGTAAGCTCTGATCTTACATATCCCTCGGGGAGTTCATCAACGATCTCCTCTTCAGGCTCCTCTTCAACAACCTCTTCGGGCTCTTCTTCCGGTATAGCCTCTACCGTAACGGTTACCTCGGGAGTCTCCTCAGCCTCGTCCTGCTTGCCGCAGCCCGTAACCAGAGCAGCTGCCACAGAAACGATCATAAGACTCATAAGCAGTTTCTTTTTCATTATCCTCTCCTTTAAACAAACACTGTTGCAATGAAGCATTCAGTTTTGCGCATCAACGCATATAATATCTCATATCGGTCAGAAAAGCAACATCAACCGTCTATCTTGATAACTTCCATCGGGTCTATCTGATTGCCGTCCTGATATATCTTATAAGCCAGCTTGGAATCCTTGTTCTCTACCAGTGCCAGGATCGCTCCCTGAAGAACCGAATCGCCCTCTTTGATAAGCGGAGTAGCTGCCAGATAGTACTCTGAGATATATCCGTTCTGATGGTCTATACGGATGCAGTATCCGTAATCCGTGTCAGGAAGGACCTCCAAAACCACACCGTCACCGGCTGATATCACGCTGGTGCCCTCACTGCAACTGAATATCAGACATTTGGGATCATCTTCGGATGTAGTCATTGACGCGGATGACGATAACGGGAAGCCCTGAGGGAAATGTGCCGCATCGCTTTCTTCCTGTGCCGCTGTCTCGTGTTCCACCTTGGTATTCACGGTATTGCTGAGAATCGTGACCTTATCGGCCAGCGTCGTATTCTCGGCGGTCAGAGTATCCACCTGAGCTGAAAGCTCCTCAACCCGGGCAGCAAGCGCATCCCTTTCGGCTGTCACATTTTGTCTGATATGGGAATTGACTGTCCATCCTATGATAGTGATGACCAGAGTCACTGCTATCACTATACCGATGATCTCGATCAGAATACGATTGATCCCCATCTGATGGACACCGCCGTCTTTCTTATTGTCGATAAACAGCATCAGATGATAATCTCTTCTGTCTTTTTTCTTCTTTGGATCGGTGCTCTTGGTATTCTCTGTGTTTTGGGGTTCCTGTGTTGTGATCTGTTCTTCGCTCAAATCCGTTCCTCCGTCCGTATTGGCTCCGTGTTCGTAACAAATCTGTAACATTTTATCACATCAGCCATCTATATGCAAATCAGGCATGTTTCTTTTATATCCAAATCGGATAAAGTTCTTTACACCCGAAATCAAACGTGCTATGCTAACGCAGTATGGACGAATAGCAGTTTCCATACGTTAGTTTCATTTTTCTCGGAGGTACACAATGAACAAGGGTACAGTTAAGTGGTTTAACAACCAGAAGGGTTACGGTTTCATCTCTGATGAGAGCGGTAACGACGTATTCGTTCACTACACCGGGCTTAATATGGAAGGCTTCAAGTCTCTTGACGAGGGCCAGGCAGTTGAGTTCGAAGTAGTTAACGGAGAGAAAGGTCCTCAGGCCGTAAACGTAACCAAGTTATAATTGATTTGCTTATCCTACCCGTTACACATATATGTAAGGTTTTAGATTAGCTGATTTGTTATGACGTAATCAAGCCCCTGTCCTTTTGGACAGGGGCTTTTACTTTCTGTATATCCGGTGTGGCATCAAACGTCAATTCTTCCGGCAGTATTCCACCACCTCATCGAACTTCATATTCCCACCGAACAGATCAAGCGCCGACCCTATAGTAATACCGACTCTTCCGCAACCAAGTGCTTCCACCAGGTACAGATCATCGAAGCTGTGAACACCTCCCGCATAAATTACCGGATTGCCTTTCCATGCTCCCAGCATACCTACCACTTCGGATTCTATTCCCGAATTCCTGCCCTCTACATCCACCGCATGAACCAGGAACTCGTCACAATATCCGGACAGTTTATCGAGAGTATCGGGATTCAATTCCACGGAAGTGAATTTCTGCCAGCGATCCGTCACGATCAGATATCTGTCGTCACGTCGCCTGACGGAAAGATCGAGAACGAGATGTTCTCTGCCTACCGAAGCGAGCATACGATCCAGGGCCTGAAAATCTATTTCTCCTTCCCTGAACACGTAGGAGGTCACTATTACATGGCTTGCACCGGCATCAAGATACTCCGGCGCATTGTCGGGATTCACGCCCCCGCCGATATGCAGCCCCCCGGGATATGCTCTGAGCGCGGACAAAGCCTGAGTGCGTGAAGCTTCATACATCGGACTTGCGGAGTTATTGAGTATTATCACATGTCCCCCGCTCAGATCCCTTTCTTTATACAGTTCGGCGAAATAAGCCGCATCGGATTGCGAAACATAATTCTCTTTTACATGAGAGTGCTCCTCATCGAGCGCGCCTCCCACGATCTGCTTCACGTGTCCGTCATGTATATCTATGCACGGCCTAAACTCCATAAGCGGTTATCCTATCACGTCACTCATGGAATACATGCCGGGGGCGCGTCCCGCAAGAAAGCGTGCTGCGGATATTGCACCCTGTGCAAAAACATTTCTGGAATATGCCGTATGAGATAATGTGATCACCTCATCCGTGCCGGCAAAGATCACATCATGATCACCGACGATCGAACCCCCTCTGACAGCGGATATGCCTATCTCTTTTACGGGGCGTTCCATACGGCGTTCCGTACGGTCATATACGTATTCATAATCGGAACCGAGGGCTTCTTTGGCTGCATCTGCCAGTGCCAGCGCTGTTCCGCTCGGAGCATCCAGCTTGTGTCTGTGGTGCTTCTCGACTATCTCGGTATCGAACCCGGCATCCCTGAGGATCGCCGCATTCTCTTTGATAAGCTTGAGCAACAGGTTAATACCTATAGACATATTTGCGGAACGCAGTATGGCAACTTCCGTGGAAGCCTCATTAACCTTAACAAGCTGCTCGTCACTGAGACCGGTGGTACACAGTACTACCGGGATATGGGTACTCACCGCATACTTAAGCAGTCCGTCCACAGCACTTGAATTTGAAAAATCTATGATAACATCAGCCTCCAGTTCACATGCCTCTATATTCGAGTACACGGGAAAAGAGTTCTGTCCGTTATCAAACTTATCAACCCCGGCTACGATCTTGATATCTTCATCGGAAGAAGCGAGGCCGACTATAGCCTGTCCCATACGGCCGTTACAGCCATGCATTATCACTCGGATCATATCTATTCTCTCCTTTGGATCACAGGATCCCGTATTCTGTCATGGCTTTTTTAAGTTTCTCGACATTCTGCGGCTCCATGGGGCTCAAAGGCATGCGCAGAGGGCCGACACCCTTGCCCATCAGATTCATTGCAGTCTTGACAGGTATGGGATTAACCTCACAGAACAGCGCATCTATCAGAGGTATGGCATCAAGCTGTGCTTTAGCCGCGCCTGCAACATCACCGTCAAAGAATTTCTGACATATATCATGGGTCTGCTTCGGAGCCACATTACTGAGCACGGATATGACACCCAGACCACCGACAGACAGAAGCGGAATGATCTGATCATCATTTCCCGAATACAGATCCACTTTTCCGTCAGCCATACTCATAAGTTTCACTACCTGACTGATATTTCCGCTGGCCTCTTTAACACCGGCTACATTGCTCACTTCTTTGCACAGTCTGACAACTGTCTCGGGAGCTATATTGCATCCGGTCCTGGAGGGTACATTATACAGGATCATCGGGATCTTGATGCTGTCGGCTATCTTTTTGTAATGCGCGAAAAGACCGTTCTGGGTAGCCTTGTTATAGTAAGGAGAAACGGTTAGGACCGCGTCCGCTCCGTAAGCTTCCGCATCCTTTGACAGATGCACGGCCGTATCTGTGCAGTTGGATCCGGTTCCGGCCACTACGGGTATACGATGGTTAACTCTCTCAATACAGAACTTAACCACATCGACATGCTCTTCTTCACTCAGGCACGCTGACTCGCCCGTTGTACCGCAGACAATGATCGCGTCCGTTCCATTTGCGATCTGTTCCTCTATGATCTCAGCGAACTTATCATAGTTGACGCTCCCATCCTCGTGAAAAGGTGTAACGATAGCCACTCCTGCTCCCGTAAAAACTGACATTTCATCTCCTCCTGTTACAATCTCTTGATCCGACTGTTATTTGATATCACTGGTAATAGTCGTCACTTCGTCTGCAAGTTCATTCAACAGCTTGGACACCGTATTACCTGTCATGATTATTTCGGTGTGTTCGCTCTTCAGCTCCAGCACACTCTTAAGCTCCTCCAAGGTTATGATACCATTATCGACCAGCCCCAGCACCTCATCAAGTATGAGCAGATCACACTCGCCGGTGTTCAAGACCTTTCTCGCATAACTCATGCCGTTACGGATATTGATGATCTCTTCCTCCTGCTTCTCCGGAGGCAGTGATTCGAATGCCGCATCGGACTTTTCAAACCTGAACACTTTGATCTCGGGCTCCATCCGCTTCAGAAAATCCGAGTCGGACAAACCCTTATTCTTAAGAAACTGTATTACAACAGCCCGGCCGCCTCTGCAAGCGGTCTGCACTGCTCTGCCCAAAGCTGCGGGAGACTTGCCTCGCCCACTCCCGCTGTAGATCCTTATGATACCGTTTACCATGTATTACCTCCGCATGCTATAGTCCGAGTGCAGCAGTCGCTATACCGAAATATACCAGAAGCGAGAGTGCATCGACTATAGTAGTGATAAATGGGGAAGCCATAACGGCAGGGTCAAACCCCATTTTTTTGGCGATCATAGGTAATGTACATCCGACCAGTTTAGCCATCAGCACCGCGCACAACAGTGTCAGGCACACCACTAATGATACCATAACAGTCTTTCTGTCCAACAGAAGCATCTTAACAAAATTTGCCGATGCCAGTGTAAGTCCGCAGACCAAAGCTACCCGGATCTCTTTCCACACGCATTTCCATATATCCGAAAACTCTATCTCATTCAGGCTGAGTCCGCGGATGATGGTAACCGATGCCTGTCCTCCGGCATTACCTCCGGTATCCATGATCATCGGGATATATGCGGTCAGGACAACGCATACCTGCAGTGCATCCTCAAACGAAGTAAGTATCTTGCTCGTAAACGTGGCCGATACCATCAAAAGAAGCAGCCATGGTATACGTTTCTTCCAGGTCTCAAACACACCCGTCTTCATATATGGCTTATCGGTAGGAACGATGGCGGCCATCTTCTCCATATCCTCCGTAGCCTCGGCTTCCATGATGTCGACTACATCATCGACGGTGATGATACCGACGAGTCTGTTCTCATTGTCGACAACGGGCATGGCGATGAAGTCGTATTTCTGGAACTGTCTGGCAACCTCCTCCTGGTCCATCATCGTGTTCAGTGATATGACATTCTCATGCATGATATCACCGATGATGGCATCCGGATCGGAAAGCAGCAGATATCTGAGCGCAACGGTTCCTATCAGGGTACGCCTGGCATCCAGGACATAGCATATATTGATCGTCTCCGAATCAACGCCCAGCTTCCGTATACGCTCAATGGCCTGAGTAACGGTGAGGTTCTCCTTCAGATCCACATACTCCACGGTCATGATGCTTCCCGCGGAATCCTCCGGATACTGAAGCAGATGATTGACATCCCTGCGCGTCTCGGGTGAAGTGTTGGCCAGCAGCTTCTTCACGACATTAGCCGGCATCTCCTCCAACAGGTCGGCAGCATCATCGGCCATCAGGTTATCTATGATATTACCCGCATCACGCTCGGACAGAGACGTGATGATGTAATGCTGGGTATCCACTTCCAGATGTGAAAACACATCCGCAGCCATGCTCTTCGGCAGGATACGGAACATCTTGAACTGTTCCTCGTCCTCGAGTTCCTCCATGATGGCTGCGACATCGGCCTCGTTCAGCTCGGCCGCCTTCTGGCGAAGTCGGGTATACTGCTTGGACTCAAGCAGATCTTTTATCTCGGTCAGAAGATCGAGTTCTTCTTTCTCGTCCATATATACCTCCCTTCTATAATGCGTAATGCCCGCTTTCCAGGACGCGTACCTCGGCACGTCCCGAAGAAACCTGAGTTACGGTGTCGAGCACGCGATCCAGCAGTTCCTGCGCTACGACCAAGGTCATCCTCACCGAATCGGTATAGGCGGTATCCTCTATGCGTACGCCGTCCGTCTCAAGACTGCGGCGCAATTTCTCCGCACTGTTATAATCTGCATTGATCTCGATCCGGCTGCCCGCCTGCATATGTCTGATATCGGCATGCGCGAGCGCTTCTTTGGCTGCCTGTGTATAGGCTCTGACCAATCCTCCTGTACCCAGGAGCGTGCCGCCGAAGTATCTCGTCACTACTATGAGCACGCCTCGGAGCTCAGCTCCGGTAATGCAATCAAGGATGGGCCGTCCTGCGGTTCCCGAGGGTTCCCCGTCATCGGATGAACGGCTTATCTCTCCGTTTTCGCCTGTCACAAATGCATAGCAGTTATGTCTCGCATCCCAGTATTTTCTTTTGATCTGATCTATGAGTACTGCCGCTTCCGCTTCACCGGATATCGGCATGGCATGTCCTATGAATCTGGACTTGCGGTCGGTATACTCTCCTTCGCCCGGAGATGCCAGAACATAATAATCACTCATAGGCAGGATCAGGGATTGGGAGTCTCGGCCGGGGGTGCTTCCGCAGGTGCGGGTGCAGGTGCGGCTTCTCCGTTTGCTGCCGCTTCAGCCGCTGCGGCTGCCTGTGCTGCCGCTATCCTCTGCTCGAGCTCTGCTCTCTGAGCTGCTATCACCGCTTCGTAATCGGGGTTCGCGAAGAACTCAGCTGTATGCTGACATATAGTCTGAGCACCGGCAGTGATAGGTACCTCATTTCCGGCTTCATCAACCGTAGTCATCGTGGTCGAAGACCCGGACAGCAATGACGGATGCTCCTGAGGAAGTCTCTCGGTCACACCGTGATATGAGAAAGGACATCCTTCGGCTGCGGGACAGTTATCATATGCACAGATCTCACCTTCATAATGCACATCACAGGTCTCCGTCGGTACTGTGCCTTCAGCGAAGTACTCGGTATGAACAGCTGCATCACACAGCCCTGCGATCGGCAGCTTGCCCGATCTCGAACAAACCGATGCGGTTATGATGCCGCTCGGAACCGCGAAGGATGTTCCCTCCAGATCCTCATGGATCCTGGACATAACCTGTCTCCAAAGCTTCTTGGCCAGGTTTTTCTCATCCGATGATGAGAGCTTGACATTATTATCGTATCCGGCCCATGTAGTGGCAGTATAGTATGTGGTGTACCCCGCAAACCATACGTCATTGTAATCCGATGTTGTACCGGTCTTACCTGCTATGGCGGTGCCTCCGAAATTGACGGATCCGCCGGTACCGCTCGTGACCACGTCTTCCATCGCATCCGTGAGCAGGAATGCCGTGGTCTCCTTGATCACACGATGGCCGTTCAGTTCGGTATTATCCAATACCACATTGCCGTCATGATCAACGACTTTGGTGTACAGTTTCGGCTTGATGTAGAGACCGCCGTTGGCGATCGTTGCATATGCCGCATTCAGTTCCTCATTGGTAACACCGTCTGTAATACCACCCAGCGCCAGTGACTGGGTAATGTCCGAGAATATCTTGATGCCTTCTGCCGTATTAACTTCCCTGCTCTCAACCAGGGTAGTGAATCCGAAGTTTTGCAGATAATCGAATCCGAGCTGAGGTGTGATCTGCGTGAGAGTCTTAACGGCTATGATATTCATGGACTCCTTGATACCTTCTCTGAGAGTCGTAAGACCTCTGTATGTCTCTCCGTACCAGTTACGCACCGGCCGGCCGTTGTCGTAATTGAACGGCGCATCATTCTGGATGGTGGCAAGGGTAAGGCCGGCGCTGTCAAGTGCCGGAGCATACGTTGATACGATCTTAAATGTTGAACCGGGCTGTCTCATGGTATCCGTAGCACGGTTCAGTGTACGGCTCGCAGTCTTGGAGCCTCTTCCGCCGACCATTGCCACTATCTGGCCCGTCGACTGGTCTTCCACCGTGATCGATACCTGGGGCTGGGGAGTGAGGGATACTGTCTCATCGAATACCTCTTCCCCTGCCTGCAGCGTGGCTTCTTTATATGCTTCTATGTCGGCATAAGCATCTTCCTGGCTCGAATATATCAGATTGTATCTGGAATCGAACTGTCTGAAATACGTCCTGAACATCTCGGTACTGGTGCTGTAGAAATCACCGTCCGGTTTCTGTACGGTCATCTGATAGTTCAGATACCATTTGGTATTGGCCGGAAAATACTCTTCATTGGAGAATACTTCATCACATATGCCCTGGATATGCGGATCCTGAGTGGAATATATCTTAAGGCCACCGCTGTACAGGAGAGTATACGCCTGTGTCTCCGTATAACCTGCTTCTATCAGATCTGCCAGAACATCATCGGTAAGAGCATCCACGAAATAGGAATTGATCGTATCGTCAGCCGTCTCGGAATCTATCAGCTGGATCCTGGCGTATACATCATCAGCCATCGCAGTGTCATAATCCGCCTGGGATATATAGCCCTGCTCTTTCATGTTACGGAGAACCTTCTCGCGCCTCTCGGCATTCTTCTCCGGATGGGAAATGGGATTGAATCTGGATGGGTTCTGAGTAATTCCCGCAATAACGGCACATTCTGACAGAGTCAGCGTGGATACATCCTTACCGAAGTATCTGAGTGATGCAGCCTGCACGCCCAGCGTATTCTGACCGAGGTTGATCGTGTTCATATAGTTGATCAGGATGTCATTCTTACTCATGACTTTCTCAAGTTCAAGAGCCAGATACTGTTCCTGGAACTTTCGCTTGAACTTATCTATCATGGATGACTCACTTGTCCAGTCGGTGAACACATTGTTCTTGAGCAGCTGCTGGGTTATGGTCGATGCGCCCTGTGAGAAATCACCTTCTTTGACCGCAAGCACTCCGGCACGTATGATACCTTTTACGTCTATGCCGTTATGCTCATAGAAGCGCGAATCCTCCACCGCCACGAAAGCATGCGCCAGATTGTCCGGCACCTGGTCCATGGAGACGGGGATACGGTTGGAATCCGTAGATACAAGTTTTGCGATCTGATTACCCTCCGTATCGTATACAAACGTAGAGTATCCGGAAGGGGTAACGTCGATGTTTCCGATATCGGGAGCCGTGGCTATAACACCCTTGAAGATGCCGATGCCACCGCTTGCTCCCCATATGAATACAGCCAGGATCCCCATGATTATCAGTTCAACGACAAATATCCCCAGTTTCCTGGAGAGTTTGGGACCTATGGCTTTGAGCTCATGCTTTTTCTTATTTACGCCTCTGCTACTGAAATCCATATTCGATAATTATACCATATTCCGTAATCAAGGTCTATTTACGGCCGGCCATGTTCGCACGCTTCCTCAGCGTCGGATCAAGTATCTTTTTGCGGATACGCAGATTGGACGGAGTCACCTCCAGAAGTTCATCGGTATCTATGAAATCAAGCGACTGTTCGAGGCTCATGATTTTCTTCGGAGTAAGCCTCAGAGCTTCATCCGCGCTTGAACTTCGCGTATTTGTCAGGTGCTTTGTCTTGCATACGTTCACTTCTATATCTTCAGGCTTTCCGGACTGACCTACGACCATTCCGGGATATACTTTCTCACCGGGGCCGATAAAGAGAGTCCCCCGCTCCTGTGCATTGAAGAGTCCGTAAGTAATGGCTTCGCCTGCTTCGAATGCTATGAGCGATCCCTGTTTTCTGAATGAAATATCGCCCTTGTATGGTGCATAGCCTTCAAACTGGGTATTCATGATACCGTTTCCCTTGGTATCGGTCAGGAAGTCTCCTCTGTATCCGATGAGCCCTCTGGACGGCATATAGAATTCCAGCCGGGTATATCCGCCGGCTATGGGATTCATACCTTTGAGTTCGGCTTTGCGGATGCTGAGCTTCTCTATGACCACACCTGTGAACTCATCAGGTACATCTACAAATACTTCTTCCATGGGTTCAAGCAGCTTGCCGTTCTCATCATGCTTGTAAATGACTTCGGCCTTGCTGACAGCGAACTCATATCCCTCGCGTCGCATATTCTCGATCAGCACGGACAGATGCAGCTCTCCGCGTCCCGAAACCTTGTAAGCTTCGGTGGTGTCGGTCTCCTCCACGCGCAGGGATACATCCGTATTCAGCTCTCTGAAAAGCCTGTCACGGATATGTCTGGATGTCACATATTTGCCTTCCTGACCGGCAAGAGGTGAATCGTTGACGATGAAATCCATGGAGATAGTAGGCTCGGATATCTTCTGGAAAGGTATGGGGCGGGGATCCTCGGGAGAGCACAGAGTATCTCCTATACTGATATCACTGATACCGGATATGGCCACTATGGATCCCATGCCCGCCTCTCTGACCTCAACCTTATTCAATCCGTCAAACTCATAAAGTTTGCTTATCTTGACCTTCCTGACGGTATCCGGATCATGGTGATTGACTATCACGACATCCTGATTGATCTTCACGGAGCCGTTATCGACTTTTCCCACACCTATCCTGCCGACATACTCGTTATAATCGATCGTACTGATCAGGATCTGCGTTGCCGCTTCCGGATCACCGACCGGCGCAGGGATATGATCTATGATCGTCTGGAAAAGAGGCTCCATATTTTTGTTCTTCACGGTCAGATTGGTCGTAGCCGATCCATTCTTGGCAGATGCATATACAAAAGGTGAATCCAGCTGTTTATCATTTGCATCCAGATCCATGAAAAGCTCCAGAACTTCTTCTTCCACTTCCTCCGGTCTGGCTTCGGGTCTGTCTATCTTGTTGATGCATACTATGACCGACAGATCAAGTTCAAGGGCTTTCTTGAGTACGAACTTGGTCTGAGGCATCGGGCCTTCGAATGCATCAACGACCAGTATTACACCGTTGACCATCTTGAGTACACGCTCAACCTCTCCGCCGAAATCGGCATGGCCCGGAGTGTCTATGATATTTATCTTGGTGCCCTTATACATCACGGCAGTATTCTTGGACAGAATAGTTATGCCGCGCTCACGCTCTATCGCGTTGGAATCCATTACGCGCTCGGCAACTTCCTGATTCTCACGGAATACACCGCTCTGTTTCAGCAGTTCATCCACCAAGGTTGTCTTGCCATGATCTACATGGGCGATAATAGCTACATTTCTTACATCTTCTCTGGTCTGTTCCATAATACGATTACCTGTCCGATTTTTATATATTTGCACAATCCATTGAATGATACACCACAATAAAACACATGGCAAGAAGTCAAGCTATTCGGGATAGACACGTTACTGCCAGGCATGTCCTATTATGTAAACCGTGGAACGAATGCATTCTCTGCGTTCCGGCATTCTGTCCAGGCAGGCAGCATTCGGCGCTAAGCGCAAAAATATGGCTGCGGGGAAAACCCGCAGCCATTAATTCTTTTATAAATCCAACCGGATCATTCTTCGATATTGTCGTCGACAGCGTCTTCGATATCCTCTTTTATCTCCTCAACAGTCTCTTTGACCTTCGCAAGCTCGTCGTCAACCGCTTCGGTAGCGGAAGCAGCAGCGGCTTCTGCTTCTTCTCTGGCTGCTTCTTTGGCTGCTTCCCTGGCCGCTCTGGCTTCTGCCTGTGCATCCTTTATCTCATTTACCTTATCTTCCAGATCTTTGATCGCCTGCTCAAGATCGCCTATGGCTCTGACGTTCTCAACAACCTCGGCTGAGGGATCATCCTTATACTTGTTATAGTAGAACTCTCCGAGAGCAGCATAATTATCCTTCAGGGTAGTCTTGTTGGATGATATCTGATTCTTCAGATTAGCCACCTCTACAGCATCCCTGGCATATTCTCTGGCTTCCTTAGCCTTATCGGATACCGCGCCCCCTACCTGTTTACCGGTGTTCATCACCGTGTCCGTTACCTTACCGAAAAACTCTGAAAATCCCATTTTAGCTACCTCCTGTCTGTCCGTGATCACTTCGGATCCACATATAGATCATAACCAAAAGTTTATCACACGAAGCCTTATTTCTCAATGCTGAGGTTATGCAACAGTTCTCTTATCTCCTGCGGCGTAAACACATAATGTGTATTGCAGAACTGACAGTTAAGCTCAACATCCTCGCCGTCCGCTGCCAGCTCCTCCAGTTGCGTTTTGCCCATGCTCAGCAGCACCCGCTCTACACGGTCCCTGGTGCAATTGCAGCGAAAAGCAACTTCACGGGTATCCGTGATCTCAACGTCGACATCCTTAAGTATCTCTCTGAGCATTTCCTCCGGAGTCAGGCCGCGGTCAAGAAGAGCCGTAACCGAACGAACTTCAGACAATGCCTGTTCGAGCCTCGATACGCATTCCTCCGACGCAAACGGCATGAGCTGGATTATGAAGCCACCGGCACATCTGACAGTATTATCTTTATTCATCAGAACACCGAGTCCCACGCCCGAAGGTATCTGTTCCGATGAAACAAAGTACTGCGCCAGGTCGTCTCCTATCTCACCGGTGACCAGCTCCGTCCGGGAGTTGTACGGTTCCTCCATCCCCATGTCCTTGATGACCGTGAGATAACCGCTGCCTACGATACGTCCGACATCCAGTTTCCCTGACGCGCTTGCCGGGCACATGGCCTGAGGATTCTTCGCATAACCCTTTACACTTCCGTGCCCATCGGCTGTCACGATGAGTCCGCCCACAGGCCCGTCTCCGTCCACCTGCAGTGTCAGGAGTTCGTCTTCCTCTCCGAGCATTGATCCCATCATGGCCGCACCACTCATAAGTCTGCCCAATGCCGCCGTTACCACGGGAGATGTGTCATGTGCCTTTCTCGCTGTCTCGGTCATCTCGGTCGTTCTGACCGCAAACGCCCGTATCTGTGCATTATCCGCTATGGCTCTTACCAAAGTATCTTTCATAAATCTCTTATACTCCACGTTTCCCGCACTCACGCGCCACAATACACACGCGGGATGTCTCCTCCGTCACGTCAACACCGGTATCGGAGTCAAAAATCCTGACCGTCTGCATTCCGGCCTGTCGGATCAGATCCGCCATTTCATCCGCATCATAAGCTCTTTGTTCATGTGTCTCTTCGGAACGGGTATACATCCCCGTTTCTTCATCCGATTTCATATATATGGTCAGATCATACTCATTGATCCGGCTTTCGTCATCATAGTAGTTTTCCCAGATAAAACTGCCCTCGGGACGGTTCTCCGCAATGACAGTATCTCCGAGCACATCACGATAATAGTGCACGGTATTGAAATCAAAGATAAAAAGCCCCCGGGGATAAAGATAATTATTGACAGACTTAAATGTCTTAAGAATATCTTCCGGGGTGAGCAGATAATTGATGCTGTCGCATACACTTACAACCGTGCCCACGGTCGAATACAATTCCGGCGAGCGCATGTCCTGAAGCAGATACAGGATACGGCGCGCACCGCCGGCTTCATCCGTATCCGGTTCATGATCCATCGCTATCTGCAACATCTGCTCCGACGAATCTATACCTATGCAATCATATCCCATATCCCGCATAAGCCTGGTAAATCTGCCGGTGCCGCAGCCGAGATCGAGCAGAAGATGAGCCTCCGACGCAAGCGCTTCATCTCCTTCCGGAACGATCAGCTCATCGAACTTATGCAAAAGGCTGTCCGTTCTCTGTGCCCATTCGGCATACGGAACATTGTCCATAAACAGATCATATACATATGCAAAATCGGTATAGCTGTCCATGCCTCTCTCCAGGTGTTTGCATCAGCCGGCAATTCCGATCCACGCACCGAATCCGAGCGTACATATGAGTCCGACGATCACTCCCGCAAGCGCCACACCGCAGATGACTGCGATGATACTGTCCTTGAACTTCATATCCAGGATGGAAGCGACCAGCGTACCTGTCCATGCGCCTGTTCCCGGCAGAGGTATGCCGACGAAAAGCATCAGTGCGACGAACAGCCCACGCCCTGCTTTGGACTGAAGCTTCTCTCCACCCTTGTGTCCCTTTTCAAGACAGAAGGAAAAAAACCTGCCTATAACAGGCTTATTCGCACCCCACTCAAGCACTTTTCTCGCGAAAAAGAAAATGATCGGCACGGGTACCATGTTACCTACGGCTATAATGATATAACCCAGCAGAAGATTGAATCCGTCGGGATTGAGACCCTCGAATATATATGCCACGGGAATGGCTCCCCTGAGCTCGATAAGCGGTATCATCGATACTATGAAGCAGGCAATATACTGTGTAAAAGTATTCGTGGAGAAAGCCTGAACTATATGATCGGTAAGTGCACTCATTAAAATCCTCCTTAACTCAAACGCGGAATACAATCTCAGGCGTCGAATATCTCTTTAAGCGCCGCATACAGGCTCTCCATCTCTTCCGGAGTTCCTATGGTAATACGCAAATGATCATCTATACGCGGTCTGTTGAAATATCTGACATAAATCCTTCTTTCCTTCAGGGCGCTGTATATGTCTCCGGCCCTGTGATCCGGATGTGTGACAAACAGGAAGTTCGTCGAAGAATCGAGCACCTTGAATCCCATGTCACGGAGTCTGGCGGCAGCATCGGTTCTCGTGGCTATGATCCTTTCAACCACATCTTCGAAGTATTCTTTGTCGGACAGGGCAGCCGAGGCGGCACCCATCCTTATCACGTCATGACTCATGGTATAGGAATTGATCGAGAACTTCACATCCTTAAGATACGATATCAGTCGCGGTGAACCGAATGCCATGCCCACACGCGCTCCCGCCATGGATCTGGACTTGGAGAAAGTCCGAACCACGAGCAGATTGTCATAACGCTTGATCAGGGGCAGCGCAGACTCTCCTCCGAAATCAATATATGCTTCGTCAACAATGACCACGCTGTCAAGATTTGCAGCTATGATACTCTCTATCGCCGGTATATCCAGATAAAGCGAGGTCGGTGCATTCGGATTCGCGATCACTATACCTCCGTTCATCTGCATATAGGCTTCGGGATCTATCGTAAAATCACCTCTCAAAGGGATCTGCTTGTGAGGGATACGGAAGAGATCCGCCCATACCTCATAAAAAGAGTAAGTGATATCAGGAAACAGCAGGGGCTTATCGGAATCAAAGAATGTCAAAAAAGACATAGCCAGAACATCATCGCTGCCGACTCCCACGAATATACTCTCATCCGGCACATTGTAATAATCAGACAACGCCCGAACCAGCATCCCGGCTTCCGGATCGGGGTACTTACGCATGATCGCATAATCATCTGCCATATCGCGAAGTGCCTTCTCCACTCCCGGGGCGGGCGGATAGGGATTCTCGTTTGTATTAAGTTTGATGATACCCTCGCCCGTGGGCTGTTCGCCGGGTACGTACGGAACTACTCTGTGGATGTTGTTTTCCCAGGACATGATCAGTTTTCCTCTTTTATCCTAATGTATTCTTCTGCCATCTCGTCATTGCCGAGCGCTCTGTATACTTCGATCAGACCGTCAAGCGCCGTATCCGATCCGGCATGTATGCTTAACACGGGCGTGGTCTCATGCCATGCATTGTAATACCAGATCGCCGCATTATCATAATCACCCAGCCCCAGATAATATGCTCCGAGCTCATCACATATCTCGGAATTGACCTCTTCTGCAATAACCTTCACCACATTATCAAACATCTGCGGTATCTCTCCGCGCAATCTGTGATATCTCGCAAGCAATGTGCAGGCTTCGAGCACCTCATCCGTGCTCCTCTCCGCATCACAGGTCACTCCGTACAGATATCCCGCAAAAGTCTCATAATCCTCCGGCCTCCCCTGCATATACAGTTCCCTGTTCAGAAAACGCTGAAGTCTGCGTGATAATCTTCCTCCCGACGAAACGATCCGTTCAAAGGATGCCAGATCTCTGCCCGAATGCTGTGATGTAGGCCTGTGTGTGATCACTATATCACTGTCAATGATCACGGGATCCAGGTCCAGAGTTTCATGGATGGGATCCATAAATCTGATAGGCCTCACTCTCTTAAACAGCTTGGGGCGGAGTTCTTTATCATAGTTATACACGGTCCCCTGATCCAGCTGATTACCGTAATACATCTGAACCACGTCAACAGATTCATCAAGACAGGATTTCAATGCAAGAAAAGCATCGACATTCTCCCCCTCCAGGATCTCATCGGCATCAGCGGTATATATGTAATCGCATGTCGCCTTATCAAGCGCATAGTTTCTGGCTTCCGAGAAATCTCCGGTCCACGGAAACTCATAAACACGCTCCGTATACCTGCGTGCGATGTCCATGGTGTTATCATCGGAGCCTGTATCAACAATGATAAGCTCATCCCATATCGTCTTCAGGGATTCCAGACATCTCTCCAGTATTTCGGATTCGTTTTTAACGATCATACATACCGATACAGTGATCATTCAGGCACCTCCGGGTCTGTGCACAAACTGTTATCATTCTACACTATCACCGATATTTTGGCTATAGACATCACCTTGCATATATGCTATTCTAATCGCACCTGTTGTAAAAGAAAACAAATCGATAGCGTACCTCGGCAGAGGTATCTGTATTTGGATTTTGTTTTACAGGAGGTTTTTTTATGTTCTTTTTTCAATTCCGGAAGCGGCCGCTCAGACCGCTCCTGTTTCCGGTCATCGGACTTATCTTAAGCCTGACGATCTTTTTTTCTTACAGCATACCGGTATATGCGGATGACCCGTCTGCTCCGGCTTTCTCAGATCCTCCGGAGCCCTCCGTCAGGACATCTGATGCCCCCTCGGATGCCACAGTATCACTGGCTCATACGCACAGAGGCGACAGCAGTATGGAAGGACAGTGCTATACAGTGCCGGTACTCCATCAGCACAGTGGTGACCCTTCTTCAGGAGGGCCATGTTACAGTCCCGTGTATCATTCTCACTCTTCATCCTGTTACGGAACATGTGAGTATCATCCGATCTCACACCATATAGCGTCAATAACGCAATCCTACTGTCAATATCACGGTGAAGTCGAAAGGATCACTTACACAGTAAGAATATCTCATAATCTCTGCGGTATGGGTGTGGAATACCGGAATGTAACGGTCGAATGTCACTCATGCGGAAGTAATATCGAATCCGGTGCAACCGGCTCGCATTCATACCTGAGATGCAGCCAGGGCGGCACTATCGTAGGCTATAACCGGACCTGCGGAAAAGACGAAGGTGAAACCATAGACTACTACGATCCGGGATGCGGTCTGGAGGTCAGAAGTTATGGCAGCATGACGCTGACCAACGCTACCCCTGAATGGACAACAGGTAATGTAACTCTCACAGGCACAGTGGATGATCCTGAAGGCGTGATCTCTGACGGAGGCTTCGGAATAATGAGCTTTCGTGCAGAGTCCGGTGAGATAGCCGAAGAAGGCTCCGATTCCGTGATCGTATCAGAGAACGGTGTATATGTAATGGACATAACAGTAGACGAAGCCAGATTTGATACAGCCTCGGCTTCGGTCATGCTGAATGTGAGCAATATAGACCGCACAGCTCCGACTATAAATGATGTTTCATATGATCAGGGAGATACCTGGCTTCACAGCAATGAGATCACTGTCACAGCTTCCGATCCCCAGCCTGACGGAACTCCGGGAAGCGGACTTGCAGATGAAGCATATTCCTTTGACGGGGGCAGCACATGGCAGAGTTCTCCGACTTATTCCTGTACCCAAAACGGTACCGTAGAGATCCGTGTCAGGGACTACTGCGGAAACATCGCCGAAACCTCGGTTGAGATCACTAATGTGGATAACTCCGGACCGGATGTAAGCTATATATTTTCTCCCACTGTGTGGTATGAGGGAGAAGGCGCCAGGCAATATACTTTTACCGCTGCAGACGAAGAGTCCGGACTCCCTGAGCTGCCCTTCTCATATGACGGTGGAGAAACCTGGACAGACGAGATCATCCTGTCCGCTCCGTATGAAGGAACCATCACGGTATTGATCAGAGACAATCTGGATAATATCACGGAATTGACGATCATAAACAAGCATAGTATCCGACCCAAAAACGATGACGACGATTACAACGGCAAGGTATGGGACGATGAAGAGCCGTCCGGTGACAGCGTCAGTTCCGGAACAAATGCTCCCATTAAAGACATAAAAAAAGATAAAACAGACGATGATACCGATCAGGATAACGACGATAGCCGAAATCAAATAAGAAACCACGGAGCAGTCGACAACGCCGACAACAATGACGATGGCGGCATCTCCCCGGAAAACATGCACGCAGACTATGATCCCTCACCTGATGAAAACGGATCAACCGTATACTTTGAGCAGTTTCCCACTTCATCTGCCGGTGTTGATATCCCGGGACAGGATACGCTGCGTGAGCATACTCCTTTCTATCGTACCAAGGCGTTCAAAGCAGCAGCTTCCATAGGCGGAGGACTGGCAGGAACCGGTATATTGCTGGGACTGGTCCTGCTGCTCTACTCCGGAGTCATCATATATACCTATGACGGAAACAAATACCGCCTGACAGGCATACGGCCAATCAGGCGTTCGGAGCGTGGTAACTATATATTCTTAAGCACGGATTTTATGGACAGCACATATTCAAGCAAATACAAGATGGCACTGGGGCCTGTGTATGTCAGAAGACATGCGGATGATCTGCTGAGCATAAATGCGGCAGGTGACTGGACCTCAGTGAACGTGGAGCGTTATATATACACGATACTATGACGCACCTTCCCGGCTGCGGTTATGTACCCGGTCTTCTTAAGCAGGCTGCATACCGCTGTCGGGATCAGTATGCCTGCTGCCAGATACAGACACTTCCACGGATACATGTCTCCGGGCAGATACGTGTAGTTGACATCGCTCAGGAATGAAGCAGTATCAAACGGCATCATGATATGATAGCTGCCGCTTCCGATAAGATCCAGCGCACGGCCCGGAGCGCTGTCTGCGGTCAATACACCGCCGTCACATCCGCCGGCATGTGATCCTCTCCTATGTCAAATGACCATACGGAATGACCGGGCAGTCTGTGCTCGGTCAGATAGAATCTGCCGTCTATCTCACCCATGTAATATGGTGTGCCGCCGCCCACGAAGTACGAATATATATCCGCATATCCGCCGCTCTCCAGATCAGACAGTCTCTCTGCATATATGATCGTGGCAAAATCCTGATTACCGTGCACATCCGTTGATATCGTGATATAGAATCCTCCGTCAACAGGCATGATCTGTATCATGCCTGCGAGTTCATCGGGCACGGGATATCTGTCTAACACCTTAAAGTCCGATAACCGGGCTTCGATGATCTGACTGTTTCCCGATACCAGATATACCGAATCTCCGTCTATGGTAAAACTCCTGACATAGACTCCGTCCAGCTCATCCAGCTTCATGATACGGCTGATGTACATCTGCGTCGAACCCTCACTGCGCTCAAACACATACATCTCTCCCGTCATCGAACTCCATACATAGAAGCACCCGTCAGCCTCGTTGTAGACTATGAAATGAGGACGGGTCCCGATATTCTCAAAGATCTGGGTATTGATAAACGTACTTCCGTCATATTCAAATACGAGGACTCGATGACGCTCGGTATCATCGACCAGATACACCCCACCGTCACTTGCCACGGTATGTCCCTTATCTATATCCGAGGTCATGACATACCATTCGTTCAGGGGCTTATCGGTACTGTCCGAATAAATGACCTGATTATTGTAACAGTCCACTATGAAATAGAAATCTCCGATACGGGTTATCTGTGTGGGAACACTCAGAGCCGTGCCAAGATTGCAGACCGGTCCTGCCGGTGCTTCTTCCGTGCCGCCGTCCGCATCTGCTTCGGCATGCTGTTCGCCCGGATCAAAAGTCTGCGTCGCTTCAATATGAGTCTGAGTCACGCTTCCGCTGTCTCCGCATGCGGTCAGAGCAAACGCAAGACACACACACGCCGCTGCATATATGATCGATTTTATAACACGCTTATAATCTGTCATGTACATCCCTGATGCTCATGCCCCGCTCACCGGCTATGCGGGCAATGTCTTCGTACTCGGGTTTGGATTTGGTTACGCCGTATCCCTCACCCACTTTGAATCTCACCGGACCAAACTGCGTCTCGCGGGTTTCGATGCGTGTATCCATATAACGACGCTCCACATTTCGTCTGCGTATTCCCCATGTGGAAGTGTGCTTAAAGAAAAGTGCGCTCATCGTCTCTTCGTCTTCAGCCCTGCACAGTACCGTCAGAATGTAACCGGGGCGGTTTTTCTTCATATATACCGGAGTAAAATAGACGTCGAGAGCTCCGGCCTCTCTCATGGTTTCGGCCGCATAAGCTAGAGCCTCACCGGTCATATCATCTATATTGGTTGCCAGTTCGATCACGCCGGTGTCAGACATATTGCCGGCTGATGCATCGGATACGCCCGTGCATGCCGTATCGTCATCGTCAGCCGCTGCAGTCCCAAGCACAGCACGTACACAGTTGGCTCTCTCGAAGTCCTTCGTTCCGCATCCGTATCCCGTATCCGTTATGATCATTGCAGGCATGCTGCAGTACTTTTCCGCATAAAACCTGAGCAGGGCAGCCCCTGTGGGAGTACACATCTCACCGCGGATATCCCCGGCGTATACCGGAACACCTTTGAGCAGATATGCGGTTGCGGGTGCGGGCACGGGTACGATCCCGTGTGCACATCTCACTTCTCCGAATCCCGTGCGGATCGGAGATGCATAGATATGAGCAGGTGATATCATCTCAACCAGACGGCATACACCGAGCACATCGATGATGGCATCCTTCATGCCCACTTCATGGAAATGGATCTCGCCTACCTCCGCATTATGTGCTCTGGATTCCGCCGAAGCAATCAGGTCATATACGGCGCATGCATCCGACTTTACACGATCCGAAAATGATGTGGCATCTATCATAGCATGTACATCCGCAAGTGAAGCGTGATGATGGTGGTGATGGTGGTCGTGGTCATGATCACCGTGGTCATGATCACCGTGGTCATGGTGGTGGTGCTCATGCTCGTGGTCATGCTCGTGGTGGTGGGCTTCCGCCATCTCCTCCTCACCGTTTATATACACGGACATATGAGTCCCCGCTATGCCCGCTTTGACATCGGGCCGCGCTTCAACCTTCATGCCTTCTATGCCGGCCCGGTTGATCTCATCTATGTAGGTGCGTCTGTCGTCGTCGCCCAGCAGCTCGTACAACGCAGCGCCGAGCATGTCACCCGCTGCACCCATGCCGCAGTCTATATACAGTATCGTCTCATTTGTTCCGTTCATTTCCATGCCTCCTTCAATCGGGGGTTGTCATCTGATTGATCCGTGAAGCTGTCACTGCCGCACCGAATCCGTTGTCTATATTAACCACGCTCACTCCGGCTGCACACGAATTGAGCATGGACAGAAGTGCGGATATGCCGCCGAAGCTCGCACCGTATCCCACACTGGTCGGCACAGCTATGACCGGGCAGCTGACCAGTCCTCCGACCACGCTCGCCAGAGCACCTTCCATGCCCGCCACTACTATCAGCACGCGTGCGGAGCGTATTTCTTCTTCTCTGGACAGAAGCCTGTGTATGCCGGCCACTCCGACATCATTGATCACATGCACACGATTACCCATGACTTCCGCTGTCACGGCAGCCTCTCGTACCACGGGCATATCACTCGTTCCGGCGGATACTATAGTGATATTGCCGACCGGTGCTTCGCTCCTGTGCCAGTCGACTACACCTATGCAAGCATCCCGGTCATAATACAGGGTATGCGCATGTGTCCCGCCGTCATCGGCGTCCATCGAAGCATCAATGCTTCGCACCAGATATCCCGCACATTCTTCCGATATGCGCGTGAGCAAAATGGTGTCAAGTCCGCGCCCCAGCATGCTCTCCACGATCCCGGCCGTCTGCTCCGGAGTCTTGTGTCCGCAGTATACCACTTCCTGCATGCCGGTCCGACCGGTCCGGTCCAGATCTATGTTCGCGTACCCGAGTTCCAGCGTCCTGTCGTCACTCATATATCATCTCCCATACGATCAGCTGATGATCGATCCTCCATCTCACAATCTATTTCATTATAAAAGCTTTTTGCCTTATAATAAAGAACTATAATCTGTTCCTGAAATGGAGGATACGTCATGCGACTTCTGTTTGTTTTTACCGGGGGAACGATAGGCAGTACCCTGAACGATACATATATAGGTCTGGATCGGGCCAAGCCTTTTAAGCTGATAGAAACATATCGGGAAAAATACGGCATCGACTTCGATTACGATACGATCGAACCCGTATCTCTGCTCAGTGAAAACAGTACAGGCAAAAGCATCTCAACAATCGTCTCTGCCGTTTCCGAACATATGAGCAGCGGGTATGACGGCATCATAGTCACACACGGAACCGATACCATCCAGTATACCGCCGCTGCTCTCGGATACTGCCTGGGCACCGGATCAGTCCCGGTTTGCCTGGTATCCGGCGACTATCCCATCGAAGACGCACGATCCAACGGACTGATCAACCTTCATGCAGCCGTCTCATTCATCCGCAGCCACGCCGTCGGAGGAGTATGGGTAACATACAGAAATGTGCACGAAGGAGTAACACGCATACACAGAGCAACCCGGCTGCTCGCTCATCAGGTATGTTCAGCTGATCTGTACAGTCTGTCGGACTCACACTACGGAACCCTTGACAGTTACGGCGAACTGACTCTCAATGATTCTTTCAGCGAGTTAAGTGACGGGATCGATCCTTTTGGCCGGATCGAGCTTGCCCCCATATGTACAAGCGTATTGCGCATATCATCTTTTCCCGGTATGGAGTATCCGTCGGTTAGCGGAGAAGTAAAGTATGTGATCCTGGAGTCGTTCCATTCGGGCACTGTCAACACCGCACTGCGCACATACAGATCATTCTACGATCAGATGTATGCACGCAGGATCAGAGTATATCTGACCGGCGCCATGCCCGAAGCGGGATATGAAAGTACAAGCGAATATGCCGGCATGCATATAATAAGCATTCCCGGCATATCACCCATCGCACTGTATATGAAATTGTGGATCTCAGATACTCTCGGTCTGAATGCCGATACGGTTGTATCCCGTTCTCTCTCGGGCGACCTAATACCGTAACACCCCCGATACCATAACATGCAGTAACAGACCGAAACCCATAGAGCCCGCGCACCGGTCACGTCCCCGCATTCTATGCGAATGTCAGCAGCTCGTTAAATACACTCACCGCATAAGCATCGGTCATCCCTGACAGGAAATCCACTATGGCCTGAACATACAGATCTTCGTTTTCAAGCTTCGCATATATCTTGTGATTCTCAATCTCAGCCGTATCCACACTCCGCATTTGTGCGGGGATCAGAGCCGGATCGCAGTATGTGGCCAGCCATTCGGTAAACTCTCTGGTCAACTTCGGATACAGCTGTTTATATTCGTCGAGCAGGCCGGCTACGGTATCCTCTCCTCTGTACATCGCATGAAGCACCCTGAACAATTCCTCCAGTACCATGCCCGCGTATCGCAGATATGAGTGGAAGCGCTCGTTTAAGTATATGTATTTATAATTGAATTCCTTGATCCTGCAGAGCAGTTCATACTTCTCATCTCCGAGAGTGATGCCTTTCCCGGGGGTGCTGTTACGGCATATGTCTCCGATCATCTCATGCATGATGCTTGATGTGTTGAGCACTCCACGGCCGCAATACTTCTCACCCAGCGCCTTCAGCTCCGCGAGTGACTCCTCCGAGAGAAAATGAAGTGTGACCGCATCTTCGATATCCCTTCCAAGATAAGCTATCTTATCAGAGATCTTGACCACACAGCCTTCCCAGCTGGCCGGAGAATACTGCCCCACCTTCTTATAATCATCCAGATCGATCAGTTCATTCCGGGGGCACAGCCCGTTTACATCTATCTCTCCGCAATGCGATATGATGCCGTCTCTCACCGCATAGGTCAGATTCAGATTTTTCCTGATGCCGTGCGGATCGGGCAGAAGTTCTATATCATCTACAAATCGCAGTCCGTTTCTCTCATGCCAGAACAGTTTATCTCCGTCGTTCAGCCGCAGAGTTTTCTTATACTCCGGTGAAAGATGATCCTCCATGATCTTGCTCAACACGTTCTCGCCGTGATGACCGAAGGGAGCATGCCCAAGATCATGTCCGCAGGCGATCGCACGGGTCAGCTCCGGATCGAGATCCAGCCCCAGTGCTATGGAGTGGCTCACGGCTTCAACATGACTGACGTGTTCCATCCTGGTGCAGATATGGTCATTATTGATGTTGTAAAACACCTGCGTCTTATGTTTAAGACGTCGATATGCATTGGAGTGAAGTATTCTGGTATAGTCCCTGAAGAATTCATCCCTGGTATCACCCTCCGTACTGTATATCGGGTGTCTCCTTTCGGAGAGGCCGTCTCTGTTTTCGTTTACAAAACCCCTGTCATACATATATATAACCTCTGTGTATTGCAATGCGGAGGCATATCATCGCCTCCGCATCGTCTGTAACCCCTATATGTCTCTGCTGTGATCCGCTATACGGGATCAAAGATCACGCAAAAGGATTCTCGGTAGGATAAGGAAGAGATGCAGGCTGGTTATAACCAAGCTCATCCATTTCCACTCCGAGATACTTGAATACCTCAAACAGAGCCTTGCCATAGTGACCGAATGCAACGGCGCCGTGATGAGGGAAGTTCTTCTGGATCAGTACATGGCGATAGAATCTGCCCATTTCCTTGATCGCGAATACACCGATACCACCGAAGGATCTGGTAGCAACCGGGAGAACCTCACCCTGGGCAACGTATGCACGCAGGATATTGTCTGCCGTAGACTGCAGACGATAGAAGGTGATCGGTCCGGGAGCGATGTCGCCTTCGAGTGTACCGTTGGTAACCTCGATAGGAAGTGAACGAGCCATGATAGCCTGATGCTGCATGGAGCATGAAGCCAGCTTCTTGGAGCAGGTATTGCCGCAGTGGAATCCCATGAAGGTGTCGGTCAGAGTGTAATCGAACTTGCCCTTGATGGAATCTTCATACATGCACTTCGGAACGGAGTTGTTGATGTCAAGCAGTGTAACGATATCGTCTGAAACTGCGGTACCTATGTACTCTGACAGACATCCGTAGATATCAACCTCACAGGATACGGGGATGCCGCGTCCGGTAAGTCTGGAGTTCACATAGCAGGGAACGAATCCGAACTGAGTCTGGAATGCAGGCCAGCACTTGCCGGCGATGGCAACGAATTCCTTGGAACCCTTGTGCTCTTCGATCCAGTCAAGCAGTGTCAGCTCATACTGTGCAAGCTTGGGCAATACCTGAGGCTTGTTATTGCCGGCACCGAGCTCAGCTTCCATATCCTTGACCACATCAGCGATACGAGGATCATCAGCATGCTTGTTATATGCTTCAAAGAGGTCAAGCTCGGAGTTCTCCTCGATCTCTACACCGATGTTGTAGAGCTGCTTGATGGGAGCATTACATGCAAAGAAGTTGAGCGGTCTGGGACCGAAGGATATGATCTTAAGATTCTTAAGACCTGCAAGTGCTCTTGCGATCGGAACGAAATCATGAACCATATCGGCGCAGTCATCGGCATCACCTACGGGATACTCGGGGATATAAGCCTTGATGTTACGCAGTGCCATATTGTAGGAAGCATTGAGTACTCCACAATATGCATCGCCGCGGCCTGCAGTTGTAACGGATTCATAGTCTTCCTCAGCTGCCGCACAGAGCATAGCCGGCCCATCGAACTGCTGGATCAGCATCGTCTCTGATATCTCGGGACCGAAGTTGCCCAGATATACGCAGAGCGCATTACAGCCCTTGTCCTTGATGTCTTTAAGGGCATTCTGCATATCGATCTCGCTCTCGATGATGGTGATGGGGCACTCATAGATATCGGATGCATCATACTTTGCAGCATAAGCATCAGCCAGTGCCTTACGTCTTCTGATCGTAAGCTCGGCAGGGAAGCAGTCACGGCTGACGCCTACAATACCGATCTTAACCTTGGGAATGTTGTTCATAAATAGACCTCCTTATTAAATATCTATATGATCTTAGTACTTACTGAATCTTAGGAAACAGTTCCTTCACCGTAGGATACACAAGCTTGAACTGCTGATACCTCTCCTCATAGAGAGCTACAAGTTCGGGATCGGGTTCTACGGTATCTACTACCTTAACGATCGCATCTGCGGCTGCCTGTACGGAAGCATACTCACCGCAGGCTACCGCTGCGAGCATGGCACCGCCCATACCGGGCCCCTGCTCACTCTCGATCACATCCACCTTGATATTGCAGATATTGGCAATCATCTTCTTCCACAACGGAGACTTCGCGCCACCGCCGCAGATCTTGGTTCTCTTCAGATCTATGCCGAGGCTTCTGGCTACTTCCAGACTGTCACGCAGAGCAAATGCAACGCCTTCGAGTACAGCCTGTGTCATATCCGCACGTGAGGTATCCATGGTCATGCCGATGAATGTGCCTCTGGCCAGAGGATCATTATGTGGTGATCTCTCTCCCATCAGATAAGGCAGGAAGTATACATGATTGCGTCCAAGCTTGTCCTCAGTGATAGCCTTCTGCTCGGTCACGAAATCCTCGGTACCGATGATATCCTCTTCCCACCATTTGTTACAGCTGGCTGCGGACAGCATACATCCCATCAGATGATATGATCCGTCAGCATGATCAAACGAATGAAGCGCATTATTATCATCTACACCGAACTTGCTGGACGAAATGAATACCGTACCGCTGGTCCCCAGAGATATATTGCAGGCTCCGTCGCCTACGGTTCCCGTACCGACTGCGGCTGCTGCATTATCACCGGCTCCGGCGACGATCTTTACATTGTGGGGAAGCCCAAGCTCATCAGCTATCGCGGGAAGTATATCTCCCACTGTCTCATATGATTCAAAGAGCTTCGGAAGCTGCTCCTCTTTTACGGAACAGATGTCAAGCATCTCCTTGGACCACTTGCGGTTCTTCACATCAAGCAGAAGCATACCCGAAGCATCGGATACGTCCGTACAATGTACTCCGCTGAGCTTATATGCTATATAATCCTTCGGAAGCATGATCTTCGCGATACGTGCAAAATTCTCAGGCTCCTTGTCCTTGACCCACAGGATCTTAGGTGCGGTAAATCCTGCAAAAGCGATATTTGCAGTGTACTCGGACAGCTTATCCTTACCGATCACGTTATTCAGATAATCCGTTTCCTCGGTAGTACGTCCGTCATTCCACAGTATCGCGGGTCGTATCACATTATCATCCTTATCCAGGATAACAAGTCCGTGCATCTGACCGCCGAAGCTGATGCCGGCAACCTGCGACTTATCTGCTCCATCCAACAGTTCCTTAAGTCCGTCCATCGTCTGAGTAAACCAATCCTCAGGCTTCTGCTCACTCCATCCGGGATGAGGAAATGACAGATCATACTCACGGCTGACGATCTTTTTGATCTCGCCGGAGCCCTCCATCAGCAGAAGTTTGACGGCACTTGTACCTAAATCTACGCCTATGTACAGCATCTTGCCTCCGTTTTTACACTTGGGATTTTTGTGCAATATTACCTACTGACACAAAGAGTGCAATAACATCTTAGGATATTTTGCACCCTTTTGCAATTCGAAATATTGTCATTATGATATGAATTATTTACATTTTTGTACGCACATCAATGAGGGGCCCACCCGTACCGTTTATATAGTCTCCGGTGATCGTCACGCGGCCGATATTATCGTCTTTGGGGATCTCATACATGATGTCGAGCATGAACTCCTCAATGATGGATCTGAGCGCTCTCGCACCGGTATCGCGTTCCAGTGCTTTCTCGGCTATAGCCTCCAGTGCATCATCAGTAAACTGCAGATCGACCTCATCTATCTCCAGAAGCTTTTGATACTGTTTCAGGATAGCGTTCTTCGGCTCCTTCAGGATCTGTACGAGCATATCCTTATCAAGTCCCTGCAGTGTGAATACCACGGGAAGTCTGCCGATGAACTCGGGGATCATGCCGAACTTGCGCAGATCCTCCGTCTTGACCTGTCTGAGGATATCGGCTGATTTATCCGAGCTGTCCTTGATGACCGCGGAAAAGCCTATGCCGGTCTGCTTGCTCAGTCGCTTACGTATGATATCCTCGAGATCAGGGAAAGCGCCTCCGCATATAAACAGGATATTACGTGTATTCACCGTCACAAGCGGGACCATGGCATTCTTGGAATTGGATCCGACCGGAACCTCTACATCCGCTCCCTCGAGAAGCTTGAGCATACCCTGCTGAACAGATTCACCGCTGACATCCCGGGAATGTGTCTCTGTCTTCTTGGCTATCTTGTCTATCTCATCGATAAAGACTATACCCTGCTCGGCTTTATCTACATCATTATCCGCTGCCGCGAGAAGCTTGCTTATCACGCTCTCTATATCATCACCGATATAGCCGGCTTCGGTCAGGGATGTCGCATCGGCTATCGCGAGCGGGACATTCAGCAGGCGTGCCAGCGTCTTAACGAGATAAGTCTTGCCACAGCCTGTAGGTCCTATCATGAGCATATTGGATTTCTCGATCTCAATATCGTCCATCGTGTCGGTAGCCACACGCTTATAGTGGTTATATACCGCTACACTCATGACCTTTTTGGCATATTCCTGCCCTACCACATATTCATCCAGAGAAGCTTTGATCTTATGAGGTGCGGGGATATCCTTTATATCGATGATAGGCTGAGGCTTTTCTCCCTTTTTTCGTTTCTTCAGCCTCTGTTTGTTCGGGATACCTCCCTCGCCCTGCAGATCTGCCATGTTCATGATACTTACATTCGGATTGTTGAGAAGTCCCTGATAGTCGAAGTTCGTGGAGACTGTGGTCATGGTCTTGTTCATGCAGTCAGCACATATGCATATGCCCTGCATCAGATGGAACATCTTACCGGCCTTGCTCTCCGGCCGTCTGCACACGAAGCAGACATCCTCGCGTTCATCGGACGTATCATCGGACTTGTCACCGGATTCAACACCGGGCTTATCACCGGTGTCGGCATCAGACTTATCAGCGGTCTCGATATCGGCCTTATCGCTCTGTGCGGTCTCATCGGTATCCGCAGGTGCATCGGTCACTTCTCTGTAGTCATTGTTGTTGTAATCATCATTTTTCATGACTACATTTTTACATTTTTATCGTAGGATAGGAAGAGATTTTACGGAATTTTAATCAGATTACCCATTTTTTTAGAACCGGTATCCTGCTGACTGTCCAGACAATGGCCACCGTGATGATCAGATCCAGCAATGTCAGTAACGGCATGGATATGAACGGTGAACAAATAGATGCGGTAATACCGATTTTATTGAAGATGATAATGCCGAAATCATGCGCCATATATACACCGAAGCTTAATCCGGACAGCCACAGCACTATCTTCATGACACGCGACGACGGATCCACGGTGGCGAATCTGTCCCTGAAGAAAAGAAATGCTGCCAGGGAATACAGCGGTACTCCGGCGGTATAGTACTCGTGCAGTTCGGAATTGGGGAACTGCATGGTCAGCACATATATCGTGGTGGATGCCACGGCAAATACAAAACCTGCCACTCCAAGACAATATACGATCCTGCGGGCACGGTCCGTGAATTCTTCGGAGCCGAAATAATAACCGGCCAGATAGTAGAATATATATCCGGTGATGAACTGAAACTCGAGTCTGTGCGTATATTTCGCGGTATGCTCATAGATCACCGGTATCATCTCTATGGAAGGGATCAGATAGGAGATCACATACGATACGATCAGAAAGTACTTAAGAGCTTTTCGGTCGACAGCTACAGCGCGCAGTGCCGGAGTGATCACATACATCGGGATGATGATATACATGTACCACATATGATAGTGACCCCAGAATGTATCCTGCAGAAGTTTAAGTCCCACCCCGCCCGAAAGAGTGCGCTGCGTGGCAAACCCGCTCGTTATGAGTGCGTACAGGAAAGACCAGAAAAAGAATGCAGTCAGAAGCCTGGGCAGGTATCGGGTATAGATTTTCTTAACGGGTATGTTTCTGCCGGGATCCAGAAACAAATACCCGCTGATCATCAGAAAAACCGGCACACAGTATCTCGCCAGAATATCAAACAGATTAATAACTCCCCAGGGATAAACGGAAAAAGGACCGTCATACCATACAACAGCCCCTATATGGATAAGTATGACTGAGATCATCGAGAAAACTCTGGCCACGTCAATATAGTATTCGTGTTTCGGTGCAGTCTGTACTTCGTTATGAGTGACTGTGTTATCTGCCATGCGTTACCTCTGTCTCCAATACGACGGTTGCGAAGACAGACGCCTGCGCAATCCGGCAGGTATGAGCTTATACTTTCTGCCCAGTCTGTATCCCGCGAATCTGGCGGCACAGTTGAGTATGAATCCGGGTATCAGATAAGCCCTGTGCCTGCTCATCAGATGCTCTATGCAGCCCTTCACCATGCGCTTGCCTTCGCTCTCCGAAGACAGTCCGGCAAACACCTCCGGATGCTCGGTCTGCGATACCGCCAGATCAAAGTTTCTCTTAAACTGCTGCCTGCAATTATAGTTATGAGAATGATAGACACGTGCTTCCGCAGTGTAGGAGATCGAATACCCCTTTTTCACCAGGCCTGCTGCCAGGATCATATCCTCGTTGAATATAGTCCTGTCCGCAAACCCTCCTGCCTCATCGTAGTATGCGCGCCTGTATGCGGCACACACATTGGAGCAGAAGTACGCTTTTACTCCGAGAGTATATACATCCTGTGAAGATTTAACGGCGGATTGCGGGGGATAATTGAATCCTCTGATATACCGCTCCGTTTCTGAAGCGCCCGTGGCCGGAAGCTGCCTTGCATAAGACACGGCTATATGATCATCCAGCTCGAGCGGAGCGATCAGTTTCTCTATCAGAGTCTCATCGGCGGGCAGAGCATCCTGAGTCATCATCACGAAGAACTCCGCACCGGACCGCTCTACTGCAGCCCTGCGGGTCCCGCCGTGATCAAACTCTTCTGCGGTTATATGCACGACGCTCGTGATATCCCTGACGGAATGCGGCAGAGATCTGTTGCTCATCAGAGCATCATAGTATTCCTGCCCCGTATTGATGACATATATGTGTGAGATCGGATATGTCTGAACGCCCAACAGCTCGAGGCATCTGATGAATCCCTCGTCAGGCTTATATGTGGGGATGATCACATCTACCGTCCCGATACCCGTCATCGCCATCCTAGTTACCTATATATGTATGAGTATCGGCATATACCTTATCCGAGCAATGCTGAACCGTCTGTGAAGGCTGGTAGTTCTCATCGCCGAACAGGAACCAGTGCAGCCACTTAACATTATCGGACAGCGTCACGGGTACTACGCAGGAACCCTTGGATCCGATCGATCCGGTAGCACGCAGGCTTTCATTCGGGAATCCATCCTGTCCTACCACATTATATTTCGAGATATCACCCAGCAGCGCTATGATGTCATTCAGATCAAGAGAAGTATACACTTCTTTGAAAATGTTGTTTGCGATCTCGGTCAACTGTCCCACGGATGCGGTCTTGGCTTTGTCCATGCACGCAAGCAGCACGGTACGCTGCCTTTCGGCACGACGGAAGTCATCGCCTGCGGTATATCTGATACGGCAGTATGCCGTTGCCTGGAGTCCGCTCAGCGTCTGAAGGCCCGAATTGGTGACGGGAACAATGTTGTCATTCAACTTGCCACCGCCGCCCTCATCGAGGAACATGCTTCGCTGGTAGTTGTTCAGATGTTCGATCTCGGCATCCTGTACATCTATGGATACGCCTCCGAGAGCATCCACAACATCGATCAGGCCCTGGAATCCGATCGTGACGAAATCGGTCACATTCATATCCATATTCATGTTGAGCATGTTGATCGCCTGCTCGGGACCGCCCTTTGCATATGCGGCATTACACTTGTTGTAGCTGTCGTTGCCCAGATTGAGATAGGTATCACGATATACGCTGACCAGTCTGATATCTCCGGTGTCCTGATTAATGCTCGCTATCATGATCGTATCCGATCTGGTATTCTTGGTCAGCTGATCCTGTCTGGAATCCACTCCGAAGAGAGCGATGTTCCAATATCCTTTCATCGTGGTCTCTTCGGCCTGCTTGACCGTATCATTGATCACGATGTCCTCTTCGGCTATCTCCACTTTACCGGTCTCGGTAGTCTTGGTAGTAACATAGAGTATGACACCGGCTGCGGCCAGTATGATCAGCTCTACCAGAAAAATAGCCACCTTCGCGCCGGTGCTCATTCCTCTTTTTTTCTTTTTCTTACGTCTCCTCTTGTCAGATGAACTCATTATTCTCCTCCTGTTGCGTTATATCATGCTTAATAAGCATTTTTATCGATGAACATCCTGAATACCGTGAGCAGCATTATCTTGATGTCGAATCCCGGTGTCCAGTTTTCTATGTAATAGATGTCATGCTCCACCCTTCGCTTGATGGATGTATCACCCCTGTAACCGTTGATCTGAGCCCAGCCGGTGAGCCCCGGACGCACCTGATGTTTGACCATGTACCTGGGGATCTCCTCTCTGAACTTCTCAACGAACTGAGGCCGCTCGGGGCGAGGTCCGACCACACTCATATCGCCCTTTAATACATTAAAGAACTGTGGCAGTTCGTCAATGCTGAACCGTCGTATGAACCTGCCGACCGAAGTGACTCTCGGATCATCCTTAGTCGTCCACTCCTTTGATTCGGCTTCTTCCTTCTGGACCACCATGGATCTGAACTTGTACATTTCAAACGGCTTATTGTGAAGACCTATCCTCTCCTGCTTGAACATGACCGGGCCCGGTGAGGTAAACTTGATCGCTATCGCCGTGATCAGCATGATCGGAGATGTCAACACTATCGCTATGATGGAACACAGCAGATCCATGAGCCTTTTGATTGCCTTATTGAACGGATCCGAAAGCGGAACATTACGTATGTTCACAACACTCAGTCCCAGCACATCTTCGGTATAGGGATTGGCCGGGAACAGCGAGTTATAGTCCGGGATGAACTTGGTATGTACACCGGATTTCTCACACATGGAGACTATCTGCTCCAGCTTGTTGTAATCGCCCAGTGCCAGCGATATATCTATCTCATCCAGATTATTCTCCGGCAGGATATACTCGAGATTCTCGATCCTGCCTATAACCTTCACTCCGCGGTATAAAGTGCCTGCCGGTACATGATCATCCAGAATGCCTCTGATCACATATCCCCACTGAGGATTGTTGCTGACACGATTGATATATTCTTCACCGGCACGGGAATATCCGACCATGAGTATGTATTTAACATTGTAGCCCTTACGTCTGAAGTACTCCAGCAGAGTGCGCAGGACACTTCTGAATATCGTCGTCAGAACCACATTGATCCCGAAGAACATCAGGATCATGGAACGTGAAAAGTGGATCTGTTTGATGACATACAGAACCACGATGATGCCGATCGTTCCGAACAGGTTGGCCTGAAAGATATTGACCAGCTCATACCTCCTAAGCGTAGCACGCTTCGGGGTATAGAGGTTCATCATATAATAGAGCACCACATATCCCGGCACAATGAACCACAGCGCCATCATATACTGTGTCATCGACAGCCCCGGAGGTTCGTTCTGCCATGGTGCTCCGAACTTCAGATACCAGGCCAGCAGGTATGAAATTGCCACCACTATCGCATCCAGAACCAGATGCAGGTGGTTAAAGGCTTTCTGGTGATCTTTAATCATACATAGTTATAATACAACATTTAGAGATAATATACAAAAAATAACTATATTTAGTAAATATGCCATGCCGTGGCGGATGCATCAGCCGAACATCTCGCGTACGCGATGAAGGAATGTATGTGACTCCCTGATCTTCGCCAGACCGTTCGCGGCGATCTGTCTGCGCTCATCGTCATGTTCCAGATAATACCCGATCTTGCCGAGCATGTCCTCAACGGATTCGTAATATACATAGTCATCACCGGGCACGAACATATCCGCCAGGTCTCCTGCCCACGATGACATCAGGAATCCGCCCGCTCCCATGATCTCGAAGCATCGGAGAGGTGCTCCGTTAACTATGCTTCGAAGGGAAATATTCAGATTGATGCGCGACCGTTTAAACACGAGCGGTGTCTCTTTGAACTGATCTGCCGGGCCGTGATTGTTCACACCCCTGAAAGACACAGTCCTGTCATGCGTATACAGGGCAACGTTGTAACGTTCTCCAAACACAAGGCCCAGTTCTGTCAGAATGCGATGCCGCTCCTCAACGGTGACCTGCCTGTCGAGCACATATTGTGAAAACAGAGTCCTCATGGTGATAACACTGCCCGAAGACGGTTCGAGCGGAAGTGCCGCGTGCATATCCTCCAGAATTTCGTCGTTGAGCAGCTGTTCTGTCAGATCCATGCCATAGAGATGTTTCTGTGCCTCTATGATCCCGCGTACATATCCGAAAGTATGGTCGGGCAGTCCCTTATCAACCATACGGTGGTAAAAGTCATGTCTCTCGTTATACAGCGACCCCACAAACGAAATATCCGCTTCATATCCGCGGGGTGCGGTCTTACTCAGAGATTCAACTCTATCGGGATCGGCAGCCATGGGCAGGAATTTGATGGTATTTATGCCCTCAGCGTGGAATTTCAGATAAGTATCCGAATCAAAAACATATATATGATTGGTCGGATAAGCGACGGTATATGAATACAGATGTACACAGGGGTTGTCATATACCCATGCATAATAGGCCATCCCCTGTTCTTTGGCCGCTTCGGCCACATTGGGGAAATAATTAAAACCATATACTATATCACATGCGTTTTCCCGGACAGCCTTTGTCACTTTGTCCGTGATATTCGGCCTCAGCAGTTCGTCCTGTGATGTCCTGAGCACCACCACGTCATGTCCTGCCATTCGCATGGCCTGTATCATCTCGGGATTACAGCAGCACTCCCACAGCAGATAAAGTATCTTCATATGTCGCTCCCATTCGTCCGGGTATCGATATCCCGCATGATCATTGAGATCATTGATGTCACTCTGTCCATTATCGTATGCCGGGCCATAACCTCGGCATATCCGTTCGCGGCGATCTGCTGTCTCTCATCCTCATGTGTCAGATAGTATCTGACCTTCTCACATGCATCTGTCGGAGTCTCGTATACATCCAAATGTCTGCCGCTCTCCAGATACTCCGGTATCTCCTCCTGTGCATTGGTCAGCAGGAAGCCCCCGCATCCCAGCACATCCCATATCCTCTGAGGCAGTCCTGTGCGTATCGAGCGTGTGGTGGTATTGATATTGATACGGCTGGTTGCAAACACACTCGGCATCTCATTCAGAGTATTTACACCGCCGTGACATACGATATGCGGACTGATCTGTCTTATCAGAGCTGTATCGCTTCTGGTAAAAAGGTGCATGCTGCCGATATCTCTGATGCTCTCCGCGATCGATGACAGGAGCATCAATCTGTCACGAACCGTAAGCTCTCCTCCGAGGCACGAATTGATCCCCCAGAACATTGCGATATCGCGTACCGGATCCTCGAATCCTTTCAGAGACTCAGGCAGATGTTCCTCCAGCTCATTCCTGAGTTCGTCAACGAGACGGTAGGCTGCATCGGGGTCTTTCGAAGTGCGTTCCCCTGAACCATCGGAAGAAGCGAAGCCGGCACCTCCCACATCAAGCACTGCCTCCATGAGATCCTGTCCGGGCAGAAGCTCCTGAGCGGCGAGCAGTCCGTCACACATACCCTGTACGCGTGAAGATAGTTTCCCTCGGATACCGGCATAAGGATTTTTCTCACTGTACAGAGAGCCTACGAACGAAACATCATACCGGTAGTCCGAAGGTGCGGTCAACGTTCCGCCTGTATGCCGAGCATTTCCGGAAGAGGACGTCGTCGAAGCTCCCGGGGCATGTATCAGCGGATTTACTCCGAGCGGCAGATGATAGATGTGACCGGGGTTCTCATCCGCCACCTCCAGATACTGTCTTCTGTCAAACAGAAATACCCTGTTCACGCTGTTGCGTATAGCAGGAGACAGGAGTTCAGCCACCGGACAGTCCACACTCACGCACACATACATGACATGCAGGCGCTCGCATATATCCGAAATATACGGAAAAAAATTGATACTGAAGACAAACATAGGCTTGTGCGTCAGTATCATCTCAGCGATAGTTCCTATCCTCACATCCGCGGGAATGGACTTATCCCTCATCTCCTGATCATCTTCGATCACTTCCATGCCCAGTGCCTTGAAGGCTTCTATATATCCGGGCTCGCATATGCTGTTGTATCTGTGGATCACTATCTTCATAATTCCGCGAATACATAATCCTTGAACATCTCGCCTCTCTGCTCAAAGTTCTTAAAGTAACCGTACGAAGCGGATGCCGGGCTTAAGATGCAGGCTTTTCCGGGCGGTGTGATATCACGTGCCAGCCTGACAGCCCTGTCCAAAGTCTCCTCATAATACACATAGTCCAGATCACTGACCTCACTGTATATCCTTTTGCCGGAATCGTAAGAGCAGATATATCTGTACTCGGGATGGGCGTGCATATAGTCGATCAGGACCTCATAGCCTATACCTCTGTCCATTCCGCCCACAAGCACGCTGTATGCACCCGGTACTGACTCGAGTGCCTGTATAGTGGCTTCGGGTATCGTCGAAATCGAATCATCATAATACCTGACACCGTCACGCTCACCTATATATGCGAGTCTGTGAGGCAGTCCCCTGAAATCATGTAAGGCTTCGACAGCGGCTGCGCGGTCAAACTCAAGGACATCCGTCACGATCTTCAATACGAAATTCGCATTGCACACATTATGTTTGCCCAGGATCTGCAGATCATAATCCCCGGTGGTATCATACGGCATGCGGATCACTTTTGCCTTCGTATCTATCTCAGGTACCCCGTCTCCTACCAGGAATATATCATCCTCCCGCTGGTATGAGGTGATATGCTTCTTCGCTTCGAAGTACCTGTACATAGTGCCGTAGTAATCCAGGTGTTCCTCATGGAGGTTCAGGAAGACCGCTATATGCGGAGACACATGTACGTGCGCCAGCTGGTGGCACGACATCTCAAATACGACCAGTGTATCGTCATCTATCTCATCGAAGAAATTCAGACACGGCTCACCGATATTTCCGAGCAGAATGGTCTTTCCGGGGCGCACCTTCGTCAGTACATGATGGAGCATGGATGACGTAGTACTCTTGCCCTTGGTCCCCGTGATGCCGATCACACGGTCACGATATTCCTCCAGAAAAAGTTCTGTCTGGGAGGTATACTTCGGATCCTCATCATCCATCCTGATACCGGGACTCTTGATGATCAGATCATATTTATCCTCATCTATCTCCTCGCGGCTGCCCTCAAACACCTCCACGCTTGCAGGCTCGCAGCACCGCTTCAGGAACTGTCTGGTGGACTGACCCTCTCGTCCGTATCCCCATATCAGTATGTTAAGTCCACGCAGATTATCTATCACACCCATGATGTCTGTCTCGTCTTCTCCGTTCGATCTATTTCACGTAATAATGTCTCGCTATCCACTTCGAGAGGCCGTCAAGACCGGGATATACTATCCTCTCGCTCATATTCAGCTGGTCCAGCATATCTCTCACGCGCCATCTTAAGCCTGCTTTGATGATATACTTCACGGTATTCTCGGTGTGCTCGTCAAGGAATTTCTCGATATCGGTCATCTGCATCGGAACCAGTGAGAAAAATGAATACTGGTTCACTATCCTCTGATTGATGGACGGAGGTTCGATGATGACCATGGCCCTGTCCCCCATATCGGAATCATACTCGGAGAGAGAATCAGCCGCTTCGAGAAGCATATCCACGGAAAAGATCGTAGACTGCTTGCGATTGACTATCTCCTGATATCTGTTCGGGAGCAGCCGGTGCATCTCATTCATGTCTATACGCCATACCATGCAGTCATGCTCTTCCATCAGAGACATATTGTCTTCTGCCGTGGCGAAATGCAGCCCTACCAGAGCCGAATGAGTCCAGTCGAGGAGGCGCGTCGGCAGTCCGTAATGCTGCCCGAGTATCATCTGTCTCCAAACCGACTCGGCAATAGTAGGATCACCGATCACAGCATACTTCGCGAAGTTCTCAAGTATCGCGGGCTCGAGTACTTTCTGCAGATGCTTGCAGTTACGATGCAGGCTCGTCTCCATTTTGAAGGAAGAGTTCGGCATGCCTCGGTAGAGGTATGAGTTCCTGTATCTGTCCAGATCTTCACGGTATTCCTGCTCCGTCATGAAAGCGGCCAGGCTCTCCAGATCCGATATGATCACTTCTTTTATCATGTGCTAAACCTCTCGATCGGATATCAATCCACACCTTCGGGAACCTGAGAGATGATCTCTCTGTTGATGCGGTACAGAAAGTACAGCGTACACAGCAGAGACATGACCTCGGCTATGGGGAAAGACCACCATACATTGTTCACATTACCGGACCGTGCCAGCAGGTAAGCCGCCGGCAGCAGTACCACTATCTGACGCATGATGGATGTAAGCATACTGTATATCCCGTTACCCAGACTCTGGAATGTCGATCCCACTATGATGCATACAGCGGCGATGGGGAAATGAACGGCAATGATTCTGAGTGCCGGTATCCCCATACTCAGCATATGCTCCGATGCATCAAACAATGCAAACAGTTCCCCGGGCAGCGCCTCAAATATCAACACTCCGACCAGCATGACAGCAACCGCATATATGCATGCGATACGCATGGTCCTGACCATTCTGCGTCTGTTCTTTGCGCCATAGTTGTATGCGATGATCGGTATCATGCCGTTATTAAGTCCGAAAACCGGCATGAAGATGAAACTCTGAAGCTTGAAATACACCCCGAATACAGCGACTGCGGTGGACGAGAATACTCCCAGGATCTTGTTCATGCCGTAAACCATCACCGAACCGATCGACTGCATGATGATCGACGGCAGACCGACGCTGTATATCCTTTTGATCACCTTCATATCCGGTCTGAAGCCCTTGAAGGATATCTGTATCTCCTTATTGACTTTCAGGTTAATGATAAGCGCCAGCGTACCGGCTACGATCTGACCCGCAACGGTTGCAGTCGCCGCGCCTGCTATGCCCATGCGGGGAGCGCCGAGAAGACCGAATATCAGGATCGGATCCAGAATGATATTGGTCACTGCGCCACACATCTGAGTGATCATGTTATAGAAAGTCATGCCTGTGGATTGCAGCAGTCTCTCAAATATGATCTGCGAATATATGCCGAAGCTCAGGGTGGTACATATGGTCAGATATGTCACACCGTACTCGACGATATTCGGATTATCTATCTGGGTTTCATAGAAAGGCCTGATCAGTGTAAGGCCTACGATAAGAAACACAATATAACTGACAGCTGCCAGAAAGATACCGTTTGTAGCTGCCTTGTTGACTCTCTCCCGATCTCCGGCTCCGAGGGATTTACTGAGCATGGCATTTACGCCGACACCCATACCCATGCCCAGAGCCATCATCAGCATCTGCATGGGAAAAGCAAGTGACACCGCCGTCAGAGCATCCTCTTCGATACGTGCCACGAAAACAGAGTCCACTACATTGTACAATGCCTGTACCAGCATAGAGAGCATCATCGGCACAGACATCGTGATAAGCAGTTTATTGATGGGCATGGTGCCCATTTTGTTTTCTTCAAGTAACAGTTCTTCGTCCATCGGTCAGATAACCTTCCAGTTTTTTTACCATAGCTGTCAGCTCAACAGGCTTGGATATATAATCATCAAATCCTTCCTGCAGATACATCTCACGGGAGCCTTCGATAGCGTTGGCAGTCAGTACGACCATAACGGTCCTCTCGGGTGCCAGTCCCTCCCTGCGTATGATCTTGAGTGTTTCTATACCGTCCAGCTCAGGCATCATATGATCAAGGAATACCACATCGTATTCATTCTGACGCATGAGTTCTATCGCCGCGTATCCGGACATAGCCTCATCGGGCACTATTCCGCACAGTTTGAGATAATTCCTCGTAACCTTCTGGTTCAAAGCGTTATCGTCCACTACCAGTATGCGGGCATCGGGTGCGTAGAAAGTGATATTTTTCTTGGAGCGCATATCATCGATAGCCGCGCGTTCCTTGTAGTTGCCTATAGGTCTGGCATCGATCACATCCTGTCTGATATCAAACCAGAATGTCGATCCTTTGCCATACTCACTTTTGACATATATGTGCGATCCCATCAGGTCCAGTATACGATAGACTATCGCCATGCCCAGTCCGGTACCCTCGATATTGCGGTTGCGCGATTCGTCCAGACGTTCGAACGAATAGAAGAGTCTGCTCAGATCTTCTTTACGTATGCCTATACCTGTATCGCTCACCTCGACGTGAAGCCAGATGTTTGAACTGTCATCTACCTCTTTGCCCATGCCTCTGTTACGCTTTATCGAGAGTGTTATCCGGCCCTTGTCGGTATATTTGACAGCATTGCTGAGGAGATTGGTGATAACCTGCATCAGACGGTTATCGTCTCCCTTCATTCTTGACGGCAGAGTATCATCGATGAGAAGTTCAAAATCCAATCCCTTCTCTGCCGCTCTGGATTTGGTGGAATTAACAGACTTCTCTATGAATGATACGGTGTCATACTCGGCCGGGATGATCTCCATCCTGCCGTCTTCGATCTTGGAGAAATCAAGTATGCTGTTGATCAGATACAGAAGAGTATGGCCGGAGCTCTCTATCGAACCGGCATAGTCCAGGATAGTCTCATCCTCGCATTCCTGCATGATCATCTCATTCATGCCCAGGATGGCATTGATGGGTGTTCTGATCTCATGTGACATCTGTGCCAGGAACTTGCTCTTGGCACTGTCGGCAGCGATGGCTGCATCCGTAGCGGCACGCATCTGTTCATTGTATTTATTTACGCTGTCCAAATACCTGCGCTCAGCGGTCACATCTCTGAGCACGACATAATATCCGGCTTTTTTCTTGCCGTCTCTGATATACTCGGCTCTGGTCTGATAATATCTGTCCCCGACGTTGATCGTGCTGACCAGATCCGTCTCATCTGACTCAAATCTCGATATGCACTCCCCGAGATGTCTGAACTCCGGCACTGTCTCGTTCAGGAGATGATCGGTCTGAGCGGTACGAAGCCCGGGGATCATATTCTGGGCGGTCTTATTGGACAGAAGCAGTCTGCGCTCCAGATCGAAGCAAACCAGACCGTCCGCACCGTCTTCAAGTACATTCGACGAGATGTCGCCGGTGATATTATAGAGCCTGACTCTGTGAGAAATAACAAGGAATACTATCTCGACTATGATATATGCCGCCGGAGAGAACTCTATGCTCTTAGTGATCATGCGTCCCCCGAAGAAAGCAAATACGGCAATAGTCATGGTGACCGAAAGAATATAGATGTTCTTTACCGAAGCATCGGGCTTTTTGAAATAGCTGTATATCAATACGATAATGGTCGCAAGCAGATAGGCCACAATCATGATATAAAAGAACTTATGCATGGGGCCGTACTTCTTCACCAGTACGGATACTCCGTTCTCCTGCCTGAGAGAAACCTCTTCATACAGCAATTTGTTCTGTCCGATGGTCAGGACACACATATACATGAACATGCTCGCACCGAAGAGGATCAGTCGCACCCACGAGGGAAGATTAATGTGACACAGATGACAGACCACAAGGAAAGCAAAAAGCTCCAGAAAACACCCGCCAAGATATATCAGCTGATTGGCAAGAACAGCTGTATCAACATTGGTGGCGGTAGCCAGCTTGATGTATCCCAGGATATTTATCGGAACAAGTATGAAAAAGATCGCGAAGTCCACGTCTATCCTGACCTGCCATCTGGCCGAAAGGATCAGCAGCAGGATTATTGATAAAACAAAGAGTACATTGTAATACATCAAGATCATATCATTCACCTAAATAGACCGAAGAAACTAATAAATTATACCATATATGTTATACTTGAGTAAACGAGACGGGATATGTATCCGTGCGGATAAAAAGCTCATGCGAATAAAAAACTCACTCAAAAACATGATATATATCTATGCGAGCACATTGCTGATCGTCATACTCAATTTCGTGGTACGGCGTATATTCCTGGATGTGCTCATCGTGGACTATCTGGGATATGACGGTCTGTTCGCATCCATCTTCAGCTATCTGAACCTGTCGGAGATGGGCATAGCGTCGATCATCACGTATCATATGTATGCGGAGATCGCGTCCGAGAACACCGATCAGATCCGGCGCCTGCTGTGCATCTACAAGATCATATACCGGATAGTAGGTGCATTCGTCCTCGTTGCGGGACTGGCGGTAAGCGCATTTCTGCCGCTCATACTGAAGAACTCCCCGATCCATGACAACTGGCAGTTCATCTACACGATATACTATCTGCAGCTGGCAGCGACCTTGTGCACTTATTTTCTTGCCTACAGACGTATCCTGTTCGTCACGCATCAGCGTATCTATGTATGCACGACTGTAGACACGGCTGTCAACATCATAAGTGTGATCACACGTATGATAATCCTGCTCAAGCTGCGTGACTACATTGCATATCTGATAGTGGCGATCGTCTCGAACATACTGTCCAACCTCATCATCTCCCGGCTGTCGAAAAAGGAATATCCCGAGATAACTCCCGTCAGGGTCGGCCGGGCAGATATGAAAGCCCTGAACCTGGGCAGCGAGATCAAAAACATGATGGCAACCAAGATCGCTCTGGCGATATACGGCGGATCGGATGACATCATCATAACTACGATGCTCGGTGCCGCGTCAAACGGTATCGTGAGCAACTACCGAATGATATCATCCAAGCTTCAGGAATTCATCCTTTCAGCTTTTTCATCGATACAGGCCAGTATCGGCAATCTCGTATATGACAGGGAAAGCGACCGCGGGGTACCTTTCTTCAAAGCGCTGGATCTGGCAGGCTTCTTCCTCGCACTTGTCAGCGCCACCGGAGTGATGTGCGTATCCCAGGAGTTCATCCTCTACATCTGGTTGAAAAAAAGTCAGCTCCTACTGCCTTATGCCTTTCTGATCGCACTGTCGATAAACCTCTTCATTGCACTGCTCAACAACCCGATGGCATACTTCAGAAACTCTCTGGGCCACTTCGAGGCTGACCGGAATTATATGATAGCGGCAGCGGCGACAAACGTGATCCTCTCGATAATACTCGGGCTGAAGTACGGTGTTACCGGTGTAATGACGGGAACCATCGCGGGACATCTGTTCATTTATACCGGACGATGCAACGTCATGCACAAATTTTATCTGCACACGAGCCCGATCCCGTATTACATCCTGACGCTGTTACGCTTCGTGATGCTGGGTGTCAGCGTGACCTCTACCCTATTCCTGTCCGAGCTGATCAGGCCTCATATCGGCAGCCATATTCTTTTCTTCCTGATCAAGGGAGTATTGAGTGTGGTGATATCCGTGAGCGTATTCATAATCTCATCCTGCAGAACGGACAGCTTCGGTATACTGAAGGAATATGTCTCCAAAGTAGGTCAGACTGTAACAGACAGATTCAGGAAATGATCACAGAGATCATGCCCCATGACACCGAACGATTTCAGCCGTTTCTCAGATTCATCACAGTGATCGCGATGAGAGCAGGCATGCACAGCATCAGCGGATAAGCGTATCTCAAGTCGGCACACAGCGGTGTGGCCAGAATTACAGTAAATATCAGAGCCGTTACCGGTAAATATGCGATCAAAGCATATCCGGAGCGGCTTTTCTTTTTGCGGCTCACGAGTAGTATCAAAGCTGCGCCCAGCATCAGTAACTGCAGACATGCACCCGGGCTGTACAATATCGCATATACCGGCAGGACCGTATGCAGTTTACCGCTGATCTCATTGATCTTGATGCGCTTATTCCCGGCTATCAGCGGCGTATTCCCAAGCCCGTCAGTGTTGGGAAGGATCCCGTAATACTCAGTCTGCTCCGGTGGCATCGTAGTATAATACCCGCGAGTCTGATCGATAAACGCCTCGAAGTAAGCTCTGGGGTTTCGAAGCCCCAGCCTGATCCACAGTGCCAGATACTCGGGTTTATGTTCCTCCAGATAAGCCATATCGCCAAACGCAACCCACTGTATACTGGGGTCGGCTCCACCGGGTTCATAATGTGAACGCAGGAATTCCGTAGTATTGATACGCTCAAGCATCTCGTAATCCGATGCCGGGATCGTTCCGTTATGGCTGACAACTCTCGCTACCTGCTGAAGCGGGATCGCCAGATTATGTGAGTAATCCACAGGTTCCACATCGTATGCATTATTAACGGGGCCGTTGAATATACATGTGAGTATGATGATCGCCAGAGACATCCCGCAAATGGGAATGATCCTCCCACCTCGCTTTTCCCCACCGTTCTGTCTGCGGGTGCATAAGAACATATACAGCACGAACACCGCCATTGTCATTATGAATGCATAGAATCCGTTATGTCTGATCAGGCAGACCACTATACCGCTTATCGTGAACAGAACTGTATCTCTCACAGTCCATTTGCGGCTCTCCGCCACCCTGTACAGCGTGATCAGGAACACTATCACACCCGCAGAGAAGATCACATCCTTCCACATCGTGATAGCAAAAGCAGGATTATAGGGATATATCAAGTAGCCAAAGAGAACTGCGATACAGCCTTTTAGCCCGAGTCCCGCTTCGGCCAGCGATTCGATCGCATAGGCTACGGACAGCGCGACTATGATCATCTGTATGATCATGTAGAAAGCTATGCCACCGTTCACGGAACCGGAAATGGCATATCCTATATGCCAGAACAGCTGTATCAGGAGTGTATGTGCCCAGGGATGCAGGTCACTGTAGGGCTTCAGACCTCTGGCCTGGTTAAGCTGATCAAAGGAATCCACGGTCATGGTACCCGGAAAATTCACCAGAAAAAGCGGGAGCAGACAAATGAATATGATGCCGGCATATATCAGAAATCTCCCTGCGGAGAAAGGAGCCCTCACGGCGCCGGAGCATGCCTCCACCGAAGTATCATCCGCTTCGCCGGCGGGTTTCGCTGTATCTGCCCTCTCACGTGTCGCATATGCCAGGATATGCGCGATCAGATATTGAACCGTAACATATACGAATACAAATATCCCCGCCACGCTGAGCACGGTATATACCGCAATGAACAGACGGTTCTCCATCCCCCCGCCCAGCCGGTCGGACGCATATATGATATATAGCAGAGTCCATATGGCGGATATGATAAACGATGTCCGTCTGATCACACGATCTCCCCACAGTTCATTTACAGGTACGATATCGGTAATGCCCGTCACCCTGCAGAGTACCGCATATATACCCACACACAATAATCCCAGCATAATATCGGTGGAAGCAAATCCGCCGATATTAAATACCGCAAACGTGATCAGGTATGCCGATATGAGATTAATGATCCTTTTCTTCGAATCGGTCATATGCGTCTCCGCGTTCAGTCCTCACCCGGTTATCAGATCGTTCAATCTGTGTATCTCCGGGGCTTCATATTTATCCATGAAATCATATCCGAGGAATATCTTCTCATCAGCAAACTCCAATGCATCCAGTACCGTGAAAACACTCACCAGCCTGTCGGCGTGAAGCTCCGGCATGAAATTGAGCATCTCCATCGGGAAAGTCCTGGGCAGTATCACCGCCTCCGGAAACAGCGGCTCATAGTCCATCATATCTCTCGGATGCTGCTTGATGATAATATCCGTATTCTCCCCGTCAACGGTTCCGTATTCACTGATTATGTCTCTGAATATCCGCTCTCTGGTCTCAAGGTCGCATAGCGGTTCGGACAGCACCATTACCTTACGGGTGCCGTTCAATGCTTTCAAACGGCCACGTATCTGCTCCAGATTTTCAACAAAGATACCGAGAAGCACTTCCTTATCATCATCGGTCAGCGCATCCTGCAACGGACGTCTCGGAACCTCGATATACTTCGGGCATCCGTATTCAAGCACCGAGAGGTCATTGACCTCCATATCGATGCAGTATCTGCCCCAGCCATTCTGTATGAAGATCAGCCCCCTGGCTGCCATCCATGCTTTGATCCTGAAATGTCCGTTATTATCTATTCTGGCCTGGTCACCGTAGAGCAGACAGTTGAGTCCGTCCTCCATCGCATGGTATCTGATCTTCTTATAATTCAGGTAGTAGCCTATTGGGTCGGAATCGCAGAACACATAGATATCTCCGTAATCCCGCAGATCCACCGGCATATACGGTTCCTCGAGCTGTCCGAGTCGCTTCGTGAACCGGATACGGTTGATCATGTTCTTAAACAGGCTGCCGCTGTCCGTCTTGAGCGGTTCGAGCTCCGGGAAAAAGGAGTCCAGCTTCTCGTCGTACTCATATACATCTTCGAACAGACCGCTTCCGAGAGCGCGCTCGCGAAGTCTGCCAAACCTGTTACTCATCAAAGACAGCATCAGAGTGGCTCCGCCCGGATCTGTGCCGGTACCGGCAGCTTTTCTGCGGATATCCAATTCTTTGAGACATGTCACATACACATGGTAGAAGGTGTGACATATATATATTCTGTCGTGCATTTTCATTTAAGCCTTTTTATTCCTGCTGCTCCTCAGATCCCGATACCACCACAGCAGTCTGTAGTACAGGTAAAACAATGTCTGTGAAAACATCTGTATGCGTATCAGCCTGCGCTCCTCCGGATGGATGCGTTCCCGATAATACGGATTCTTCCAAAAGCCGGGAAACTCTGTCTTCATCTCACGTGCAAGTTTCTTCGTAAACGCATAGCATCCGTCTATATGCATCCGCTTCGGCATTGCGGAAAACAACGTGTTCACATAGAACAGTACCGTATACAGAAACTCGATCTCGGGATGGTATGTCTCTATATAACCCTCGTCGCGCGCTTCATCCAGGAGCAGTCTGCCGGCCTCTATTCGATCCTCGAGATTTCTGCGGGATATCGTGTGCACCGTCGATGTGTCATGCTGATAGTAGAAGTACAGCGGCTCGGGGATATACTCGAAGTGACGGCATCTGAGCATCCATGTGTTGCTGACGGCATTATCCTCATAGAAGATATCCTCAGGGAATATATCCAGCCTTGCTGGAAAATCCGATACGACGGTAACAGGCGCGACACCCGAAGCATGGGATCCCGATGCGATGTCCGACCCCGGAAGTACAACCTCGCTATCCGAAGCGGGCATTTCCTGCGGTCCGGGATCATCCTCCCCCAGTACTATATAACGTCTGTATATCTTCACCACCAGACTTCCGGTATCTACAAGCAGGCGTCTGTATTTCTCCTCATCCATCACTCCGGTCTGATCGGAAGCATTGTTATGAACTATCTGTCCCGGAGTAAACGTATACTCATTTACCAGAGAATAATCACATCCAACCATATCGGCGCCGGTCTCATCCGCCAGCCGGAGCATTCGTTCATAATAGTCGGGTACGATCCAGTCATCCGCATCGATGAATCCTATCCACTCGCCCCTCGCATATGTCAGGCCGATATTCTTCGCACCGCCCTGATGCAGATTCGAAGTATTGGAAAGCGCGATGAATCTGCCCGGATACTCACGCGCATATCCGCACATGACAGTATATGAATCATCGGTCGAGCAGTCATCCACTGCGATGATCTCGATCTCCCCGTCCGGCAGAGTCTGTCCGACCAGGGAGTCCAGACAGTGCTTCAGCTTATCGTCCGCAGCCATATTATATACAGGTACTATCACACTTAGTCTCATATCATCAATTCATCCTGCCTACCGTTCCCGATCCTGCAAGATACTCCGGCCCGGTCATCCCTGGATAGCTCTCAGCTCTTCCCCGAACACTTCCGCTACATATCTCATATCATCAGCATCATATCTGTGATCTATATAGAACGCCAGCATATTCTGTGCAAACCTCCGGGATATCTCACACACTTCCGCAGCCTGCGCATCTATCGGCCACAGAACCGGAGCATACACACCACGTGCTGCCAGCTTGTTCTCAAATCTGTCTCTTGTAATGGACTGGCCTGCAGCGGTCCGCGAGCTCTCCCTGATACGGTCGATATGCATCACTATCGGAAGCATAAAAGGACAGTCGGGAACCGCCGCGTGCGGATTCAGGATCTCATACATCTCTCCATGCAAAGGATCGGAACTCATGCATTCACGCAACACTGTAAAGTTCTCTGTCCTGTGAGCGCATATATCCGATAAATCCACCGATCCCAGAACCTCTCTCGCGGCATCCGACATGGGGCCGGGATGTAAACCGTCCTCCAGCGAATCTTCCGCTTCTCCAAACAGACCTCTGAAGTGATCCTTCAGTGTCTGAGAATGATCGTCGGAAAAAACATAATCCTTCTTCTCGAGCAGTGCCTGTCGGCGCAGGCGGGTAAAAGCACTTTCATTGGAAGACGGAACGTCCGCCATATCCGTCGGACCGATCACGAAGGAACCGTCCGGCACCCCCATCCATTTACGTATGCTGCCTATCACGTAGTCAGTCCGGGCACCATCCTCCATGTATCGTGACGGCGAGAAAACCTGATGCGTAACATCCTCTATTATGACCGGATCCGGATATCTGTCTCTGAGAAAGGACTTCACCGAATCAACTTCCGTAATACCGTAGTAGTTCATCACGAGTACTACCGGAGCAGGCGCAGTATCAGCGTTCCTGTCGATCAGGCCGCTCAGATGCTCCGTATCCGCACTTAAGTCGGGATTCAATCTGTAATACTCTATATTCCATCCACGCTTCGAGAATGGAAGCACCATCGAGTCGCAGCACAATGCGGGAATAAAAAGTGTCCGTGAAATGCCGACGCTGTGTCCCGCGATCTCATCCGCAATGAATCCGAGTGCATCGCGTCCACACCTGAGGAATCGTATACCGTCGCCCGCATCATGAGCTGCCCCGGACAGAATATCTGTCAGGTCTGTATCTCCGTCCGCGGATTCCATATAGTATTCGCTGCCTATCTCACGCATGTCTTTCGCTTATCTCCGGTCCGTGACCGGCCTGTCTGTGACTTATCAACCGCCTGTCCGGATACATCTACCGCTTGTCTTCGTATGTGAGCCGTATCGCTTCCAGTGCAGCGTCGGCTCTGGCCGCTGCTTCATCGGCATCCGCTCCGACAGCGATGACATGTCCCAGTCTGTCGTTGCTGCTCTTCAGCGGTACCGCTTCATCCCCGACCCGGCTGTATAGCTGTACATCCGTAACTCCGGGCATGGACGATGCCGTCTCGATACCCTCGATCGAAGTGATGATGCGCGTCGAGCTGTCCAGAGAAGTATCGGCTGCATTCTGCATATACAGAAATCTGATCGCAGCACCCTGTGAACGTTTCGGTTCCAGATCCACCGGATCTCCTATCACTGCTGCCAATGAGCACGCAGTCATATCAACTCCCGTTGACAGCGGAACCAGATCCGAAGTGATATGATCTCCTCCCATTCGGGCTGCGATCTCGACCAGTTTGGCTCCCTTGGCCGTAGCCTTGATCTCCACATGGCACGGACCGTTGATCACATTGATCGCACCGACCGCTTTAAGCGCTACTCTGCGGATATCAGCCTGCTCTATCTCGGGAAGCCTCGAACCTTCGGTATGACCTGTCTCCACGAAATACGGCAGGTCGGTGACCATTTTGTCGGTGATCGTGATGATATGAGTCTCACCGTTCACCGTGAAGGTCTCGACGCTCACTTCAGGCCCTTCCATATACTCCTCGACCATAACCACACCGCCTCTGGAGAAGCTGTGTACATAGTTATATATCTTACGCAGATAGCTTACAGACGGATTGCGTTTGGTATCGGCCAGTACCACTCCGCGGCTTGCTGCGTTATCTGCGGGCTTTGCCACAAATCTGTCCTTGAATATACGCGACTTTCCTATGAAGTCCTCTGCGGAATATGCCGCGTAGAACTTCGGGATCGGAACACCGCATTCCTTCATGCGTCTGCGCATATGGTTTTTATCTGTCGCACACAATGCATCCTCATAGCTTATATCGCACTGCATACCCAGCTGCTCGCTGACCCACGCCACCGTTCTGACGGGCATATCGCTCGTCGATGTCATCACATAGTCGGGTTTGTACTTTCTCGCCGCCTCCAGTACGGCTCTGCTATCAATGGTGGATATACACAAGAATTCATCGGCCAGAGGTATGCCTGCTGCCGCCGAATCATAGTCGAGAACATAGACATACAGACCGCGTTCTTTCGCAGCCCGTATCATGGGTATCTGAAGTGCGCTCGCACCGAGGATGAAGATCTTGCTCATAGATTTATCAGAGCCTCCGCCAGACGATTGGCTCCGTGTCCGTCCACGATCGCTCTCAACCTGTCGCTGCGTACGCGTCTGACATCGGAAGTGACTCCGCCTATCTCATACATCCAGTCGATCATGCGCTCCACACAATGGTTCTCACTCACACGGAAATCCCCTATATATGGCATAAGTCCTTCTCTGTCAAAATACAGTGCATCCGTCATCTGGTTATCGACGAATACGAATGAAGCCGTAGGAATACCTACCGCACATAATTCAAAAAGTGTGGTCCCCGCAGACGATATCGCAGCTCTGCATTCAGCCATGATCTCCGCCACGTTGTCCACGTTCTGATGGAGTATGACTCGTCCGTCATCAACATATCCCATGAGTTCTTCCGACGGTTTATAGAAGCTGCCTGCCAGCAGATGAAGACGTCCTTTGGGACCATCCCCGAATCCGAGTCCGCGCTCATTCAGTATATTGTGGATCATAATATCAGCCAGCCCCATCGCATCGGCGCCGCCGGCTGTGATCAGCAGGCCCTGTCCATCTTTGAAAGAGTATCCTCCGAACTGCTCTCTGATCGGAACATATTCAGATCCAAGATACAGCTTCGTTTCTTTCGGATACATGCTCTCATATCCCAGAGAAACCGCTGCGGGACAGTAGTTCACAACCGCATCCACAGGATAGGCTACTCTGCACAGATCATCGATATACATCACGTGTATGCCGGCCTCACGCAGCTTGCGGAAATACTCCTCTGTCACGGAATAGGTATCCACGAACATCTTGTTTATATTTTCTGACTGTAAATACCTGATCAGGTCATCTGCCTCGGAATCCATATCATCCCAGGCCGAGCCCAATACATACATGTTGAAGTTCTGCTTGGACACATACGGACGTATATGATCGTCGGCCGAGATGAATCTGACATCAGCACCGTGTCTGCGTAAGGCCGACGCTATCGTCAGACATCTCATGATATGTCCGGTTGCAACTATCTCGTTGGCATCTACTCTGATCGCGATCTTACTCATAACATTCCTCCGTCAGGGGGGTACCGGCTTCGTAGCCGGCTGTGAATCTTCGACCGAGCACTTCGTCATAGTATTTAGGTTTGATCCCGCAAGCATTATATGCCCGGATGCTGCGTATATTATCGGGTGTCAATTCATCGCCGGCATGAACATCGCTCACGATGAAAAGTGATCTGCGGCAGTTGAGTTCATCCTTCTCACTCTCCGTAGGTCCGTAGAAAACCACTCCCATAGCCTTCTCGGCATCATGCACCGCCTGCACCATATCGGCGAACTCCTGAGGCTCCATGCTGAAAGCTGAATCGGCTGTCGGTATATCTCTGCTCAGGCAGAAATGTTTCTCAATGACTGCAGCACCGAGTGCGGCGGCAGCTACTGCTGCAGTGTGTCCCATGGAGTGATCCGAGAGTCCCACCGGCACATGATATCTCTCCCTCATATCAGGTATGGTGCGCAGGTTCAGATTGGACGATACCGTCGGATATGAACTGCAGCATCTGAGCAATACGATCTGATCGTTTCCTTCGGCACGGATCGCATTCACCGCATCATCTATCTCCTCCGCCGAGGCCATGCCGGTAGACATGATGATCGGCTTACCCGTACGCGCTATATATCTGATCAGCGGTATGTCCGTGAGTTCAAAAGAAGCTATCTTGTAGAATTCCTCTCCGATGCCCTCGAGATAATCCACCGACGTGTTATCGAAGGGAGTAGACAGAAAATCTATCCCCAGTTCCTCACATCTGCGCTTGATGGGCTCCATCCATTCCCACGGGGTATATGCTTCCTTATACAGATCATGGAGATTATATCCGTCCCACAATCCCCCGTGTATCTGAAAAGCCTCCGTATGGCAGTCTATGGTCAACGTATCCGCAGTGTATGTCTGCGTCTTCAGACAATCAGCTCCCGCCGCCGCGGCAGCATCCACTATCTGCAGAGCCTGCGAAAGTTCACCTCCGTGATTTGCGCTCATCTCGGCTATGATATATGCTCTGCCCTGATCCAGGCACTCCTTTAATCTCACTTTTATAGTCTTCCTTTCTCTTTGAGAAATCTGTACTTAAGCTCCGCCAGCTCCCAGTCGCTCTCGGTATCTATATCCTGCGACTCAACCGGATCGATGATGTACGGGATCGATTTCTCCATCGTGGTATCACGCTGTATCATATAATCCGCATTTCTGAATATATAGAACTGACCGCACTCATGATAGTGCTTCTCCAGATCCTGGCTGCGAGTAGCGGCATATTCGGGATGTAGCATCTTCACATATCCCTCTCCGTCTATGAACAGGCCTCTCTGAGGCGGATAGGTAAACTCCTGCATCGGCACGATCGACTGTGCCCCGCTCTCCACCAGGATATCGTATGCATCACGCAGTTTGTGGGCGGTGACAAAAGGTGCCGTGGGATAAATGCAGCAGCCATACTCAAAGCTGCGTCCCAGCTCCTCATATCTCATCAAAACTTCAGAGATAACTTCTTCGGTGGTAGCGGTATCCGATGATGTCTCCGCTGATCTCATAAAAGGAACCTGAGCTCCCGCCGCGCGCGCAATGTCAGCTATCTCATCATCCTCGGTCGATACCATGACTTCATCAAAAATCCCTGCTTCCAGTGCTGCCTCTATAGAATAGTTCATAATCGGCTTACCGCAGAATTCACGTATATTCTTGCGCGGTATACGTTTGCTGCCGCCCCGGGCTGTTATGATTGCTATTGCACTCATTCTCGTCCTCCATTATAATCGAACTCTCATATCATATCATTTTATTATATTTCCGCCAAAAAGAGAAACAGATAGTGTTATAATTGCACATAACAGTACTTTTACCCGGGAGGGCAGAAATGGGCAAAAAATCGATCAAGGAAAACAAGAACATATACTTCGAGACCAGAGAGGAAGCCGGACTCACCAGAGCACAGGCAAGCGAACTCATCGGTACCATCAGTGAATCCCGACTGGAGAAGATGGAAACCGGTAAGACCTCCATATATCCGGAAGATGTGGTCGATATGGCATTGGCTTATAAGAAGCCTGAACTGTGCAACTACTATTGCACACATGAATGCCGTATAGGTCAGGATTCGGTTCCCGAGGTAAAAAGCTCATCTCTCTCGGAGATCGTTCTCGCCATGCTCTCCGCTCTCAATTCCCTCGATAAGCAAAAGGATCGTCTGATCGAGATCACGGCTGACGGAGAGATCTCCGACGACGAGCTGTCCGATTTTGCCCATATACAGCAACAGCTCGAGCAGATCGACTTAACCGTCGAATCGCTCAAGCTGTGGGTTGCAAATACTATTGCCGAAGGCAAGATCGATAAGGACAAACTCGAAGCTCTCCATATCTGATCAGGGAAGCAGTCCGCCTATAACTATGATCAGTACCAGTACCGGCAGGATATACTTGAAGTAAGGCTTAAGCCACATGGGCATCTTGATGCCATCACCCTTGTTGGTCTCTTCCATATACTTATCAAATCCCCATCCGAACTTAGTTACACAGAACAGGCAGAATATCAATGAACCGAGAGGAAGTAGCAGGTTGCTGACTATGAAGTCCTCGGAATCAAGCACATCACGTGCACCGATCAGGTGCAGATCGCTCCAAACGTTATAACCGAGTACGCAGGGAATGCTGGCTACCAGTATGAATATCAGGTTCACTACGACAGCTTTACCTCTGGTCCATCCGAACTCATCCTCAAGATAAGCGATCAGATTCTCAAATACGGCCGTAACCGTAGAGAAGCTGGCGAATGTCATGAATACGAAGAACAGTGTACCCCAGATACGTCCTCCGGGCATGTTCATAAATACCGTGGGCAGTGTGATGAAGATCAGTGAAGGTCCCTGATCGGGCTGTACTCCGTAGCTGAAGCAAGCAGGGAAAATGATCAGACCTGCGAGCAGTGCCACTAACGTATCCAGTGCACATACCCTGATAGCTTCACCGGTCAGTGTCTTCTCATCGGACATGTAGCTTCCGAATATCTCCAGAGCGCCGATACCGAGACTCAGTGTAAAGAATGCCTGATTCATGGCTGCACTCATCACGTTCCATAATCCGACCTCTGTCGCTCTGCTCCAGTCGGGAAGCAGATAGAAACCTATGCCGGCTCCGGCGCCGTCCAGTGTCAGCGAATGCACGGCCAGAATCGCGATCAGGGCGAGCAGGCCCAGCATCATGACCTTATTAACATTCTCAAGACCCTTCTGCACGCCGAAGCTCAATACAGCGAATCCGGCTATAACGGTTATCACCATGAACACGCCCATCTCTATGGGGTCGGAAAGCATCTCACCGAATATGCCGCCTACCGCATCATTGGCAATACCGTCAAATGTACCGGTAGCAAATTTGCAGAAATAATCCAGCATCCATCCGGACACGGTGGTGTAGTACATCATCAGCAGATAACATCCGGCGATACAGAACCATCCGTGTATATGCCATTTGTGTCCCGGCTTCTCAAGTGCCTTGTAACCGGATACCGCACTCCGGCGGCTGGCACGTCCTACCGCGAACTCCATGGTCATGACCGGAATACCCATCAGAATCAGGAACAGCAGATAGAAAAGCACGAATACGGCTCCGCCGTTCTGTCCGGTCACATACGGAAACTTCCATACATTACCGATACCTACCGCACAGCCTGCGCTGACAAGTATGAAACCGAGTCTTGAAGCAAAGTTTTCTCTTTTTTTAGTCTCATTCATGATTAAACTCCTCCAACACATATAATATATGCATCGTGAGGAGTTTCGTCAACGAAAAAGGACTCCGCGGTCGCGGAGTCCCCTGATATCACATAGCGGGTATTTCTTACTCGACTTCGTCTACGGAACCGTCCTTCTTGACTACCTCGAGCTTGCATCCGAATCCGAATGCTGCGATCGCACCGGCGATCAGTGCCCAGGGTGCAGCTGCCAGTCCCAGAATACCGCCGACGATACCTACGTTTACGGGAACGCTCAAAAGTATCTCTTCATCTCTGCGGATCTGGATCTTATCAACATTACCCTCGGATACCGCCTTCTTGAGTTTATCGATGGCCTTTTTGGTCTCTTCCTCAAATGTTCCGGTCTTGGGCTGGATCAGCTTGATGGCTTCATCAACATCTCCGTTTGCCTTCTGAAGAGCTTCCTTTGCTGCCGCATACTCAACTCCGGTCAGTTCCATTACCTTTTCTACAGCTTCTAATGTTATATCCATGATTTCTCCTTTCGGTGCTTGTTAACTGATAAGCCTATTATAACGCTATCAGCTTGTTATTACATATCAATCTGTGCGAAATACATATGGCTATTTCGAAATAAGCGTGAATCATAGGTGCCTATTCTGATACTTCGTTATTCCAGGCGCCGCTGTCCTTAAAGAGCTTCAGGATATCGCCGTCTATTCGCCCTTCATCACGCATGCTCTCCAGTATTGAGAAAGCCTTCTCCGAAGGCATCGGAGGCTTATACGGACGATCCTCAGCTGTGAGCGCATCATACACATCCAGAATGGTCAGCAGCCGCACTTCATTTGGTATATCCGGGGCGGTGAGCTTATTCGGATAACCGAGACCGTTCAGCAGCTCATGATGAGATCCGGCCCAGAAAGGTACCTGCTCATACACTCCCTTGAAGTTCATCTGACCGAGCATGCGTGCGGTATATTCCACATGTTCTTCGATCTGATGACGCTCATCGTCTGTCAGTGTTCCTTTACGTACCGTGATCGCTTCGAGCTCGTCATCATTTAAAAGCGGTATCTCCTCACCGTCAGCATTCAGGCACGTGATATCCGCATAGGACTTAAGCGTTTCAAGCCTCTCGTCATTCAGGAATCCTATGGTGTTTGCATCCTCTATATCGTCCCATGCAGCCCGCAATGCATCCGCCCTGGCTTGACACTCGTCCGCCATTTCGGGATGCTCGTACCCCCGTATACGCTCCATCAGACATGCAACCTCGACGCGGGACTTGAGTCCGTCGTGAAGCTTGCCCAGCCTGTCGGGCTTATCCATGATCTCGAGCGGGATGACCAGCTTGCCTATATCATGCAGCCAGATGCTCATGAGAAAAGCATCTTTTTCCTTATCCGGTATACGGAAATCCTGTCCGGTCTCATCCAGCCATGCTATGAATCTCTCGGCATACTTTACCATGCTGCGTGTGTGGTTGGCATTATATGAGCTTCTCGCATCGATCGCATCGACCATGACCCTGACAAAGGAGTGCAGCAGGTCAAATATCTCCTGTGCGAGCTTATGATTGTTCAGGCTGACCGCGGCAAGCGAAGCAAGCGCTGAGACGATCTGCTCGTAAGCAGGATCGAATGGGATGATCTCACCTTTCTCATCGAGTGAATTGATCAACTGCAGAACTCCGATGATCTCACCCTTCTCATCACACATCGGGATGACGAGCATAGATCCGGTCCTGTACCCTGTCATCGCGTCATACTTCTGTGCGCCGGCGAAGTCATAGTCCGTGGACTCATATACATCGGGGATGTTGATCTTCTTATTATCAATTACCGCACATGCGCAGACATGGGTGCGTGTGAGCGGAACCGGAGGCGGCATGGTCTGAGAGTTCTGTTCTTCTATGGTCAGACCCTTGGACTTCGTAAACATCGTACTGAAGATCAGATGTTCCTTTTCCTTCATATATACGGTGCCCGCATCGCAGTGGCATACGTTCATAGCCTCGAGCAGTATCTTCTGCATGAGCCTGTCGAAGTCCCTCTCGGCGCTTATATCTATGGCGATGGATATCATCCTGTTCAAGTCAAATCCGCTGTGGATCGCAGAGTCATCCTTCATATGACGATCACATCTCCTTCCCTGGCAAAAGATACCGTATCGCTTCTGACGGCATCTTCCATGGACCGGAGCATCTCATCGTTGTGCCTAGGATCATGATGTACGAATCTGATGCTGTGTGCTCCGCTCTCTCTCATTACCTTAAGTCCTTCGGACGGTGTGGAATGACCGAACCCGCGATATGTCGGGTATTCCTCATCCGTGAACTGAGCATCATATATCAGCAGATCGGTGTCACGCGCAAACTCGGTCAGAGTATCACAACTGCATTCCACGGGATTCTCTCCGCCGTGAAGGCTCTCTCCGTGCTCATAGTCGGTTGCATATACCACGGAGTGTCCGTCGTGATCGGCGCGGATCACCAAACCGCCCCCGGGATGATTGGATTCCATGAACGTGACGCTGATATCTCCTATCATCACCGGTCCGGTCAGATTGATGAACCGCGTATCGGACGGATACTGAGGTATGGTAAGCGGCCAGAATGGCTGCCCTATGAGTCGTGCATACTGCTCTTCTATATTCAGTCCGTCTCTTCTGGCACCGTAGACATCGATGCGTCTGTCCTTTTTCATCAGATACGGAAAAAAAGTCAGCCCCACCAGATGATCTATGTGCGGATGTGTGATAATGACCGATATGGCCTTGTCCCCAATATCGGGTGCATGCATGATGCCGGTACCCGCATCCAGAAAAAGTGCCTGATCATCCGTTTCTATCAGCACACATGATGTGGCTCCGCCGAACTCCTTATGTTCATGTCCGTCAACAGGAATGGAACCTCTCGCTCCCAGTACAGTTATCTTCATATGCCCTTCAAGTGTCCTCCGTCGTTAGCAAGCTCCAGGCAAGGCAGCGTGCAATGTCCCGCACGCCAATCCATACGTACGATCGTGATGCCTGTAAAGCTTATGTGAAACAAACCGCACGCATATGGAAAAGGAAGATCCAGGATATGCCCCAGCGCCGCAGCGGATGATCCTCCGTGTGAAAAAACTGCGATGGTACCATGCTTTTCTTCCTGATGATCATGATCATAATAAGAACCGTTGCGGTTATACCCGTACATAGCCAGCATTTCGTCAATGCCTTCCTCAACCGCATCGATCGTCTTCAACACACGATTCCTTTTGAATAATTCATTTTCACGCCAGTCCGTGCGGTTCAAGCTGATCCCGCGTCTGGACATCTCATCGGCTATATCCCACGGATGACCGTCGGCAAATACCGGCTCATCATCTACGCTGCCCCAGTCGAGCTCGTGCATGAATTCAGCGATCCTGACAGGCAGTCCCAGTCTTTCAGCTGTAGGAAGAGCAGTTTCATAAGCACGTCCCATGGGAGACGACCATATATCCTCAATCCCCTCTTCGAGTAATCTGTCCACCAGGGCTTCTGCCTGGATCCTGCCCTTTTCAGTCAGGCAGTCATTTACGTAATCGGGTTCTCCGTGTCGTACAAATACTATTCTCACTTATATCCTCCGGTATCTGTCATGATCAACAAGCATTATGTGATATATTATAACAGAACAATCCCCTTTCACGTAGAGGATAATGATAACTAATGACAAGCGGAAACAAGAAAAGAAAAAACCGTCGGTCACCCATCGGCTATATAGTGGTCATCGTGATCATGGCTACGCTTTTGTCTCTGCTGGTATATGAGCACTACCATCCCATCAGGAAACTCCCTGCCGGGACATGGATCCGTGAGCATGACTTAAGCGCCGTGACGGATCAGGCGATCCATGAGTGGCTGCACAGCGCGGAGACAGGTCTGACGGAACTTCCCGAAGCTGACCATGATACGGTGACGGTTAACGTCATACTGCGTATAGATGCCGATGGCGGATACTCGCAGCAGCTGGATACAGCCTCTTACGAGGCAGCTGCAGAGTGTGCTTATCGCAATCTGGAGAAATCCCTGCGCTCTGTGATCAGTGCCAGATTCACGGCGCTGGGTATGACGGATGAGTCAGGTCTGCCGGACGCAGATATCGATATGCTCATGCGGGATGCCGTGGGGATGAGCATGGATGAATACCTGCACAAGGCCGTGCCGGACATCATGCCGTCTCAGGAAGAACTGGCAGATGTCCTCGACAGATCGGGGTTCTGCCGGATAGACGGGGATCTGATATCCTTCGACAATGATGCGGGGCAGGTATTCCTAAGCGACTCGGGCAGGCTCCTGATCGGAGACGAACTGTATACGGAGGTGCGGGATGAACAGTAAAAAATTCTTTCTGCTGCCCGTGATCATGGCGGCCGTCCTCATCATCGCATCTATCCCTCACGTCGATGCACGTGCGATCACACATGATGAACTTGAGGATCTCGTTCTGGTCAGAGGTGACGGTGAGCAGTTCGTGATCAGTACCATCCACTATGCTTACGGCAATAACCGATACATCTCACTCCGAGATATGGCTTACGCGCTGTCGGGCACAGACAAATGCTTCGATGTGAGCATAGTTTCCGATCAGACCGACATCGTGACAGGTCGCGACTATGAACCCGTCGGAGGAGAAAACACGGAGTTCGATACGGACGAGTACAGCACAGAAGGTCTGAAGATCAATCCTATATGCATAGATGAACGCGACTGCATGTATTATTCCTTTGCAGGCAAAAACAGCGAAGGCAACAGAGATCTCTACATCAGCATAACAGACCTGGCCATGGCTCTGGACTTAAACTTACGCATGGACACCGAGTCCAACCGCATCGTTCTGGGCGACGGTGGGTTCACGGTGGATATCGATGATTATGTGAGCCAGGGTTTATATGATGAAGTGTCAAGTGCCATCGTGGGAGATGCGATGACCGGCGAGATATTCGCGTCGTTTAATCCGGATGTCTCGGTGAGCTGTGCCAGCACGACCAAGCTGATGACTTATCTGTGCATCATGGATGCGGTCAGCGACGGCGAGATATCTTTAAGCGACTCAGTGGATATCTCCGCGAATGCTGCTGCCCTGTCACAGACTTCGGACGGCGTAGTCAGGATGAAAGAAGGCCGGAGTGCGAAACTCAACGACCTGCTCTACGCACTGCTCCTGCCGTCGAGTAACGAAGCGGCCCTCGCCCTGGCGGAGCATCTCGACGGAACCGAGGAAGCATTTGTCGAACGAATGAACAATAAGGTTCAGGAGTTATTCTTAAGTGACGCGACCTACTTCTATAACTGCCACGGACTGCCGGAGTACTCCGACACCGTCGCCGCGTCCAAGATCCAGAACCATATAAGTGCACGGGATATGTTCATACTCGCATCTCACATACTCAATAAATATCCCGAAATAAGAGATATCACGAGCACGCAGAAGTACAAGCTGGATGTGTTTGATACCGAGATAAGGAATACCAATCCGTTGCTGTATAACCTGCCGGGAACCGTCGGTTTAAAGACCGGTACGACCAAGGCATCAGGGGCAAGTCTCGTAGCAGCTTACGATATAACCGGAGAGTCCGGAACGAAGACCGTGGTCGCGATCGAGTACGGTGCCGAAGACGCGGCCGCCCGAAACACGGTCACGGAGATACTGATGAGATATGGTATACAATGTGATCAGGCATCGGCATATACGTCAGAGGAAGATCCTTTTCCGTATACAGCCGATGCCCTGATACGCAGACTGATACTTATAAAAAGCCGGCAGAAGTGATCCTGATATGCTACCCTCAAGTAGGACACTGAAATATAAAACCTACTTGGGGGTATTTCTATGTCCAGAAAGAGTAAGATTGATCCAGTCCTTAAGGTCCAGTTAGTTGAACAGTATCTGAGGGGCGAAATTGGAATCAGAGAA
>JAFSTN010000043.1 GCA_017450485.1 Lachnospiraceae bacterium
TGACATTTAGTGCCTCCGAACTGTTTTGATACTTATATTGTACCAGAAAACAGCCCTCAAATCCAGCAATCATGCGGCTTTGTTCGGTTTTTGAATTAGATTTTATGACTGTATTTAGGTTACTTTTGTCGGTGCCATCATGTAATTCACTCAACGATTCATTCAGATGGGTCAAGTTTGTATGGGACAGCGATGCGAACGATCTGTGCTGCAGAGTCGATGGCGTTATTGAACTCGACAGCTGTGCCAAGGAAGTGTATGAACTGATGGCACGTATGGCAGGTATAGTGGATGAAGCATATCCCCGGATCATGAAGGCGCTGTGGGCTTAAGAGATGATTGTAGACGTAAACAATAAACTGTACAACTTTGTTAAATCTTATGGCAAAAACCTTCCGGAGGAAGTTCCGGAAGGTATTTTGTATGGGTATATCAAGATCGTATCGATGAGTGATGACGATCTGGCACGTGCACTTAAGAACAAGGGATTCGATGTGGAAACGACCATAAAGGAGCTGAAGAGTGCGAGTGAAGTCTTAAAGAACCATGACCTGGATATCGATCTGCTGAAAGCTGGTCTACAGCTCGTGCTCCCGAAGAGAGCGGATGATATCATGGTGAAACTGGAGTATGGAACCACGGTAATGGGATATGATGATTCCGTCACCATGAAGACGATCATAGAAGACGTGGTCGGAGTCCTGCCGGAAGGGGAACTCAAAGCTTTCTCGACAGGCAGCAGCCTGTCCGATATAGCCGCGTATATCAAAACCCTCCCGAAGGAAGCAGCCGACTCCATGGATGAATCTGAAGACAGATCTGCAGATAGATCCGGGCAAGGTAATGAAGCTGATGGACAGGAAAATGACGGATCGCGAGGGAAAAACGGTGACCATGTCGAAATCTATTCCGATGTGCTCGCAGGGTATCTCGATAACCTGAAGAAGATAATTCCTCATTTCGGAGAAGACGGAAAGCAGGATCTGCTGTGGTCACAATCACTGCTGCTGTCCATTGATGACGGCTATGGGGTTACAACGTTCATCAGAGAGCTTACCCGCCTGTATACAGATTCGCACTTATGTTTTGACACGGACATGAATTATACCATGTGGAAGTACAGGATCGATGACAATGGCGGCAGAGAAAACCGCTTTGCAGACTGGGACGTTCTCATGGAGGCATTAAATAAACTGTCACAGCATTCCGCCAGAGACAATAAACTCCACCATATCATAGAGGTGGATCTGTCAAAATGGACCACTGAACTGCGAACGGCGAAGATCAAGGAGTATCTCGGTAAGCTCAATGAAATGAATTCGATGATCCTTTTTGTGTTCCGGATACCTTATATGGAGCACAGAATAGTGAGTGATATCGCCAGAGCTTTGTCGGATGTGATCAGAGTAAGACCGCTGATCGTTTCTCCCGCGAGCAATGATCAGATGATCAGATATATGCGCAGAAAGGCAGCGGGATACGGATATACCTTTGCTTCTGACTGTGATGATGTGCTCGAACGCGGTATAGTAGCAGAGAAAAATGACGGGAGTTTCTACGGATTCAACACATTAAAGCAGATGGTCGAATCTATCCTGTATGACCGGATAAGTGACGAAGCCATGTCCCGGGCTTCGGCCGCGGACAAAGAAATAACCGCCGAAGAAGTGAAGAGATATCTGAACATATCCTATGATGATAAGACAGCAGATGAACTCATAGCGGGTATGGTAGGTGTGAAGCCTATTATTGAGCAGGTTGAGACTCTGATCAATCAGATCAAGGTGCAGCAGCAGATGTCAGAGCAAGGCAAGTCCCTCGAGAGACCGACGATCCACATGGCATTTACGGGCAGCCCCGGAACCGGCAAGACCACGATCGCACGCATTATAGCGAAGAAGATGAAAGAAGCTGGGATATTAAGCAAAGGTAATTTCTATGAGATCAAGGGCAGGGATCTGTGCGGCCAGTATATCGGCGAGACCACTCCCAAGACCTGCGGATACTGCAGATCGGCATACGGCTCCGTATTGTTCATAGATGAAGCATACGAGCTCTACAGGAGTGCGCCTGACTCCAAGGATTACGGCAGAGAAGCCATCACGGCACTTATCGCCGAGATGGAGAACCACCGTGATGACATGTGTGTGATCATGGCAGGGTATACGGAAGAAATGAAGACCCTCCTGGAGAGTAATCCCGGCCTTAAGAGCAGGATCCGTACTACTATCGAATTCCCCAATTATAATCGTGAGGAGCTCGAAGGCATATATTTCAATATGATCGGTGACGCATTTGATTATGATGATGAATTCAAGGCTGCGGTACACGATTATTTCTCCGGGCTCGAAGATGAGGTGATAGAAGATAAGACCTTTGCAAACGGCCGTTTCGTCCGTAACCTCTATGAGAATACATGGGGTGTAGCTGCGCTTCGCAGTGAGTTTGATGAGAGCGGCAGGCTTAAGCTGCGCGCCAGTGATTTTACATCGGCAACGGATAAAACAGATGTACAGGGCACCGTCGACGAATTCAAGAGACGTCCCATGGGCTTCGGAGCATTCTGAGAAAGATACGATCGATAGACGGCTCTGCAAATACGAACGAGGCACCCCGGTTACGGGATGCCTCGTTTGGATTTAAAGAGCGATAGACGGGACTCGAACCCGCGATCTTCGCCTTGGCAAGGCGACGTACTACCAGCTGTACCACTATCGCATATACGCCTCCAAATCGCTGACGCAATTGATATAATATCAAACCCGCGTATCCGTGTCAACTATAAATTTACAGTATTGATTTTGGAACCGATACTTCCTAAAATGTATAGATAGGATATACGGATCAAAGAAACGATCATACATCGATTTAAAGGAGATACTTACTATGGCTATGAGATTGGTTACACGTTCTGACTTCGACGGACTGGCATGCGGTGCGTTGCTTCTGGCAGCAGGGGTAGTCGATCATTGGACTTTCGCGCATCCCAAGGATCTTCAGGACGGTCTGGTAGAGATTGACGAGAATGACTGTCTCGCGAATGTGCCTTATGTACCCGGCTGCGGTATGTGGTTTGATCATCACTCCAGTGAGCATGAGAGGCTTGCTCTTGAGGGTAAGTACAAGGGCGAGAGCCGTATCACTCCCTCATGCGCACGTATCATATATGAGTATTACGGCGGCAAGGATACATTCCCGAATTTCGATGATATGATGGTAGCCGTTGATAAGGTTGACTCCGGTGATCTGACTTACGACGAGATCATGAATCCTCAGGGATGGATACTGGTTGGGTTCCTTATGGATCCCCGTACGGGACTCGGCCGCTGGAGACAGTTCACTGTTTCGAATTATCAGCTGATGGAGAAGCTGATGATCGCCTGCAGGGACATGACGACCGATCAGATACTCGCCATGCCCGATGTACAGGAGCGTATTGAGGTATATAACGAGCAGACTGCCAAGTTCAAGGAGATGGTTAAGGAGCACACCCACACCGAGGGTAAGGTCATCATCACCGACCTTCGCGGAGTGGAGCCTATCTACACCGGTAACCGTTTCATGATCTACAGTATGTATCCCGATCAGAACATATCCGCATGGATCGTCAGCGGACGCGGTGGCAAGGGATGCTCGGCAGCTGTAGGATACAGCATCTTAAACAAGACCTGCAAGGTGAATGTAGGCAGCCTGATGCTTAAGTACAACGGCGGAGGCCATGAGAAGGTAGGTACATGCCAGTTCACCGATGAGGATATGGGTACCGAACTTCCCAAGATGCTCGATGAGCTTTGCGAGATGGCTAATGCATAATATCTGAGGATACCCGGACCGATGCGAAAAGCACCGGTCCTTTTTATTTTCAAAACAGTATTGACACCCGTATTCCAAATGTGATACAACTGTACTATCACAAATAGTACACCACACACACCAGGCCGCAAATGATGATATCCGTAAATGAGACAGGATATGGCGGCGGTTGAGGTGAGAAAGGAGCAGGCAGGTATGGTACCTATTAATTTCCGGGATGCCAGACCCATATATGAGCAGATCTCGGATTACTACAAGCAGCTGATCCTGTCGGGAGTCATGGCACAGGACGAACAGATGCCGTCGGTCAGGAACCTGGCAGTTGAACTGGCGACCAATCCCAATACCATACAGAAGGCATATGCGGAACTGATCAGAGACGGATTCGTATATACCGTGAAGGGGAGAGGGAACTTCGTCGCGGGCGGCCAGGGGCTGTTGGATCAGAAAAGAGACGAACTCCGGGAGACGCTTATAAGGACACGCTGCGAAGGAGAACAACTGGGGATCGACATGGATGCCCTGTGGAAGGAAGCAAAAGACAAGAGAGGACATGTTTAAATGATAGAGATCATAAATATAAGCAAATCATATGATGACTATCCCGCCGTTAAGTCGCTTAATCTGCAGATGAACGAAAGAGAAGTGTTCGGCATGGTCGGAACCAACGGCGCCGGCAAGACAACACTGCTTCGCATGATGGCAGGAGTGCTCAAGCCGGATGAAGGCCGGATAGTCATAGACGGAGAAAGCGTGTGGGACAATCCCGCAGCCAAGTCTAAATTATTCTTTATCACGGATGATGCATATTATTTCATGAATGCGACTCCGGAGGATATGAGGGAGTATTACAGGCGGATATATCCCACTTTTGATACGGAGAGATTCGGTAACCTGATCAGTAACTTCGGATTGGATACCAAGCGCAGGATCTCGGGATTTTCCAAGGGCATGCGCAAGCAGCTTTCCGTGATCATGGGCATATGCAGCGGATGTAAGTATCTGTTCTGCGACGAGACCTTCGACGGTCTGGATCCCGTCATGAGGCAGGCCACGAAGTCGCTTTTTGCCAAGGATATGGAGGACAGAGGCCTGACACCGATACTTACTTCACACAATCTGCGTGAGCTTGAGGATATATGCGATCATGTCGGACTCCTGCACGAAGGTGGCATACTTCTGTCGAGAGACATCAACGATATGAAGCTCAACATCAATAAACTTCAGGTGGTATTTGAGACAGAGGATGACAGGACTGAACTTGAGTCCGGACTGGAAGTCATCATACACAAAGAGCAGGGCAGGCTGCATACATATACCGTGCGTAACAACCGTGAGACAGTGGAGAGTATTCTCGGTGGGATCGGAACGGTATTTGCGGAGCTTCTGCCGCTTACTCTTGAGGAGATATTCATCAGTGAAACGGAGGTAGTCGGATATGACATCAAGAACATCATCCTCTCCTGAGATAAGGACGAGTGACTTACAGATAGAATTATCCAAGCGTCGCCTATGGATATTGGCACCATCTATACTGGCGTATGTATGTTATTTCATACTGGGGACCATACTGGTGCTTGCGAGAGCCAGACGTGTATATCACATCTGGTACGGCGGAAACATGGAACTGAGCATGGAGGAGTTCCTTCAGCAGACCACGGCCGGCTGGCTGGGCATGGGCAGCGCAGTAGCGGTGATCACGGTGATCATAGCCATCTTGTCGGGGTTTGCGGGTTTCTCTTTCGTATACAGGACACAGTCAGCTGATTTCTACTTCAGTCAGCCGCTGACACGTAAGAGACAGTTCCTGAACATTTACTTAAACGGCGCTGTAGTTTTCGCGGCCATGTCTTTTGGATTTACTTTGATCGGATTGCTGGTGGCAGTCGGGATGCGCGGTGTGACAGCAGCCATCCTCGGAGAGATCGCGCTTAACTGGCTCAGGAATCTGGTGCTTTTCGTTGCGGTATATAACACCACGATCCTGGCTGTACTCATATGCAGGAATCAGATCACGGCCATATTCGTAACAGGCATATTCCTGGGAGCGGACCCGGTTGCCATAGGCTTAAGCGAGTATATGAAGAGCATGTATTATGCAACATATTACAACGTGAACTGGCTGCTTGGAGCCAGACTCGTCTACAGGCCCAGGATCTTTTCTCCCATCGTGAACTTCGTATACGGAGCAGATGTATGGGCGGATAATAAGGCCAACGAACTCGCAGCCTACGGTGGTGTGTGGAAGTTTGATCTCGCCATGCTCATATTTGCCGTGGTCATCGGCGGACTCGTATACTTCGCCTACATCAACCGAAAGGCGGAGGATATCGGTACCGGCGTCGTACATCCCGCGATCAAGAACATCCTGAAACTCCTCGTTGCGATCCCCGTAGCCATGATGGGAGCGGTAGCAGTAGATGTGATGATGGAGAACGCTTATGGCGATATTCACGTGCTGTCGATAGTCATACTCATATTCGTGGCAGCGATCGTATGCATGGCTACCGAGATGATATGTGCGGGCAGATTCAAAGCTGCACTTAAGAGCGCATGGTATATAGCCATTGCCGCCGCGGGAGCGATACTTCTTTTCTGTGTATATAAGAAAGACCTGACAGGGTTTGACAGATACGTTCCCGAGATCACTGAAGTGGAAGACTGTGCGATGTTCAAGGATTACAGCTTCAGGGAAGTGTTTGATGATAACGGTTCATACCTGAACTCTACCCAGTACTATCTGACCAATATGCATCTGACGGATATCAGCACCATGACCGGAATAGCCAAAGCCGGACAGGAGACACAGCGTCATAATGCGATAGCGGGGGCAACTGAAGGCGTGAAGCGGATCAACGGTAATGATGCAGTTATCTCTTATCACATGAAGAACGGCAGATATACTGTCAGATATGTGACTATTCCCGAAGATTTCGATCCCGCAACCATGGATAAGATCATAGGCAGCGATGAGTACAGGCGTGTCGCATTCGGTGTAGACAGGGCTGTAGGCCAGGTAAAGAAGTGGGATGCATTCGGAACGATGAATTATAATGTCGGATATGACACCAATATGAGCAAACTGTCTCCTGAAGTGTTCGGAGAGTTCGGTGAAGCTTACAAGGCAGATCTGAAGAAATATGATTACAGTCTGGCAAGCAGCGAATACCCGGTGGGAACCGTTACGTATTCATCCGATAATCAGAATGCATACGCCACGTACTTCAACTATACATTTGAAGTGTATGACTGCTATACGAACACGCTGGAGTTCCTGAAAGCACACGATCTGTATCTGGATCCCCGACCCGATCCGGAGGATATATCCCAGATCGATATCTTTATGACGGTCTTTGATGAGGATACGGACGAGTCTTTGTATGATTGCGAAGCCGTGTTCGACGAGCGTGATCAGATCGAGGCTGTGGCGGAGCATATAATTACCGCGAACTGGTATGAATGGAAACTGAACGACCGGACTGCCGGCGTGACCGTATCCACGATGATACATAAGAAGGACAGTGATAAGAGTATTCCGAGTGAGTATTACGGGTCGATCCTTAACGCTGACATACCGCAGGAGATGCTGGATATCCTGAATGAGCATATCACCTACGATTACAGGAGTGAGGGCGGTAATGAGGCGAGTATGACTTATACGGAAGAAACTATAATTGACTGACCCGGCATTTGCATTTCGTGCACAATAATGAACACTTGAATTGATTTTTCCCCGCAAATGGTATACATTACCTTATAAGGGTATTTGTACCTTTGCGGGGGGTTATGTATGAGTGGCGGAAAGGATTCCGACAGACGTTTTCATAGATTGGCTGATTCCAGATTCAGGAATCTGTATCTGTATCTGGCCTTTGCGGTCAGTATACTGACTGTTATCGGCAATGGCTTTATATCCAACCTGTTTGGCAATTCTGTTCTGAATCTGCCGTTCGGTGAATATTCCATTCCTGCGAGCAGTATATCGGGTGTTGTACAGGCAGTTTCCGCGACGGCCTGTATTCTGATGGTCATCATTGACTATAAGACCGGCTTTAAGCTTGGTATCTTTACTTTCCTTTTTTCCATATTCGGAATAGCGCGGGGCATAATCGCGACCGGATCCATGGCATCCCTTCCCGGTGCGGCTAACTGCGTTATCTTCATCTTTGTAACGCTTCTGATCAGTAATCAGCTTGCTGCTTCGGACAGATTTGCACTGACGGATTCAAGTACGGGGCTGCCGAACCGGTATGGTTTCGAGCGTGCATTGACCAACAGACTGAGCGCCATAGGCGGAGGCTATGTGGCATATCTCCATGTCGGCGGATTCCATGATCTGAACGCGAATCTGGGCAGAAAGTACGGTAATATCATCCTGGCTGAGACGGCAGAGCGTATAGAGGATGTTATAGGCGAGCAGGGCGATGTATACAAGATAGAGGGAGCCGAGTTCGCGATCATTCTGTCGGAGACCGCCAACTATGAGTCTATCCTCGAGCAGACCGTAGATGCCGTGGAGGCTCCCATAGAAGTCGACAGAAACGGTATCAAGGTAAACTGCTTCGTTACAGCCAATGTCGGAGTTTCGGATATCTATGACAGACACTTGAGCACTGAAGAAGTCATGATGTGTACGGATGTCGCCATGAATTATGCGGTCAATCATGAAGAGACGAAGATATGCACATACAATGATGCCCTGAAGGCCAAAGTGGCCAGAACTACCGAGGTTGAGAAGCTTATCAAGGAAGCGCTGGAGAAGGAGTATTTCTATGTGCAGTATCAGCCCCAGTATGTGCTTGACGGCAAGAAGCTCAGGGGCTTTGAAGCTCTGGTCAGGCTACGTATGCCTGACGGATCCATAGTATCACCCGGCGAATTCATTCCCATAGCCGAGAAGACCGATCTGATCCTGGAGATAGACAGATATGTCAGACGCCGCGCCATGAATGAGTTTAAGGAGATCTGCGAGAAGACCGGTGACAGTCTGGTCGTATCCGTGAATGTTTCCGCAAAGGAGGTTTCGAGTCCGGGATTTGCCGACGAAGTGATGGGAGTGGTACGTGAGGTTGGTTTCCCCGCCGAGTGTCTCGAGATAGAGATCACCGAATACTCACTCATCAAATCCGTGGAGAATACCATTGCGAATATTCAGGACCTGCGAGAATACGGAGTCAAGATCGCCGTGGATGATTTCGGTACGGGATATACTTCCCTGTCGCAGCTGCTCAATCTGCCGGTGACGCTTCTTAAGATCGACAAGAGCCTCATCGATAATATCGAGGACAGTGAGATCAACCGTGACTTCGTCAAGACCGTTATATATATGGGACACCTGATGAATTGCGAAGTCATATCCGAAGGTGTGGAGAAAGAAAGCCAGTTGAGGCTCTTGAACCAGTATGACTGCGACTTCATACAGGGCTTCGTATGGAGTAAACCTCTCGATTATGATGCCGCTGCAGATGTGTGCAGATAGTATTTACCTGCCTGCAGCCTTAGGTTGGCATAGTAATTAGATTTGTGATATAATACGCAAGGCGATTTTTTTATCGCTTTGCGTATTTTTGTAAGACGCCAGTCTTATGATTGCAGAGGAGGAGATATTATGAAAAAGAAGATCATCGCGGTCATACTCGGTATGGCCATGGCAGCATCCGTATGTGCGTGCGGTTCAGCCACAGATACTGCCGCACCCGCAGCAGACAATGCTGCAGCAACAGAGACAGCAGATGACACTGCTGCATCGGAGAGCACTACAGATTCCAAGAAGTGGATCATTGCTACCGATACATCTTTCAAGCCTTTCGAGTATACCGATGAGAAGGGTGATTTCGTAGGTATCGACATGGATATCCTTGCAGCTGTAGCTGAGGATCAGGGCTTCGATTACGAAGTACAGGTACTTGGCTGGGACGCTTCCATCGCAGCATGCCAGGCAGGTCAGGCAGACGGCATGATCGCCGGCGCATCCGTTACCGAAGAGCGTAAAGCCAGTGGCTGGATATTCTCAGACGGATACTATGATGCAAATCAGTGCATGGCAGTTGCAGCTGATTCCGATATCAAGGGCTTCAGCGACCTGGACGGCCTTTCTGTAGCAGTTAAGACCGGTACTATGTCAGCAGCTTATGCCGAGAGCCTTGCAGCCGATTACGGTTTCACCGTTACATATTTTGAGGATTCACCTACCATGTATCAGGCTGTAGTAGGCGGACAGGTAGCAGGCTGCTTTGACGATACCCCTATCATGGCCAGCAATATCAAGGATACCGGTATAGCAATGAAGCTGGTTGAAGGCACAGGAAATGATCCTGCAGCTTATGGTTTCGCTATCTTCAATCCCGCTAACCAGGAACTGATAGATATGTTCAATAAGGGACTGGCTAATATCAAGGCGAACGGTAAATACGACGAGATCCTTGCCAAGTATCTCGGTGAATGATCCGTTCTGAAACCTAAAGTATACCGCAAGGCCGGGGCTTCGGTTCCGGCCTTGATTCTTCATATAGACTAATTATTTTGAAAGGATCAACCCCCTATGGAAATCATCATTACCAAATACGGAGGACTCCTCATCAAGGCAATGGGTCAGACACTGTTGCTGGCATTGTACGGATTGTTCTTTGCCTGCATTGTCGGACTCATATTCGGCCTGATGAGCGTGATCAAGAACAAGCTCTGTAATATCATCGCACAGGTATTCGTATTCGTGATACGAGGCGTGCCGATGATAGTACTTGCTTTCTTCATCTATTTCGGCGTGCCGTACTTCCTGAATACGATCATAGGCGTCGGAAAGCAGATGACGCTGACGGCATTACAGGCCGGTACCATATGTCTGACATTAAACTGCGGAGCATATATGGCCGAGATCATCCGTGCGGGCATACAGTCTGTGGATATAGGTCAGATGGAGGCGGGCAGATCACTCGGTTTATCCTATGGCAAGACCATGCGCAAGATCGTGATGCCGCAGGCCATCCGCACCATGATCCCGAGTATCATCAATCAGTTCATTATCACACTCAAGGACACATCGATCCTGTCGGTAATAGGTTTCCCGGAACTGGTCAATTCAGCTAAGAACGTTCAGGCCAACACTTTCCTGTCATTCCAGACATGGGCGGTAGTCGGTGTCATGTACCTGGTAGTCATCACCATACTGTCTTATGCGGCCAAACTGATGGAGAGGAGGATGAACCGTGGACGATAGAAACGTAAAGATACATGTATCGAATCTGAGAAAATGCTTCGGTGATCTCGAAGTCCTTCAGGATATCTCCACCGACATATACGAGGGAGAAGTAGTGGTCATCCTGGGGCCTTCCGGATCCGGTAAGTCAACCTTCTTAAGATGCTTAAACCGTCTCGAGGAGAAAACCTCCGGCGAGATCGTGGTCGACGGTAAGGACATCTATGCCAAAGGCGTGGATATCAATAAGATGCGTGAGGACATCGTCATGGTATTCCAGCACTTCAATCTGTTCAACAACTATGATGTGCTCGGCAATATGACGCTTGCACCGGTAATGCTTAAAAAGGCAAATAAAGCAGAGGCCGAAGCTAACGCAATGAAGATGCTTAAGAGAGTGGATCTGGTGGAAAAGGCTCATGTCTATCCCGCACAGCTGTCAGGCGGACAGAAGCAGAGAGTAGCGATCGCCAGAGCATTGTGCATGAATCCCGATATCATGCTTTTCGACGAGCCTACTAGTGCGCTGGACCCCGAAATGGTAGGTGAGGTACTGGGTGTAATGAAGTCACTTGCCGCAGAGGGCATGACCATGGTTATAGTCACGCATGAGATAGGATTCGCCAGAGAGGTGGCAGACCGTATCATATTCATGGATGGCGGATATATAGTCGAGGAGGGTACTCCCGAGGAGGTTATAGGCAATCCCAGGGAAGCGCGTACCATCGACTTCCTGAACAAGGTGCTGTGATCAGCCGGATTATGAGGTGTGCATATGGATAAATATATAGTTACCATATCCAGACAGTTCGGATCGCTGGGACGATTGATCGCTGCCGAACTTGCGAAGAGACTCGATGTGGAATATGTAGACAGGGACATAGTGGAAGAAACAGCCAGGCGTATGGGCCAGCCCGTTTCGGAGATCAGTAATTCCGAGGAAGTAGGTATCGGACAGTTTCTGCGGAGGGCATTTCCTCTAGGTGAGAAGATCGGACTCAGAGACTCGATATTTGAGGTTCAGAAGAACATCATCCGAGATTTTGCGAAGGAACAGTCGGGTATTGTGGTCGGCAGATGTGCGGACTATATACTTCGTGATCATCCCAGGGTTTTGAGCGTGTTCATCTATGCTCCGGTGGAGGAACGACTGAACAACTGCGTGACCAGACTCGGCATGGACGAGAAAGAAGCACGCAGGATGATAGCCGATGTTGATACAGCCAGGGAGCAGTATCACAAGAATTACATTCCCGGATACAAGAATCCTTTCAGCGGACGTGATCTGTGCATAGACAGTTCTACGTTCGGCGTGGAGGGGAGTGCGGAAATCCTTGAGCATATCGTCAGAGAGAGGTTCTATGACTGATGTAAGTTCATCGGCCGTGCCGGTCAGAGGCAGGGCTCTGATAGCCATGAGCGGCGGAGTGGACTCGTCGGTGGCCGCAGCCTGTATGCAGCGTGACGGATATGAGTGTATCGGTATCACGATGCAGCTCTATGACAATGCGACCGTATACGGAGATAGCACACAGGCGGCATGCGATCGTACTTCAAACGGCAGAACATGCTGCTCTCTGGTTGATACGGAAGATGCGAAGCGGGTATGCGAGAACCTGGGCATAGACCATTACACGGCGAATTTCCGTGAGGCATTCGGAGAGTGCGTGATCAGGAAGTTCACGGACAGCTACAGCCGGGGCATCACTCCAAATCCATGTATAGATTGCAACAGATATCTGAAGTTCGACCGGCTGATGAAGCGTGCGGAAGAACTGGGATGTGATACCGTGGTGACCGGGCATTATGCCAGAGTCATAATAAATCCCGAAACCGGCGAATATGAGCTTCACAAGGGTATGGATCCCTCTAAGGATCAAAGCTATGTCCTGTATATGCTGAGTCAGGAACAGCTGTCTCACATCAGATTCCCCATAGGCGAGCTCAACAAAGATGAGACGAGGCGGATAGCGGATGAATACGGATTTGTGAACTCACACAAGCCGGACAGTCAGGATATATGTTTTATACCCGACGGTGATACACGGGGATTCTTAAGGAGACAGGGTGTGGAATGTGAGCCCGGAAGCTTCGTAACGGAGAACGGGGAGTTCCTCGGTGAACACACGGGAATATGTGACTATACCATAGGTCAGCGCAAAGGACTCGGTATACCCGCACAGCATCCATGGTATGTTAAGAAGATCGATCCCGAAATGAATGAGATCATACTGTCTGATAATGATGCGCTTTTCGGCCGTGAATTGAGAGCTGTGGATGTGTGTTGGACATATGCGGCCGGTAAGCCCGCTTCCGCTGAGATCAGATGTAAGGCACGTATCAGGTACCATCATCGGGAGGCGGATGCGGCGGTTTACATAACACAAAGCTCCGGCACCGATGCACGGCCGGCAGACAGTGTCAAAGTGGTATTTGATGAGCCTCAACGCGCGATCACACCCGGACAGGCGGTTGTTTTCTATGACGGTGACAGAGTTCTCGGCGGAGGGACTATCGTATGACGAACAGTAAACTGGTACATATCATTGTGATGGCGGTGGCGGCGGTACTGGTATTCATACTGACGATGACCGACGCGCTGTATGCGCCCGATGCATTTCTGACAGACAAACTGTATACCAGACTGTCCGGACCGAACAGCAGGATCATCATAGTGGGCATAGATGAGGAGACTCTCGGTGAGTACGGCAACTTCACTTTGTGGTCAAGAGAAAAGACTGCCGAGCTGCTTGAGCTTCTGTACAGCGATCCGGAAAATGCACCTGCCGTAGTTGGCATGGATCTGCTTTTCACCGAACCGTACGATGAGGAAACAGATGCTCATCTAGCCTCTGCGGCGGCACTTGCCGGCGGAAATATAGTCAGCGGTTCTCATATCGTATACCGCGGTCAGGTGGAGACCGATGAAAGCGGTAAGAGATATTATAATTCCGAGCATATCGATCGCATAGAGATGCCCATAGAAGGACTGGCTGACGTCACTACAGCGGGATTCACAAATGCATGTGTGGCGAAAGACGGTTATGTCAGATATGCTATGAACACCATAGTCACTCCCGACGGAGGAGAGCAGGACGGTTTCGCATATGCGGTATATAAGCTCTATGCTGAGAGCAGAGGCGAAGATGTATATGTGCCCGATAAGCAGAGCAACGGCCTCTTCCAGTTCATGTATTCCGGCAAATCCGGCGAGTATTCCAAGGTTTCCTTCAGAGCGGTGCTGGCCGGAGAAGTCCCCGCCACGGCATTTAAGGATGCCATAGTACTCATCGGCGCTTATGCTCCCGGCATGCAGGACGATTATCAGCCCGCATCCGACCGTGATACGTCCATGTACGGCGTGGAGAACCATGCCAATGTCATACAGGCATATATGCAGCATAAGACCATGACCGCTGTAAACCGGTGGCTGGCGGCAGTCATAGCTGCACTGATCATCATTCTTTTCCTTGCTCTGACGCAAAAAACCGGTCTTTGGCCGGGACTGATCGCATCTGCGGCAGTGGGAGTGATCTGCACTCTTGCAGGCAGACTTCTGGCCGCTCACGGTCACTATATTCCTCTCATATATGTGCTGTTGTTCCTGGTGATCGCGGATGCATATCTGATCGTCGGCAAGTATGTGATAGAGAAGATCAGACGCAGACATACGTTGGATGTGTTTAAGAAATATGTGGCTCCGCAGGTAGTGGATGAACTGTCCCGAAGCGGTGATTTCGAACTTAAGCTCGGAGGGGAGAAACGGCATATCGCGGTTCTCTTCATCGATATCAGAGGATTCACCACCATGTCCGAGAGTTTGGATCCCGTGCAGGTGGTGGAGATACTGAACGACTATCTGGCGCTGGTTACCGATTGTGTGCTGTCAAACAGCGGTACGCTGGATAAGTTCATCGGGGATGCTGCGATGGCGGTGTTCAATGCTCCTTTTGATCTGGATGACTATGTATATAAGGCCGTGAAGACCGCATGGGATATAAACAGCAGATCAAAGCCCCTCGAGGAATCCCTATTGGAAAGATTCGGTAAGGGCGTTAAATTCGGTATAGGTGTCAACTGCGGTGATGCGGTCGTGGGTAATATAGGATGCGATTTCCGCATGGATTACACTGCTATCGGCGATACGGTAAATACGGCAGCCAGACTGGAGGCAAATGCCGGTGCAGGTGAGATCTATATCAGTGAGGAAGTACTGAATGCTCTCGGAGACAGAGTTAAAGCGGATCTGGTCGGAGATATACCGCTTAAGGGTAAGAGTAATAAGATCAATGTCTATACTGTGACAGAATTGGAGGCCTGATATGAAATTAAAAGACTTCTTGGGTACTACAAAAGGAAAAGTTACAGTCATTGGAGGAGCAGCGGTAGTGGCCGTGGGGATCGGCGTGGCTGTACTCCTTCAGGGGAGCGGCTACCGGAGCATATCGGTGGAAGCTCTCACAGGTACCGTCAATGTAGCGGGTACGCACAACAACGGTGCTGCTTACGTGGGGGAACAGCTTGAAGACGGCGATGATGTGACCGTTACCGCCAACTCGGATCTGACCATGTGCATGGACGGCGATAAATACGTGTATGCCGATGCGAATACGCATTTCTCGCTGAGTGCGGATCAGAGTAAGGATTCCAGCCGGATAAAGATAAATCTGGATGCCGGAAGCGAGCTCAATGAGCTTCAGAATGCACTGGGTGCAAATGATTCATACGAGGTGGATACACCGAACTCAACGATGGCCGTCAGAGGTACGAAGTTCAGAGTGACCGTATATACCGGAGATGACGGATATAAATATACGCTGCTCGAGGTATACGAGGGCACCGTATTCGTCAGACTCAAGACCGAGACGGGGAATTATAACGGTGTGGAGCGTGACTTCACCGCAGGCGAGAGCGGACTGATCAGAGGAAATGATACACTTTCGGAGTTCGTGACAGTGGATAAGGCCGAGCTTGCCGAGGTATCCGCTGCCGAGGAAGAGGTATTGCTACTGCACTATGAGAGTCTGCCCGAGGATGGAGTGGAGAGGCTTATAGAACTGTTGAAGAACGGAGAGATCAGAACCGCAGGTGAAGAGCCCGCAGCCGGAGAGACCGCTGAAGAGACTGTCGGAGAAGCTGACGAAAACTCCGATGATGACGAGGATAAGACGGCAGCGGCCGACGCAGCAGACGACGGATCCGGTGACGGTGATCCGACTGAGCAGACCGGCGCATCCGATGACGGTGATGCGGCGGAAGATACAGCAGACACGACCGCAGCAGCTCCCAATGCCGTAACATCGAAGCCCGCACATGTACACACTGCGGGAGACTGGCAGGTACAGACGGCAGCTACATGTCAGGCTGAGGGTACCAGAGTACGGGTATGCAGCAGCTGCGGTGCCGTGATCAGTACCGAGCCGATCGCAAAGATAGATCATATACCGGGTGACTGGGTTACATGGCAGTATCCTTCATGCGGTGTAGCCGGCGGTAAGAGCAGATACTGTACCATGTGCGGAGCGGCGCTGGCTACAGAGGATATACCGGCTCTTTCACACAACTGGGGAGCTTATGGCGATGACGGAACCAGGCAGTGTTCGATATGCGGTGCCGTGGAAGGCGGCGGACCGGTGAAGGATACCGGCAGCGAATCGCAGCCGGAAGGCACACATGAGCATTCCGGCGAAAGCACAAGTGCGCAAGCTACGGTATACTCCGACCCCTGTCCGCAAGGCGGAAATCATAATTGGCAGAATCTACCCACCGCCAGTGGATTTAGATGTTCAAAGTGTGGCGCGACTAAGCCGTGATCTGACAGGTTATGGATACCGCGGGATCTGAACATTGTTTCGGATCCCGCGGTTGCATTTTTTTAAAAAAAGAGTACAATCTATCATTTAGAGGCATTTGATCAGTCATCATGGAAAACGAAGAAGTTAAACTCGGAAACAGCGCAATGCTGAAGATTTGCGCTTTCATAGTAGACAAACGTAATCTGTTTTTTCTGATATACGCGATCCTTGCAATTTTTTCGGTCATAGCCAAGGGATGGGTGGAGGTTGAGAATGACCTCGCCTTCTACCTCCCGGCTACGTCCGAGACCAGACTGGGACTGGATCTCATGGAGGAGCAGTTTACCACTTACGGCACAGCCAATGTCATGGTGGCAAATGTTTCCTACTCCCAGGCACAGGATATACAGAAGGATATAGAAGCAATGGAAGGAGTATTCTCCGCAGACGTGGATGATACTCCTGATCATTATGCGAACGGTTCGGCCCTGATATCAGTGACATTTGATTATGATGAGGATGATGATCAGTGTCTGGTATGTCTCGATGCGCTTAAGGATTATCTGGAAGGATATGATTATTATCTGACCACGAGTCTGGGTGATACGCAGTCCGAACTGATCGGAGAGGAGATGAACACGATCTCGATCATCGTCGTGTTCGTCGTGGTGGGCGTGCTCTTACTCACATCACAGGCTTATGCCGAGGTTCCGGTTCTGCTCATTACGTTTGGTTCTGCTGCGATAGTTCAGATGGGATCGAACTTCGTATTCGGCAAGATATCATTTGTATCGAATTCCGTGACGATAGTTCTGCAGCTTGCCCTGTCCGTGGACTATGCGGTCATATTCCTGAACAGATATAAGGAGGAGCATAAACTCCTGCCTCCGCGTGAAGCGACTATCATCGCTCTGTCGAAGGCAATCCCCGAGATCACCGGCAGCTCCATGACAACCATAGGCGGTCTGGTCGCGATGATGTTCATGCAGTATAAGATGGGCGCCGATATGGGTATCGTGCTCATCAAATCCATTATCTTAAGTCTGATATCCGTATTCCTTCTGATGCCGGGTATCATCATGGTATTTGCGAAGCTTATGGATAAGACACAGCATAAGAACTTCGTACCTGATATTCCTTTTGTGGGCAAGTTTGCCTATCATACCAGATTCTTCATAGCTCCTCTTTTCGGTGTGGCTATCGTGGCAGGATATCTGATCTCATCCAAATGCCCTTATGCATACGGATATTCGCTGATCACACCTCCTCTGACCAACGCCGTGCAGGAAGCACAGGATATACAGGATGAAACCTTCGGGAAGAAAAATATGCTCGCGTTGGTAGTTCCTTCCGGTGATTATGAATCCGAGGCCAAGCTGCTCAAGATACTGGAGGCAAGAGCAGAAGTGGAATCCACTACGGGGCTTGCCAATACGGAAGCTATAGGAGGATATACGCTGACTGACCGGCTGACACCCAGACAGTTCTCCGAACTTCTGGATCTGGATTACGAGGTGGCAGAGCTGGTATATGCCGCATATGCGGTCAATGACGAGGATTATGCAAAAGCGATCAACGGACTGGCCAATTACCGTGTGCCTTTGATCGATATGTTCATGTTTGTCTATGAGGAAGTGGATGAGGGATATGTGACTCTGGATGATGAGCTGATGGAGAAACTACAGGATGCTTACCGGATGATGAATTTCGCCAGACAGCAGCTTCAGGGTGAAGATTATTCACGTATGCTGGTCTATCTGACGCTGCCGCAGGAATCCGAAGAAACTTTTGATTTCCTACAGGAGATACACACCATTGCCGGGAATTATTACGATGCGGATAAGATATATGTGGTCGGTGAGTCGGTCAGCCAGTATGACCTGAAGAAATGCTTTGCCAGAGATAATACGGTCGTGAGTGTCGTATCCATTCTGGCGGTTCTGGTCGTATTGCTGTTTACATTTAAGTCGGCAGGCATGCCCGTGCTTCTGATCGCTGTCATACAGGGCAGTATATGGATCAATTTCTCGTTCCCGACCATAGCGAACGAACCGCTTTTCTTCCTGGGTTATCTGATCGTATCGTCCATCCAGATGGGTGCGAATATCGATTATGCGATAGTCATAGCGAGCCGATATACGGAGCTGAGAGGCACCATGGTACGTAAGGAGGCGATCATCAATACGATGAACCTGTCGTTCCCCACGATCATCACATCAGGCACCATGATGGCGGTAGCCGGTACCCTGATCGGAAAGATGACTTCGGATTGTGCGATATACGGTATAGGCAAGTGCCTGGGCCGTGGCACGATCATATCCATATTTATCACGATGTTTGTTTTGCCACAGATACTTCTGGTGGGAGATAAGATCATCGAACTGACTGCTTTTGTCATGAATATGCCCATACAGAACAGGCAGACGACGGGTGTCATGCGTATCGACGGAGCCGTGCGGGGGCATATCGACGGAAATATAGTAGGCACGATGCATGCGGTCGTACGCGGATCCATAAGTGCATTTATAGATAATAACAACATCACGGAGCTTAGCAATGATCCGGAAGCGGAGATCGGTGTTGACGGAAAGACTTCGGTTGAAGATGCAGTGCCTGCTGAAGATGAAGGGACCGTGGATGTTGACGGCGGGGAGGTGAACTCATGAAAAAGAGAGTTGCATCCCTGATACTATGTGTGATGGTCGTCAGCTCCGGGTTCATGACAGACATCCATGCAGAGACCCCGGACGCCGGGAGCTACGCCGAAGCACGCGCAGATGCGAGCGAAACCGTGACCACAGGCACTCAGACCGATGCTCTGGAAAATGTATCCGACCCGGATGCCGATATAGCAGCCGATGTTGAGGCACTGGTGGAGACGGACTGGGAGTACATATCGATATCCGATGCTGATGACCTGATCGAACTGTCCCGTAACTGCATGCTCGATACATGGTCAAGGAATAAGCATGTCACTGTGGTAAACGATATTTCCCTGCTTGGCAAGGACTTTGAAGGTATACCGACTTTCGGCGGAATATTCGATGGTCAGGGCCACAGCATCAGCGAGCTGAACATAGATGGTAACGTATCGTATGCCGGCCTTTTTTCATATGTGCAGAAGGATGCGGTCATCCGAAATCTGCATGTATCCGGGTCGGTAGTGCCCCAGGGAGAGCAGACCATGATCGGGGGCATCGCAGGTGATAACAGCGGAGTGATAGCGGAATGCAGCTTTGAAGGTATAGTGAGCGGAAATGATTACGTTGGCGGCATCGCGGGCATGAACGAGCTCACAGGTACGATCTCCGGATGCGAAAGCACGGGGTATATACGCGGAGTTCATTTTACCGGAGGTATCGCCGGAGAAAACATGGGCAATATCACAGGGTGTACGAATAATGCTCCGGTCAACACCTCAAATACCGATACCACCATCACCGATGAATCACTTAAGAACCTGCAGGCGATCATGGATATGTTGAATAATGTCCGTGGTGAAAATGATGATGAAGCCGGAACTTCATCCACCGTATCGGATGCGGGAGGTATCGCCGGATTATCCATAGGTATCATCAGTCATTCAACGAATCACGGTACGATCGGATATGAGCATGTGGGATATAATATCGGCGGTATCGCAGGCAGACAGTCCGGGTACATTTATTCATGTATCAATAACGGACAGATACTCGGGCGTAAGGATGTCGGAGGTATCACGGGTCAGGCGGAACCTTATATAACCATAGATTTCAGTTCGGATATAGCATATCAGCTGTCAGAGTCGATCGCCAAGCTTCATGATCTGGTTACCGTGACGCTTAAGGATACCCGCGGACAGTCGGATGTTCTCACCAACAGGCTCTCTGTTATACAGCAGTACACTACAGGTGCGATCACGGATGCGAAATACCTCGCAGAGAACACCGTAGACTTCGCAAACGGAGTAAGCGGAGCTGCCTCGGAAGCATTCTCCAGAGTGGATTATATCCTGGCTGAATCATCCAAACAGGACGGGGCGCTTGATCAGACATCTTATGCGGGAACGAATATAGGCAGTGCGATGGAGCATACACGGGAAGCTGTTGAGGATCTCGATATCGGGAAGTATATGAGCGACAGCGATAAGCAGCTCTACAATGATTCCAAGAATACGATAGAGAAGTCAACGGTAGAGTATAAGGGGTATTATTCGACCGGGTTAAAGGGTGCATATAATCAATTCATTTCGGACCATGATGAAGGAAGAGGACTCATATATATTCGTGACGATGGGAAAGCATATGATAACACGGATATAGGTACTGCTTCAGCTGCCGGACACTGGGAATATACTGATGGGACGAAATTCCCCAAGACGGACGATGAAGCTGATATGCAGCTGGATGCTGCTGCAAAAGCCGCAGCTCCCGCTGCAGCTGATAAATATGCCCAGACTCAATACACAATCCAACATCCGGGATCTACCTATGTACAGGATGTGGCTGATGCTTCCGCCACTATATCGGGAACTCTGCTTAAGTATACGGATATCATGGCTGAAGAGACGAGGGGCGATGCGATAGATGCGGTAAACTCTCTGCAGGCTGCGGCATCAAACCTGACAACGGCAGGACAGCAGACAAAAGGCATAGTAAGCGAGCTGGCAGGTCGCGGCGCGATCACATTCCCCACATTGTCTGCGGATTATAGATCACATACGACCAGTCTTGCAGATAATCTGCAGGTCATGAACGATAATTTCGGTTTGCTCAATCAGGAACTCAATGGGGCCACGTACACCCTTACGGATGATCTGCAGGCAGTATCCGATCAGTTCAATGACATCCTGATGCTCTATACAGATGCTCTGGACGGAGTGCTGGAAAAGGATTATACGGCGATAATCACGGATGACTCACTTGCCGAGGCGGAGACCTGCACCGATGCTACCATAGCTGACAGCATCAACTACGGAGTCATAAACGGAGATTTAAACGTGGGCGGTATCGCCGGCACCATGGCTATCGAATATGACTATGATATGGAGAGTGATATCACCGGTATCAGAGATTCGAAGCTTAACACATCGTATATAACCAAATGTGTGCTCAGAGACGACAGAAACTATGCCGAGGTCCGCAGTGTGAAGAGCTATGCGGGCGGTGTATGCGGTCTGCAGGAGATGGGTACGCTTCTCCGGGGCGAGAACTACTCATCCGTCAGCTCGGATTCGGGTGATGATGTGGGAGGAATCGCCGGATCATCCTTATCCTATATCGTATCTTCTTTTTCCAGAGGAATAATTTCGGGCAATAACTATCTCGGCGGTATAGTCGGCGACGGCACGCATATCAGAGACAGCGTGTCGATCGTTGATATCGATGCATCCGGCAGCAGAAGCGGAGCTATAGCCGGACATATCAAGGATGAAGGCGAGGTAAGGAATAACTATTTCGTAAGTGACAGTCTGGCCGGTATCGATCGTGTCAGCTACAGTCTCAAGGCAGAGCCGATAACCTATGCCGAGCTGATGAACGGGAACCCAAACGTTCCTTCGGATTTCGACCACCTGACGATCACATATTTGCTGAATGATGAAGACAGTGATGAACCTGTACAGATATCCAAAGTCAGAGTCGGCTACGGTGACCGGATCACCGGCGAAGAATATCCGTCCGTGGAGCCGAGAGATGGTTTCTATATTGAATGGGATAAGCCCTCGATAGAATGTGTTTCCACTGACACCACGGTTACCGCGAATTATAAGAGATATCTGACCACCCTATCCGACGCGACCGGAGAGGCAGGTGCACATCAGTCGGAAATACTGGTCGACGGCGCATTTAAAGAAGGAGATTCTCTGGTAGTAGCCAGACAGATAAACTATGACAGTGAGGATCCTTCTACACTTGCCGCGTACGAGACCATAGACCTGATCATTCCCGATGACGGAGCAAACGTGCATCAGATCAGATTCAGGCCGGATACGGTATACGGTGATAAGGTCGGAGAGGATTTCGTGCTCCGAGTGGAGGATGGAAGCGGACTTACGGAATTGACGCGGACCGGCTCGCTGGGTGGATATTATACATATGAGCTGACCGGCAATGAAGCCAGAATCATTCTGGATGTTTCAAGTATGGAAAAGAATGATATAATGAACATAGTGCTCATTGCTCTGGCAGGAACGGCAGGCGTAAGTCTTATCGCTGTGATCATATGGGCTGTCACCAGGCGTAAGAACCGTAAGAAGATACGCCGTGCTGTGCGTCATATGAAGCGTGATATCAGGACGCGTATAGACAATAAGGAGCAGATGTTTGTTCCCGATGATGCGCAGACCGAGGATGCCCGAACTGAAGATAAGCCGACCGAAGATATACAGCCTGAAGATAAGCAGACCGATGAGCCGGAAACCTGTGTTGAATCTTCCGGTGATAATGGGGATGGATCTTAAACCGGTCTCTTTAGATGATATCGAAATCATATATCAGTACACCTCCCTTTACGGGGAGGGGTGCTGTCAGCATTCACCCGTCAGTATGTGGTCCCTGTATGAGAAGTACGGAGACAGTTTTTGCATTCAGGACGGCTTTCTTTATGTGTGCAGAGAGCATCTGTGCGATGACGGCTACCGTGTCTATCTGGCTCCGTTCGGTGCGGGAGATATTGCGGGTGCTTTTGAGAATATCCTGTCGGATGCTCATTCCCATGGAAAAAAAGCCAAATTCATAACTCTGACCGAAAAGTATGTCAATATACTGAATGGATCCTTTCCGGATAAATTTGAATGTATAAATGACCGGGATCTGGCTGAGTATATCATCAGTACCGAAACCATGCGGGATTTTCCCGGTAAGATCCATGCACGCAGACGCACGGAGATACGGTCGTTCTGGCGGGATTTCGGTGACAGGACCGAGGTGAGCGAGATGACAGCCGGTGACCGGGAGGAAGTGCTGGACTATGCCTCTGAGTGGGTGGAGAAATACTCCGAGACACATGATGAGGAAGCACTTGAACGGGAACTGAAATGTATCCAGAAGCAGATCTGGAATTACGATAAACTTGGTATCTCAGGCACGGTCATCAGGATAGACGGTAATGTAAAGGCGTTCTGCTATGGCGTAGGTCTTAATGACGACTACTATGACGTACTCATAGAGAAAGGCGACAGGGAGTATCCCGGCATTTACAGAGTTCTCAGACAGGAGTCTACGAAACTGAATGTGACCGGATATAAATATGTCAATTTTGAAGAAGATGTGGGAGTGCCGGGCCTCAGACGACTGAAGGAGTCTTACGGGCCGGAGTTCCTTATCGGAAAGTACAGGGTGACCGAAAAGTGAAAAACAGAGTCAAATACATGGCTACGCTGGGACTGATCTTTATCACGTTTCTGGCTGCAATACAGTATGTTTTTCTGACGAACGTACCGGATTCGGTATCTACGTTCTGTTTCGTCTGCATAACAAATGTCATCGGTCTTGTGGTTATGTGTGCGGCGAGCTTCAGGAAGATCCGCCGGATCAGGAAGTCAACGATCCTGAAGGGAGCTTTTTTTGCCGTTCTTCTGACCGGATTTAACATTTTCGTTCTGCTCGGGTCGCGAAGCATGGATTCGGTAGTGGTCTCGAGTGTAGTCAGTCTGTATTTTGTTTTTGTAACTCCGTTGCTCCTGTTGCTGCGCAAAAAGGTCAATTTCCTTTCAAGCATAGCGACCGTAATGGCGGTGATCGCTTTGCTGCTGATGTTCGGCGGAAATACGGAGGCACTTTTTTCGTCAACGAAGGTCATTTATCTTATTCTGGCCGATCTGTTCTTCGCAGCATACGTAGTCGGCGTATCCATTCTGGGCGAGAATGAAGACAGCGCAGCCCTTACCATTTCGCAGATGCTGTTTTCCGTGCTATTTGCATTTATAGCATGGACAGTCGAAGTGGTTGCGGGCAAAGCAGCCATGTCTCTCCCGACGGATAAGCTCTTCTGGATCAGCGTCATCTTCATGGGAATATTCATACGTGCCGTGTACGGACTGTTGCAGATCAAATGTCAGAAGCATGTCTCCGCGATAGGCGCATCGTTGATATTCTCAACCGAGATCGTCATCACGATGATCATGAACCCCATATTGAGTAAGATGCTGGGAACCTCTTATAATCCGGCAACTCCGTATCAGGTGATCGGAGCGATCCTCCTGATCATAGCGAATCTCCTTGTCGATGAGACGATCACATCCAGGCTTGGATATGACGGTATGGATTCGTCATCAGTATCCAAAAAGATGGTGATGAATACGCTCACATTCTCCATGATTACTCTGGCACTGTCCGCGATCATCAGTTTCTCGGCCATATATCTGATACGTGATTCGGCAGTGTCCGGCTCCACAAGACTGGGAGAGGATGCATCCGATATCAGTACTACTGCGATGATAGAGGAACTTGAGCGTAATACTTCCAGACAGGTCGAGGATAAAGCAAAGCTTGCCGAGCAGAAGCTTGCCGCATATTCGGATGCTGTACAGTATGCGGCTTCCTATGCGAATACACTGTATGCGGCACCTGATGACTATCCTGCCAGACCGGTGGATATTCCCCGTGCGGAGAATGAGGGCGTCTGGACCATGCAGATGCTGCTGGCCAATAAACTCATACAGTATGAGGATATCAAACCCGATAATGAACTCCTTGGCAATATGGAAAATGTATTTGAGCCGATCGTACGTAAGCATGAAAACATCGTGACCATATATTTGGGAACGGCTGACGGTCTGATGATAAGTTATGACAGGGATTCACAGCTGGCGGCGGGTGAAGAGAATCGGTACTACGAGTACAGGAAGCCCGATAACTGGTATAACCTCGGTATGACAAGCGGGGAATGCCGGTTCACCGACACATATTGGGACAGCTACGGACGCGGACTGACCATCACCTGCTGTGCTCCGTTCTATGGGGCTGACGGAAGTTTCATCGGCGTGATCGGTATGGATATATTGATGAAAGACTTAAATGAGTCCATGGTCAATGACGGTATCGTGGATCCGACCGTAGCCACTATGATCGATGAAAAAGGCAATGTTATAGCCAGTAAAGATCTGGATCCGGATGCACAGGAGACATATAACATCTTTTCAACCGAATCCGAGAGTATTCTGAAACCGATCGGGCAGCTGATAATTGAGCAGGAAGACGGAATAATGAAGACCGGTGAAGATGAAAGAGCTGTCTATGTGTCATATGCGACGATAGATTCCACAGGTTGGCGACTGTGCATCATCAGCCCGGTATCCAATGTGATCGTACCGGCGAATGAGATACGTGAGAGCATTGATTCCAATACCGATTCGGTGGTCTCATCGGTTTTAATGGGAGTTCTGAGAGTTATTCAGAACTGTCTTGTATTGATCGGTGTGATCCTGCTGCTGATCACATTTACGGCGGGACGTTTCTCCAAAAAGATATCCGACCCGCTGAAGCAGCTGGAGAGGGATGTACGCAATATAAGCGACGGAGATCTGGATTATCGTACTCAGGTCAGCACCGATGACGAGATAGGTACACTGGCTCAGTCCTTTAATGAAATGACGGATTCTCTCCAGCATTATATCAGCGATCTGAAAGAAGTCACGGCGAAAGAGGAGAGGATCGCCAGTGAACTGAGCGTGGCGAACAATATACAGGCGAGCATGCTGCCGCGTAATTTTGACGAGATCAATGCATCTCACCGGGAGTTCGACCTGTATGCGACCATGGATCCGGCCAAAGAGGTCGGAGGAGACTTCTACGATTTCTTCCTTGTGGACGACGATCATCTGGCTCTGGTCATAGCCGATGTATCCGGTAAAGGTGTTCCGGCGGCACTGTTTATGATGATTTCCAAGATGCTGATCAGGAACCGGGCGGAGATGGGCGGTACACCCGCGGAGGTCCTGTCTTATGCGAATGATAAGCTCTGCGAAGGCAATGAACTGGAGTACTTCGTTACGGTATGGATGGCGATCATAGAGCTTTCCACCGGAAAAGGAATAGCTGCCAATGCCGGCCATGAGCATCCTGCAATCAGACGTGCAAACGGTGAGTGGGAGCTGGTCAAATACCGTCATTCACCTGCAGTGGCCACAATGGAAGGACTGACTTTCAAGGAGCATGAATTTGAGCTTGATCCCGGGGACAGCCTGTATGTTTATACAGATGGTGTTCCCGAAGCGACTGATGCCGGGAACGGACAATTTGATACCGACAGAATGCTGTCCGCACTGAACAAGGATCCGAAAGCATCTCCGGAGGCTTTGCTCGCCGCGGTCAAGGCGGATATAGATGAATTCGTCGGCGATGCCGAGCAGTTTGACGATATCACGATGCTGGCTATTGACTGGCATGGAGCGAACCATGATCGATAAAGACAGTTTTCATATATTGAATTTCGTAAAAAAAGAAGAGTATTCCGGTTCAATGGACGGCATGAGATATATGATCAGACGTGTGCCGGGTGAGAAGCCGGAGCCGGATGCGGAGGTGCCGGATCGTATATGTGTCATTATTTGGCCGGAACCGCTGGGGCTTTTCTCCACACCCGATGAGCTGAAGACGACAGAATACTTTACACTGGATGAAGACGGTATATCCGACGTGGCGGACTGGTTGAATTCACAGTATTTCGACAGACAGCCGGAGTGGGATGCCGCGAAGAGGAGAGGTTGTTCTTTTGAAAATTAAGGTAAAAGAAAAGGCATACAGCGAAGTTGCCGCGATGACACCGCGGATGCATATGCGACCTGTAAAGCAGAGCGCATTGCTTCGTCATACGATAAGTACGCTGTCTGAAGCCGAACTTCTGGCTGTTGGATTTAAATGTGAGACCAACGGGATGGAGAAACTGGGTGCGGACGAACCGGCACTTTTTCTGATGAATCATTCCTGCTTCACGGATCTGGAGATCGCATTCAGGCTCCTGGCGAACAGGCAGTATCATATTGTATGCACCAACGACGGTCTGATCGGCAAGGCAGGTCTTTTCTCACGGGTGGGCTGTATACCGGCGAAGAAGTTCATTTCCGATATGTATCTGATCAAGGATATGAAATATGCGGTGGATGAGCTGAACAGTTCGATACTTATGTATCCGGAAGCCAGTTACTCATTTGACGGCACGACCACACCGCTGCCCGACAGCATAGGTAAGTTCATCAAGATGCTCCGCATCCCCGTGGTCATGATACGCACCAAGGGAGCTTTTCTGCGCGATCCGCTCTATAACTGCCTGCAGAAGAGAAAAGTGAAGGTGACGGCCACCGAGACATATCTGCTGTCACAGGAGGATATCGCACACAAGAGCGCGGATGAGATCAATGCCGTGATACAGGGCGCATTTGAGTATGATCATTTCAAGGAGCAGTATGAGAACGGAGTGATCGTGGATGAGCCCTTCAGAGCCGACGGCCTCCATCGGGTCCTGTATAAATGTCCTGTCTGCCGGTCCGAGGGGCAGATGCACGGAGAGGGTATATATATATCCTGTGGGCATTGCGGATCCCGGTGGGAACTGACGGAAAACGGGAAGCTTGAGAGACAATACGAGGACACCGATGGTGACGGGACAGTCGATGCCGAACTTGAATCGGTGGATATCAGACGTGGTGTGCCCGTGAACGATGCGGTGAAGAAATTTGAGTTCGTGCCCGAATGGTATGCTTGGGAAAGGGAATGCGTGCGTCGTGAGATCCGGGCAGGAGAGTACGTGATGGATCTGGATGTCGAGATTTATATGATGGTGGATTTCGATTCACTATATCATGTGGGGAGTGGAAGACTCATACATGACAATGACGGATTTACACTGACAGGATGTAACGGTGAACTTGACTATCAGCAGAGTCCAAAGCATTCGTACAGTCTCTATGCAGATTACTACTGGTATGAACTCGGAGATATGATCGGTATCGGAGATGCGCAGAAGCAGTTCTACTGCATACCGAAGGATCAGGATGGGGCGATCGTAGCCAAAGCAAGGCTCGCCGCCGAAGAGATGTATAAACTGAATTGATATAGGTATCGGTGATCATAATGCGGATCACCGATCCATGATATGATCTCTGATATATAAGCTTAAGCCGTCGTGGGCATTATCGTATTCGGTGATGACATCGGCGGCTTCTTTGACGGGCGGGGTAGCGTTATACATGGCAATACCGCAACCTGCGGCCTGTATCATGGACAGATCGTTCTGCTCATCGCCTGCAGAATAAGAGTCGGATATCGGAACATTGAATAGTTTACATAACTCAACAATTCCCCGGTCTTTTCCGGCTTCTATATTGAAGAACTCCAGGTACCAGTCATTGGAAAATACCATCTTGATGCGATCTCCGATAAGGGGGTCAAGCTCACTGATTAGTTTACATAACAAATCATGATCTTTTAAGTTGATGGCGAGCATTTTATACGGTTCTTCATCACAGTCGCCTATGGGATCATCGGTGAAGTGCACCGGGAGAAAAATCCGTTTTTTGTAATAGGTGATCTCCAGCTCGTCACGTCGGGTATAGATGGTCTCATGATTATAAGTCTGTACATGGATCCCCAGTTCGAAGCATTTATCCTGGATGATACGTGCACAGTCAAAGGGAACACAGGCGCTCCATACCGGTTCGGATTTCACACAGTCCCAGACCAGAGCACCGTTGTAGGCAACGATGTATCTGACCATATCGGTGATGCCGACGCTGTCGATCAGCTTCTGTATACTTAAGAGAGGGCGCCCGCTGTTTGGGATCAGCAGGTGCCCCGCATCTGTAAAGTCTCTGAGTATGTCGTGTGTTCTAGCGGATATGAGAGATTCGCTGTTTAAGAGTGTTCCGTCTAAGTCGGTGAAGAGCAGTTTCATTAAGATATTTAATCCTCGTCATCCTCGGTGGCACTGGTGTAGATCGTACGCTTACGTGCCATCTCATCGCTTGCGAGATACTCGTCATAGGTAGTGATCTTATCGATAAATGATCCGTCGGGAAGGATCTCGATGATACGGTTTGCGGTAGTTTCCACTACCTGATGGTCGTGGCAAGAGAAAAGCTCGACGCCTTTGAATTTGATCATGCCCTGGTTGAGTGATGAGATCGCCTCCATATCGAGGTGGTTGGTAGGTTCATCGAAGATCAGGCAGTTGGCGCCCGAGATCATCATCTTGGAAAGGAGACATCTGACTTTCTCACCTCCCGAGAGGACCTTGACCTTCTTGACACCGTCCTCACCTGCGAAGAGCATACGTCCGAGGAACCCGCGTACATAGGTGATATCCTTGACGGGAGAGTAGCCCATCAGCCATTCGGTGATCGTATAGTCGTTGTTGAACTCTTCGGTATTGTCCTTGGGGAAGTAAGCCTGTGATGTGGTCACACCCCATTTATATGTACCCGAATCGGGTTCTTCCTCACCCATCAGTATCTTGAACAGCATGGTCTTGGCCTGTTCGTTGCCGCCTACGAATGCTATCTTGTCATCGTGACCTACAGTGAAGGAAATGTCCTTGAGCAGTTCGACTCCGTTGACGGTCTTACAGATATTTTCCACGGTCAGTACTTCGTTGCCGATCTCGCGTTCGGGACGGAAATCGATATAAGGATATTTACGGCTGGACGGTTTGATGTCGTCGAGCTCGATCTTTTCCAGAGCTCTCTTACGGGATGTAGCCTGTTTGGATTTGCTGGCGTTAGCCGAGAAACGGGAGATGAACTCCTGCAGTTCCTTGATCTGTTCTTCCTTTTTCTTATTGGCTTCCTTGCGCTGCTTGATGATCAGCTGGCTGGACTCGAACCAGAAGTCATAGTTACCGGCGAAGAGTTCGATCTTGCCATAGTCGATGTCAGCTGTGTAGGTGCAGACTTTGTTGAGGAAGTATCTGTCGTGACTGACTACGATGACAGTGTTCTCGAAGTCGATCAGGAATTCCTCAAGCCATCCGATAGCGTCGAGGTCCAGGTGGTTGGTAGGCTCGTCCAGAAGCAGTATGTCGGGGTTGCCGAAGAGAGCTTTGGCAAGCAGGACCTTGACCTTCTGGTTACCATCAAGATCGGCCATCTGTGCATAGTGCAAGTCTGTCTCGATGCCGAGACCGTTAAGAAGCATGGCTGCATTTGACTCTGCATCCCATCCGTCCATTTCCGCAAACTCTGCTTCGAGCTCGGCTGCCCTGACACCGTCTTCATCGGAGAAGTCTTCCTTGGCATAGATGGATTCCTTTTCCTTCATGATGTCATAGAGGCGCTGATTGCCCATGATGACCGTATCCATGACGGGATAAGCGTCGTACTTGAAGTGGTCCTGCTCCAGAACGGAAAGTCTCTCACCGGGTGTGAGCACGATGTCTCCATTCGTGGTTTCGAGTTCACCCGAGAGGATCTTTAAGAAAGTTGATTTACCGGCACCGTTAGCACCTATCAGGCCGTAGCAGTTGCCGGGTGTGAATTTGATATTTACGTCTTCGAAGAGCGCTTTCTTGCCGACTCTGTATGTTACGTTACATGCTTGTATCATTTAAAACTCCTTTATCTTACGCGGGTTTTCCAACAGACATACCGATATATTGTACACGATAGGGGGATCGTTTTCAAGGTGATGTGTTTACGGCGCATATGGGGGTGAGTATAATTGGAAGAAAAAGAGAATAGGATATAATAGATCAGTGCCTTGAATCGGCATTCCGGATGTGAAAACACGTAATCAGCTTAAGGCTTTTATGGAAAGCTTTTATCAGCGGAGGAGGAGAAAAGATGATTTCATTGCGTGGACCTAAACTTAAAATCTTTTTCGGTATAATGGCGGTCATATCCCTGGTTGCGGGCGTGTATTTTACGTTTTTCCAGATAAGGGGCTTTGAAGAGACTACAGCCACGATCATAGATGTTGTGGCGGATCATACAGGGGAGGATATCACCTATTGGCCGATCGTGGAGTATACGGTGGATGGCATAACCTACACCGGACAGTCGGATCGATCCGGTCCCTCATACAGCGTTGGCCAGACCACTACCATATATTACGATCCGCAGAATCCGGAGGTTTTCCATGGCAGCGGTCATAGTGTTTATTTTATAGTCGTTGGTGCAGTTATACTTGTTGTTATAGTCGTTTCAAGTATCAGGGAGAGGAAGGATCAGAAGGAAAACGAAGAATATCGGAAGGCAACCGGTCATACCGGATATGCACCCCATGAGGAGGGTGAGGAGAGAGAGCTTTACTTTCTCACTGATCTGGGAACACCGAAGTATGGACACCGTATTGAAGACGGTTACAGGAGGGTGCTCTATGAGGCAAAAATGACGAAGTTCTCCCTGACCATGCCTTATAAGTTTGACTTTACAGATCATGAACATGGTATTACCACACCTCATCTGGTCGGACACGAAGAGCAGACTCAGTGGGGATCGGCTCTGCTGGATAATCATAACACCTTTGATTTTGACGGTGTGGACGTATGGAAGCATCTTAGGCAAAATGGTATAAGCGTCGATACTAACTACACAGTGGGAGAAGCTACGCTGGTAGGTATGAAATACCGTATTTTACGTGATGGTGTGGAAATTGCCCGGGCTGAACAGACAAGTCAATACCCTCATGAGGATGATGCATCTCAGCATAAAGTAGCTGGTGCGCTGCCTGTCCGCGGGTTCTTTCGTATTTGGACCGGAGAACAAAACCTCGATCTGTTGTTTGTTACACTTATGGCTTTTGCCCGTACAGAAGCCGGTGACGACAGAGGCGGCAATTATGGCGCGATACTCGGTACGATAAAGAACCAAAAAAATGCAAAGCAATATGACAGATAAAAGGGGTGTGATAGTAAGTGATAGGATGAAAGGAAAGCTTGAAAGTGATATTATCAGAAATATAGATAAGATCTGTAGTGAGCTTAAGAGCAGTAAGGAGTTATACAAGTGGATTTCATATGGATGTTCTTCATAGTTGTTCTGGTTATATGTTTGCTGTTTTTGTTCAGCGTAAAGCCCAGGAATCAGGCAATACACGACTGGAAGCCTTATCAGGAGGCGCTGTATGCTCATCGCGGACTGCATGATAAGAAAAAGGGTATTCCCGAGAACTCAATGGCTGCATTTAAGAGAGCGGTAGAAGCCGGATACGGCATAGAGCTGGATGTGCAGCTGTCCAAGGACCGTATACCTGTCGTATTCCACGATTTCACCCTTGAGCGTATGACCGGACAACCCGGTAAGGTATATGAATATTCTCTTGAGGAACTGAAGCAGTTCAGGCTGGATGGGACAGATGAGCAGATACCTACATTTGAGGAATTCCTGGCTTTGGTAGACGGCCGGGTTCCGCTCATAGTGGAGTACAAGGTGGAGTGGATGGATTTCTCGGTATGCCCGATCGCCGACAGGCTCCTGCAGGGATACAAAGGCTTATATATCATCGAGAGCTTCAATCCGCTGGCTCTGTCATGGTACCGTAAGAACAGGAACGAGATCATCAGAGGCCAGCTCTCAGACAAGTTCAGACGCAAGGACGGATTCAAGGGACCGCTGTATTTCTTCCTGAAGCATCTGTGTCTCAACTGGATGACGAGACCCGATTTCATAGCGTACAATCATGAACATGCAAACGAACTCGGATTCATGGCTGCGACCAAGCTGTTTAAGGGTAAGCCGGTGGCATGGACGATACGTTCGCAGGCCGAGTTGGATAAGGCGAAAGAGAATTTCAGTATCTTCATATTCGAGCAGTTTATCCCGAATAACAGAAGTATCGTGAAAATCGATAAATAAGAATATATGTCGAAACAAAACAAACCCCCGTATCACACATACGGGGGTTCTTTCGAGCTGCTAACCGGAATTGAACCGGTGACCTCATCCTTACCAAGGATGCGCTCTACCGACTGAGCCATAGCAGCACTTTGTATGACTTTCGTCAAACACAAAGCGTATTATAACATAGCAAAATTGACTGTGCAAGAAAAAAAGACACAGTTTCGACACAATATGGTTATAATATTAAACATGCTTGCGGTTTTTTGATTCCGCGAGCATGAAATGTTTAAGAAGGAGCATACACATGATAGAGATCGAACATCTGACAAAAAAGTATGGCAACCATACAGCGGTGAATGATCTGAACCTGACCATCGAGCCCGGCAGGATCTACGGATTTCTGGGACCTAACGGCGCGGGCAAGTCCACGACCATGAACATTATCACCGGCTATCTGGCAGCCACTGACGGCACCGTGAAGATAGGCGGCTATGACATATACAGGGAGGCGAATAAGGCGAAAGCCCTCATAGGATATCTGCCCGAGATACCTCCGCTGTATCCGGATATGACTGTGCTCGAGTATCTTGAGTTCGTTGCGGAACTTAAGAAGATACCGAGAGCCAACAGGCAGGAGGAAGTAGATGAAGCCTGTGTCATGACCGGTATATCCGATGTAGCCGGCAGACTTATCAGAAATCTGAGCAAAGGTTATAAACAGAGAGTAGGACTCGCACAGGCGATCCTCGGTAAACCCGAGATAATCATTCTGGATGAGCCCACTGTAGGTTTGGATCCTGCACAGATCAGAGAAGTTCGTGATCTGATCAGAGAGCTTGGCAGGGATCATACCGTGATCTTAAGCTCGCATATCCTGTCCGAGATATCGGAGGTCTGCAACTATGTATTCATCATCTCCAAAGGTAAGCTGGTTGCATCCGATGAGACGGATAAGCTCTTGAGTAATATGAACGGTTCGCGTGAGATCGATGTTACTCTGACCTCGGACGGCAATACTGATCCCCAGGACATAGCAGACATCTACAGTGCCATAACCGGTGTTGACAGTATAGAGACGGGCACAAGCCCTGAACCCGGCGCTGTTTCGATCAAACTTCACACATCAGCCGATGTTGATATACGTGCGGATGTATTCAAGACAGCTGTTCAGAACGGCCTCATCATTCTCGAGATGACGAGCCGTGCGAGATCGCTGGAGGATGTATTCCTTGAGCTCACGCAGAACGATGGTACGGAGGAACCTCCCGAGGATGCCGATGACGTCGCAGATACCGAACCCGATGCGGACCAAAGCACCGTAGACACAGACACCGAGGAAGGAGGCGAGGAATAATGCTTGCGATATTCAAGAGAGAATTACGCGCCTGCTTTACCGGTATCACCGGATGGCTCTTTATGGCAGTTGTACTGGCGCTGTTCGGACTGTACTTTTTCGTATATAACATGCTCAGCGGATATCCCTATGTATCATATACACTGAGCTCCATGGCTTTCATCATGCTGATCGCCGTTCCCATACTGACCATGAGGATCATATCGGAGGACAGGCGATCGAGAGCTGATCAGCTGATCCTGACAGCCCCTGTCTCTGTATGGAAGATAGTTTTCGGTAAGTTCCTTGCACTCGGAGCACTGTTTACCATAGACATGCTGATCATATCCGTGACTCCTCTTGTCATGTCTCTCTACGGCACCGTGCCCATGGGAGAGAGCTATACGGCTATACTCGGATTCTGGCTTTACGGACTGGCATGCATAGCTATAGGCGTGTTTGTATCCGGCCTTACCGAGAGCCAGATCATTGCCGCCGTACTGTGTTTTGTGATCCTTTTCCTCGGATACATGATGAACAACATCTGTACTCTCATTTCGGAGAGCGGGAATATCGTGACTAAGATCCTCGGCTGTTACGATCTGTATTCGGCACTTGGACCGTTTATGGCAGGCACTCTTGACCTGACCTGCGTCGTATACCTGATCACGGTCATCCTAGTGGCACTTCTTCTGGCTGTTCAGATCATAGAGAAAAGAAGATGGAGCATGAGCGTACGCCATATAGGCCTGGGGGCATTCAGTATAGCTACGATCGTCACCATAGTGGCGGCAGGCGTCCTGATCAATTTCGGAGTTCGCAAGATCCCCACGGAATATACGAGCATAGATGCCACATATAACGGTATGTTCAAACTGACTGACGAGACACGTGAATATGTCACGGCACTGGATCAGGATATCGATATATATGTATGGAGTTCGGAGGGGCAGACCGATACTACCCTCAAGGAGACCCTGAACAGACTTGAAGATCTCTCTCCACGTCTGAAGGTTAAGTACATCACTCCTTCGGAGCAGCCGAACTTCTATTCAAGCTATACGACCGATGAGCCTACGGCCGGTTCCATGATAGTGGTCAGCGATCAGCGAAGCCGTGTGGTAGATTATAACGATATCTATGAGCATGGTATGGATTACCAGACATATGCCCAGACCATAGAGGCGTATGATGCAGAGGGTCAGATAATCAGTGCCATTGAATACGTGACCATGGATGCAGAGCAGATGCCCAAGGCATACATACTTGAAGGCCATAAGGAGACTGCCCTCGGCTCAGCCTTCATGGAGACTCTGGCAAAAGCAAATATCACTTCGGATACGTTAAGCCTGCTGAAGGTGGAAGCCGTACCTGATGACTGTCAGCTGCTCATCATAAACGGGGCAATGTCAGATCTGTCATCCGATGACGAAGAGAAGATCCACGCATATATAGAGAACGGAGGTAATGTGCTTCTCACCACCAGCTACGATGCCGGACACCAGCCGAATGTGGAGAAACTCCTGGGCATATACGGTATCACGAAGCAGGACGGGATAGTGATGGAGTATGATGCCGGACATATATATCAGAAGGTGGCATATTATCTGCTTCCGGAGGTTGTCGACAGCTCATATACGGGAGACATAGATAACGGTTATGTTTTTGCACCTTTTGCCGCAGGCTTCACCATCGATGAAGATAATGCGGATTACGAATATACAGATATCCTGGTCACCAGTGATAAAGCAAAGGCCATGACGGTCAATGAGCAGGGTGAAGCCGATGAGAACGCGGCAGGAGTAAACGGACCTTTCTATATAGGTGTAGCCGTAAATAAAGCAGATGAAGCCGGTTCGCTCATAGTGTTCGGCAGCATGGATGTATTCAATGATGATGCCGATGAGATAGTAGCGGGCTCCAATAACGCACTGTTTAAGGGCATAGTGAGCAGACATGTAAATGAGAGCAATCTCGATCTGCCTGTCATCCCGTCCAAGCAGTATACGGTCAGCAATCTGGTGATCTCCAGTGCGACGGGCGTTATAGTTGGCGTATTTCTGATGCTCCTCATCCCCATAGCGATGATAGCGAGCGGTATAGCTATATGGGGATCAAGACGCAAGAGATGATCGTACGGAGAGGGTGCTTATGCACCCTCTTTTGTGTTATGATATGTGGGCGGAGGAAATAAGGATGATACTGGATCATACGATGAATATCGAAGATATAATAAGGGATGGAAATCAATTCTTCCCTGATATGATCAAATTCTGTATTGACAGGAAAAGAAGAAAGGTCATCATTGATGAAGAAATGCATATAGACATGGAGCATGAATTATATGATGACGGTTCGGAGTATGAAGACATATTCGGCGGCAACATTATGATCGACCGTGAGCCATACGAGGTCATTTGGGAAGGACATCCGAATATTGAGAGAAATAAAAAGCTGGGCGGACGGGGAAGACTGATAACAGATGAAGATGTAATACGCGACCTGTCGGAGATCCTTTATGAATGGGTGAAGTAATTGAGCGGAGATGTATCATGAACAGAAACACATGGAACAGTATGTCTTTTTTTGAGCAGCTGTCGAATATTGACGGAGATGTGGACAGACTTATACGAGCTCATGAAAAGTATCTGAATAATGAAGCCGATAAGGATAACGGATATTTCTATCTTGATAATATAGTGAAGATGATCAGGATTACATTTTTTGATCCAAAGAACAGTGAGAAAGCATATAGAGCCATAGAACTGCTTGATGAGGCAGAGGAACTGAAACGATACCTGAACGGAGAATGCGACAGCGAATATATACGTAGTTACTGGAATCAGTATACAAAGGCTATAAGCTAGGAAAAGGGGATGTAGTATGGATAAGAATAATTATTCCGCACCGCTTAAGCTTCGAGACATACATATAACGGATGAATTCTGGAAAAAAGAGATAGAACTGGTCAGGACCGAGGTCATCCCTTATCAGTGGGATGCCATCAATGACCGTGTGGAGGGTGCAGAGCCCAGCTACTGTATGCGCAACTTCAAGGTGGCAGGGAATATGAACGCACAGATGCGTGCCCAGGGTGCGGCGTATATACCGCCGGCTTACACATTCAGAGGATTTCAGGCACTGCCGGAGGATCCTGCTCATCCCGAGCCGGATAAGTTCTACGGATTCGTATTCCAGGACACCGACTTTTCCAAATGGATAGAGGCAGTTGCATATTCGCTTGCCCAGTATCCGGATGCCGCATTGGAGAAGATAGCGGACGGAGCTATCGATATCGTATGCGATGCACAGGCACCCGACGGATATCTGGATACATACTATATAATCAACGGACGTGATATGTCGTTTACGAATCTCAGGGATCATCATGAGCTGTACTGTCTGGGACATCTGCTGGAAGGAGCTGTGGCATATTACCAGGCTACGGGTAAGGATAAGCTGCTCCGTGCCGCTCAGAGATTTGCCGATTACGTGGATAGCGTGTTCGGACCTGAGCCCGGTAAGTGTAAAGGTTACCCTGGACATGAGATAGCAGAGATGGCTCTTGTCAGGCTATACGACGTGACCGGAGACGAGAAGTATCTGAAGCTGAGTAAGTTCTTCATAGATGAGAGAGGAACGAGACACAAGGCTGACTATTATGATCCGAATTTTGTGATCGGAGGTGAAGCTGACGGGGAGAATGCCAATGTAGATGATATGTACAGACATGATCTGTATTATTTCGACCTCGAGGACCATCCCGATCAGAAGATACGCGGGCATGAAGATGAGGAGAGACACGTATATCATCAGTCAAATAAACCCGTACGTGAGCTCACAGAGGCAGCAGGCCATGCAGTACGTGCAGTGTACCTGTATTCGGGCATGGCGGATGTGGCGAGACTAACTGATGATGAGGAACTCTATGAAGCCTGTCGCCGCTTGTGGGACAATATGGTCAACAAGCGTATGTATATCACCGGCGGTATAGGATCCACGCATGTGGGAGAGGCATTCTCGTTTGATTATGATCTGCCGAACGATACCGACTATGCGGAGACATGTGCGTCCATAGGTCTTATCTTTTTCGCCAGAAGAATGCTGCAGATCAGTCCTGACAGCAGATATGCGGATGTTATGGAGCGTGCACTCTATAACGGTGCACTCAGTGGTATGGCATTGGACGGAAAGAGCTTCTTCTATGTGAACCCGCTCGAGGTCAATCCCAAGGCATGTGCTCTCGATGAACGCAAGAAGCATGTTAAACCTGTCAGACAGAAATGGTTCGGATGCGCATGCTGCCCTCCGAATATAGCACGCCTTATCTCATCGATAGGTGAGTATGCTTATACCGAATCGGAAGATACACTGTACATACACCAGTATATAGGTGCTGATATCACTACAGAAGCAGGCGCCGATGTCAGCATGAAATCTTCTTTCCCATGGGAGGGGGATGTGAGCATAGCAGTCAGAGGAGTGCCGGACGGATATAAGGTGGCGCTGCGTATACCCGACTGGTGTCTCGGTACATATGAGATGACCGGCGCGGATGATATGGATAAGGACGTGAAACACGGTTATCTGTATATAAGCGGTGCATGGGGAGAAGAAAGAAAGATCGATATCAGCTTCCCCATGGATATACGCCTGATCGCATCAAGCGACGATGTGAGAGAGGACTTCGGCCGTGTGGCAGTAACGCGCGGACCGATCGTATACTGTATGGAAGAGCAGGATAACGGTGCCAAACTGTACAGGCTGGCTGTGGATTCGGAGAGATTTGCCTCGCAGAGCCATGTGGAGATGTATGATATAGGTTCGGTTCCGTGCCGCATCATATACATTCCCGGTGTGGAGCGGTGCGGATATGCGAATACCGACCTGACCGTCGACATAGCGAACAGTCCACGGGGCAAGCTTGAGACCGGCAGGATGAGCACTCAGCTCTACAGCGACTATAAGCCGCTGCATAGTGAATCGAAGACACTCAAATTCATTCCGTACTATATGTGGGCTAACCGCGGTGAGAATGAGATGAGCGTGTGGGTGGATGTGAAATGAGGATAGGTACCGGTTATGATGTGCACCGCCTGGCAGAGGGACGTAAACTCATCATCGGCGGCGTGGAGATACCATATGAGAAAGGGCTCGACGGACATAGTGACGCAGATGTCCTGACTCATGCTATAATGGATGCGTTGCTCGGGGCAGCAGGCAAGGGTGATATAGGTCTGCATTTCCCGGATAACGATCCCGAATATAAAGGTGCCGATTCGATACAATTGCTCAGACATGTGGTAGACATAGTATCGGAAGAGCATTTTGTGATAGAAAATGTCGACTCCACGATCATAGCTCAGGCACCCAAGATGAGGCCTCATATAGATGAGATGCGCAGGGTATTGGCTGATGCGATGGGACTTGATATATCACAGGTCAATGTAAAAGCTACTACCGAGGAGCATCTGGGCTTCACCGGTGAGGGTCTGGGTATATCGGCACAGGCAGTCTGTATACTCAATACTCCCGCGGATATGATGAGCTTCGATGTGACGGCGCAAGGTAACTGCGCAGGATGCTCAGGTTGTCCGGTTAAGGCATAAATTTCTATGAAATGGTTAGATGATCTAAAAGAAGAAATAGCTGTAGTACGTGAACGTGACCCCGCGATCCATTCCGATCTGGAAGTATTTCTGTATCCGAGCTTTCAGGTGATGAGATATTATCGCAGAGCACATAAGCACTATCTGAAGGGACATTACTTCCTTGCCAGATATATATCGCAAAGGGGCCGTAAGAAGACCGGTATAGAGATCCATCCCGGTGCAACGATCGGCAAGCGTCTGTTCATCGATCACGGCATGGGAGTCATCATTGGTGAGACATGTGAGATCGGAGATGATGTCACACTGTATCAGGGTGTAACCCTGGGCGGTACAGGTAAAGAGCAGGGCAAGCGCCATCCTACCATAGGCAACAATGTCCTGATCTCGACCGGAGCGAAGGTCCTTGGCAGCTTCAAGATAGGTGACAACTCCAGGATCGGCGCCGGCAGTGTGGTACTTGAGGAAGTTCCGCCCGGATCTACCGTTATCGGTGTTCCCGGACGTATAGTCAGACGTCTGGTTGATTCGCATCCTCAGGATACTCTGGATCAGATCAGACTGCCCGACCCTGTCAAAGAGGATATCACATGTCTTAAGAAGGCAGATTCGGAACTGACCAACAGACTGCTTGAACTCGAGCAGGAAGTCAGGGAACTGAAGAAGAATGCTAAAGTATAGAGATATCAGGAGACATTATGAAGATTTATAATTCGCTGACCAGAAATATCGAGGAATTCGTACCGAATGAGCCCGGCAGGGTTTCCATGTATACCTGCGGCCCTACGGTATACCATTTTGCACACATAGGTAATCTGAGGACCTACATATGTGAGGATGTTCTTGAGAAGATACTCAGATTCTCCGGTTACGACGTGAAGCGTGTGATGAACATAACCGACGTGGGACACCTCTCCTCCGATGCCGATACAGGTGAGGATAAGATGCTCAAAGGTGCCCAGAGAGAGCATAAGACTGTCATGGAGATCGCAAAGTACTATACCGATGCTTTCTTCAAGGATTGTGAGAAACTCAATATCAAGATGCCCGATGTGGTAGAGCCTGCCACCAACTGTATCGATGAGTTCATCCATATGATAGAAGTGCTGCTTGAGAAAGGCTATGCATACAAGGCAGGCGAGAATGTATATTTTGATACATCCAAGCTTAAGGAGTATTACGTATTCGGTAACCAGAACGAAGATGAGCTCATGGTCGGAGTCCGCGATGATGTTTCGGAAGATTCGAACAAACGCAACAAAAATGATTTCGTTCTGTGGTTCACCAAGTCCAAGTTCGAGGATCAGGCTCTCAAGTGGGACAGTCCCTGGGGCGTGGGTTACCCCGGATGGCATATCGAGTGCTCCTGCATCAGCATGAAACATCTGGGCGAAAAGATGGATATCCACTGCGGCGGCATTGATAACATGTTCCCTCACCATACCAATGAGATCGCACAGAGCGAGGCGTATCTGGGACATAAGTGGTGTAATTACTGGTTCCACGTTCATCATCTGAATGATGAGACGGGTAAGATGAGCAAGAGCAAGGGCGAATTCCTGACGGTATCTCTGCTTGAGGAGAAAGGTTACGATCCGATCGTTTACAGGATGTTTGCTCTGCAGTCTCACTATCGCAAACCGCTGACATTCTCATACGAGACACTGGATCAGACCGCAGCGACATATAAGAAGCTTAAGAACAGAATCGCTCTCGTAAAACAGGATGGCGCCGTAGATGAAGCCGCAGTTAAGGATTGGCATGATAAATTTGCCGAGGCGGTAGGTAACGACTGCAATACAGCAATGGGCCTGACGCTTCTGTATGATGTGCTCAAATCTGACTTAAACGGTTCTACCAAGCTTAAGGTCATTGAAGACTACGATTATGTGTTATCACTTGATCTGCTTAAAGCTGAAGAAACGGGAGCGGAAGCCGGTGATGATGAGCTTGCGGCATATGTAGAGGATAAGATCGCCGAACGCGCACAGGCCAAGAAAGATAAGGACTTCGCACGGGCTGATGCGATCAGAGATGAGCTGACTGCAAAAGGCATCATTATAGAGGACACCAGAGAGGGTGTTAAGTGGAAGAGAGCATAAGTAAAGAAAATGACCTGTCAGGTGATGATCTCCGTATGGAGAGCCTGACAGGTTCGATATGTAAATACTTCGGAGCGGGGACACATGACGCGAAGTCACAGTCCGCGCTCAGTCTCGCATATATAGGTGACTGCATCTACGATCTGGTCGTACGCACGGTTCTCATAACACACGAAGGCGGCAAACACGGAAGTTTACATAACAAAGCCACACACATAGTAAATGCTCAGGCACAGGCTGATCTGATAGACGCTATAGAACCCGAGCTTACCGAGGAGGAGCGTGCCGTATATCATCGCGGCCGTAATGCCAATAACACATCCAAGGCCAAGAACGCATCGATCGTAGCCTATCGTAAGGCCACCGGTTTAGAAGCACTGATCGGCTATCTGTATCTAGAAGGACGCCACGACCGCCTCGTCGAACTGATGAAGATGGGGATGGGGGATCGTTTTACTGTATCATCAGGTGATCAAAAAGGATAAGAAACATGGAACCCAGAGAATTAACGATAGAAGGCAGGAATGCCGTTATAGAAGCGATGCGTGCGGGAACACCGATAGACAAGCTGTTCATACTGGACGGATGCCAGGACGGACCGATGTCGACCATACGCAGAGAAGCAAAGAAGCGTGACATATATGTGAAATATGTTTCCAAGGATCGCCTGGATCAGATGTCATCCACGGGTAAGCATCAGGGCGTGATAGCATACGGTGCAAGCTATGAGTATTCTACTGTAGAGGATATACTTGCCCGTGCACATGAAAAACAAGAGGATCCGTTTATCATCCTGCTTGACGGTATAGAGGATCCGCATAATCTCGGTGCGATCATCAGGACCGCCAATCAGGCCGGTGCGCACGGTGTGATCATACCGAAGGACAGAGCGGTGGGACTGACCGCTGCCGTAGCGAGAGCATCCGCGGGTGCACTCAGTTATACTCCGGTTGCCCGTGTAACGAATATCGGCCAGTGTGTAGAGGAACTCAAGAAAGAGGGACTCTGGTTTGCATGCGCCGATATGGACGGAGAGGTTATGTATAACCTGAATCTGACCGGCCCGATAGGACTTGTGATAGGTTCCGAGGGTGACGGCGTGGGCCGTCTTGTTAAGTCTAAGTGCGACTACGTCGCATCCATACCCATGAAGGGTGATATAGATTCTCTGAATGCTTCGGTAGCTGCCGGAGTGCTGGCCTTTGAGATCGTCAGACAGCGAATGGCATCCGGTAAATAACGTATACCGGGTAAGCGGATCATAATCGTATCAGCTATCTGCATGAGCATACTGAGTCCGGTATTTTGCCGGAGATATTCCGGTTATCCGCTGAAAACTCCTGAAGAAATATGCATAGCTCGAGTATCCCAGTTTATCCGATACTTCTGACACGCTCAGTCCCCGGCGAAGCAGTTCCTGAGCATAAGCGTTTCTCTGCAGATCGATATACCGTCCGGGAGGCATATGAGCATGCTGTCTGAACAGACGCGACAGATAATCGGGATGCAGGTGAAAGTGATCCGCCAGCTCCTTTACCGTCAGGTCGCTTTCTATATTATCCTGGATATATGATATGATCTCATTTACTTTTTTCTGGGATTCCGTGACCGGCAGAGCTGGATGATGTGAGCTTGCATGACCGGCCAGTGCAGTGATCTCCGATATCAGAGTGAAAAATACTGTCAGTGCCTCCGGAGACAAGTGGTCCGTACGGGATGACAGATCATTAAGAAGGGATATGATCCGGTCTGCCGCCCCTGTGCATCCCGGATTTTCACCTTTTTTCTCTTTCAGATCTATGAGCATCGGTGTCCCTTTATTAAGCAGGGCTGAAGGGATGCCTGCGTCTGCTCCGAATATGTTTCTCAACCATGAATCGGTGATATTGAGCACATACCTCTCATAGCATACACCGCTCTCGTGATAGAGCTGATGAACGCAGAAGGGAGGTATGATGATCAGAGTATACTCCGACACCGCAAAAACATGATCCTCGATCAGTACATCAGGCAGAGGTGTCAGAGTCAGATACAGTTCTGCTCCGTTGTGGCTGTGCGGACCGACAGGTGTGTCCGGAGCGTTGCAGCGATAGGCTGTGTGATATGGCGAATCAAGCGGAAAGAAAAGCAGAGCTTCCATAAATCCTCCCGGCAGGTATAGTGCCTGATCCGACCGGCTGTACGCAATATGGTCGGAAAAGTACATAAAATTAGTAATATATATACATATTATTCTTTCTTTTCACAGAATACAATCGACATATAGAAATAAAGTCCCCGTGAAAGGAGAGGCGTATGGAAGAAGTAAGACTGGGTATCATCGGCATAGGCGGAATGGGAACCAATCATGCCAACAGCATATTAAAGGGAGATATCCCGGGACTTCGTCTGACCGCAGTAGCGGATGTCAGTGAGCAAAGACTTGAATATGCCGAAGAGCATTTCCCCGGAGACATCAGTATATTCCCGGATGGAAAGGAACTGATCCGTTCCGGAAAATGTGATGCCGTACTGATCGCTACAGCGCATTACGAGCATCCTGCTTATGCGATATACGCACTGGAGCACGGACTGCATGTTCTGATCGAGAAACCGGCCGGAGTATATACGGCGCAGGTACGCGAGATGAACGAGGTTGCAGCACGAAGCGACAGGGTATTTGCTATCATGCTCAATCAGCGGACCAACTGTGTATACCGCAGGCTCCATGAGATGATACAGAGCGGCGAGCTGGGTGAGCTGAAGAGAGTCAACTGGATCATCACCGACTGGTATCGTACACAGGCATACTACGATGCCGCCGGATGGAAGGCGACCTGGGCCGGTGAGGGCGGAGGAGTACTCTTAAACCAGTGTCCGCACCAGCTGGATCTCCTGCAGTGGCTGTGCGGGATGCCGGTAAGGGTCAGAGCATTCTGCCATGAGGCGAAGTGGCATGACATCGAAGTCGAAGACGATGTGACAGCGTATCTGGAGTATGCAAACGGAGCGACCGGAGTATTTGTTACGACCACAGGAGATGCACCGGGGACAAACCGCCTGGAACTCACATTTGAAATGGGCAAGATCGTGTGCGAAGACGGTAAGCTGATATATGACAGGCTTTCGGAAAATGAGAGGACATTTTGCAAGACTTCTCCAAACGGGTTCGCCAAACCGGAGATCACTCGTATCGAAGTGGAGACCGACGGTCTTAACGAGCAGCATGCCGGAGTGTTCAAGGCTTTTACGGACAGGATACTCCACGGAGGACAACTTGTTGCGGAAGGCACTGAGGGAATAAACGGACTCATCCTGTCCAACGCAATGTATCTGTCATCATGGCTGGATAAGACGATAGATATACCTTTTGATGAGAATCTCTTCCTTGAGGAACTGAACAGGAGAAGGGCGGCATCGAAAGCAAAGACAGGCACGGGTGTGGTGTTTGATACTGAGGGCACATATTAAGATCAGGAGTCGGAAAGGATAAATATGAGCAGAGAATATAAGATATCGGGATTTGCAGATGAGATAGCGGATGATCTGGCCACACAGATCGAAAGCCTGCGAAAGCTTGACATACATTATGTGGAGATGAGAGGAGTTGACGGCAATAATCTGATCTATCACACGGATGAAAAGATAAAAGAGATACGAGCCAGACTGGATGATGCCGGCATATCGTTGTCGGCGATGGGAACTCCTCTGGGTAAGATCGGCATTGACGAACCTTTTGAGAAGCATTTCGAGGAGTTCAAGCGCGCTATAGAGGTGGCTCATATGATGGGCACGCGTAACCTGCGTATGTTCAGCTTCTATATGCCTTCATCTGATGCAGACAGACGGGATTACAGAGACCGCGTATTTGAACGCATTGGAAAGTTTGTGGATGAAGCCATAGCAGGAGACGTTGTCTTTCTCCATGAGAACGAAAAGGACATCTACGGTGAGAAAGCACCGGAATGTCTTGATCTGATGAAAAACTTTGCATGTGATCATTTCAAAGCGATATTTGATTTTGCCAATTTCGTACAGGCCGGTCAGGATACGCTCGAAGCCTATGAGATGCTGAAGGATCATATCGCATACATACATGTGAAAGATGCCAGATCCGGCAGCGGAACAGTGGTTCCTTCAGGCTATGGAGACGGTCATGTGGAGGAGATATTAAAGGATCTCTTCGATGGCGGATTCGACGGCTATCTGTCCATAGAGCCGCATCTGTTTGGCTTTAAGGGATTTGCAGGACTGGAGAGAGGCAATGCCACTCCGCTAAATGAGACCGGAGAAGTCGTGAGCGGCTACGAGGGCTTCAGGATCGCACATGAAGCGCTGGTGAAGATATTGGAGGGGATTTAAGAAAATCCCCTCGCTCATCATGGTTTGTATTCCAACAGGTCCCCGGGCTGGCAGTCGAGGGCTTCGCATACCGCGACGAGAGTTGAAAAACGGATGGCGGATATCTTGCCGTTCTTCATCTTGGACAGATTAACGTTGGATACTCCGACCTTTTCCGCCAGATCATTCAGTGATATCTTACGGTCAGCCATGACTCTGTCGAGCCTGAGTATTATCTCTCCCATATCGGTCACCTCCCTTACAGGGTCTCGTCTGCCTGAGTCTGAAGGGTTTTACCGTAGTCCAGGATGGTCACGATAACCCAGGTCAGTATGCCGCACAGTATACCGGATGCCATGCCCGAAGTGAAGAAGATGATGGCACTCAGTACGATCATCACGACAAGTACGCGCTTGATCACATTGTCGGTAAAAGGGTTTTCTTCGGTACCGATCAGATTAAAGATGCTTCCGATCAGTGTAAACATTACGGCTATGATGCCTGTGATCGCTGCGGCGGTGAAAGCAGTTATGGATGCACTGATGGCGTAGGGGTGATCCTTTATGGCTTCACGGATCGCAGGAACATCCGACTCGAGATTAGAGGGATCTTCCATGCTGAAATGAAGCAGTCTCACGCCTCCGATCGTGTCTCCGACAGATACGTAACCCGCATTGGACATCTGTTCATATTTCGCGTCGAATTCTTTGCCCATCTTCAGTATCGTTATGCCGGCGATCAGTGCCATAACACATCCGATGATAGCTATTATGCTGAATGCGGTTGTGACCTTCCTGCCGACGCTGCAGCTTTTTTTGATCTTTTCGAGTTTTATGTTTTCTTCCATTTTGTTCCTTTTCCTTTCAATGTATGATTCCTTACTGATCAGCTGATGATCAGAGAATACCATCCGGATTAATTTTTGTCAACAAGAAATTAACGATAAACGATAAAAAATATTCGAATAGCGTATATATAGGTGAGCATCCGAATAATATGTTATACTCATATCTATGAGTAAAGAACACGCGGCACAGTCAGCCATGCTCACCGACGAACAGTATATAGCCTTATACCGCGAGGGTGACACCGATTCCATAGAGGTCATCATGGACCGCTATAAGAACCTTGTGCGTTCCAAGGCATCCAAATTGTATATCCTCGGCGGTGACGTGCAGGATCTGATCCAGGAGGGTATGATTGGACTGGTCAAGGCTGTGAGGGACTATGATTTCGGACGTGACGCGAGCTTTGCCACTTTCGCTGATCTGTGTGTATCCAGGCAGATATACAATGCGATACAGTCATCCGCGAGACTCAAGAACTTGCCGCTCAATGATTATGTGTCGTTGACAGCGGGTCGCGAAAACTATGACGGTGATGAGGGATCCGTACTTATAGATGAGCTTCCCGATGATACTTCAGCAGAGCCGGAGAGCGCTTTTATCAGTCAGGAGACCGCTGATGAGATCAATCATCTCGTGGACACGATACTTACGGACTCCGAGAGAGACGTGTTCAGACTCCACGTGGCAGGTCTTACTACATCGGATGCCGCAGCGATCCTCTCCATGGAACCGAAGTCGGCAGATAATGCACTTCAGAGAGCCAGACAGAAACTCAGACGTGAACTGACTCAGTAACATAAAGGAGCATATATATGAAATACATATCATGGAATGTCAACGGCCTGCGTGCCGTGATGGGCAAGAACTTCATGGAGGTCTTTGAAGGTCTGGATGCGGATGCATTCTGTTTGCAGGAGACGAAGCTTCAGGAAGGACAAATAGTCCTGGATCTTCCCGGATACGAACAGTACTGGAACTATGCCGAGAAAAAGGGATACTCCGGAACGGCGGTTTTCACGAAGCATAAGCCGATTGATGTGACCTATGGGATCGGAGTGGAAGAGCACGATCACGAAGGAAGAGTGATCACACTCGAATATGCCGATCATTTTCTCGTATGCTGCTATACACCTAACTCCCAGAACGAGCTCGCCAGGCTTGATTACCGCATGACATGGGAGGAGGCATTTCTTAACTATCTGAACAGTCTCAAAGCGAAAAAAAGTGTGATCCTCTGCGGTGACTTAAATGTCGCACATCAGGATATCGACTTGAAGAATCCTGCATCCAATCATCATAATGCCGGTTTTACAGATGAGGAGAGAGCGTGTATGACCACACTTCTGGGTGCCGGATACATCGATACTTTCAGATTCTTTTATCCCGATACCGAGGACATATATTCCTGGTGGTCATACCGATTCCAGGCGAGGAGCAGGAATGCAGGATGGCGTATCGACTATTTTATAACATCCGATGATATGAAGGACAGGATCCGGGATGCAAAGATACACACCGATATCACGGGTTCCGATCATTGTCCGGTAGAGTTGGATTTTGAATGAGGGGACGGCACCTGATGCTTTCCGGACGGGGGATGCTGTATCCCTGTCCCCGGTTTATGCTATACTGAATTAGTTGAGATTTATTTACCGAAAGTGAGATCAATATGGAAAAGAAATACGCTCTCCTGATAGATGCGGAGAACGCAGATATCAAATATCTGACGGATATACTTAACGAGCTGAAGACTTACGGCAACGTGACTTATAAGCGTATGTACGGCGATTTCACATCATCCACCATGAAGGAATGGAACCGAAGGGCGCTGGAGTATGCCATAGTGCCGATCCAGCAGCCGCATTACTCCAAGTATAAGAATGCTGCAGACATCATGCTGGTCATCGATGCGATGGACATCCTGTACAACAAATCTGTGGACGGCTTCTGTATCGTTTCCAACGATTCCGACTATACACGTCTGGTTAACCGTCTCTGTGAAGCAGGATACGAGGTCATAGGCATGGGCTCGAGCAACGCATCCAAGACACTCAAGGCTGCCTGCACCGAGTTCAAGAATCTTGAGAAGATTTTCTCGGATGACCTTGATACCGTGGACACCGGTGCGGCCGGTCAGAAGAAGGGAAGGAAGAACAATAATACATATGAGGAGGATGAGGATAAGGGTAATATCACTCCTATAGAGGAGATCCGAAACTCAGTAATGAACCTCGTACAGAAGGATGAGAAAGCTGGACTCGGCGGTATCAAATCCACTCTTCAGAGACAGTTTTCCGATTTCGATGAACGTAACTACGGCTTCACCACGATACGTAAGTTTATCGAGAGCATGAAGGACTTCCAGGTGGTTCAGGAAGACAGCACAGTGTATGTAACGATGAAGCAGCCTGACATAGAGGAGCTGGAGGTCAACCAGTTCATACGCAGTCTGCTTTTCCAGAAGCCGTATGAGATGGGAGAGCTCTCCAATAAGGTGCATGAGAAGTTCGATGGGTTCGATCCCAAGCATTACGGCTATAACCAGTTCGGTAAGTTCGTATCGAATATCGACGGAGTGGTAGTCGTCAGAGATGCGAACAACAACGCGATTGCTCAGCTCGAAGAATAAGTCCATAGGGGGGATATATGGCATACAATACATTGTCTTTTGACACCAGACTCTCAGACAATATCAAGAACTACAGCCTGGAGACTCTCTATGATGAGCAGGAGGTCATGGGACTGATCAAACATCTGGCGAGACATACCGGCGCGGAGCTCATGCTGACCGACAGGCATGGTGAGAAAGCCTTGGTATGCGGTGATTTCTCGCATTTCGAGATCGATGTGGTAGGAAACCCCGGACGCAAGATCAGGGTTCAGGACAGGACCATAGCACATCTGTATGTAAAAGAAGACTCCATACCCGCCGACAGCCGTGCGGAAGTATTGGAACTCATAGATGATCTGGTTGGTCTGTTATCGTACCTCGGAGAGCAGTCATACAGATACAGGGAAGCATCCATTTATATCGATGAACTGGAGAGCCAGGTCAAGGATTCCGTCAGGGTGCGTATGGATCATGAAAAAGACGATCCGCTGACTGGTGTATTCAATAAATCCTATTTCGAAAAGAGGGCAGCGATCATCGACAGATCCGAAGTTGCCCCGGTAGCGGTCATTGAAGCCAATATCAATGACTGGAAGATTGCCAATGACAATTACGGTGATGAGGGCAGTGACAGACTCATCAAAGTGATCGCGGATATACTGAAGGCCGAGGCCAAGGATGAATATGTCATCGGACGTACTGACGGAGATGTGTTCGTCATACTTATACCGATGCCTGAGGATGGGGAAGCGGAAGATTATGTAAACCGCATCCAGTCAGCATGCGACAGTTTCGAGGATCAGTACCTGACACCATCCATAGCCTGTGGTCTCGCATTTAAGGAAAACGTAGAAGAGACTATAGAGGATAAGATATCCGATGCTGAATATCTAATGTTTGAGAATAAACTTGAGATAAAGAACTCGCCTGAGTATCGGGCAAGGATAGGTAAATAATTCGGGGCAGCCTCACCGGCTGCCCCTTTTAATTCGTGTTTATACGCTTTCTACGACTGCGCGTGCATCTTCGATGATTTTGTCGCAATCGGCTTCCGTGGCGGCTTCTGCCATGATACGTATCAGCGGCTCGGTACCTGACTTACGCAGGAGGAGACGACCGGAACCGTCAAGCTTGGCATTGGTCTCTTCTATATAAGCAGTTATCTTCGGATCGTTCATGATGCGGTCCTTATCCGTTACTGCTATGTTCACGAGCTTCTGAGGAAGTATCTTAAGTCCGAGAGGAAGAGCGGAAGCGAAAGTCTTCTTGTTCACCAGGATCTCTGTAACGATGATGGCGGTCAGTATACCGTCACCGGTGTTGGCATATTTGGATATGATGATATGACCGGACTGTTCACCGCCGACCTGATATCCGTGCTCGGCTATTTCCGCAGATACATACTTATCACCGACATCCGTTATTACTACGCCTATATCATTGGCTTTAAGGGCATTGATGAGACCTAAGTTACTCATGACCGTGATGACCGCTTTATTACCGGTGAGTTTGCCCTGCTCTTTGAGCATGCAGGCTATCATGTATATGATGGTGTCACCGTCCATCACTTCGCCTTTTTCATTGACAGCAATACATCTGTCGGCATCACCGTCAAACGCAAATCCGATGTCGAGCCCCTTTTCCACAACGAAATTCTGTAATGCTTCTATATGAGTGGAACCGCATCCGCGGTTGATATTCTTACCATCCGGGTTATCGGAGATCATATAGGTATCGGCACCCAGCATGGTGAACACGTTCTTGGCGATGGACCATGCTGCTCCGTTCGCACAGTCCAGACCGATCTTATATCCTCTGAAACTGTTCTCGGGGATGGATGCGAGATGACCTATGTATGAGTTACGGCCGGAGAGATAGTCGATGCATCTGCCGGTCTCCTCGCTGACGGGAATGGTACGTATGCCGTCGATGTAATCCTCAATCTCCTGCAGAAATTCCTCGTTCATCTTATTACCGTCGGAATCGATGATCTTGATGCCGTTGTCATGATAGGGATTATGACTGGCGGTGATCATGATGCCACAGTTGAACTTCTCACGCTTGGCTATATAGGATACGCTGGGAGTAGTGGTGACGTGCATGATATATGCATCCGCGCCCGATGAAGTGATGCCTGCGCAGAGCCCGTACTCGAGCATATAGCTGGAGCGACGGGTATCCTTTCCTATAACTATGCTGGCGGGAGTACCGTCCTTTGAGAAGTACCACCCGATGTACTGGCCGATCTTGAGAGCATGCTCTACGGTCAGGTCTTTATTGATACGGCCTCTGAAGCCGTCCGTTCCGAAGTATTTCATATCCTGTCTCCAATCTGTATATCTGCGTATGATATCCGCCGGGGCGAATACATAGATTATATCATTATATACGGTAAATTACGAAAAAAATAACAAATCGGAAAAGACTTATAAAAAAACTATAAAGTAGTGGAAATCTAAAAAAAGGGGTAGTATAATACGATTTAGTTGTTAGCAATCACCACGATAGAGTGCTAATAAAGGCCGAGGGTGATGAATAACAGACAGATAGTTCAGATCATATTTTAAGGAGGCACTAAAATGAAATTAAATCCATTAGGCGACAGAGTTGTGTTAAAGCAGCTGATAGCTGAGGAAACCACCAAGTCCGGTATAGTTCTTCCCGGACAGAATAAGGAAAAGCCCCAGCAGGCTGAAGTCATAGCAGTAGGCCCCGGCGGAATGGTAGACGGTAAGGAAGTAGCTATGCAGGTTAAGGTTGGCGACAACGTAATCTTTTCCAAGTATTCGGGAACCGAAGTTAAGATCGACGAGGAAGAATTCATCATTGTTAAGCAGAGCGATATTCTGGCAGTGATCCAGTAAATCCTGTACTCATTCGCTTATAAAGATCTACAGATCAGGAGGAGAAATAAAATGGCAAAAGAGATCAAATACGGAGCAGAGGCTCGTGAAGCCCTCGAATCCGGCGTTAATCAGTTAGCAGATACGGTTCGTGTTACACTCGGACCCAAAGGAAGAAACGTTGTACTTGATAAGAGCTACGGCTCGCCCCTCATCACCAACGATGGTGTGACTATCGCAAAAGAGATCGAGCTTCCCGATGCATTTGAGAACATGGGTGCTCAGCTTGTTAAGGAAGTGGCAACCAAGACCAATGACGTAGCCGGTGACGGTACCACTACCGCTACAGTACTTGCACAGGCTATGATCACCGAGGGTATGAAGAACCTTGCAGCAGGTGCAAACCCGATCATCCTCCGCAAGGGTATGAAGAAAGCTACCGACGCAGCGGTAGAGGCTATCAGCAAGATGAGCTCTCCCGTAAACGGCAAAGAGCACATCGCAAGAGTAGCTGCTATATCCGCAGGCGATGACGAAGTAGGACAGCTCGTTGCAGACGCTATGGAGAAGGTTTCAAACGATGGTGTTATCACTATCGAAGAGTCCAAGACTATGCTCACGGAGCTTGACCTTGTAGAAGGTATGCAGTTTGACAGAGGATATATCTCAGCATACATGGCTACAGATATGGATAAGATGGAAGCTACGCTTGATGAGCCCCTTATCCTGATCACGGATAAGAAGATCTCCAACATCCAGGAGATACTGCCTCTGCTTGAGCAGGTAGTTCAGTCCGGTAAGAAGCTCCTGATCATCGCTGAGGATGTAGAGGGTGAGGCTCTGACCACTCTGATCGTCAACAAACTCCGCGGTACGTTCAACGTAGTAGCCGTTAAGGCTCCCGGATACGGTGACAGACGTAAGGCTATGCTTGAGGATATCGCTATCCTTACAGGTGGACAGGTTATCTCGTCAGAGCTTGGACTTGAGCTGAAGGAAGCTACGCTGGATCAGCTCGGACATGCCAAGTCGGTCAAGGTTGCCAAGGAGAACACCATCATTGTTGACGGCGAAGGTGATAAGGCAGCTATACAGGCACGTATCGGTCAGATCAAGAAGCAGATCGAAGAGACTACTTCCGATTTCGACAGAGAGAAGCTTCAGGAGAGACTGGCTAAGCTCTCAGGCGGCGTAGGTGTCATCAGAGTAGGCGCTGCTACCGAGACAGAGATGAAAGAGAAGAAGCTCCGTATCGAGGATGCTCTCGCAGCTACCAAGGCAGCTGTAGAAGAGGGTATCATCTTCGGCGGCGGCTCTGCATACATCCACGCAGCCAAGGCTGTTGCCAAGGTTGCCGATGGTCTGGAAGGTGATGAGAAGACAGGTGTCAACATCATTCTCAAGGCTCTGGAAGCACCTCTGTATACGATCGCAGCCAACGCAGGTCAGGAAGGCAGCGTTATCGTGAATAAGGTACGCGAGTCTGCAGAGGGTATCGGATATGATGCACTCAAGGATGACTATGTAAATATGGTTGACGCAGGTATCCTTGATCCTGCCAAGGTCACCAGAAGCGCTCTTCAGAACGCTACAAGTGTGGCAAGTACACTGCTGACCACGGAGTCGGTAGTAGCTACCATCAAGGAACCCGAACCTCCGATGCCCGCAGGTGGCGCCGGAATGGGCGGAATGTACTAAATCCAAAACAGATTTTTTATCGGACCGGTCAGTTATGGCCGGTCCGTTTTATGTTATAATCATGGTTATGGAAGAGATAAAAAGCGCGTATGCAAAGAAAGACATAATATACAGTTCCACCATGGGGCTGTGCATAGTTTCGGATATAACGAAGCTGTCAGCTGATAAGAACATGACTCCGATGCCGTACTATGTGCTTAAATCCTATTATGATAAGACTCATGTGGCTTATATACCCGTGGAGAAGCACGAGGTGGAGCTTCGTCCGCTCATAGACGAGGAGACCGCTCTGGCCGAGTGCGAGGAATTAAAGGAAGCTTATAAAACGGATGACGGATATGTTCCCGATGAATTGAGAGTAGGAGAGATAGCTTACGTGATGAAGCTGACACCCGAGGAACTCAAGATACTCGCCGGAGCAAAGATGCCGGATGAAGAAGAGGCTTAGCCGGATCGTATCGGCATGGGAGATCAGCTATGACGGAGACCGGACATATGGCTATGGATATACATGCTCCGCAGATCACGGAAGCAGCACACGAATGGGCCTATGCACTGTGCGAGTTTGCCGGTGAGGCGCGGGAGTATGCGGACACGTTCTGGGACAGGCTTACGCAGTCTGAGGGAGTATACGGTGAATATGTGAACTATATGCTCACCCAGGACTTTGCATGTACGTATTCGATAGACGGAGTGACCATCATTGATATCATGGTCTGGCAGATAGACCGGTTTAAGGCAGGAATGGATACGGTGAGACCCGAGCGTGATAATCCCGACAGGATGCTACTCACTGCATTTGTGACCATGCTGGATATGGAAGAAAGACCGGAAGAGCTGCTCGATGCCTACAGGCGTGATACCGGTACGGACTATCCGGGCAAATTCTGATCATTAAGAACAGATAAATACATTACATAAACAGTGTATTATATGACAAAAATCATTTCATAAAAGATTTTTGTCAAATATACTTGACATTATTCTATGGAGACGTTATTATATGCTCATGAAGGGCACAGACGTCTCCTTTTAGTTTGGAAGGAAACGGATCCCGAATCTCAAACACCCTTGACGAAGGGGAGATGAAGGATCCTGAGTTGAAAAAAGAAAAGAGGAAAAGAAAATGTGTGGAATCAACAGAATCAGTTTTGAAGAATTAAAGAAAGCTCCAGTAAGCATCAAAATGCTGTATGTCGTAATGGCATTCCTGGCCGTAACAGGTCTGGTACTTATCATGATCGATATCTTTGAGGTAGGACGTGACAACCTCACGATCGCATTGGCGTGTATAGTAACGGCACAGATCATCAACATTTTCGGAGTCTGCAGATATGCCGGGAAGCTTCACCGCGGTGAAGACAGATAAGGACAACAGATAACAGGAGGATAAAAGAATGGAAAGATCAATGGCAATGTCAATGGGTATGGCAACAGGACTTATGGTAGGACTAATACTGGTTATCGTACTGCTTAAGTTCGCCAATAAGGATAAGAAGGTTAAGACCGAATATGATGAGCGTCAGAAGGCGATCAAGAACAAAGGATATGTGTTCGGGTTCTACACGATGGTGGGTCTGCTGGCAATTGAGTCGATCATGTCGATGGCAGAAATATCAATTCCGATCCCCGGTTTTGCGGTCTTTTTTGCAGACATTATCGTCGGCATCACCGTTATGTGCGGATATGCTGTCTGGAACGGAGTTTACTGGGGGATGAACAATGATCCCAAGAGATACGCGATCGTTTTTTCCATCGCCATCATTTTAAATATCATACCCATAGCATCCGGTATCATTTCCGGAAGTTTCAGTGTAAATGCAGATCCTATGGACTCACTTCCGCTGTATAACGTTCTCGTTCTGGCCATGTTTGCGGTCCTGCTTATGATCATGCTGATCAGATATATTGCTGACAGGATGAGCCGAGAGGAGGGGTGATATCATGAAGAATCTGAAACTAAAAGCAGCCCGTGCGGGCAAGGACCTCTCCCAGGAGGATCTGGCGAAGATCTGCGGCGTGTCCAGACAGACCATGAGTGCGATCGAGAAAGGAGACTACAATCCGACCATCAATCTGTGCATCTCGATATGCAAAGCACTGGATCTGACACTTAACGACCTGTTCTGGGAGGAATAATAACGACAGATCAGCGGGAAATAACGATCGATTAGCGGGGTGGTATGTACCACCCCGTTTTATGTATGGTAAAATTGTTGATAAACGTGGTCAATAATGAGGGGAGATATGATGGGACAGAATATTTTAGCAGCATTCATGGTTCCTCATCCGCCGCTCATCGTTCCTGAAGTAGGACGCGGCGGAGAGAAAGAGATAGAGCTTACCACGAGATCATATGAGAGTGTGGCCGATGAGATCGCTCGCCTTGATCCCGAGACGATCATCATATCCAGTCCGCATGCGACCATGTATGCGGACTACTTCCATATTTCTCCGGGGCGCGGAGCCAGGGGATCGTTTGCCGGCTTCAGGGCGCCGCAGGTTAAGTTTGATGAGGAATACGATACGGGGCTTGTTGAAAAGATCGGAGACCTCTCATATAAGTACTCTTTTCCGACGGGTACCATGGGAGAACGTGACAGAGAACTCGATCACGGGACGATGGTCCCGCTGTATTTCATCAGACGTGTGCTCCCGTCATGTAAGATAGTGCGTGTAGGTCTTTCGGGACTTCCGCTGACCGATCACTACAGGCTCGGTCAGATCATAAAAGAGGCCGTGGAGGATACAGGACGTCGTGCGGTATATGTGGCGAGCGGAGACATGTCGCATAAGCTTCAGGAATACGGACCGTACGGATTTGCTCCCGAGGGACCTCAATATGATGAGCGCATCATGGATGTATGCGGACGTGGTGCATTTGATGAGCTCTTTGACTTCGATGACACGTTCTGTGAGCGTGCCGCCGAGTGCGGTCACAGATCCTTCGTGATCATGGCCGGGGCTCTGGACGGTTGTGCGGTACGCGTGCATAAGTACTCACATCAGGACGTGACCGGAGTCGGCTACGGGATATGTTCCTTTTATCCCGAGGGTGAGGATGACGGCAGGAGATTCCTTGATATCAGGTTAGACAGGATGGAACGTGAACTGACTGAGAAAAAGAATAATTCGGATGCATATGTGCGACTGGCACGCAAAACGATCGAAAGCTATATATCGGAAGGCCGTATCATAGATGTGCCGTCGGATCTTCCGGGTGAAATGACGGACAGACAGGCCGGAGCTTTTGTCTCCATACATAAGCACGGAGCTCTCAGAGGCTGTATAGGTACCATCATGGCAACGACAGACAGCGTTGCGCAGGAAATCATCAATAATGCGATCAGCGCTTCGACGAAGGACCCGAGATTCGAACCGATCACAAAAGATGAGCTCAAGTGGCTGGATATCAACGTGGATATACTGGGTGATCCCGAGGATATCGATTCACCCGATGAGCTGGATGTTAAGCGTTATGGTGTGATCGTAACCTCCGGCTATAAGAGAGGCCTTCTGCTGCCCGATCTGGACGGAGTTGATTCCGTGGAACAGCAGATCGATATCGCGAGACGCAAGGGCGGTATCGGCGAGCATGAGAGGTATAAGCTGCAGAGATTTGAAGTCATACGGCACTACTGATCAGTGGCGGCCGTGAGAGTGGTGTGGCAGTGGCGAGATGTGAGGTCTGTTTCAGACATTGTGACATATCCGAAGGTCAGAGAGGATTCTGCGGGGGACGTATCTGTGCAGGAGGAGCAGTGCGTGCGTCAAACTACGGACGCATCACAGGCCTGGCGCTCGATCCGATCGAAAAGAAACCTTTGAACAGATTTCATCCGGGCAGCATGATTCTGTCCGTGGGCTCATACGGTTGTAACCTGCGCTGTCCCTTCTGTCAGAACAGCGATATATCATGGGATGAGCATGTACTTGATTGGGAGACGGAAGCGCGCCGTATATCCCCCGAAGAACTGTGCGGACTTGCTGCGGAATATAAGCCGCACGGTAATATCGGAGTGGCATATACATATAATGAGCCGCTGATCGGATATGAAAATGTGCGGGATACCGCGAAGCTGGTGCATGAAGCCGGCATGATGAATGTGATCGTTACGAACGGATGCGCAGGACTGAATGTCCTGTGGGAGATCATACCGTATATCGATGCGATGAATATAGATTTAAAGGGTTTCACCGACAGCTTCTATAATGACATGCTGTGCGGTAACAGAACCATGGTCATGGATTTTATATCTGAAGCCGTGAAGCACTGCCATGTGGAGCTCACCACGCTTATCATCCCCGGAGAGAATGACAGCGAAGATGAGATGCGTGAGATCGTTTCATGGATCGCAGGCCTGACCGATGCTGACGGAAATGCGATCGGTAAGGGCATACCGCTTCATATCTCAAGATTTTTCCCGAGATTCCATATGACCGACCGCGGTCCGACAGATATCGGACTTATATATCATCTGGCCGACGTAGCCCGTGAGAAACTTGAGTACGTTTATACAGGGAACTGTTGATACGACACCGGCGATAATGTCTGCCGCAGCGAGTACTGTCGAGTTTTGCTTGCGAAACTGTAGTCGCAGCAAGGTAGATCATTATCGATGGTGTCATAGAGGATCGGAGATAAAAGATGCGTGCGGTAGTAACGAGAGTAAAGGAAGCATCCGTCACGATAGACGGGCAGACAAAAGGGAGCATAGGAGCGGGATTTCTGGTCCTGCTCGGAGTACATAAGGACGACACAGAGGAGATCGCGAGATGGGTTGCCGACCGCATCTGTGGCCTGAGAGTATTTGAGGATGATGAGGGGCGCATGAATGTGAATCCCACGGATGCGGGAGCCGAGATCCTCATCGTCAGCCAGTTTACGCTGTATGCGGATGTCTCATCTAGACGGCCCGGTTTCACCGATGCGGCACGTCCGGATAAAGCCATTCCTCTGTATGAGCTGGTGATAAAAGAATGTGCGGCACGCGGCTTCAAGGTCGAGACCGGAGAGTTCGGCGCGGATATGCAGGTCGCATCCGTTAATGACGGCCCTGTCACTATAATCGTAGAGAAAAACGCGTAAGGACGCAGGAGGTAACGAATGAACTTAAAGACTGCTTATGAACCGTATTTTAAGATCGGAGCGGCAATATCACGGAAAAACCTGAATACTCCGGCACATATGAAACTCCTGTGTGCGCAGTATAACAGCTTTACCTGTGAGAACAGCATGAAGCCGATGTATTTCCTGGACAGGGATGAGTGTAAGGCGGATCCGGACAGGTATGATCTGGCTCCGGCGCTTAACTTCGATCATGCCAGACCGTATCTGGACTTTGCTCAGTCACACGGTATATCCATGAGGGGGCATACTCTTGTTTGGCATAATCAGACTCCCAGATGGTTCTTCTGTCAGCATTACAACGAGAACTATCCTTTTGCAGACAGGGAGACCATGCTGGCGAGACTTGAGAGCTATATACGCGGCATACTCAATTTTGTGCAGAGTGATTATCCCGGTGTCATATATGCATGGGATGTGGTCAATGAGATCGCAGACGACGGCGGGTTCAGACATTCACTGTGGACTAGGACCGTCGGAGAGGATTTCTTTATCAGGGCATTTGAATATGCCCGTAAGTATGCGGATCCCGATGTGGCGCTTTTTTATAATGATTATGAGACTTCGCAGGAGTGGAAGTGTGACTTCATCATTGAGCATGTGCTGAAGCCTATGATGGATCTCGGAATCGTAGACGGTATGGGACTCCAGTCGCATTTGCTGATGGATCATCCGCAGCTTGATGCATATCGCACTGCATTGGAGAAGTACGGAGCGCTGGGATTACAGATACATGTAACCGAACTGGATATGCACAACGCCGATCCTTCGGAAGAGTCCATGCATGATCTGGCACTCAGGTATCAGGAGTTTTTCCGTATATATCTGGAGGCAAAGAAGTCCGGAAAGGCGGACATCACGTCAGTAACATTCTGGAACCTGCTCGATGAGGACAGCTGGCTTACGGGATTCAGGAGAGAGACGAGTCATCCCCTGTTATTCAGTGGCAGATGTGAGGCAAAAGAAGCTTATTATGCCGTCCTTGAAGCAGCAGTCGCTAAGGATGACATCGATAAATGGGAGCCGGATTATCCCGATGCCGAGTATGAAGTAAAAGGCATGCCTGTACCCGAGATGCGTATATTCCGTGAGAACATTTGGAAGGACGGAGAGTATACATATGAGGCGGCATACGGCTTTACACCGAATGTGTTTGCCTATATCCACAATGATGACGAGAAACGTGACTGCATGCTGGTGGTACCCGGCGGCGGATACTGCATGGTAGTGTCGCATGAGGGTGAACTGCCCGCAAAGGAATTCTACGACCGCGGGATGAACGTGTTCGTCTTAAGTTATACCACGGATATCACTATGTCGGTTCCGCTTAAGGATCAGCCGCTTAAGGATATATCCAGAGCTGTCAGGTTCATCAGGCATAATGCCGAGGAATATAACGTCGACGGCAGGAAACTATTCATCATCGGATTTTCCGCAGGCGGACATGTGTGTGCAAGCCTGACGGTTCATTTTGATGATGTGAAAGATCCCGATCCGGAGCTTGATAAGATATCCAACAGACCGGACGGAGCCATTCTTTCATATCCGGTCATCACATCGGGAGAGTATACTCATGTCGATTCGATCAGAGCGTTGCTCGGGCCCGATCCGACAGATGAGGAGCTTGAGTACTACTCACTGGAGAAGCAGGTTCCCGATAATGCACCGCCGTGTTTCATATGGCAGACTGAGGTCGACGAACTCGTACCGGTCGAGAACAGCTATCTCTTTGCGATGGCGCTCAGGGAGAAGAAGATCCCCTTCGCACACTATGTATTTCCGGCCGGACATCACGGATTGTCGATAGCAAACAAAGAGTATTTCAGAGGCTGGTCCGGCGGCGAGTATACCATGGAGCAGGTCATGAGGGCCGCGAATGCCGTGAAGGACGGAAAAGGAGTGAATGTATCGGAGGAGCGCAGACAGGAACTCATAAAGCAGTTCTTCAGCGGAGAAGAGTTCGAACCCTCCGGCCTGGATATGAGCCTGAAAGAAGATGTGGGCCTTCTGCCTGATCTCATTTGGGCCTGGCTGAAACGGCTGTAAAGCTAGCGTAAAAGTTCCCTCGGAAATTTTAGACAATTAAATCGGAATTTAATTGACCGGATTTCCTGAATCCCTTATTTTTCCAGGCTTAGAAGATGTTTCCCTTATAAGATCATGACTGTTTTCCCTTGTTTTTGCCCTTATCGGCATTTATAAGGGAAACTTTTTTATCCGGTCATCTTATCA
>JAFSTN010000044.1 GCA_017450485.1 Lachnospiraceae bacterium
ATAGTACAGGTACGTGTCAACGTGCCTACGATGTAACGCCACTTTTAGCAGCAATGCTAAACGACTAAATGTGGAAGGAGTAATCCGCTATACCACAGGGCAGTTACAAGCCCATTACCTTTAGGTGATGGGTAGTTGACTTGACCTGAAAAAGCTAACACGATACATTTATCCTATGTAGTAATGCAGAAACATATAGTGACGCAGATACACGCAGAATCAAATTCAAATTATTAATCAGGAGTCATACGAACATGAGCATACTCGATTACGAAACTGTGGCGATGAACGAAAGCAGGGATGCGATGCGCATCATAGACCAGACTCTGCTGCCTGGCCGCACCGAGATCATAGAATTAAAAACCGCTCAGGAGATATGGGATGCTATATATCTGCTGAAAGTCAGGGGTGCACCCGCCATCGGAGTAGCCGCAGGTTACGGGATATATCTGCTGGCAAGGCAGATAGCGAAGGAACATGCCGATCCGGACGATTTCTATGCAGAGTACAGCAAACAGAGCGACTACCTGAACTCCGCCCGTCCTACGGCAGTCAATCTGTCGTGGGCTCTTAAGCGCATGGACAGCGTATGCAGAGAAGCAATAGAACATGTCAAAGCATCCCGTGTCAATGACGCTCTGCTCTATATAATTGACCGTCTGTATGATGAAGCCGTCTCCATACAACAGGAAGACATCGACACCTGTAAACAGATCGGTGAATACGGACTCAGTCTCATCAAACCCGGAGATGGCCTGCTCACACATTGCAACGCCGGACAGCTCGCCACCAGCAAGTACGGAACCGCCACGGCTCCGATGTATCTGGGTCACGAACGCGGATACGGTCTGCATATATACTGCGATGAGACCAGACCTCTCCTCCAGGGAGCAAGGCTTACCGCATATGAACTTCAGTCGGCAGGTATGGATGTGACTCTCCTGTGCGATAACATGAGTGCATCCCTTATGAAACAGGGCAAGATAAACGCCGTATTCGTCGGTTGTGACAGGATGGCTGCCAACGGAGACTTCGCAAACAAGATCGGTACTCTGGTGGTGGCGACCGTGGCGAAAAGATACGGTGTACCGTTCTATGTCTGCGTTCCGAGTTCATCCATAGACATGAACACCCCCGACGGAGACCATATAATCATAGAACAAAGACCGGATAAGGAAGTCACCGAAATGTGGTACAATGAACGTATGGCACCCGAAGGTGTAAAAGTCTATAATCCCGCATTCGATGTAACCGACCATGAGCTGGTAACGGCCGTGATCACAGAGCGCGGAATCGCACGGGCACCGTTTGACGAATCGATAAGTGAGTTACTTAGTAAGCCGGGTGATAAAGGAGAATAAGAAAATGCGTAATCCCAAGATGATAAAGAGAATATCCGTAAAATGCATGGCAGCTATCATGGGAGCCGCTGCGGTGATGTCGCCCGCAACTGCGGCAATGGGGATAGTGATCGAGGCTGACGCAACAGATTATGCGACCATTGATGCTATTACTCCTGACGACCAAAACCATATAAACCTCGAATCCGGTGATACACTTGCAAGTAATACCGGTACCATTCACAAAAACGAGGGAACAATAAACATTAATACTGGAACCGTAGATCAGAATTACGGAACTGTTAGTGTAAATGATGGTGGTACAGTCACCAACTACAATGGCGGAACTGTCACCAATAACGATGGAGGATCAGTCGCAAATAACAGCGGTGGAACCGTCACAAATAACAACTCCGGTGGATCTGTTACAAATAACAGCGGTGGTGTAGTTGTAAATAATTACAGTCAGGTAAATAACAACGACGGCGGCCGGGTCACCGACAACAATGGCACTGTAGCTAACCAAAACAGTGAAACATCAATAGTTGAACGCAACAACCCCAGTGGCACTGTCAGTAGAGGCACAGTTACCGATAATTACGGAACTGCTGATCATGCCCGAATATCGGGGAATTATGGGGTTGCCAGCGATTCGAACGTCACAAATAACTATGCCAGCGGCCGTGTTACCGGAGACAGTACGGTGGCAGACAACCATGGCGGTTACATCCAGAATCCCAGTGACACTACACGACAGCATCCTGCTTATTCCGGACCCAACCCGTTAACCCCTCCGGCACCGCAGCCCTCTGGCGATTCCGGTGATGACGATGATCCGGCGCCGGCTCCTGCTCCGCAGCCTGTTGACAATACAGGAGGCGATTCATCTTCCATGGGATCTCTCACTGTACTGCCAAGCGAGACTCCTACCATACAGCAGGAAGAAAAATCTTTCGTGAACACTCTGAACTCAGAGATGGCCAAACTCGCTGACGCGTCCACATCAGCCGCTTCAGGTCTCGCCGGGCAGCAGACTATCAACGTCAATATGGGTGCAAACAATTCATATACTTCCGGGATGATAGCCGCTCTTGAAACAGCCGCTGATAAGAATGTCGCAGTAGCGATGACTCTTCAGGAGAACGGACAGCACATGACATTTACAGTACCGGCAGGCAGCGATTACAGTGCCGTGGACTCCTATTTTGAACAGACAGCATCCACATCCGAAGGATACAGGATGATTCAGAGCCTGGTATCCGGATCTGTTATTGAAGACTCATCCGGAAACAAGAACGTAAACACCACCGATATGGGCACATTGATGATCAAAGCTGACGCGGACGCTATACTGCATGGGATTGACTATAGTGCTACGATCGTAGCGGGTGGTGGATCTCATGGTCCGAAGGACTATTCGTCGAGCAGTAATAATTCTGTGGCCGTCCGGACTGCGATCGGTCAGAATCCGGAAATCGTGGCTTATGGTGGCGCTATCGCAACCCAGACAGGCAGCGAACCCGCAGTTGCAATTACCAGCGGTGGAACCGCAATAGATACAACTGTCAATGGAGGCGGCTCACAGACTGTACATATCGCGAATACAGCCATGGCAGCAGCAGTCACAAGTGGCGGTACAGTCACTATATCAGCAGGCACAATGGGCGATAAAGCCATGACAGCAGCAGGCACAAGCGGTGGAACCACAAAAGATACATCTGTCAATGGAGGCGGCTCACAGACTGCAAGCGGTGACATAGCAACCAGCACAATTGCTATCAACGGTGGCTCACAGACTGAAATCGGTCGCATACATGCCAGTGGCGCTGTAGTAGCAACCGGAACCCTGCCGGATAAAGCTAGCCAGTCCGGCACTTATGCTGTAACCGACGACAGAAGTGTCCTCATAGCTAACGATCAGGGGGTATTTCTTGCCAGCAAGGGAAGCATACAAAAGTTAGAATAAAGATAAAACAGTTACTCTGTATTTTCCCATCAGAACAACCCTGTCAGAGAACCGTATCTGCCGATCACATGACCGGCCACATCATATGCCCACAAGTCGAAGTCATCGGCAGAAGTACGGTCGGGCAGAGGCGCTACATTAACCTCAGTATCGTTTGTACATATCCGTACTTCACCGCCTGACCTTAGTATCTCCTCGCCTGCATATACAAAAGAAAGGCCGCTGTATTTAATGTCCAGATCGCGGGCCTCCCTGTCATATTCCGGAGTCACCTCCATCACGGCCTGTGCATCACCTGATTCCATGCTTATATTGTAATCCCGTCCGTCACGGCTTATATGGGTCCTGAGTTCATTTACCGTCATATCAATAGTATCGATCGGCAGTTCCTCACCTCTTAATTCCATACCCGCATCGAAACGTTTTCCGTTCACAAAAAACGGCTCCGTCGTCTCAATGCGTCTGATATCCCTGTATTCATCGATATATACCGTGAGCTTCACGTCCGCATTCAGGTACCATCTCTCAGATGTCCCGGTCATATAGTCGATACATCCCTGGATATCCTCTTTCGGTATGATCACATCATATATACGGCATGTGATCTCCCGCCCATCACCGGTCTCTATGACTTCATCTTCGTCCCGGCGCCGTACATCCGCATTCTTCCACATTTCACGGATCCGTTCATTCTGCTCCGCTTCATCACGTATCGCTCCGAATGTGCTCCATATATCATCCTCCGGTGCCTCTCCGAAGAGCTCCACACTTTGTATGCGTGGAAGTCCCGCACTGTCCCATGCATATGACAGCATCGGTGACCTCCTGATCGTACCGTTTATATCCGAGAGATCTGTCTTGTACACTTCATCCGCAAGCCCCGGCAGTTCCAGATATGCCATGTCACCCCGTGCATATATATTTATATCCGCAAGCTTATAATTGATGACACTCATGCTGCCCAGCACAGAGAGTTCCTCATCATCACACCGTCTGTCTATCACCGCATCCACACCTACAGTGATATCTCTCAGATTACCGAGCACACCCGACAGAACGCTGCTCACCGTATCATCCGGGATCATCCCGCTCACATCGATGCCGCCCACATTTACCGATGCATCGATATGAGCATCTCCGTACATAACCGCTTCATACAGATCCGATATTTCCTTTGCCGATATCAGTTCTTCGGCACGTGCATCCATATCTTCACTCAGCAGGGTGAAAGCTTTCTGTACCGCGCGCTTGTCTGCCCCGCGATAAAGCTTCACTCCGGCCACGGCACCGCCGGCCACTGACAGAACGGAAGCCACACATATGGATATTATGATGATCAGCTTTCTGTTCATGGTCGAACCCCTGATCTGCTCACTTATCTTCTTCCTGCTCGTGCCTGCCGACCTTGAGATCGGGTTTATGCTCTTTCATGAAATCAAGTATTCTCATACGATTGAACTTCATGCCGCCACCCGGATGGGAGTACGTAACCACACGCCTGATAGCCTGCCTGGCCACAGGCGTCATGGCACTTATCCTGCCGGATATGTATTCCCGAGAGAATCTTTCTTTTTCTTCTGCCAGACGCAGCCTGATCTGTGCACTGCGCTCACCCATGCCACCGACCAGCTGCTGCTTCACCTGTGCTCCGCGCTCCTCCATAGAGTCTACCACCTGCTCCATATGAGCATTCCATGCCTCCTGGGCATCGCTGATGTATACGTCGAAATGAGCCAAAGCGGAAGCGGTCAATGCGATATCCATGCCTATGAAACACATGGAGATCAGTCCCATCAGTTCATATCCGAGAGGGCTGATCCATTCCGTGATGCTGTATACAAAAGGATTTATCACATATACGATCAGCAACCCGGCCAGTCCGAACCCTATGGAGAAAGGCAGACAGACCCTGCCCTGGATGTTCAGCGGCATATACGAGTAATCCCACCATTTTGCATGGAAAAGCTTCTCCAGAACCCAGTGGGTCGTGAACTCCAGCACGATACTCGCCAGCATGCTGAATATGAAAACCTGCCACCATGAATAGCTGATCCCCCTTTGATCCACGATATCGATAACGATCATGCTTCCCACAGCTCCGGTCCCGTATATCGGACATATCGGACCATACAGGAATCCCCTGTTCTCCCATTTTTTCCACCTGATGGTACAAACGATGGTTTCATATACCCATCCCATGAAGCTGTATATAACGAAATAGACCAACCACCTACATAAAAGCATATCTTTCCTCCGTCATCTGTCCGGTATCATATAAATAATCTCAAACTTCATCGTCTCCGGAATCCCAGAATCCGCGGACGGCATCCCGTACGGTATCGATGTTCACGGGAACTATATCGCTCCACTCCCGCGGGAACATACGCCTGTTGGATGCATAGGAGAATCTCTCATCAAGCAAGGCTATCACGCCGCGATCCGTCTCGGTCCTGATGAGCCTGCCCGCTGCCTGCTGCACACGGTTCATGCCGGGATAGGAGTATGCATAATCGAATCCCTTCAGGCCGGCTTCATCGAAGAAACCCCTGAGCAGATCCCTTTCTCCTCCGATCTGGGGAAGCCCCGTCCCCATGATAATCACGCCGATAAGCGCGTCATCGCGCAGATCTATGCCCTCTGCGAATATCCCGCCAAGTACACAGAAGCCAATCAAAGTCCCTAAAGTAGTGTTATAGTTTCTGCGAAACCTCGCAACGAACTCCTCCCTGTCGGCCTCACGCATCCTGCCTGACTGTATGACGACCTCCTCGCAGCCGGGATCATGGTATTCCTCCATATATATGTCATATACCTGCTGCATATACGCATAAGAAGGCGCGAAGATCATATAATTGCCGACATGTCCGCGCACGATCTCATATATATACTCCGCCATGCGCTTATACTGTGTCCGCGATCTGTCCGAGTACTTGCTCGACACATCCGTAGCCTGGATGAGCAGGCGGTTCGACGTATCAAACACCGACTGCGCGTATACTTCATAGTCCTCCGACGTGCCACCGAGCAGCTTCTTATAGTACTGTATGGGCAGCAATGTTGCGGAAAAAAGTATGCTCGCCACAGCTTTATCCGCACAGGCACGCAGATTCCGGGCCGGGTCGACGCAGTACAGTTTCACATAGAAATCCTTCTCATCAGTGAACGCGCTGTAGATGCAATAGTCCTCTCCCAGTAAGTCATATATGCTCAGGAAATCCCTGATCTTGAAAAACAGATCCAGGATCTCTTCATGCCCTATACCGTCATTATGATCCGCCAGATACTCTGACATGATCTGTCCCAACCTGTCGGCGTGTCCCACGAGGTCGCTGATCCGGGACGCTTCCATCACCATCAGACGGTCATCGGGCAGCTCCGCACGTGCACGCTTAAGCACCAGCATGTCCTTATTGCACCGCTCTATGGCTCGAGCTATCGCTGGCTGATGCTTCGAGCACGCTCTTTTGCATGCCAGCAGATCCTCCTTGACGAGAGTCGCAGAGTACATCTCCCGCCCACGGTCCACCAGATTATGGGCTTCGTCGATCAGGAATATATAGTTACCCTCTCTGCCTTCGGCAAAAAACCTTCGCAGATAAGCATTCGGATCGAAAACATAGTTATAGTCGCCGATGATGCAATCACAGAACAGACTTATATCCAGAGCGAACTCAAACGGGCATACCTCATACTCGCGGGCATATCTCTCTATCGTCTCTCTGGTAAAAGTCTCCTCACCCGTTACGACCGCATAGAGGGCCTCATTCACTCTGTCAAAATGTCCTTTTGCATAAGGACAAGCTTCAGGGTTGCACACACACTCATCCGCAAAGCATATCTTCTCCTTCGCAGTCAGAGTGATATTCTTAAGTCGCAGTCCTCTGTCCTTCAGAATCCCGATAGCCTCCTCGGCTACCGTACGTGCTATCGTACGTGCAGTCAGATAGAATATCCTGTCGCCTCTGCCTTCGCCCATGCTCATGATGGACGGATAGAGTACAGACAGAGTCTTGCCGGTACCGGTGGGTGCTTCTATATACAGCTGTCTGCCGTGATATATGGTCCGGTACACATACTCGACCAGTTTCTTCTGGCCGGGTCTGTAATCATATGGAAAAGCAAGACCGCCTATCGATGCCTGTCTCGTATCGGTCCACGCCGCCTGCATGTCCACCCATTTGGCCAGCGCCTCACAGGTCTCATCGAACCATCCGAGGATCTCATCCGCGGTATATCTCGAGTAAAAGTAGCGTATCTCCTCGGTATCCTGTGTCACGTATGTCATACGTACACCTATCTCCGGCAGGCCTTCCTGCATCAGATAGATGGCGGCATATACGCAGGCCTGGGCGAGATGCACGGGCTCGGGATCCGTCATGCGGGCCACGTTACGGACCGTGGACTTGATCTCATCTATCAGAACAGAGGGTTGCGACTCATCCTCCTGCATGATGCCGTCCGCACGGCCCTCGATAGTCACCGTGCACCGCTCGGTTTCATAGGTATACGAAAGCGGATACTCCGCACGATACGTTGGCCCCATCATGGACTGTATCTTGCGGTGTATGCGGCTCCCCACCTGCATCGCATCCGGAGAGTCAGCACCTTTTCGATTGTCTATATCGCCGTGCCTGTATATAAACTCCACAAGGGCACGGACGGAGATGTGAATATTCATTCTTTTGAGGTTGCATCATCCGGGCGAAGATGTAGGGCGCTGTTTGCGCATCTTCCTCCACACGATACAGAAGCACAGCACATGCATCAGGAATGTGATGCCCCAGCTCACCGGATACGTCACGTACAGAAACATCGGTTTATGGAAAGTCTCGGTCCGGAAGAGTGTGAATATCCATATGATACGCAGTCCGCACGCACCCATGAGCGACACTATCATCGGCAGCACCGAATACCCTATGCCCCTGAGTATGCCGACCATGACGTCCATCATACCGCACAGGGCATATAGTCCGCATACCCATCGGATACGCTCCAGTCCGAGCGCCGCCACTTCGGTACTGGTCGTGTACAGACCCATCAGTTCCATTCCGAAGAAATATGCAGTCCTTCCCAATATCACACCGGTCAGGATCACGCATATAAGTGCGTCACGCATGACCTTCGGTATACGCTTCATTTCGCCGGCTCCGTAATTCTGACCTGTAAAAGTGATCGCAGCCTGATGAAATGCATTCATTGATACCCAGACGAAACCTTCGATATTCGCAGCTGCGGAATTCGCCGCCACTATAGTTGCACCGAAGCTGTTGACCGACGACTGTATGATCACGTTCGACATCGAGAAAAGCATCCCCTGGAACCCGCTTGGCAGTCCTATCCTCAGGATTCCCTTTACGATCTGCCGGTCTATACCGAGCTTGCGTATATCGAGACGTATGTTGCTTTTCTCACGGGTCAGACATCTGACTACCAGCACGGCGGATATGGTCTGTGACAGGATCGTCGCAAGTGCCACACCGGCGACATCCATATGGAAGCTGATGACGAATATCAGATTGAGGATCACATTGATAACTCCGGCACCGAACAGATAATACAGAGGTCTGCGCGTATCACCGACCGATCTGAGTATGGCGGCTCCGAAGTTATAGATCATATTGGGGATCATTCCCAGGAAATAGATGCGCAGATAGAGCACGGACAGGTCTATGACCTCGGTGGGAGATCCCATCCAGGTCAGGATCTGCCTGGCTCCCAGACATCCCACGATCGTGAGCAAGGCTCCGCTGAGCAGTGCCAGTGTGATCGCGGTATGCACAGTACGTGAAGTCTCATCATCGCGGCCGGCGCCTTTATACCGTGCAACCATGACGTTCGCTCCCACGGACAGTCCGAGGAAAACATTGGTCAGAAGATTGACAAGCGAGCTGGTGCTGCCGACGGCCGCCAGCGAATTGTCACCGGCATATCTGCCCACGACTATCACGTCCGCAGCATTGAACAATAATTGCAAAATGCTCGAGATCATCAGGGGAAGAGCAAAGATGAGCATCTTCCCAATGATGTTTCCCGAGCACATATCGATTTCGTATTTTTTATTCATTGCTACCTGTCAGCTGTTCCAGATACCCTTTTGATTTATCGGACTTCTCCGTGTCGGGGAATTCCTCGATGACCTTGCGATACATCTGTACGGCATGTGCCTCATCACCCGAGTGATTGTATGCCTGCGCCAGATAGTACAGTGCATCTCCGTTAGTCGGATCATACTGATAAGCCTTAGTCAGATCCGCTATAGCCACTTCATACTCTCCAGCCGAATATGCTTCATATCCGGTGTCATAGAATTTCTGGGCAAGTTCCGATCCGGCGAGAGTCAGCAACGTATTGTACAGACTCACGGGAGCCTCCTGTGAATCCTCTCCCAGCTCCGAGACATCCACCGCATCCAGATATTCAGATACCGGCTCTATATCTTCGGGATCAGACAGATACGCATCGGCGGCCTGTATCACCGCATAGAGGGAATTGAGCGAGCCGTCGTATCCCTCATATGATGCGACCGTCTCCTGCATATCAGCGAGTTGTCCCTTCGCGATATCCAGCTGGCTCTTCAGATCCTCGATCTCAGCTGTCTTCGCATCCAGCTGCTCGTTCACCGTTTTGATCTTCGCTTCATAATCTCCGGCTGCTATATTGACCCTGGCAGGCATGATGATGAACCATGCACACGCTATACCTATACATACTCCGAGCATGAGATTCAGAATGATGCCGAGGCCGTTGCCGTTTCGGACAGGAGCCGGCTGAATGATATCCTCATTCCCGGACTTGAACCGGATGATGTCGATATCATCTTTTTTGCGGATACGCTTGCTCTTATTCCCGTCCACAGGGGTGAGCATCTCATCCACTTCCATACGATAACGCATGGTTGTCGTGTTACCAGTATCGATACTCGCACACTTGATCAGCTGCGCTTTTGCTTCGTCCCACTGCTCGTTATTGATATACAGCAGTGCCAGCAGTTGTCTGGCTCTGATGAATTTCTCATTTAAGCTCAGTACTTTCTTGAGCTGGATGATGGCTAAGTCGAACGAATCCATATCGCAGTACTTCAGCGCCTGATTATACTTCTTGATCGTCTGATTGATAGTATCCAGGCGTGCGGGGTTCGACTGTATCATCTCTATATAATCGTTGGCAATATTCTTCTTGGGACGGATGTTCTGAGATATGACCCACTCACTCAGGGCCGCAACCACTTCACCCGTCTCGAAATATACCAGTCCCAGCAGGTTACGCGCTTCTATATTGTTTTTGTTGAACTTCAGGCACTGACGCAGTGAAGTCACTGCACCCGACAGATCTCTTACCTTGGCACTCTCCAAGCCGTCGTTGTAGAACCTGTTGGAGATGTACATTACCTTTTTGTATTGAGAAACATCAGCTCCGCAGCTGGTGCAGAAATCGTGCTCTGAAAGATTGCATCCGCAGTTATAGCATACCATCTGCATGCACCCTTCTATTTATCCCTGAACATTCTGACCGTGGTCCGCACTCTTCCTCGTGCCGCCGGCAGTTGCGCCTGCTGAAGCCGGTACCGTGCCGTTCTTAGTCTCCTTGAGCATAGACACGATCAGATCGGCCATATCAGTCAGGTCCTGATTATATATGGCCTCGCTCACATCCTCCACTTCCAGTGACGGATGGAACTTCTTAAGTTCCTCGTCAAAATCTATCATTGCTAAGTCCTCTCATCTCACCGACCAGATAAAGCGATCCGGTGATGTAGGCATATAAACCGTCTGTTGAAACATAATCCCGGGCTATCCCAAGTGCTTCGCGGGAGTCTCCCGCCACCTGTGCATCCAGTCCGGCTCTGCGGAACTCGGCGGCTATCACTTCCGCACTCTCCGCTCTGTGGGAATCTACCGTCACACACACAACTCTGTCGAAAAGAGAGCTGCCGGCGATGATCTCTATCTCCCCGAGATAAGCTTTATCGTGCATGCAGCCGAATACGAGCAATCGCGATACGGCACCGTCATCACGCACGCTGTCGATGAAGGCCTCTATCCCGGGCACATTATGTGCGCCGTCCAGGATAAGCCTGTCCTCAACCTCTTCCATACGTCCCGGCCAGTACATTTCGTTCAGACCGGATATGTGGTCATTCTCACTCAAACAAGAGGCAAACTTCTCTGCCTCCCTGAGAGCACACACCGCTATTGCAGCGTTTTCCACCTGATACAGGGCCTGTGTCCTGATATGCGGGCAGATATAACTATCATACTTATATCGCAGGCAAAAATCAATACCGCTATTCTCCCTATGAATATCGGCGATGATCCCCCGCGATAGTGCAACTTCCACAGATTTATGCAGGTTCGCCACACGGGAGATCTCAGCTGCTCCGGGACAGTCCTCCCAATATACGACCGGCACACCTTCAGCGCATATCCCGGCCTTTTCCGCGGCAATCTGCTCGAGCGTATCTCCCAGATACTCCATATGGTCGTATCCGATCGATGTGATCACGCACACTTCCTTGCTTCGGACGAGATTGGTGGCATCCAGTCTGCCGCCCAGCCCTGTCTCCAGGATCACCGCATCGGGCTTTTCATCCGCAAATATCAGCATGGCTATGAAAAAGAGATACTCAAAGAAAGTCGGCACGTACAACTCTGCACTCAGCTCATACACTTTCTCAAAAGCCATCATAAAGGCTTTCCGCTCACACATCTGTCCGTTCAGCCGGATCCTCTCGCGGCAGTCGGTCAGATGCGGGGATACGAAGCAGCCTGTCTTAAGTCCGGCATGCATAAGTATAGACTCCATATATGCGCATACGGAGCCTTTACCATTAGTGCCTGCCACATGTATCACATTCATCCCCGAGTCAGGAGCTCCCAGTCTGTCCAGGAACTCCCTGCCCTCTTCGAAGGAATGCTTGGTCGTGTGCTTGGGCAATTCATATATGTAGCCTATCGCCTCATCATATGTGAGAGTCATTTCATCTCCGTGCCGTTATCCCAGCTGACCGAGACGTTCACGTACCTGTTCGAGCATCTGAGTGTATTTCTGAAGCTTTTCTTTCTCCTCATTGACCTTGGACTCGGGAGCCTTGGAGATGAATTTCTCATTGCCGAGCATGCCGTTCGAGCGCTCGATCTCCTTGATGAGCTTAGCTTCCTCACCCTTCAGACGCTCTATCTCTGCGGATATATCAACAAGCTCCGCAAAAGGAATATATACAGTCGCATCAGGTATCACTACGCTCACGGCATCATCCGCTATACCTGACTTGTCGGTCTGAACATGTACATCGGATGCATATGCCAGGGAAGCAAAGAATACCTGGCCTTCCGTGAATATTTTTCTGACCTCGTCCTTATCGCTGACAACATATACGGCAGCCTTACGTGACGGGGCCACGTTCATCTGTGTACGTACGTTTCTGATGCCTCTGACTGCTGCCTGTATGGTCTCGATCGCCTGCTCCTCGGCGGTAAAAGCGAGTTCCTCGCGGTATACCGGCCAGTCGGATATCATGATCGACTCTTCGTCAGACTGCAGGTTCATGAATATCTCTTCCGTAACGAAAGGCATATACGGATGCAGGAGCTTCAGTCCGCCTATAAGCACGTTCTTCAGAGTCCACAGTGCAGCTATATGACTGTCATGTGAATCGGTAGCATAGAGTCTGGGCTTGACCATCTCGATGTACCAGTCGCAGAAGCTCTCCCAGATGAAATCATAGACCTTCTGAACCGCGATACCGAGTTCGAAAGAGTCCATGTTATCGGTCACTTCTTTAACCAGTGTATTGAACTTGGAGAGGATCCATTTATCCACAGGCTCCAGCTTGTCTGCCACTTCATCGAAGGTCAGACGCAGATCTTCCTCGGACACTTTCTCCATATTCATCATGATGAAACGGCTTGCGTTCCATACTTTATTTGCGAAGTTACGGCTGTTTTCGACTCTGGCATTTACGAATCTCATGTCGTTGCCGGGTGCGTTGCCGGTGATCAGAGTGAGTCTCAGTGCATCGGCTCCGTACTTATCGATGATCTCGAGAGGATCGATACCGTTACCGAGTGATTTACTCATCTTACGGCCCTGCTCATCACGTACGAGTCCATGGAAAAGCACGGTCTTAAACGGCCGCTCTCCCATCTGCTCGAATCCGGAGAATATCATCCTGATAACCCAGAAGAATATGATATCGTATCCGGTCACAAGCACATCGGTGGGATAGAAATACTTAAGCTCCTCCGTCTGCTCGGGCCATCCGAGTGTGGAGAAAGGCCACAGAGCCGATGAGAACCATGTATCAAGTGTATCGGGATCCTGAGTGAAATGAGTGCCGCCGCACTTGGGGCACTTCTCGGGCATGCCTGCTGCCACTACAGTCTCTCCGCACGCATCACAGTAATACGCAGGTATCCTGTGTCCCCACCACAGCTGTCTGGAGATACACCAGTCACGGATATTGTCCGTCCAGTTGAAGTAGGTCTTCTCCATACGCTTGGGTATGAGCTGTATGTCGCCTTCCTTGACTGCTTTTACCGCAGGTTTAATAAGCTCGTCCATCTTGACGAACCACTGCTTCTTGATCATGGGCTCGATCGTGGTCCCGCATCTGTCATGCGTGCCTACGTTATGAGTATGATCCTCTATCTTCACCAGCAGTCCCATCTCATCAAGTTCTTTCACAATGGCTGCTCTTGCTTCATATCTGTCCATGCCGGCGAACTTACCACCGTTCTCATTGATCGTTGCATCATCGTTCATGATGTTGATCTCGGGCAGGTTGTGACGTTTGCCTACCTCGAAGTCATTCGGGTCATGGGCTGGAGTGATCTTAACCACGCCTGTACCGAACTCCATATCAACATAGCTGTCCGCAACTATGGGCAGCTCGCGGTTCATGAGCGGGAGCATGAGCTTTTTGCCTATCAGATCCTTATATCTGTCATCCTCGGGATTGACAGCTACCGCGGTATCTCCCAGCATCGTCTCGGGACGTGTGGTCGCGAACTCTATGAATCTCGTAGTGCTGACAGTACCGTCATCCTCTATGAAGGGATATTTGATATGCCAGAAATGTCCGGCCTGCTCTTCATACTCAACCTCGGCATCGGAGATGGAGGTATTACATACAGGGCACCAGTTGATGATACGGCTGCCCTTGTATATCCAGCCTTTCTCATGCATCTTGCAGAACACTTCGGTGACAGCCTTGTTACAGCCCTCATCCATGGTGAAGCGCTCTCTGTCCCAGTCACATGAGCTTCCGAGCTTCTTGAGCTGGTTAACGATGGTTCCGCCGTATTCTTCTTTCCACTCCCACGCGCGCTTGAGGAAACCTTCGCGGCCGAGTTCGTTTTTGTCTATACCCTCTTCCTTGAGTTTCGCAATGATCCTGACTTCGGTAGCTATGGATGCATGATCCGTGCCGGGCTGCCAGAGTGCATTATATCCCTGCATCCTCTTATAACGGATGAGGATATCCTGCATGGTCTCATCGAGTGCGTGACCCATATGCAGCTGACCCGTGATGTTCGGGGGCGGGATCACTATGGTAAAGGGAGTTTTGGAATGATCCACTTCCGCATGGAAATATTTCTTCTCCATCCAGTTGTTGTAGATCCTGTCCTCTATCTGTTTGGGATCGTAGTTCTTGGCTAATTCTTTTGACATATCATTTCTCCATTATATATAGAATCAACTCTGATCTTATATCGAATCAACACCGAGCACATCACACATGTTGCTGCGGTAGCAGCAGAATGTCTTGTAAACGGAAGGGACCATCCTGCCCTCCGAGTGGATACGCTCTATATCCTCGGATGTGGCCAGTCTCGCGTCGACCACTTCCTCCTCCTGCAGTTTAAGCGAATCGGGATCTATGTCGGTCACATACATATAGGTATCCACTATGCTGCCGGGATGCCAGAGATCGCCCAGATAAATGAGTTCTCTGCGCCCCGGATGCAGACCTATCTCCTCGCTCAGCTCACGGTAAGCCGCCTGCAGGCTCGACTCACCGGCAATGACTGCTCCGCCGGTGTTCTCCCACATGCCGCCGAAGCTCTTGTCGTCATGGCGGCGTGTGATGAGGATCCTGCCGTCAGGAGTCATCGTCCATATGCTCACGATCAGATGATATCTGCCGTGAGGTATGGCTTCGTGAGCATCCCTGGCCCAGGTCTCACCGGTTATATCCTTATATCTGTCATACAGATCCCATAGTTCACTCATAATCTTACGATGCGTTCATCTTCAGCAGCTTGGCTGCCTGATCGGCTGCGATGCAGGCATCTATGATCTCCTGTATGTCTCCGCTCATCACCTTGTCCAGCTTATACAGCGTCAGATTGATCCTGTGATCGGTGACACGTCCCTGCGGGAAATTATAAGTCCTGATCTTCTCGGAGCGGTCGCCGGTACCTATCTGGCTTCGTCTGGCCTCAGCCTCCGCATCATGCGCTTTCTGGCATTCCAGATCATACAGCTTCGCACGCAGCAGGGCAAAAGCTTTCGCCTTATTCTGGATCTGGCTCTTCTCGGTCTGTGAATAGATCACGATACCGGTAGGATAATGAGTCAGTCTGACAGCAGAGTCGGTTGTATTGACGCACTGTCCGCCGTTACCCGACGCGCGCATGACATCGATGCGGATGTCTTTCTCATCGATCTCTACGTCGACCTCCTCGGCCTCAGGCATCACTGCGACGGTGATGGTCGATGTGTGTATACGCCCGCCGGACTCGGTCTCGGGCACACGCTGTACGCGATGCACACCCGACTCGTACTTCATCACGGAATATGCCCCGGCTCCGGTGATCATGAAGGTCACGTTCTTCATGCCGCCGATACCGATCTCCTCGACCTCCATCGTCTCCACCTTCCAGTGGCGGCTCTCGGCATAGTGCACATACATCCTGTATATCTCGGCTGCGAAAAGCGCGGCCTCATCACCGCCCGCACCGGCACGTATCTCGACGATGACGTTCTTGTCATCATTGGGGTCCTTCGGAAGGAGCAGGATCTTGAGCTTATCCTCGAGCTTCGCCTCTCTGTCCTTGGCGTCGTTCAACTCTTCCTTCAGCATCTCCTTCATATCGTCATCAGACTCGGTCTCGAGCATCTCCAGCGAGTCCGCTATGTCCTGCTTAGCTTTCTTGTACTGAGTATAAGCCTCCACCACCGGTGCAAGCGCGCTTGACTCTTTCATAAGTGCCATGTACTTCTTCTGATCGTCCGTGACTCCGGGCGAACTGAGCGTACTCATGACCTCCTCATATCTTCTGTTTACATCCTCTAATCCGTCGAACATGATCTGTATCACTTATATAAATGCGAACCCACATCACAAACATGCGCCGGGTGATTCCCGTCCGCAATCCTGCGTGTTTCGCAAACAGCATAACCGAACTTATATTTTAGCATTTTCGGGTGGGGAAGACAAGGGAGGGGGAGGAAACAAATGCTTGTATTAAATGATCGCATATGTTACATTCATAGAGCATCTACTTCCACGGATGCATCGAGGAAGCTTCACTTCCTCCGGAGGTATTAACCTCTGTAATCCAATAACACCGATAATCGTAACCACGGCATCGCACCATGGATCTGTAATTGTATGTCCTTGAGTGTATGTCGGAACATTGCACACCTGTAGGAGGTATTGTATGAAAAAGAAATCCATATCTGTCAGTAACATTTTCGGTGATCCCAGATCATCGGAAGATGTCTTATATGACATCCACTCGGACCCAAAAACCTTGGATCTGTTCAATTCATTTTCCGAAGCCGACCGCGAACGCATCATGCTATTCCTTGAGGGAAAACACAGTCTGCAGATTCTGAATGATGTGTTCTTCCAAAAGGTGATGCGTCCGTATCCGCCATACGACCGTATCGAATCGCTATTATCCGCCATACTCGGCGAACCGGTCAAGGTGGAAGCCAACCTGCCCCGCGAAGGCTCCAGGATATCCGAAACGGGCAGTCAGGTTGTCATGGATATCATCGTCAAGCTGAGGGATCAGTCGATCACCACCATAGAAATGCAGCGAATAGGATATCTCTTTCCGGGAGAACGTACCAACTGTTATCTGGCTGACATGATCATGCGTCAATATAACGAACTTCGTCCGAGACGTGGCGGAGACTTCAGCTATAAGGATATGCGGCCTGTACGTCTGATCATCTTCATGGAGCGGAGTTCCGCCGAGTTTAAAGCAGTTGCACCTGAATACATCCACACAAGGGAAATCTCATACAGCACCGGAGCCGGGATAAATGACCTTGAGAACGTGGTGTATTTCTCGCTTGACACATATCGTGACTTGCCACACAATGAAATCAATACAAAGCTTGATGCATGGCTGTCATTCTTCAGTTATGAAGACCCTGAGCATGTAATCGCTCTGATAGACCGGTATCCTGAGTTTCTGCCTTTGTATCAAGATATAGCTGCATTAAGATCAACCCCGGAGGAGGTGATGGGAATGTTCTCTGAAGCACTCAGAATAATGGATCGTAACACCACCAAATACATGATTGATGAGCTAAATCAAGAACTCGCTGACAAAGATAAGGCTCTCGCTGAAAAAGATCAAGCACTCGCTGACAAAGATCAGGCTCTCTCTGAATTATCGTCGGAGAACACCCTTTTCAGGGAGTTACTGGAAGCAAATGGGATAACAGTACCCGCAAAACAATAATCTATAATAGCCAATAAATCCCCCTGTCTCAACAAAGACAGGGGGATATAGGCCGCGTAAACTTATCTTCTTACTCTTTACATCAGGAGTCCTCAATGCTACTATACTGGTAAGGAAAGCATCTGCTCCAAGCGGATGCTCCCGGTGGGTTTAATGCCTAAAAGGCACTATCCCCCTGTCTAGGACACAGACAGGGGGATGTTTTTATTTTCTCTTAGTATCTCTCTTATCGAGAAAGTTCAGAAATGTAATAATCAATGTGCCTATCGCTACAATCAAGCCTGCAGCCTCGAGCAGAATCATAAAGACTTCATAACACGTCATACTACACCACCTCCCTTCCTATCCAGTAATAGACCGGGAGGCTACCACCTGTCGCAGATGCAATCCTTGCAACGATTCTATCAAGGATCAGGTGCACTGTGAACAGATATTATAATCATATAAATATAGGCTTCGTCAAAATGCCAAGTCCTGTATTCACAATAAACTCAACGATTCTTCATCGCAAAAATGAATTATCAGAAAACTTCGTTTATTATTTTCTACATGCATATATATAACAGCGCTTATATCCGGTTGTAGAATTAAATCGCATTGATATGGCAATTGCATGGATCGTAATACCACCAAATACATGATTGATGAACTAAATCAAGAACTCGCCAGCAAGGATCAAACTATCGCTGAAAAAGAAGCAGGCTCTCGCTGACTTATCGTCGGAGATTACCATCAACTCTTCTTAATCTCGCTATTTTGACGGCTTTAAGCAGAATCAAACGTGATAATCATCTATAACCATGACCGAAATCCCCTTGATTCCGAAGCAATAATGTGTTAGTTTTTACTTAAAGTCATTATTTTTTTATGATTAAGAAGAGTTGAGGATCATTTTCATGACAGGTCGAGATAAAGAATTAGCAATTCTGCGCAATGCCATAACAGACGACTATTCTCATTTTATCGCGGTTTACGGCCGCCGAAGAGTGGGCAAGACATTCCTGATAAGAGAAGCATTTAATTACAGATTCACTTTTCAACACGCCGGTTTATCCAAAGGTGGGCTTGATGGACAGATTTTCGAATTTGAATCCTCAATTAAAGATGCCGGAGGCACTCCTAACGGCAAACGAAAAAACTGGCTTGAAGCATTCGAAGATTTAAAAGATATAGTCAGAGCATCAACAGAAAAGAAAAAGATAATCTTTATTGATGAACTGTCTTGGATGGATACTCAGAACGGAGATCTCCTAGTTGCATTGGAGAACTTCTGGAATGGATGGGCGAGCGCCAGAAGGGATATAGTATTGATCGTATGTGCATCCGCAACATCCTGGATGATGTCTAAGGTGATCCATAACAAGGGTGGTCTATACAACCGTCTCACCGAGCAGATTCACTTAAAACCCTTCACGCTGGCAGAGTGTGAGGATTATGTCAAAGCACGCGGGCTGGCGCTTACCAGAAACCAGATCCTGCAGTACTATATGATCTTCGGTGGAGTTCCCTACTATTGGGATTTCCTCGAAAAAGGGTTCAGTATACCTCAAAACGTTGACAGAATCCTTTTTGCTGCAGATGCCCCTCTCAAGGACGAATATAAATACCTGTATGCATCCGTATATAAGAATCCAACGGTGCATATAACCATAGTAGAAACTCTGGGCAAAAAGAAGGCGGGGATGACAAGGGAAGAGATCATCAGCAATTCCGGACTGATCAACTCCGGAGATCTGACCGTCAAACTTGATGAACTAGAAAGCTGTGGATTCATCAGGAAATACTATTCCTATGGAATGAAAAAGAAAAATGCCGTTTATCAACTGATCGATAACTTCACTCTGTTCTATTACCAGTTTATGAATAACAATCCCATGGATGAGCATTTCTGGTTTAACCAGATCAATACTCCAGCCGTAAACACATGGCAGGGGTTGGCTTTCGAACGGGTATGTATGGAACACATCCTGCAGATAAAACAGAAACTGGGCATATCCGGCATATACACAGATATCAACTCCTGGTATGGCAAAGAGAATAAGGAAAAAGGAATACTCGGATCGCAGATAGACCTGCTCATCGTAAGAAAAGATCAGGTGATAAACCTGTGTGAGATGAAATACTCCAATGCGGAATACATCATAACAGCAAATGATGACGAAAGCATTCGAAGAAAAACTGAGGATCTGATCCACGCAACCGGGACAAAATATGCTATCTATCCCACTATGATCACCACATACGGAATCGCCGATAATGCATACGCCGGAAGTATTCAGTCTGTCGTCACATTAGATGATCTGTTTGGACGGTAGTCATCTCTTATAGAAATACACATCATACGTATATGCCGCGTTCCAGTAGTTAGGAAGCGCGCAGTGTGCAAATTTCACATCGCAGTCATGTCGCTCTGCGAAAGCTCACATAGTATCACAGAAACATCGCCATATATAGCGGAAGCGTGATAATCCGCCCTTCCTCTCCGACATTTCCGTCAACAAGTTTATAAAATGTCTTTATATCTGTTTTAGCTTGTACTATTTGATTCAGCGAAGCAGCCCTCGCATTACCGCTTTTGACCTCTACCGGGATCACATTTCCATCCTTTTGTATTATGAAGTCTAATTCCCTCTTGGTCGTCTCATTCTTATAGAAATACAATGAATAGCCTTTTTTGATCAGAATATCCGCAACGGCGCATTCATAGATTCCACCCTTGGTATTTCCTGCCAGCGTATTCTCTATAATGTGCTGCTTCAGGCCGAAATCCTTCATTGCGACAAGCAACGACAGATCACATGTATATGCCCGGAAAAAATCATCCCTGGCATAATCATCCAGATCATAGCGTATATTTGTCACCAACCGACTAAGCTTAATAATGTCGGCCCTGATCAGCCATTCGATACTGGAATAATACTTTTGAGCCCTGCCCCCATGCTCAACTTCCTTATACTGAAACTTATGGTTCTCTTTATCCAGAAGCTGTGCTGCAATGGACAGGTAACACTTCTCAGCCTTAACCTTCTCATTCGCATCCGCATAGTGAGCTATATCATATTGATATCCCTGCAGGATCTCCCTCTGAATCCTGTCGGCAATCCTGTAATCTCCCGATTCCATATATCCGGCGACTACTTCCGGCATACCGCCTACAGCTATATACTCGCGCAAAAGATGCATCATTCTCTCATGAATCGCCGGAGGAACGCTCTGTTTCTTCAGGAAAAATTGCCGCAGAGAGTCGATCATCTCCCCATCCATGCCTGATGCCCACAGGAACTCTTCGAAATCCAGTCCGTACATCTTCAGATACTCTACGTATCCGACAGGATAAGATGATGCACGATGATAGTCTATCCCCAGCAGAGAACCCGATGCTATCACATCATATCTGCCATCCTCAGTCCAAAACTTCAATGAAGTAATCGCCTCCGGGCACTCCTGTATCTCATCCAGAAAAACAAGTGTCTCTCCCGGCACAAAATCCACTTGCGGATACCGGAATCGGAGCCCCATGATCATAGTCTCCACATCCAGATCCGATGCAAACACCTCTATAGCCGATGGTGTCTCCTTGAAATTGATTTCCAGAACAGAGCTGTAGTTTTGACGGCCAAACTCCCGGATCGCATAGGTCTTGCCAACCTGTCTTGCCCCCTGTACCACCAGGCTTTTTCTGCCGGGAGAAGATTTCCATTTATTCAGTTCTTCCAGAATTTTACGTTTTAGGATCATGTTGTTTCCAAAATGTTGATTCGTGTGCAAAAAATAATTCCAAAATGTTGATGTGTCAACATTTTGGAATTATTATATAGCATTGTTCGCTGTTTTTCAACGGAAACTCTATATGTTAGCTTCCTGAAGCTTAGCTTCCTGAAGCTTCCTGAAGCTTCCTGAAAAATTAACTCTCGTCACCAGTATTCGACTCCAAATTCCGATGACAGCACTCTTACAAATATGCCGATTGCATAGCAGAGTGCGATAACTCCCCAAAACTGCCCGCCGTGGTCATGTTTTGGGGAGTTATATCATGCTATTGACATGATAACTCCCCAGTTTTATGATTGTCATAGATATAAAGAAAGGATTTGCCAAACATGATAGGAAGAAAAGAAGAAATCCATATGCTTGATAACGCTCTCTCCAGCGGAAGGCCGGAGTTTGTTGCGATATACGGCCGTAGAAGGGTCGGAAAAACATATTTGATCAAGGAATACTTCAATAATACCTTTTCCTTCTATGCAACCGGTGTACAGAATACTAACACAAAGCAACAGCTCAGATTATTTTATGAGGCACTGAAAAAAAACGGCGACCAATCCTCTTCTATTCCCAAAGACTGGTTTGAAGCCTTTTCAAGACTGGAAAAACTGCTGTCTGCCGAAAGCGTAACAAGAGAGTATAAGTCAAATCGAAGAGTAATTTTTCTCGATGAAATACCATGGATGGATACTGCAAAGTCCGGATTCAAAAGCGCTCTCGAATATTTCTGGAACAGCTGGGGGTCATCTCAAAAAGATCTGATGCTGATAGTATGCGGATCCGCAACATCTTGGATCATTAATAACATTGCAAAAGATACAGGTGGTTTCTATAACAGATTGACTCGTCAAATCCATTTGTTGCCCTTTACATTGGAGGAAAGTGAAGAACTGCTGATTTCCAACGGAATACAGATGACTCGAAAACAAATCATAGAATGTTATATGGTATTTGGCGGAATTCCGTATTATCTGAATTACATCAGTCCCGGCAACAGTCCCGCTCAAATAGTGGAAATGCTGTTTTTTAAAGAGAACAGTCCCTTAAAAAATGAGTTCCGTCAACTTTTCTCTTCACTTTATAAAAACTCAGACAAGTACATCTCTATCATCAAGGAGCTGGCAAAAACTAAAAGCGGAATAACCAGAGCCGACATTACTGCAAGCAAGAAGACCGTCACAGGAAAAGATCTCACTCAATGCCTGGAGAGCCTTGAACAATGCGGTTTTATCCGTAAATACCACGATTTCACAAGAGCAGTCAATGGTTGCTTCTACCAATTGATCGACCCACTATGCCTTTTTCACTTAACATTTATAGAGTCGGGTAAAACAGGATCTTGGTTGGACATGATAGGTACTCCCGGATATAACACATGGTGCGGTCTTGCGTTCGAGAAAGTATGCCTACAACACATACCTCAGATTAAAAGAGCTTTGGGAATATCCGGTGTATATACTCAGGCGTTTTCCTGGAAAAGCAAAAAGACAACACCCGGGGCACAAATAGACCTGCTGATCGACAGAAAAGATGACGTGATAAACATATGCGAGATAAAGTACTCAAAGGAAGAATACGCCATAGATGCAAATTACGAAAAAAAGCTGATTCACAAGATCGAAACACTGAGAGCAGAATCCCACACGTCAAAATCTCTGTGGCTTACCATGATAACTCTTTCGGGATTAAAGAAAAACGAATACTCCGGATCCGTGCAAGCAGAACTCACAGCAGATGATCTGTTTGGATGGTAGTCATCTCTTATAGAAATACACATCATACGTATATGCCGCATTCCAGTAGTTAGGAAGCGCGCAGTGTGCAAATTTCACATCGCAGTCATAGCGTTCCGCGATATCTATGAACATACTCTTCGGATAGAAAAGATGCTGCGTATCCTTATACTTCTCATCATAGTTCTCTACCACCGACCGACGATAGTTCAGAAAGGCCTCTTTCTTCGCCAGATCATGCACATCAAATATTCCAACTGAATGATCAGCCTTCTCTATCATCCGGGTGATGACTTCTTCGCCATATGCCAGATCATCGAAGTACTGGAATATGCTTCTGGAAAAAACACAGTCATACTTGATATCCGTCTTAAGGTCTCTGGCTTCAGCGCTGTATAACTCCACAGCATTCTGCACATAGCGTCTGGCTACCTCTACATACGCCTCACTGTAGTCCATACCTCCCAATCGGAACTCAGGATTCAGAGTAGACAGGTAGTACAGATACGGTCCGGTGGAACAGCCAACATCGAAAAAGGACTTGGGTTGGTATTCCGGATCTGTGGAAAAAGATAATTCGCGGAGGAAGATGTTGAATTGATCAACAAACGCATTAAATCGTGAAAGAGAGGGATAACCGCCATGATAATTTGGATCCGTAAATGCCTTAAGCTCCATAAATACCTCAGCAAAATCTTCCTCTCCGGACAGCTTAATATCATCCAGAACAGTGCTCTTACTCCATATGCTTTTCCAGCCGTTTATATGGCCAGCGGTCTCACTCATAATTCACTCCTGATACATATTAATTATTTATAAATCATAATACTTCTTCAGAAAATCTGCCGTGAGTCTTATCCCTTCATCCAGGGGTGTTTGACAAAGTTTCCCAAACTGATCGGTATATTTTTTCGGATCTAAAACATTTTCTTTTAAATCAACTTGACGTTTTTCCTGATATTTTACACTTAATGGCTTATCCAAGGCGCTGCCAATCCAGCTGATCAACTCATTTATGCTTGTTCCTTTACCGCTTCCGATATTATAAATCCTGTCTGTATTCTCTCGTTTAGCTATGTTAATTATTGCCTCTATGGCATCATCAATATATATATAATCTCTGATAACGCTACCATCACCATATACTATTATTTCTTCGTCTTTTAAAGCTCTGTATGTAAATGTTGATAATGCCCCCAATCTCCCATTCGGACGTTGATACGGACCATAAGGATTAGATAATCTGACAATCACATAATTCAGATCATGAATATATCCATACAGATAAAAGAGTTTTTCTATAGTTAATTTCTGTATTCCATAGGTAGTTATCGGAAAAGTCTCATCTTCTTCCTTTATAGGATATCTGTCTCTATCTCCATAAACGGTTCCACCAGAAGACAAGAATAATACCCGTTTAGCTTTTTGGCGTACGCAAGCTTCAAGGACGGAAATGGAGATTGATACGTTCTCGGTAATATCTTCACTAATATGTATATTCGAAGATGATGGATTATTAGTACTTATAAGGTGAAATACTATATCTGCATCTATTAATGCGGATTCGTATGACTCTATATTTTTATAGTCAACGGCAATTCTTTCAATATTATCTGTGTATAAACATTTGTCAAAATACTCCGCCTTTTCATCGATGGCCACTACTTTGTCATCAGCATTCGTCGAAAGAGCTTTAGATAGATTAGTGCCAATAAACCCGGCAGCCCCCAAAACCACATACTTCATCATCCGTCTCCAATGTTATCCATATCCTATGTATTTCTTATCAGCGTTGCATAACGCAACATGGAAGAATCTTCTATAATGCTTTTCTCATCATGAAAAATGAATGCTTTAAGAGTGTGTGAATTCTCCTGAAAGTATACATCCGTTCCTTTCATCTTATTCATATACTCTTGCCTGGATTTTAATGTGTAATGCTTTATTTCAATTGGGAATTCCACATGTCCGGTTCTTAAAAAATTCGGTAGAACAAATCTCTTAAATGCATTCGTCGGAGGATATATACTCCCTTCCAGCTGAGTCCATAAGAAATGATGAAGGCCGTCTATATGATCTTTTGATATTTCATAATCAGTATTCAGAAAGCATTTTCCCACATCCGAGTGTTTTTTCCACCTTTTGGTAAAAGACTCTATCACAAGGTCATCCATGCATCTGTCTTCCTTCCCAGAGCTCCCAAAAATCATCCACGGGATTAAAACGCTCCCATAATTTTCATATTCTTTTAAAAATGCTCCAACACTGTCATGCGATATTGGCGTAATAAACTCATCAATATCAATGAAACCGATCCAGTTAGACTTAGAGGAAAATCTTTCCGCACAATCAACATATGCTTCCATTTGTTTTTGGTTGTACGGCCAGTCAATCAGTGTAACAATCCCATTATCAATATATTTCCCAAGTATATCTAAATAATTATCAGTGGAATTGTTGTTATAAAGGAAAAAATGCTCGATTCCAACTAATATATGATAATCCAGCCATTCCTTAAGGTATTGACCTTCATTCTTAAATATGGCACCAATTGAAACATAGTATTCCTTTAATTTCATATTTCTTTGGTATGCATGATAAGCCTTACATTTTTTTAGATTTCTGAAATAGGTCTTTCTATATTCTTTCTTTTCTACAGGATTATGATAAATGTATGCGGAATCTTCACATCTGTAATACCGTGGCATCAGATGCTTTATATTTATAATATCATATGTATCTAAAACTACTATCCGCTCTGAATTCACACCTAATTCCAGCAGCTGGTGCTTTATCATATCACCGTACTTTGCAATGCTGATAACAAAGCTGGCATCGATATACTTCATTACAGCTTCAGAAACAGATAAAACACCTTTCCCGTTGATCCGAATCCCCTGCTTTTTTTCGGAATTATCCGCAAATCCTTTAACCGTATATCCATTTGCCGTATAGTATTTTGCTATATATTTTGCATTATTTGAAACGCAAACTATCACGATTTCTTTTTTCATAAATCGACCCACTTGCATACTATCAATCTGCTAGATCACCATAAAAGTATCACACCTGCTGCAATGCTCTACTTCGCCACGGCCTTTTAGTAATTTCTGTCTGAGTTCAGTATACTTCTGTCCATACCATACCTCTGTCAAAGACTCTTTATTTAAGTCGCCCAGAGTCATCTTTCCATATGGATCATTGCAGCAAAGGGAAACTTCTCCAGTTGGTCTCACAATCATCTGGCACCACGGAAGTGCACATTTTCTCTGCGACACATCTATAACTTCTGACCGATTGGGCGCATCTCCTCCCCTTGAAGACAAGTATTCATCACTCTTACGAAGCAGAATCTTGACTTTATTTCTGATACTACCGTCTCCCAAATACTCAACGTGTTCTTTGATCTTTTTCACGCTTTCATTCAATTCAAGATTCTGATTATAGTTGTCAATTATCAACTCATCTAGATATTCTATTATACTGTCAAATTTATCAATGGATAATAATGTACCGTTTGTAAACAAATGTATTTGTGCTAAAGGAACTTCCTCCCTAAGATACTTTGAAAAATCAATGATTCTTTTATCCAAAAACGGTTCATTATTAGAAAACAGTGCTACCCTTCCTGTATAATTCAAATTATGAAGATCCTCAACAATTTTATAAAACAACGCCTCTTCCATAAATGCAGGTTTTCGTATATCACGCTTCACATTCACCGGACAAAAAGAACAGGTTCCATTACATCTATTAATTGTTTCAATCTCGATTTCATGAAATAACTGCGGTTTATCCCTGTGAACCTCAACATAAGCCTCAACACGCTCAATATTCCCATCGTTCTCAATCTTTGCATTCCATGCTTCCTCAGATACTCCATCAAATTGTTCATACTGATTGAAAACCAGATCAACATCATCAAATAGTTGAGGGGAAAAAATCTCATAATCATAAATACCATATTCTTTTAACTGACGGATTATGCTTAATCGATTATAAAATGACGCACAGATAACTACATGTTTATCCTCACAGGAGGATTGCAAATACTCATCAAACGATATGATAGTCTTTTCGAAAAACTGCTGACCTTTTTTATCCGGTGAATTGTCTATAACGGAGGTCACCATATCACCGTATTTTATTATTGCTTTTTCTCCATATTCACCTGCGCCCCAAACAAACATCGTTATCCCCTTTCGTATTATGACTGCTTCCACGCATACAACAGGCCCAATTCCGGTTCCAGCTGTTTTTTTGCTGACATATATGAAAAACCGTTATCATCTAATAATTCTATCAATCTGTCACTTGATTTATAATGCCATTCCATCATTATCAGAGAAAATGCCCTGATCATACCTGTTGAAGATAAATCCTCCATAATATTGAATTCCTCACCTTCACAATCAAGCTTCAGAATATAATCAACATCGGAGTGTCTGTTTATTATCTCCTCAAAAACCTCAGAGCTCTTTTTTATCTCAACGGTTTCACAGGCGATTGTCTCACTGCTTAACATCCCCATTTTTTTATAGTTTCCCATCGCAGTATTGTTGGCTGATCTTACTGTGCTTAATCCACAGGAAATCTTCGTATCATATTGAGTATCAATCATCTCGTTGTGCCCACTAAGGCCAAACATAAATGTTTTCACTTTTTTACCGCATTTATTGATATTTATATTCCTGACAGCCGAATTATATGTAGGGCAAAATGGTTCAAAGCCATATACAAACTCAACATTGGGGTTACTGGCAAAGTATACGGTCGCATCTCCCACATTCATTCCAACATCAAAAACTATCTCTTTTCTCCCGGAAGCCAATTTGTGCTTATAACATTCATATACCAGCGTATCAACGCTGTTAACAAATTCATCTTTTGAGGACACTACAATATTGATTCCGCTATGGCACAAATGGATTCCGGCTTCTTCATCAACCGTAATCCTCTCGACTTTTGAATAATCTCCCCAGTAAGAAATGCCTAACAGAATATCTTCTTTCTTAATCCCAGCATCATAAAGATCGTGCAGTATGCTCCTGCATATATCAATATCCGAAACCATGATCAGCACCTTATTTCCAGTCTTCAGATCATGGATATCAGAACATACCTCTACTCCGTCTATATCTTCTCCCTTGCCCCGGCCTTTATCAAAATACTGGACTACATCAAATTTATCCTTCACCTCTTCCTTGTGTTTCTCAAAAAAACTTCCCAATCCATACACAATCACTTTTTCCATAGCTGGTCTCCCTTTATCTTATCCGTTTCATTCATATATATGTACCACCTCTCCGGACAACAGGAGTTCAAACACATCATAGTACTGGTACCTTCTGGACGCGATTCGGTTTACGTGTTGCCAGAGTTTCGTATCTGTTTCATCCGTGGCGATATCCACATATTCCAATCCATTTCCCTTTATATTCATAGAAATAAAGCATATTTTTTTTTCATAAGGTAATTCGGAAAAACACTTGGCAAACTCTGCATCTTCAGTATATGCCATTATAAAAAGATTATCCCAATTAACACGTTTCCTTCTTTTATCCCAATCCGCCTTGGCCTCTTCAAATGAATTACTATGATTAAAGTGCAGTTTCACACCCCCACAATCGCCAACCGGATAAACCTTTTGTGAATTCGGATCTTCAGTAAACCCGGATTCCTTTATATCCATTGCCAGATATGTTTTCAAATCCCTCAAAAGGGTCAGAAAATCATCCGGTTCCAAAAACATATTAATAAAAGGCGACGCAAAAGGCAGCGCCAGGCTGTGATAAGTAATCCCGCCCCAGCAATTTAACGAAATAATAGATGGTATATCCCGCTTAATACTCATATATTTATCAACCTCAAATCCGGTCAAACCTATAACACTGTATGGTATAACCTGATGATCAGCATATCCCATTTCACATATTTCGTTTTGTATCTCTAAAAGGACTGCGCCGTCGGCAAAAACAATAAAAAAATCTGCCTGTATATCCCCAAGCTGTTCCTTTTTTATAAACCTGTACCCTCCAGTTTTTGAATAAAAGCTATCTCCGGAAGTAATACCTATTACTTCAAAACGTCCTCTTTGTTCAAAATATCTTATTTGAATCAGCGTTTTTTCAAACTGAATACCCGTTCCCCACAAAATGCACTTAAGCATATCTAACCTCTATATTCTCGCAAGTATTTTTTCATCAACTATACTTTTTATTGCCTTTTCTGAAAAATACATATCAAATATATCTCTGGCCTCGTCAGCTTTACTAAGCATAGCTTCATCTTCTGTTACAATGTTTTGCATATATGAAGCCAACATCTCGGAGTTCTCATTAGCGAATACATATCCCCCTTTATTATTCTCCATAAAACGCGACTGCCCAACTCCGTCTGAAATAATACATGGAATTCTGTGTTGAAATGCCTGTGTCACAACAATAGGATCCGAATCCTCTCGCGACGGGCACAAAAGAACATCAACCTCATTATAGAGCTGTTCCAATTCAATTTGTGATAATTCTTCTATATATACTAAGTCATTGCCGTCTTCTCGAACTGCATTCCAATCTATTTCTAATTCACCCATATCTAATCCCACGACAATAAACTTCATATACTGTTTCACTTGTTGTGGAATAAATTTCAGGGCATTCACAAAAACATCCTGGCCTTTTCTGCGCGATACGCTCCCCGCCAAAAGAAAAACTGTTTTTTCATGACCGATTTTCGTTGTCTGCACACAGAGATCTTTATCCGGCAAATAATAGAGCATTCTCTCGGTATGTCTTTGCGGATAATACTTTTTAAACATTGCATCCGATTTATCTCCCTCCAGTAAATAGAAATAATTGGATTTATCTTCGGGTAGTATATGTTTTTTGAAATATTTATCGTATGACTCATGTATCCAAAAGAATACCGGTTTCATATAATCAATCGTAACATTTGCAAAGCGTCCCACTGCAATCGTGCCAAACACAACCGCATCAAATGCTTCTAAGAAATTCCTAAACCTTCTCGAAGTCTCATATATCCCCAGATTATCGATATAAACTATACCTTCAATATCCAAGTCCTCTTCAAGCGTGCCATTTCTTAGTGCCCCAAAAACAACATCGTACCCTTCCTTTATTAACAGCTTTGACAGATGCATTGAAGCAACAGGTACTCCGGTTCTAGAAAAGTCATGGGAACAAAGAAAGATTCTTTTTTTCGGGCTTGAATTAATCCATGATTCGCTATCTATAATCTCCCCTCTGTTGTGCAAATTGAGCGGCAGGTTTAATATATCCGCCAATTCATAGTACTGTATCACTCGTTCTTTGGGCATTCCCAGTCCAATTATCTGTTCCGCAATATACTCGCCCCGAAAAACCATTATTACAACATAATCCATTTCCGCATAATCAATATCATCCGGAGACTTCACAGGTCTTTCATTAAATAAATGTCCCCATTTAAGGCTGTTATTGTCTAAATAGTATGCGATCATTTCTTTAGGAATACATGAACTGTATATGCTACTGTATTCTCCTGTCCCAAATATGGCAATCCGCATATTCATTCCTTTCATCAAAAAACAATCACTTGATCAGTTTCGAATTATAAACATGATCAATCACATATCCTAAAGATACAACTTTGCAATCATTATTTTGCTTAAGCAGTCTCACGATCGAATCGTAATCGTATGTAGGAGTAACAACTATAATATCTGCTTTGGGAAAAGCGTCTACAGGACTGTATATGGGAAAATCCATCCTTATAGTGTCCGCTTTCCCATCTATTCCAAACGCTACTCTTTCTATAGAGATATCGGCAAGCAAATGTCGACCCAGCATTCCCAATCCATATACAGCAATCGAAGAATAATTGTTTTCCTCAAAAAAAACATCTAATGAAAGATCGTTTTCTTTCAAAACCATCCACTTATCAAACAGTCTCCAATATGCGTCATATTGCTCAAGCTTTTTAATATAAATCTCCAGTTGATCATTTGAAGCGTTGTCAACAGGCTCACAATCGCCTTTTGCATCATCTATGGTTTCAATAGCTTTTTTCACTGCTTCTAAAAATGCATAGCCATATTTTTTATCCGGTTCGAGATACATCCCCTCTCCCCACTCATTCCATGCATTTATAAACAAATAATCACTGTTTGCATTTTTACTTGCCGCAAGAGATTCTCTTAAATAATCTTCGAACATCTCAGGTGTACATCCGTCTAAAACCATCCCCCCTTTTCCTCGACGGGGTGTATCATCATATCCGGATATTATGCCTCTAAATACATTTTCACCAAGTGTAACTCCTGAAGATAAACACCTTTTATAGACAGTCTCATAATCAGCTTTCATACTGATCCCGTATGAAGCACCTGAGTAGTCACTTTTCAACATTCTACGTATAGAGAATCCGGGCTCCGAAATCAATTCCCCATCACAATTCTGGTTTTTTCTATTTGTAGAGATAAAGTATACGCCCTTTAGACCCTCACTTATGGCCAGTTTTTGCCAACACTCCACCATTTCATTCAAACAATAAATACTATTCGCCATATAAATAATAAAGACCGGCTTATCGTCTATCCGAATGTATCGCTTATCTTTAAAAAACGGTAACAAATAATAAAAATGATCTTCCCATTCCTTTCGTCCGCCGTAATCCTGTAACAGCAGCACTCCATCTTCATCATCGTTCTGCTTTTGCGGTTCTATGAGATCATTCCATGAATTCCTGTCGTCTGATAACTTACTCCAGGTTCTTGTCCAACTCTCGTTTGCCCACGAAAAACAGAATGGCATATCTATTTTTTCCCACTTCAGAAGATTCTCGGCGGGCTTCTCAAGAATCTTTTTCCCGTTTTTAAAGTAATAATGATAAAAGCATTGCCCAAATATGCCATACTTATGCATTAAGTCAGCCTGCCATTGCATCGTCTCCTTTTCAAGTAAATCATAATAATTATCATTCAGCGGCTCTTTGGGTTGTACATGGCCGGAATACAGAGGCTCAGCGCTCTTCACGGCAGTCCATTCCGTATATCCCTCTCCCCACCACAGATCGTTTTCTTTTACTCTATGAAATTGTGGCAAATACATTGTGATAATCTTAGGTATACTCATATTTATTCATTTAAACAGAACCGGCATAACATTTGCCATTCTGCTCTCCTTCACTTTATTCCCACTGCTTCCAGTACTCGCTCGCAGTTTTTATCATCCTGGAATTCGTTCATCAGCCGGCTCATCCTGCGACGTCTGTCTGCACATCCATCATTACCTTCATACACTTCCTTTATAAAACTCTCAAACTCATCATATGAGTATACACACACACCAGGAAGATACTCTTCAATCGGATTCAAAACAAATCCTATAGACTTTTCATATGCCTCTTTATCCTCGAGCATGAACGCTATCGGCTTATCAGTCAGAGCATAGTCCATCGCTACAGACGAATAATCACTGACCAGAGCATCCGAATATGCAAAGAGTTGATTGATATGAATCCTTCTGTCTGCCAGAAGTTGATTTTTCAGGATATGAATATTCCGATATTTACCATTGAAGTTTATATTCTCTTCCTGTTCAGGATGAAGCTTAACGACTAAAACCATTCTGAATCTTTCCAAAAGAGCATTGAGCTTATCCAGATCTGAATAACTATTCACAACGGATAATCCTGTTTCGGTATGTAATGTATCATTATCGGTTATAGATCCCCTCCCTGTTTTTCTGACTGTCGGAAGCCAGAATATGTATTTCTCTGCTCGAGGTATTCCCAAAGATTCCCATTCTCGAGGTGATACAGGATGATACACCCAGTCCTGTTTTGGCAATCCTGTAATAAGGAGCTGTTCTTCTTTTAGCCGGAATATCTCTTTATGAATCTGCTTGTACAGATTGCCGGCCACCGTCATATAGTCATATTGAAAAGAACAGTCTTCGTAGATATTCCTCCCCTTAAACCCATGACCATGCCATAACTGAATCCTGACCTGACCTTCGCGCGGCAAACGGACAAAACTACAGTGCTCTGTGAAGAAAAAGTATTTACTCAAGCATATTGCTTCATAGTATGCATCACGCTCGTTCTTTTTTTTCGAATGGCACCACTCATCATCCAAGAATCTGACGTTGGGAATGCTGTTATAATCATTACATTTAGTGGGATCGGCGACTATCCATATCAGTTCATAGCGCTCGTTGTATCCTTTTTCCAACATATAGTCAAATAGAGCTTTCGCATTATCCGTAAAATCAGAATAAGGATAGTCTGCTGCAACTCTCATCCCGCTTCGAAAAACAATAGCATCTCTAAGAGGTGTAGCTTTATATTCATCCAAGTACTCATGATAATATGCGGTATCTATATCCTCGAAATAGTAGACATCTTTAGTTATCGGATACGGAAGATTATCCAGGTTTTCCTTCTTCTTCCAGTAATACTCACTGGTGATAAGGATCACATATTCATTTGGATCAAGATTCTGCAGATAATCTACAGGAACCACCTTGTATTGATGAGTATCGTCCACTTCACATGTGCCAAAATTTCTCTCAACATCATCAATAATCAATTCAATACGGGCCAGAACAACGTCTCCAAACTGTTCTGCCATCTGCTTCAAATAGCTTTTGACCATCGTATAGATCACTATTCTGCGTCCGCCTATAGAATCTATAATAGATTGTGTAAGTTTCTGTAATCCCATCTACTTTCCTGCCATTCTTACAAACATCTCCGATAGACCATATCTGGGTTCCCATCCCATCTGCCGGATCTTGGTAGTATCCATGTTAATGTGTAATGTAGGTGCGTATCCTAGGGAAGATGCGTTAGCATCTATCTCAAATCGGACCCGGTTTGATCCATTTCCAAGTGAATCTATGGCTATCTGTCCCATATCTGCGATCGAACAGTATGTCGATTCATTAGCTACATTATAGATATTACCTTTACACATATCAGGATTAAGCATAGCCATCAATATTGCACGTGCAGCATCGGCCGTATATAGATAGTTCCTTCTGGTCTCACCTTTAGTCTTGAGGATTATATCATCACCCGCGCAGGCATTGCGCATCATCTCTGCAAATACTCTTTTATCATTCTCTTCCACACCCGGGCCAAATGTCTGAGTAAGCCTGAGAATACATGTAGGCACTCCATATTCCTCTGCATAATCTATGCATAGATTCTCTGCCGCTATCTTTCCGATAGAATACGAGTTCCTTACGATATCACTTCGTGTTTCCAGAATTTGATCCTCAGGTATCTTGATATCGGTCTGTGGAACACCATAAACTTCCATTGTAGAGAGAAATATCAGACCTTTGGCTTTCTTAACCAATGCCAGTTTCAGCATATTGGAAGTGCCTGATATAATTGATTCCTGCACTTCAACAGGATGTTTTATGAAGCTTTGACTATCGGTTATGCTGGCAGCATGGATGATATAATCAATCTCGCCTGTAACAGAGTATAGCCTGGTTATATCCGATTCAATAACCGTTATCTTTTCAATCGGAAGCTTAGCCCGTGCTTTTTCTTGATTTCTGACCTGTGCAATTACACTTATGTTTAATCCCAATACGGTATTGGCTTGAACCAGAGTATGCACAATAAGCGTTCCCAATAGTCCCGTAGCACCGGTCACGAGTACACACCGTCCATCCAGCTCATTCCACGGGATGAAAGATGAATTCAGGATTTCTTTTATATCCTCTTCGAAATACTTATTGTTCATAATCACGTCTTGATTTCTGATGATCTGAGGAATTGTTCGTCCTCTTCCGCTTCATAGAATGCTCTGCACAGATAGTAATCCATTTGAGTAGTGATTTTGATATTTTCTGCGGGACCATCTACCAGATTCAATGAATATCCATAGTGTTGCATCAGTGTACAACTATCGATATAGTCATGTTTGCCTTCTTCAATAGCCTTTTCATGAGCGTTTAAGATATCACGCAGATAAAAACTCTGCGGTGCCTTAGCTACTCTGGAATCCTTTCTTTCAGGCACTTTCACTATTTTGTTTCCATCAGTTTCCAGGATAGTTTCTGTTACTCCTCCAGTGGTAATTGCACTGCCAAACTGTCTCACGCTCTCAATGTTATCCGAGATAAGCTGAGCATTGATCATAGGACGTACACCATCATGGATTAAGACTATAGTGTCTTCTGATTTATTCCCATCTTTTTCGTCGAAGTGTTCGGATGAAATCTCTTTAGCAGCTACCAGACCTTTATATATGGAATCCTGTCCTGTCTCTCCTCCGGGTACGATCTTTATTACTTTTTGGATACGATACTCATCAAGTAATTCTTTCAGATAGCTTATGCCTTCCTCTATACATACAACAACTATGGCATCGATTTCATCATGCCTTTCAAAATGTTCAAGCGTACGTATTATGATCGGTTTCTGATAGAGTTCCAGAAACTGTTTCGGCTTATCAACGCTATTCATACGCTTACCGGCACCACCGGCAAAGATTACAGCTATTGTCATGTTTTCATGAATCCTCAAGCGCTCTCTTCAACTGATATACTACACGTTCCATCAAGTCCTTCGGTCCTATGGTTATACGAAGCCTCAAGGCATCCTTGTCGGTGAAGAGTCGGATCAGGATACCATTTTCCTCCATATATGCTCTCACACGATCAGCATCTGCGTGATCAAGCTTGATGAACACGAAGTTGGATCCGGTCTTATATGCTTTAACACCATCCAGCTTGTTCAGTTCATCTATAAACCAGCTTCGAACCTCCCTGGTCTCCTCTCGCATACGATCATAGTATTCTCTATCCTCTATTGCAGCCTTAGCTATACGTCTGCATATGCCACTGGCTCTGAACAGAGGCAGATCGAGACCAATGGTCCGGCGTAGCGGATAGCTGCACAGTCCGTATCCGATTCTTATATCAGCCAAACCATAGAATTTGGAGAATGTCCTGGTTATTACCACGTTGGCGTATGTTGTGATCAGGTGCTTTTCAAACGAACTGGTGACATCGCCGTATCCCCAATATGCTTCATCCAGAAGGATGACCGAATCGGGATTCTCGGAGACTATTTTTTCGATAGATTCTGTAGATATCTCGCATCCGGTGGGCATCTGGGGCGATGTTACAACTATCAGTCTGGGTTTGTTCTCGCGTGCCTTGGTTAAAATATCGTCTACATTGTATTCATATGAATCAGCACCCTCTCTGACCTCATAATTTACACACTTTGCAAACTTCGCATCAGCCACACTCTTGTAATAACTCCAGCCGGGAGCCGGTACGAGTACTATGTCGCCTTCGCTGAGCAATATACTTCCTATGGATTTGATACACTCGGATGATCCGTTATGGATGAAGATATTGTTTGCTGATATGCCTGTATCCTTCGAAAGTGCCTGCAGGAGTTCATCATCGTGTCCCAAATCATACAGATACAGATCTTCCATGCGAGCATTCTTTACCACATCAAGGCACTTGGGTGAAGGCTTGAACAGGTTTTCATTCAAATGAAGACGTCCGGTTAACTGCTCCGTAGGTACGGAATGATATGATTTAACCTCGGAATATTTGCGGAATACATTATTTACAGCATTCGAATCCTTGAGGTTTTCTTCCTCGAACTCGCGGAATGAGGGATCGAATTCTCTGAGTTCTTCAAGTGTATCGAATTCAAGTACCTCATCGGATGCTCTCTCAACTTTCTTAAGTTTCAGATCAGCTATATGCTTGATATGGAAGTCGTCCATGAGCATATTACGGGTGGCGAGATCATCCCATTCATCGGTCATGAACTGTACAAATTTACGTGAGAAAGCTTCGTTCCAGAAGCAATCACCGATGGTATACCATGCCCTGTCACCCCCACGATGGATACCGGTGATATATCCGTCACCATCCACTCCGGTGACACAGTATTCGTCACAGTATTTCTCGGAATATACACATGAATAATAAGAATCCTCAACTACAGATGCAAACACATTATCTTTGTAGTAATTGTCTGCGCATAGAATATATGAGTTTTTGATATGTTCTTTGACTGCATACAGAGAAGCGATGTTATTATACTTATCAAAATCGGCGTTATGTATGAGCTTTACACCGTATTTATCCCGCAGATATTCAAACTTCTCTGCCATGAAGCCTGTCACGACTATGATCTCCGGCACTCCGGCTTCGATGAGCTGTCTGATCTCACGCTCCAGGAGGATCTCTCCCTTAACCTTAAATAACCCTTTCGGCATGATATTGGACAGTGGCATACACCGCGCACTGTATCCTGCCGCCATGATGATCGCATTGTCTACTCTGTAACCTTCTCTGTTCATCCCTGAACTCCTTCTCCTGCTTTGCAGGTTCTTTTGATTGACCGGGCTATCTACAGCCCGCATTCTCCCAGATCCAGATATGTAGCCATTATCTCCGGCTTCTGCTTCTCAACCGGTGGTGGTGTCATATAGTCGTCACCATACAGGTGCTTTAGGTATCCATCATAATCCTTCGGTGCGAGGAACATATGCCCTTCAAACTCCATCTCACAGGTCTCATCCATCCATCTGCGTAGATATCCCTCATCCTCCTGCTTGTAGTGCCAGCCGGGAGTTCTGACCAGCGTAGACGGCTTATTCTCGTACGCTCTGTTTAACATCTCGTATCCCGCATGGACCACCGATACGGGTATCCGAGATAACACCTTATATATTATTCTGATAAAGGGATTCTTTTCCCTGATAGCTCCTATCGGAGAGTAACTTATCTTCCGAACTATAAAGCAACCGGTGTTGAATATGGTTTTAGCCGGTTCGCGATCAGGCATATTGACCACATTGAAAATATCCAGGAAAACCCCTCGTCTCATCGTGAGCATATCATGTCCGACACGCTTAAAGTCCGTGCCTTTACGGATCAACTTGTGATATCCCCAACGATAATTCTTTTCTATACAGTAGTCCTGCAGAAAGAATCGGCTCTTATCCAGATCTTTTCTGCATGCCTCACGGAATTTCTCGTATTCCGACTGCATCATGCGGATATCCACGTCATCATCCCACGGGATGAATCCTTTATGTCTGGCTGCACCAAGCAGAGTACCGCCATCCAGCTCATAGATAATCCCATGCTTCCTGCAGATACGGTCAACTTCGATCAGCATCTCCAGACCGATATTCTGCATTCTCTTCAATTCTTCGTTGGTGTAGACATGCCCTTCGCTCATTTTTACTTCCCCAATACTGTATATCGGCAATTAGAGACTAAGAGTTAAGAGTTATCGGAGCCTCACATAGTTCTCCAGTCTAGGCAGGCTAAACCTCAGGCATCCGTAGATTTTTCCATCCAGAATACCGTCGTTTATCAGCCTTTCCCTATATGTGGCGAATGTCGCAGATGACATATTCACCTTGTTTCTCACATCCGCAACTTTAACTATATCAGACTCATCATCACTTTCTCTGATCAGTGAAGCAATTGCTCTTAAGACCTCAATGTCTTTTGCGGATAGTTCTTCAAATATCTTATCATATGCAAACTCCGCCAAAATACTATCCAGCTCATTATAAATATCCTTGATCTGAGACTGAGTCAATTCAGCACTCCTGCTATACGCATTCCAATAGACATAGCCTATAGCCTGATATGCGAGGGAATAGCCCTTGCTCTCAAAAGCAAGCCTGTCCGCTTCGCCTGTGTCTAACTTCAGTGTCTTCTGATAATCCGCACTGATAGCGGTGATGTTCAGCATCTCTATCTCATTTACTTTGGCCCGGTATAGAAATGTCAACGACGGTTTATTCTTTATTCTGTCAATGTTTTCCTTTAATCCTGTCATCAGAACATATATATCATAATCTGCATTGGCATACGAAGACAGCGCATGCGAAAACCGCGCCACATTATCGCTGTACGTTATTTCATCTATCGTCACCAATACCTTCCGGTTTTTCTTTTTCAGAACTTCCAGCATCATCTCAAGCGCATCATCGTCACTGTATGCGACCAGTTCCGCATTCTCGACTTTTACACCCAATCCCATTATTGACAGATCAATCTTCGCCTTTATGAACAGCGACTTAATCTCAGGAATACGATACAGTTTATTTGCCACTGAATGGATCAGATCATCTTCCGGATTAATATCTACAGCTATCCAATCCTCCATAGCATTGATCTTGTTGCGGATATCTCCCAGCATGACCGTTTTACCGGAGCCTCTTACCCCTGTTATAAACATTCCCCTGTATGTCGGAACCTTTCTGACATAGTTGTTGATTATAAATGACGTGATAGCCTGCCGTTCTATAAATCTGGGCGGTATATAGCTGAACTGCAACGTATATGGATTATCTTCTTCTCTGAAATAGCTCATATCACAATATCTCCCGAGCTTTACCTGACTCTGATAATTATTATATCACTTCCTTCCATAACTCTCCATAACTTCCAAATTATTCCATAACTTTCCATAACCTCAAAAATCTTCCATAAGTTTCCATAACTCTCCATAACTCTTTGCTTCAGACCATTCTAATACTCATACACCTTCATTTATGCTAAAATAAGATGTATTCAGCAAATTAGCATGGATCATAGGAGATAGTATATGACTCGAGTGATCACATATGGCACATATGATGTACTGCATGTAGGGCATCTGAATCTGCTCAAACGAGCTAAAGAACTCGGCGACTACCTCATCGTGGGAGTCACCAGTGACGACTATGATCTGTCCCGAGGCAAGATCAATAACACCCAGTCCCTGATGGAACGAATCAAGGGGGTAAGAGAAACAGGTCTGGCTGATGAGATCATAGTCGAAGAGTATGAAGGCCAGAAGATCGACGATATCAAGCGTCGTGGGATTGATATATTTACTGTAGGATCGGATTGGACCGGTAAGTTCGATTATCTGAGTGAATATTGCAAGGTAGTCTATCTGCCACGCACTGAGGGGGTATCCAGTTCACAGATCAGATCAGATAACAAACATGTCCGTATAGGTGTTGTTGGACATTCCGCATACGGGTCCAAGTTTGTTAACGAAGCCAAACTGGTTAATGGTGTGGAAATAGTCGGTTTCTGGTCCAATACTCAGGTAATTCTGGGCCAACATCGCAGAGCTACAGACGCAGATCATGAACAGGAAGATCCTGTCATATACGACACGTATGTTGAGCTTCTTGCTGCATCAGATGCCATATATATAACCTCCATGCCTGAGAATCACTATAAGAATTCTTTGGATGCACTTAAAGCCGGTAAGCATGTTCTATGTGAGTCTCCCGGTGCATATACTCGCAGTGAATACCAGGAGCTCCACAGAATTGCCACTGATAACAATCTGATACTGATGGACGGGATCAAGACCGCATATTCCACCGCTTACGAACGTCTGGTACTGTTAGCGCAGAGCGGTAAGATAGGTGATATCGTATCTGTTGATTCTGTATGTACCAGCTTGAGTTCCGGTATATATTCTAAAGACATCGATTTAAGCGCAACATGGAACAGTATGTGTGCATGGGGTGTTACAGCCCTGCTTCCGGTGTTCCAGTTAATGGGAACCAATTATATCGATAAGAGGATCTACTCCAGTTTCCTGAACAAGGAATTCAATATGGACATCTTCACCAAGGTCGACTTCATTTTCGACAAAGGTATAGCCAGTATCCGCGTCGGCAAAGGTGCCAAGTCCGAAGGAAATCTCGTTGTCACGGGTACCAAAGGATATATCTATGTTGCCGCCCCCTGGTGGAAGACGGACTATTTCGAGGTCAGATATGAGGACCAGGAAAAGAACGAGAGATTCTTCTATCAATTGAGCGGTGAGGGTATAAGATATATGATCGCATCTTTTGTGAAGTCAATCGACTTAGGCAGAAACTTAAGCTATATCACAGCTGATGAGTCGGAAGCGATCGTGGGCGTTATAGAAGATTTCAATGCCCGCCGGAATATGATCGAATTCGGTCGTTCCGTTTAGTCCATACTAAAACAAAACCGGGCGTTGTCAACGCCCGGTTTATCATTCGAATTCTTTCGGAAACTCCATTCCTTTCAGCTCATAATACTCTCTCAACCGTCTCTCTGATTCGTCTAGTGCCGGATGAGGATTGCTCTGAACAGGAGTCATATAATTCTCACCGTACCAGGTTTGCAGGATCGTGTCATAACCGGTCGGAACCGGTACTATCATCGATTCAAAGCTCATCTCCACGGTTTCATCATAGCAGCTAGCCGGAATCCTGACTTCCGGTCTGTTCACGTAGAACGGTTCTATAGTCACATTCTCTGCGCCGGTGTCATTATAGATTGCGGCTATCTGATCCGCCAAAACCAGAATCTGCCTCTTGATGGGCAGCGAGCTGTCTATATCAACATCGAGAGCAGCACGCAGTTGGTCGACCTCTTCTTTTACATCAGGTGCACAATCCCTCAGCATCATACCGTTATCGGTTTTGCCGAAAACATCATATGCCATAGTGAGCAATGCTCGGAATATCTCATCCTCCTCCGGATCATCCGGCACTGCATCCAGTACAAATATATCCACGCCCATTATATACGGACAACCATGATTGCGGCTTAAAAACTCCGGATCAATGCGAACTGTCTCCGTGTTGATAACCCTGGTGATGATACCTGTAGGACTCTGATCCTGGCTGCCGTTGAAGAGTCTCCACCCATCCGGCAGTTCGGCAGGTGCCACCTGCAGAAATCTGTTGAAATCCGCCCTCATCATAGATATATCGACATCATCATCCCACGGGATGAATCCCTGATGGCGTATGGTACCCAACAGAGACCCACTGTCGATGAACCATCTGATCCCGTATTTGTCGCAGATCTCAGCTATCACGGACAGCACTTCCATCTCCACTGACCACATGCGCTTCATGATAGGTCTGATATAGAATCCGAGTTTCTCCTCTCCGGCAAAAAAGGCTTCATCAAAATGCATCAATCATCTGCTCCCAATTTGATCATATCGGTATACTTGATGGGGTTCTTGAAATAATCTATATACGATACATCCGGATTAAATATGGCGGAATGCTCTCCGCTCCTGACCGGGGTCATGTAATCACCGAATACATGTGTGAGTACCTCATGGTAATGAACCGGAACCGGAACCATAAAGCCTTCAAAAGGCACTTCTGTCACTTCCTCATAGAGTTCCTTATCTATAACCTGATGCAAGCCTCCCAGTATCTCGCAGTATTTGATTGAATACTTGGTAGATGTCCCGATAAACGATATCAGCGTTTTCTCATATATCTCATAGCGGCTGGCATGCGGCAGTTGCATGATCCCTCTCAGATCAGCTTTTGGAAACACAGTATTGCATGCATCCGACAGCATATACTCCTGTATCTCGGGTGCTCCCAGTATAGTCACATAGAGCTCCTTCTCCATCTCAAGCATTTCTTTGGTGAACTTTTTATCATCCAGGGCATCATCGAGCGGGAATATATCCATCCATATCCCCTGATTGATACAGGACGGCATCGGAGGGGGTTCGATGGCTGTAGTGTTTCTGTTTCTTACTTTTGCAAAAGGAAGACGGTGATAGACTGTAATACTGTCGAAAGAGCACTTAGCCAGATTTGTAGACAGGTCCTGCCACTCAAATTCTTCCCCAAGTTCCTCGGGCATGACACGCCGGGCTATCTCATAATCCTCCCTGGTCATATCCACATCCAGATCGTCATCCCAGGGTATGAAGCCGCCATGTCTGATCGCTCCTATGAGACTGCCTCCATTTAAGCGATATTTCAAACCGTACTTCTTGCAAACCCTGTCGAAATCAAACAGGATCTCAAGTTCCTTAGCCCATACACGTTTGCGCTTGGATGTGACCAGGAATCCGTCACGCTCCTCCGGTTCATAGAAAGATTCATCTATATGGTACATTTATTATCCTCATACAGTAAAAGGGAGCCACCTAAGCGGCTCCCTCTTTTGGTAGATTAGTTCTGAACTTAATCAGATTAGCCAAGTAATGACAGAACACCCTGATTACTCTGGTTAGACTGTGCCAGCATTGACTGACCTGCCTGAGACAGAATGTTGTTGTTCGAATACTTAACCATCTCTGTAGCCATATCAGTATCACGGATCTGGCTCTCAGCGGCCTGAGTATTCTCTGCAATGTTATCAAGGTTCTTGATGGTGTGCTCAAGTCTGTTCTGGATAGCACCGAGCTTAGCTCTCTGCTTATTCAGACTGGAGATAGCTGCCTTGATCGTGCTGATGGCTGCAGCTGCCTTGGTCTGAGTAGATACGCTAAAGGTTGATCCTATACCAAGTCCGGAAGCCTTCATCGAAGAAATGCTGATGTCGATGTACTGTCCGCTCTCAGCACCTACCTGCAGATGCTTACCTGTGAAGGTACCATCGAGGAGGTTCTGCTGGTTGAATGTAGTGGTGGATGCTACACGATCGATCTCACTCTTCAGAGCCTGAACTTCCATGTTGATGTAGTCCTGATCCTCAGTAGTGTTGGTATCGTTAGCAGCCTTAGTTGCCAGCTCATTCATTCTCTGCAGCATGTCGTGTACTTCATTCAGTGCACCTTCTGCTGTCTGTACGCAAGAGATACCATCCTGTGCATTAGCTGAAGCCTGTGTAAGACCTCTGATCTGACGTCTCATCTTCTCGGATATTGCAAGACCTGCTGCATCATCTGCTGCACGGTTTACTTTGTAACCGGAAGAGAGTTTCTCAGTACTCTTTGCAAGAGTGGACTGAGTCAAACCAAGCATTCTGTTAGAGTTCATTGCTGTTAAATTGTGCTGTACTACCATAATATTTCCTCCTTGAAATGTTGCAAACGCTTTGCGTTCGCCTGAATCTCCGCATCCTTGCGGCCCTTTGGTTTTGTTTGGTGATCTCCTCTTAAGCTTTGTCGGCCGTACGCTCCGATCAGTATCTTAATCGGTTTTCACCGTTGTGTTTATTGCTTACACAACATATATCGTATCCCTTAGGGGATATCTTAACCACATTTTAAAAAATTTTTTTATTTTTTTCAAGTGGCTATTTAATTGGTTACATCCAGCATGGAATCATCAAGGGATGAAGCTACTGCTGCGGTATTGTACTTATCGGTGATGACCTTTGCCGCCTTACGCGATTTTGCCAGATCACGTCGCCTGTTTCCGAAATACTCTTCTGCTATCTTACGATTCTTACTCTCTATAGCGTTCACAGCCTGGATCTTACCATCCTGCTCCCGTATCAGACCTCCGATACGTTGCTTACGGACTGCCGGCAGTTTCATCAGTTCTTCCGGATGTGAGTCGATATACCTGCTTATCTCATCATATTCGCTGTCCAGCTTATCCAGATCATCCTGGTAAGTGTCCTGCTCTTCCATATAATCATCATACTGAGACAGATCGGATGACGTACTGTCAAAAGTTTCGAGAAACTTCTTATCCGATTCATATATATGTTCGAGCACTTCTATCTGTGATCTTAAATTTCTCTCCAGCCTATCAGCATATGATGCCATCAGCCTTCTCCTCTGGCCACTTTCTCCATTACCAGCTTCCAGTTATCACGGACTGAATGCAGGTGAGTGTTAACTTCGCCGAGTATCTCAGCATCCTTCTTCATATTAGCTTCTATCAAGCGTTGGGACAGATAGCTGTATATGTTCTCGAAGTCCTGTGCTACGGGATAGCTCATATCCAATGTCTGCCGCAGATAATCTATGATCTTCTGCACCTTGATGATATTGAGATGAGCCTTCTGAATATCATTTGTCTCAAGTCCGGTCAGAGCGATATTGCAGAACTTGATAGCTCCCTCATACAGCATAAGAGTAAGTTCCGCCGGTTTAGCTGTAAGTATCTTGCTGTTATTGTATTGTGCATATGCCTGTGGCAGAGCCATTGGTCAACCTCCTGTTATCAGCCTGTTCCGAGATATCCGGCCATCGCATTGCTCTTGCTCTGCAGTTTGGCCATGGTAGCCTCCATCTTGGCAAACTTCGCATACAGATTATCCTCGTAATTGTTGGCTTTTTCCTCCAGCTCGGAGATCTTGCTGTCGTATGCTTTATAGTCGTTCTCCATCGTCTTATCTTCATAGAAGGTACCGAACGAACGCTTATTTGCAATTCTGGATGACAGCTTATCGAGATTTCCGTACAGAGTCTGGCTCAGCTTGGTGAAGAAGCTCGTGACTGTCTCGGGATCGGATGCGATCATGGCCTTAAGCTTATCTTCATTTCCGGATGAGATCTCATCATCGGAATCTCCGTCTATATGAAGTGCATGTATGGTATTGTATTCCGCTGCCAGATATGCCTGTGTATTGATGCCGAAGCTGGAGAGATACATCTTCTTGCCGCCTATATCGAATCCGGATCTCATGGCATCTGCCATTCCGCTGATTATCCTATTCAGATTCTCATCACCCTTCAGCAGACTATCCTTGATCTTTTTCTCATACTTCTCGACTTCGGTATCGGTAAGGGCTTCCTTCTCCTCATCTGTCAGAGGCTTGTAACCCTTCGCACTTGCGGCATTATAATACGTATCCAACTTGACGATCACGTCATTATAACTCTTGAGCAGATTCTTGATCTGGTCATAGATTCCGCTGGTATCCGTATCTGTAGTCAGTGTTAATTCTTCATCATCCGCAGTCTCACCCAGTGCGGTTATGGTCAGACCGTTGATCTCGAATACATTATTGGAGTTGGTAAACTCCGCACCGTTAAGCTCAATCTTTGCATCCTGCCCGGTGACCTTGCTGGCTGCCTTACCTGCAAGCGTACCATCTGTGATAGCCTGAAGCTGCTGTTCTGCATATGCCTTCTTTGCTGCTACTTCATTAGTGATCTGCTCCTCAAGCTCGGCCTGCTTTCCGGGATCAACTGATATCTCTCCCATGGAGGTGATCATGCCGGTCTCATCATCATATGTAATACCATCGGATGACCAAATGGCATTGGCCCTTGCCTCTCCTTCCTGAGTTGTGAGATCGTTAAACTTCGTCTCAGCTTCAGCAATCTGTGCATCCAGTGCAGCGATCTTCTCGGTATTATCCACCTGTTCGTCAGCACCTTCAGGCGTTGTGCCGTCTTCCGCCACCAGCTTTTCTCTCTGCTCACGCAGATCGGCAAGTGACTTCTCGGCGGTCTTCATGCTGTTATACAGATTCTTATATGATTCGGCTGCAGCCTGGGCTCTCTTAAGTGCTTCTCCGGCTACATCGAAGCTCTCATATGATTGAATCTCTTTCTGCAGAGCAGTCTTTGTCTTGGCATCATATGTGCTTATTCCAAGAGCATCGAGCATCTTGGTGCCATTGGCATCTGCACCCGTGATCGAGAAATCGGATTCAGCACCGGTGGTCTTGGAACTGATGAAGAATCTCTGATTTTTTTCATCAAAAGAAGCATTGAGCCCCTGTCCTTTGATCGCACTCAGCACATCGGATATGGTGCTGTTTTCATCGAAGGTGAATGATGCGGACTTATCTCCGGTAGCGATATTTATAGTCGTACTTCCGCCGGTATATCCGAGAGCACTCATCTTGGAAAGTGCGGTCACCTTTTCTCCGGTCTTGGTACCCTCTGCATCTACAGTTTCTACCTTGCCGCCGGTCAGATATCCTGCTTTAGCCAGATCTACGATTTTCAGAGACTGTACGGAATTGACCGCTTTATCGGTAGTGATGACACTGGCCTTAGCGGGATTGGAGACATTGGTTGTCTTCTTGGTCCAGTCAGATGTGAAACGCAGGTTCATGGCCTTGGTTCTTAAGCTGGTCAGATCCTTATTCAGATCTTTCCATATATCCTGTGTCCAACCTGCCTTGGTCTTGTCACCCTGCATATTGGTGACTTTCTGTCTGCGGGCAGATACCAGAGAGGCGATCAGGGAATCTGTATCCAGGCCTGATATCAGGCCGCTCATTCTCATAGCCATAGTATTCCCTCCTCTCCTTATCTCTTCTCGTCAACCATGATACCGGCCATCTCCCATACCTTGGCGATCATATCCAGGGTTTTCTCGGGAGGCAGCTCCTTGATGGTTTCCTTGGTCTTCTTGTCTACGATCTTGATGGTTACACGATTCGTACCTTCGTGTATGCCAAATACAGCTTCGGAGTTAGCTCCGGAGCTCTTGTTGAATCTGGCAACAGCTTCCTTGAGGCGCTCGTTGGTAGCGGTAGCCTCTTCCTGATAGTTATTGCCCTGACCCTTTTCACCCTGACCTTCGCCGGCTGATTCCTGGCTCTTGGTCACGATCTGAGCAGAAGACAGATCCGGCGTGGTTTCCTTAGCCGCACTGTCCTGTGAATCGTACTCGGGTGACTTCTGTGCAGGATCCACCTGTTTGATCGGGATCTGCTGAGTCTGCAGCGTCATTATGCTGCCCATAGGTTCTATGTTCATATCCTCACCTCCGTGTGAATAACGCGGGCCTCTTGCCCATATTTACATATCTCATCCTGAGACACCCAGTTACATCTGTCACTATTATCGGATAATTCCGGATAAAAGTTAAGAGCGTTTTCAAAACTTTTTTCAGCTCTTTTTTCCGCTCCATATATCGGGATATCACTCGAATTCTTTGGGGAACTCCAGTCCCTGACCGGCATACCACTCTCGCAGTTGCTCTTCGGCATGTATGAAGAAAGGATAATCGTGGAAATCGTAGCTCCTCATCGGTGTCATGTAATCTCCCATCCTGAGAGTGAGTACGGTATCATATCCCTTCGGTGCGGGTAGCATCACATGTTCGAACGGCAGATATATCGTCTCGGCGTAAGCTGAAGCAGGCGTTCTGATCGAATGATTATAATGAAAGGCCGCAATTCCCACATCTGCCCCATCAGTATCGTAGTACATGGCCGCCAGCTGGTCTGCCAGTCTGTTCAGCTGCGGTTTGACGGGTTGTGTACGATCCAGTTCTATCCCGCAGGTTCCCTCCAGCTCTGTTATCCTGGTCTTTAGTTCCTCCGGGCATTCGTCAAGCAATGCTCCCTTGGGAGCATTTTCCTCCGTATCATAAGCGTTGCCGGTGAGTATCCTGTAGAACTCATATTCTTCGGGATCATCAGGCAGGGTATCCAGAATGCACACATCCACACCCACGTTATAAGGGCATCCATGGAACCTCTCGAGAAACTCGGCATCGGTGCGTACTACACGCGAATTGACCACACACGTGATCGCACCGTTTATATCATCCGAATCTCTGTCATTGCGCAGAAACCAACCTTCCGGAAGTTCGGTCCGGGCATAGACTCTGAATCTCTCGAAATCGGCACGAAGCATCACGATATCCACATCATCATCCCAGGGAATGAATCCATGATGACGTACCGCACCCAGCAATGTACCGGAATCGGCAAACCATCTGATACTGTGTGCATCACATATGTCCGATATCACGTCCAGAACTTCGAGTTGCGCAGCCCAGGCCCGCTTGACCATCGGTCGGATGTAGAATCCGTCTCTTTCTTCACCTTCAAAAAAACTGTCGTCAAAGTGCATGTTCTTATGCTATCCTCCGGTCACCCCGGGTACACCGTTCTATGACTCTTCTCACATTCCGCCGTTCATCTTATGCCAGTTCCTGCAGAATTCGTCTACGGGAGCCTCTACACCGGACTCCCGGAGCAGCTTGACAAAGGCTTCCTCCTGAACTCTGTAAAACGGATATGAATGGCCTGCGGCAAACCTCACAGGTGTCATATAATCGGGGCCAAACTCAGCTGTGAGTACTTCATCATAATTATCGGGGACCCTCATGGTGATATGCTCATATGGGAGGTCTATGCCTGCCCCCAGGCCATCAGGATTCACACATTCGTACCCCTCAAAACCATCAGTCTCTCCACGTGGTCGAAGATACAATATATCATAAACTTTGGATGTTCCTGAAACACTCGAAGCCAGTCTGTCCGAAGCAAGCCACAACGCATGACTCAGACTCACATCATCCCGCTCGTCGTACTGTATCCCTTCCATCCACTCGGCGAACGCTTTCAATCTGTTATGCAATGTTCCTCTGCGCCTGTATTCATCGGGGAAACGCGCAGTGGTCTGCATATCATTACACAGGTTTACCATCTTCACCTGCTCAGTCGGATCCTCGGGCAGATAATCCAACGGGAATATATCTATACCAACTCTCATATAAGGGAATCCATGGAAATAGTCCATGTATTTAGGCAGAGTGAAGTACGTCTCATCAGCGATCACGCGTCCCTGCGGTTCCTGATTGGCCGATATCAGCCTCGCCTCTCTCGCAAAGAGTCCTGAAACCACGAATCCCTCCGGAAGTACATCATCCGCTATCCGGAAAAATCTATCATAATCGGACCTCAGCATACACAGATCGATATCATCATCCCAGGGAATGAATCCTTTGTGTCTGACAGCTCCAAGCAGGGTTCCGCCATAAGCATAGTACCTGATGTCGTTTTCCGCGCAGACGCGCTTAATAACCTCCAGAACTTCCAGCTCCGCAGCCCAGGCTCTCTTCATCATCTCCGAAATGACGAATCCGTCTCTTTCTTCTTCTCTGAAAAACTCAACCGGGAAAACCATATCTTATAAACTCCGATCCGATACTCTGCCCCTTGATCAAACTTTGAATTCGTCAGGGAAGGGCACACCGTGCTTCTCGTATTCCTCTCGCAGATCTTCTTCCCAATGAATGAAATAAGGATAATCATGCGAAGAACCGGCATTTATCGGAGTCATGTAATCATCTCCGAACCATACCCGCAGCACTTCGTCATACCCTACGGGGACCGGGATATTGGTCATGTCGAAATCAAATCTTTCGGCTTTGGCATAAGCCGCCGCTGAGAACTGCCTCTGCTGATTAACACAATAGTAAGGAATGTTTGCCATCCTCTCTGTGTCAGCATCGTAATAGATGGATGATATCCTGTCCGCGAGTTTAAGCAGCTGGGGTTTGATCGGTGCATCATAATCGAAATCGTAACCGCACACCTCCGCCAGCTCCCTGGTCTCCTTTTGTACCAGCTCATCACACTCATCGATGAGCATTTCTCTGCCCGCTTCCTTGAACGCATGGAATGCCATCGTGGTCAGCTCTATGAATGATGCTTCCTCCTCCGGGTCATCCGGGATCCTGTCAATGACAAAGATATCCACACCGGCTATATACGGGAAGCCGTGGTTCTTTTTAAGATGATTCGGATCTGTGCTCAGTTTCGTGGAATTGTTGACTTGAAGGATCGCATCCGACGGGTTCTTATCCTGTCTGCCGTTGGCCAGCCTCCAGCCCTTGGGGAGCTCCCTCGGTGCATAGCGCAGGAATTTCTCATAATCAGGTCTGAGCATCGCTATGTCGATATCATCATCCCACGGAATGAATCCCTGATGTCTGACCGCACCAAGCAGCGTTCCGGAGTCAGCGAACCATTTGATCTGATACTTTCTGCATATCCTCGATATCACTTCGAGTATATCCAGCTCGCAGGCCCACGCACGCTTGACCATGGGGCTGATATAGAATCCGTCTCTCTCCTCGCCTTCAAAAAAACTGTCTTCAAAATGCATATGCTGTCCTGACCTCCATACCGGCCTGCCTTCGGTTGCGGCAGGCGGCGATGTTTACTCCCCTACTATCGTATTGATGATGTCCTGTGACATCGCATGATACACTTCCCTCGAGAAATGATTGATACAATCCTCAAAGCTGTCCTGCCCGGTGATATAGTCCGTGACATTAAGCAGCCAGACATTATCGGAGTCGGCGAACTCCTCATACAGCCGGCGATTGAGTTCCCTGTATATCGGTGCGTGATATGCAAACTCATGGCTGTTATCATCCGACTCGATCTCGCTGCCCAGCAGCAGCAGTAATATGGTCTCGGGATTCAGCTGTTCTCTCATCCATTTGATATTTCTGATCACCTGGTCCGGATGGAGATTTCCTTCAAATGCAAATTCACGTGCAAACCTGTCAAGCCATGCTTTATCAAAAGCCACATTGTGGTTGGCGTATTCGCCGGAGATGAACTTATCCCAGTTCACGGGGTCAGTCATATCCTCTCTGCAGCTGCCGAACGCGATCCGCATATCGGTCTCTCTGTGTCTGTATATACCGGAGTGTCCCTCCGACAGCGTACTGAAGATCACCATGTCATACGGATCGTCGAACATGAATGTCAGGAAATCCGCTTCACACAGGAATCCCGAATCAGAGATCACCTTACGAATGGTGTCGACAGGGGTGTGATATGCTTCGTACAGGTGGATCGAATTGTTGGATCCCGCTACCACGATATCCCTGGAATCCACGAAGTTGGTCTCAAGCTCCACATCGAAGACGCCTGACAGATACGGTGTGATGCCGTCTATGTCGCAAGGACCTTTGAGGAGGACCTTCGGCTTATCTCCTGTGTACTCGGCGTCAACACTGATGGCGGTCGGCGCAATGTTCGCCGCTGCGCCTGCTCCGATACTGTCCACGATGTCTGTACCGTCGCTCGCCGCTATGGGCTCGCTGCCGGTCAGTCCGATGCTCGCTGTTGCTTCCGTTCCGGGTTTGCTGCCGGTCCGCACCGATGTCTCTGTGATCCACGTTACCGGCTCGTTCTCGCCCAGCACCGATGCCGTCCTGCCTGCGATCTCTATCTGCGGGCGCCCCAGCTTGTCATAGATATACTGCTCTATACCCATTCCCAGTACTCTGCATGAGAAAAGGAAGTGGAGCAGGCGGCCGATTCCCGAACCTGTTTCCAAGTCATCCGGAGAGCCATCACGGAGAAGAACCGATCCTTCTGTCATCGTGCCCATCGTCCTGTCTAACGCATAGAAGCCTATGATCCCGTAATCCCCGTATTTATCACGTGCCGAGATCAGTCTGCATTCCACTCCGGGATCATTCAAAAGTGAGAACACATCTTCGCGCGATGATCTGACCTTGGTGAAGTTCAGCTGATTAGTCCTGCTTATAAGCTCGCATACCCTGTCTATGTGATCCGCGATATTATCGATGAAACTGATCGTGATCTCAGAGTCACGCAGGAACTGTTCGTTGGATGAAGATACTTTCTGATCGGATCTCTTGCGCTCGAGCACGCGATAATGTTCAAGACGTGCATGCGCCGTGTCATTTTTCTCTGAAAGTTCCGCCAGCTCAGCCAGACTATCAAGTATCTCCGGTCCGCTCGTCATAAGCTCCGGCAGCAGATATGATGCTTCTGCGAGATTCGATGCCTCATCATCTATGTAGAGTACATTCTCCGGTCTGAGCGCCATATCGCTGATCATGCTTTGGATACGTGCGCCCTTCGGAGTCCAGTCTATGCTCGGGAATACAAAGAGCTCCCAGATATTACCGAACTCGTCAGAGGACAGTTTCTCACGCGCGGCATCGAAATCATTATTTGAGCAGATGGCACTGATCACACCTGCATCGGCCAGTTCACGGACTATGCGGATATTTCTTTCTAGCGGAGCAACCTCACCTTCGCTCAGGATGCCGTTCCAGAAAGTGTTGTCCAGATCCCATATCACAGCCTTGATCTGAATATCATCGGATGAAGCTTCGGATACTGCATCACCGGACATCCCGGCCACAACTGCAGACTCCGATGCTCCGGGGCGAATGGCAGTCGGCGATGCGCTCACCGGCTCCGTATAGCTGTCGAAGCCCCACTTGTCTATGAATCTCTGTCTGTTCCTCTCAAATATGGCTTCCGCTTCGGGATTCTCCGCGAAGCTCTGACTGCCCGCATGGTAGATGAAGCTGTTCCTGCACAGCACGAGCTTATATCCCTGCTGTCCTATCCTCGTGCACAGGTCATCATCTTCGAAATAACCCGGTGCGAATATCTCATCAAATCCGCACACGCTATCGATCACAGTTCTGCGGATCAGCAGCGCGAACCCGCTCAGCTTACGCACGTATTCGTACGGATCATCCATCCTGATATTTCGCCCGGCACCGAACTCCATATACTGATACGGCAGATCAAATGTCACATCCAGCAGCTGATAGCTCGAGTAATTCTGCAGTGCACCTGCTGCCCCGATATCATCCGATGCATAGAGTCCCATCCTGAGCCAGAACAGGGCATTCGCCGGCATTCTGGTATCGTTGTTTAAGAAAAATACATCCGCTTCGGGATCGGCATATTTAAACGCCTCATTACATCCCGGTCCGAAGCCCATATTCTCATCGCTAAGCAAAAGAATAAGATTATCATCCGCCCTGCTCTTAAGCCACTTAACCGTCTCGGCATCGGATGCATTGTCCAATATCACTACCGAGAAAGCGCCGGGAGCACAGTTCGAATAGATGCTGCGCAGACACTCCTCCGTCAGATACACATTATTATATGAGAGAATGATGAAACAGACCGGTCGTACACTCACGGCACCGCTGGCCATGAGTTCTTCCTTCATTTCACGAAGCTGTGCCCGTGTCTCCTCATCGTCACAGAGGAATTCCGCATTCTCCAGACACAGATAGGCCTGATTCCAGTTGGGTCGGCCGGCGGTCGGATCTGCCGATGTACCTGTTTCTCCGGTCCCGGTCGGATCTGCTCCCTCACCGCTCAGAAGTTCATCTGCCATGTCGGCATATATCTTCCAGGTATCCGTCGTCAGATACTCGAGCCTGTTCTCACCGGGTTCAAATCTCGACAGTTCGAGCTCCTCTCCGCCGGCTGCATCAGCTCCGTATTCTCCGTCCACAACATTGGCACCCTGTGCCTGATCTCCGCCCCAGCTCTCTTTATACCCATCATCAAAAGCGTCCTGTGCCGCCTCGAGCATCTGTCTGGCACTGAGTTTTGCCTGGTACGCAGGATTATCGAAAAGGTTCATATGATCCTCGCGCACTGTCTGTCCTTTTTCAAAGGATATCGCATCAAAGTCGGCACCGAGCCAGTTATAATCCCGCTCCGTGATAGTCTGCGGATCATAGAACTCACCGCCCAGTCTGAACGAATGCCACTCTCTGAGCTTATATGCAGTTGGCGTGGTCAGAGCCACATATGTACCATAGGTCTCATACTCACTGAACGATGATTCCTGCATGCGGTCACAGCCCACGGCGTTCAGCACTTTTTCCCAGAATACCGTACCGGCGATCGATTCATTGGACTCGATGCGCTTCAGCAGATCCAGCACTATCGCTTTCTTAAATAGCATATGCTCCGATACAAATGAGGGGCCGATGACCTTCTCCATTCCCGGGATGAGTTTCGCCATCGTCTCGAAGTACTGAGGATGCTCCTCACGCTTCAGATCAAAATACGGCACGGGATCAAGTCCATCCATCGGAGCGGAGAACATGCTTATATCATGGCACGGGAAGGTATCACCATCCCAGATCAGATAGTATTCGTCCTCACATTTGTATGCATAAGAGAGCTTAAGAAACTGCTGATAATACCAGCCCGTGATGCCGCGCGGGAGCTCCCTCCCCTGCAGGAGCGGTGCCATTATGTGTGCCACAGTCTCGTGCACTTTTGCAAAAGAAAGTATGTCATCCTCATTGATAAAGTGCAGACGAGAGGCATCACCGTCGCCGGCACAGATTTCTTTTTTCTCGGAGAAAAGCTCGCCGACCTTCGCGCTGCCCAATATATAAACATTGCGTACGGGAAGGTGCTTGAGATAATAAGGATACTGACCGCACAGCCTCTCGAAACTGTCTGGAGTCACGAGAACAACTGCGTCGAATGTGGCGCGGGATGCCTCGTCAGGCGACAGATAATCGGTGTACGGTCTGTCCGGATCGACGAATCCGACAGTATGTGCTGCTCCGCCTTGTACGGGTTTCATATAATCTCCATAGTCGGCGGTGAGTATCTTATCGTAATCTATCGGAGCCGGAACAGTGAGAAATTCAAACTGCAGATCAACCGTATCCCTGAACCACTCCTTTTTCACGGGAGTACTCCAGTACTGTCTGGTGAAAAGATTGACGTATTCGCTGTCATCATACATATCGGCCAGGAAGTTCTCATACAGATCGAACCGTTCCTTATACGGAAGCCCCAGGATGTCTATGATGGTCTCACGCCCAATCAGAGGCTCCCACCCGGAGATCAATTGTTCAATGACAGCGGCCGGATTGGAGGCGGACAGCCACAGATCCATGCCTATCTCGAATCTGCCGCCCGGCCTGTCGGTAACCACAGAATCCGGAACGGCATCATATGGAAAAATATCTATGAATATGCCCGGATGATCATCGCAGGTCTCCTCACCGCTGTCATCCAAACATGTCGTACGTTCGTCACGCAGGCGGGAGAAATTATAGATCGCACCGCCATCTTTCTCGGTGTGATAGTTTTGAAAGTAAAATGGGAATTCAAAATGACCCGGAGCGAGCTCCAGCATACGTTGGTAGTCCGGGCGCAGCATGAAGATATCGATATCGTCATCCCAGGGTATGAAGCCCTTATGACGTACGGCACCAAGCAAAGTACCGTATCCGGCGTAGTATTTCAGATCATACTTTTTACAGAAGTCACCAAACTCCTTAAGCAGTATCAGTTCCGTATACCATATCTTCTTGGTTTTGACGTCTACCGGATATCCGTCTCTGACCTCTTCCACACAGAATTCTTCTCTGGTCACTCTTTTCCTCCCATGACTGATGGTGTTTGATGCAACCGACCCCGCCACCGAAATCCTCCAGTGCAGTCTATGTTGATGGCTTCAGGCCTTGTCCCAAAAACACATAAAACTTTCTTCATATTACACTCATTTATTAGTAACAACCCGGATTGATTCAGATATAGCCAAAATATGGTCTATCGGGAGTCCGCTAAGAGATGCAATTGTTTCCGGAGTTTGACCGTTTCGCAGCATGCCCGCTATGACACCCTCAGCTTCATCGGCACGCGTTTCAGCATCACTGGCACGCGTTTCAGCTTCGTCGGCACGTTTGCGTTCGAATTCAGTTTTCTCACGCTCCTGCTCCGCACCAATAGCTATACCCTGTTCAACACCATATTCAACGAGCGATTGATTATGAAGCTCCTCATTGAAATCCAATACATGCATCCTAATCACCCCTGCCTTTTCACGGATAAGGAACTCCTCCATCACGTGATCCTGAATACAACTGTCCACCGCATCTTCTACGGCCGGTTCCAGTTTCATACCACTATTCACATTATCCCGGACACGCTGAACAAATGTAGAATAATCTCTAAGTGCCACACATTTATCCATTAATTCCTTATTATGTCCGTAATTGATGTTAAGAACTGTTACTGTCAGTTCAAGTTCCGGTGTATCCGTAAACTGCATATATGCATCTGACAGCTTCACGACCTCTTCTTCCGGAGCATCTGCTGTGCCGTTATAGAACACCACGAATCTCGGTGTCGGAAGTTTGATCTGCTTATATCCGTACAGATCGTACCCGGAGGCCTCTGCCTTATATATATCATTGATATAGAACAGATCCCTGAGCGGCATATTCTGATTCACGGTGGACTGATGCTCATACAGATTCACCGTGTTCCGCAGTACAAACGATACATCGTTGTATATCTTCAGAAATATCGCATTATCGAGTGTATTGATCGTCACTTCATCATCCACGGTATATTTCGTGTCATTGAGTGCATTATACAGTTCGATCAGTTCTTTCTTCTGACTGAAATACGCCTTAAAAACGTCAGATTTGTACTCTCTGTTAACAGCTACATCACTATTCTCGTATTGCTCGTTCATATTCTCCTCCTTTGCAAAAACAAACTCACGCAGGAGGCTCTGTCATCTGCTTGCTCCTGCTTATTTTTTTACGGCGTTTGGATTAGCAGGAAATATCAGATAATAGAAAAATAGAATATAGAATCTTGAGATTTACTGCTTGCGCATATGATAGCACAGGCACGTAATGTATGCAATGACGGTTATTGCAGAACCATAGTGATTCTCTTATAATACCCCAACTTTAAAGTCCTAGCAGGTGTTCGAGCATCGTTCCGCGTATGTTGGCGTTTGTATCATACTTATATGTGAGCTTATGGACACCGCTGCACTGCATAATGTGACGCCATCTGAGTTCATCGTACGGAGCCAGCATCTCATGCTGTAGCAGATGACACGGTTCCAGACTGAATATCGGGATCGCGTCATTCCACTCAGGATGTCTGCGGCATGCGATTGAGAACGTCAGATGGAAAAGAAAATAATGCATCAGGCTGTCTTCTTTTTCCCAATATTCATATAGCATATCCCGGACATCTAATATGATCGGGTTCGCAGATACGCTATGCAGGAACCAGCTATCGAACAGCATGCAGTCACTGATGCTGTCTCTCATCACGAAACTGTATGCAAACAACGGATAGTTCTCCATCACTTCGCCAATCAATGTCTGATCGGATATGAAGACCGTTGCATCGATCCATGTACCTCCGCGCTCAGACAGAAGTGCCACTCTTAGTATATCGGAGAAATGCGTGTTATTAATTATACCCTGTGCACGTTTTTGCAGGATATAGTCGGGAATAGCGACATATTCAGGGATGTTTTCCTCGGTCAGCACGACCACGTTGCGTCCGAGTTTGCGCAGAGATCCTATACATGTTTTCACCACATCTGGAGCCTGCTCTTCGCCCTGCAGCCAGCACGTCCAGATCGTGTCCGAGTCAGAAAGGAGTTGTACCGCAGAGCCGTTTGCTGTCCTCTGTCCTGCGCCGGATCCGTTCGTCGCAATGGCTCCGTTCGCTGTTCTCTGTCCTGCGCCGTATCCAATCGACGTGTCAGTTGATGTTACGGATGAATGCGACGCCGGTGGCAGGTCATCTCTCGCTGGAAGCTTGCCCGCATATTGCATGGAAAGGTATTTATATACAAGCTTCATCGTACGAAAATAAGCCCAATCGGACAGATTGGACTTATAATCCATCATCTTTTCGATCATGGACAACTCTGACTTAAAGCGCTCATCAAATGCCTCGGGATGTCGGCTTAAGTATTCCTGAATGACAGTCGGTACCTTCCCCAGGTCATCTGCGTCTATCATGTTTTGTATCTTATTAAGAAACTCTGCTATCGATTCCATCTCTTATGAAACTCCGCTGTCGATCCCGTCTCTTGTTTTTTCTTTAGGACCTATATACACTCCCGCCTCCGAATAATAGTCACGATACGATCTGTCCGGATCAAATACTGTCATCGAATGAGAAGGGAACTGAACCGGCGTCATATAATCTCCGAACCAGGCGGTAAGGATCTCATCATATCCTCCGGGTGCCGGCAGTTTAAATCCTTCGAAATCCAGATAAACTGTGTCCGAATAGAACTCCTTGCTCAGACTCTTAAGTCCGCCCATCATCTCGGTGAATTTATGATTGACCATCGTCGATTTGCCGATGTACGCGATGAACATATTCTCAAGCATCTTGAACCGCTCGATCAACGGCAGCTTCATGATGGCCTGCAGATCGCTTATCTGGACCACGGTATGCCCTTCGCCGGTAGCTATTACCTTTTTCAGCTCATTTTCCGCAAAAGTCGCGTAGTATATTTCTTTCTGAAGTTCAAACATCTCACGAGTGAATCCCCGATCGTCAAAAGCATCATCCAGAGGAAAAATATCGATATATATTCCCTGATTCATGGAGATCGGTGCACGCGGTTCCTCGATGGCAGCAGTATCGGCATTTCTTATCTTACCGAAAGGAAGCAAACGGAATACGGTATCATCGAACTGAGTCTGCTCGTCAAGAATAGTATACATGTCCTGCCAGTACAGTGGCGGTTCAAGTTCCTCCTTGCATATATCCTTGATCCGCTCGTAGTCTGCACGGAACATCTGTATATCTATATCGTCATCCCATGGAATGAAACCGTGATGTCTGACTGCGCCGATCAGCGTCCCACTCTCCAGGAAGTATGGAATATCGTGTCTGCGGCATATCTCATCAAATGCGAGCAGGATATCCAGCTCACAGGCCCAGACACGCTTGCGCTTAGCGGTTACGAGATAGCCGTCACGCATCTCTTCTTCATAAAATGACTCGGGGATTCTGCTCGATTTCATGACATTATCATATCATAATCACTGTTGCTCTTTCTACTTATAGGATTTTTGATGTCGCAAATTGCGATATCAAAGTGAATAATACAAAAAGTACTGATAGTGGGGCAATCTATATCTTGAAAGGATATGCGGCAGCGAATATCGATCAGATTCCCAATCTGGAGAAACTAATCGCCACACTCCGAAGTCGTGAGATCTCAGCCTGTCTCGTACTTCAGGCTAAATCACAGCTCAAAGCAATCTACAAGGATAACGCGGACACAATAATAGGCAACTGCGATTCACAGATATTCCTTGGTGGATCGGAACAGTCAACTCTTAAGGATCTTAACTCAATCCTGGGAAAAGAGTGCAAATGTCAACCAGAATTTTACATGCTTCCATATTCTGATCCGGCATATCGTGCTGTTTCTGAATAAGCTCCGGCATACGCTATTGCTTCTGCAGGTGCAGGCATATACGATATCTGCTAAAATGAAAAACATGAAAGTGATCATGATAGATTGGAATGCATATGGGAATGCGGAGATGGAAGAGACCTTCCGCGCGCGCGGATATGAAGTGAGCAAGTGCGCCTTTGATTCGGGGGCACCTGCCGAGAAACGTGGACGGATGCTTGATGATTTGCGCTCGGCTATGGATGGTTTCAGGCCGGATTACGTATTCTCCTATCACTACTTCCCGGAGATATCCGATGTGTGCGAGGCCGTGAACGTGCCGTATCTTGCATGGATATATGACTCGCCGGTATTCGATCTGTACTCGCCGAGTGTACTCAATCATGTGAACCGTATATTCGTGTTTGACCGCGGAGTGGCTGATGAATTCGCAGCGGGCGGAATCCCGACCGTGCACTATATGCCGCTCGGCGCCTGCGTACGCGATGCGAATGGCAAGGCAGATATAGGTGCTGTTTCTGCCGGAACATATACCTCCGATGTCACCTTCATCGGTTCTATGTACTCGGAACCAAAGCACCGGTTATATGATAAATTCTCGTCAGTTTCTCCCTATGTTCACGGCTATCTCGATGCGATCATTGAGACACAGAAGCATCTCTACGGTGTGAACATCCTCGAGAAGTTCATCACGCCCGAGATAGAGGCCGAGATGCAGAAAGCATACCCTACGGATCCTAATTCACGGAATATCATGTCTCCCGCGAAATTGTACTCACAGTTCGTACTATCCAGGCAAGTAACTTCACTGGAACGACGTGAGATCATGGAAATTCTGGGGAAATATGCATTGAATGGCATCTCCGGAGCTCCCGATGTCCTTGACCCGACGACATCAATCGGATTGCACGGACATGATGACGATGTGCAGACCGCCCACTATGAAATGAACAAATCCGGGCATATTGATTCGGCCTCCCGGGATATCCGCATCTCCCTCTACACCCACGATCCGGCTCTCAGGATTCCGGGAATCCGAAATATGGGGCCGGTGAACTACGGACCGGAGATGTATAGCATCTTCGCATCATCTAAGATCAATCTCAACATCACACTCAGGAGTATCCTGACAGGTATACCCTTACGTGCCCTGGACATCATGAGCTGCGGAGGATTCCTCCTGAGTAATTACCAGGAGGAACTGTGTGAGTATTTCATACCCGGGGAAGACTTTGACTATTACGAAGACTACGAGGACCTGTTGAATAAGGTCGACTATTATCTGACGCACGACGCTAAGCGAGAAGCCATGGCCCGTTCCGCCCAGGAGAAGATCCGCACCGAGCACACCCTTTCCTCCCGCCTCGACGCCATCGAAACATATTTATAAAGCAACTCACGTTTGAAAAACACATTTATTATTGACATTGCTGTCAATTGACTATAATATAATGAATCAAAGAAATGGGTTTTTTACTGAGTAACGTCTTCGGACCGGAAAAGGATGCTCGTTTCTTTTTTTACGTTTATAACGTCGTAAAGATACTTCTTTCCATTCTTAGCGTGACGGAATATCATAGCCGCGTGAAATACATTATATCTCTCGACTTCGCCATCACTCCCAAACACTGGCAACGCAAATCTGGACTCATATTTGTACCACCCGTACTTTGCGTCCTTTCTATGCTTTATTTCGTCATTCTCTGTATAACTCATATTAGAGGCTATGCTTATCAATTCAGGCAGACCAGATGCTGCATTTGCCTTTGCTTTGGCTTTAGTCCCTTTTAGTTTTGAAGTGTAATCCGAATGGGCATATTCATCCGGAAGATCAGAACCAATATATACTATTTCATCTGATTCGGCGATTGAATAAAAATCTCCCACATAATTTCTCAAATACTCCTCAACATCGTCCCAGTTTATTCCACGTTTTCCTTTAAAAACGACGTCATTTATCATGACAATGTTATTGCCATACATATCTTTTATCACCGACACATTTCTTTTTTCTTTCTTTGTCGTCATCCTTATATAGTACTCAAGCAAACGTACTACATAATCCGGTGCATGACGCATATCACGTTCCCATTCCGTAACAGTCCGATAAGGAATATCAAAATAATCGCAGAATTCTCTACGATTCATCCCTATACTCTCTCTTAATTCTTTTATTATGTCCGCCTTATCCATATCCTACCTCCTTCAAAATTATACACGTTGTGTATCATCCTATCATATGTCATCATTTTACACAACGTGTATTTTAAATAAAAAGCAGAGGCGTCAGCCTCTGGTTTCCTTTATAGAACATCACCATTCTCCAATTTCTTTCGGTAATAATAATGATCCGTCTCTTTATATAGCTCCCAACCGTCCCTATCGCAGAATCTCTTCAATTCTTTCCATCTAGGCATATAATATCCTCCAGAATAGAACTGTCATCACTTATCAGCAGTTTAAAGATATAAGGAAGATGCGAAGCCCGATTGGGCGATATGGCCGCGATTCGCGACAGGGGACCCGGTGTGGTACCGCGAATGTGTTGGATCTCCCAGGTTGATTCACGTACCGACGGCTACCCGGGTACGTGAATGGCGAGCGGATTCGTCAGCGGTTCACGTACCGTGGTGCCGAGGCTGTACGTGAACGGATGGGCTCTCCTAGGTTGATTCACGTACCGACGGCTACTCGGGTACGTGAATGGCGGACGGATTCGTCAGCGGTTCACGTATTGTGGAGCCGAGGCTGTACGTGAACGGATGGGCTCTCCTAGGTTGATTCACGTACCGACGGCTACCCGGATACGTGAATGGCGGGCGGATTTGTCAGCGGTTCACGTATCGTGGGGCCGAGGCTGTACGTGAACGGATGGGCTCTCCTAGGTTGATTCACGTACCGACGGCTACCCGGGTACGCGAATGGCGGGCGGATTCGTCAGCGGTTCACGTATCGTGGAGCCAAGGCTGTACGTGAACGGATGGGCTCTCCTAGGTTGATTCGCGTACCGACGGTTACCCGGATACGTGAATGGCGGGCGGATTCGTCAGCGGTTCACGTATCGTGGAGCCAAGGCTGTACGTGAACGGATGGGTTCTCCTAGGTTGATTCACGTACCGACGGCTACTCGGGTACGTGAATGGCGAGCGGATTCGTCAGCGGTTCACGTACCGACGGCAAAAACCAGCGTACCACCAGAGTTCAGCGCACCGTCAAAGCTCAGAATACCACCAGAAAGTAGCACAGATTAAAATGCCAGCGACAGAAAAAACCGGCAGGGCGTCCGCCCTGCCGGTCACGACATAAACCATTTAAAAACGCGAATCGTTTTGGGACACTTCAGCAAGCTGATGTGCAGCGAAGCGTTTTGGGACACTTCAGCCCCACTAAAGCGTAATTTACTGCCTCTGCGCGATAGCTGCCTGTGCGGCTGCGAGTCTTGCGATCGGCACGCGGAAAGGTGAGCATGATACGTAGTCCAGTCCGATCTCGTTGCAGAACTCTACGGATGACGGATCGCCGCCGTGCTCGCCGCAGATACCTACATGGAGGTTCGGGTTAACAGGCTTGCCGAGTTCCATGGACATCTTCATCAGCTTGCCGACACCGTTTCTGTCGAGCTTCGCGAAAGGATCGTTCTCGAAGATCTTCGCATCATAGTATGCATCGAGGAACTTGCCTGCGTCGTCTCTGGAGAATCCGTATGTCATCTGAGTCAGGTCGTTGGTTCCGAAGCAGAAGAAGTCTGCGTTGGCTGCGATCTCGTCAGCGGTAAGTGCTGCTCTCGGAATCTCGATCATGGTACCTACCTGGTACTCGAGCTTGTAGCCTGCTGCCTTGATCTCTTCCTCAGCGGTCTCTACCACGAGCTTCTTAACGAATACGAACTCCTTCACATCGCCGATCAGAGGGATCATGATCTCGGGAGTAACCTTCCAGTTGGTGTGCTTCTTCGATACGTTGATGGCGGCCCTGATCACGGCTCTGGTCTGCATCTTGGCGATCTCGGGATATGTAACTGCCAGACGGCATCCGCGATGTCCCATCATGGGGTTGAACTCATGCAGGGATGCGATGATGGACTTGATCTCTTCAACACTCTTGTTCTTGGTCTTAGCCAGTTTCTCGATATCGGCATCCTCGGTGGGTACGAACTCGTGAAGCGGGGGATCCAGGAATCTGATGGTTACCGGATATCCCTCAAGAGCTTCATAGAGTTTCTCGAAATCACCCTGCTGATAAGGCAGGATCTTGCTGAGTGCCACTTCTCTCTCCTCTACGGAGTCGGAGCAGATCATCTCTCTGAATGCATCGATCCTGTCGGGCTCGAAGAACATGTGCTCTGTACGGCACAGACCGATTCCTTCTGCACCGAGTTCACGAGCCTTACGTGCGTCCGCAGGAGTGTCGGCATTGGTACGAACCTGCATGGTACGGAACTTGTCGGCCCATCCCATGATACGGCCGAACTCACCTGCTATTGTAGCATCAACGGTAGGAATGATGCCGTCATAGATATTACCTGTGGAACCGTCGAGTGATATATAATCGCCTTCTTTAAAGGTCTTGCCTGCGAGAGTGAACTTCTTATTCTCTTCATCCATCACGATGTCGCCGCAGCCGGATACACAGCATGTACCCATACCTCTGGCTACAACGGCTGCATGTGATGTCATACCGCCACGGACTGTCAGGATACCCTGAGCAACCTTCATACCGGTGATATCCTCAGGGCTGGTCTCGAGACGTACGAGTACGACCTTCTCTCCTCTCTCGAACCAAGCCTCGGCGTCCTCTGCGGAGAATACGATCTTACCGCAGGCAGCACCGGGTGATGCTCCGAGACCCTTGCCGATAGGCTCGGCCTTCTTGATCTCGCCGCTGTCGAACTGAGGATGCAGCAGTGTATCGAGGTTACGGGGATCGATCATTGCTACTGCTTCTTCTTCGGTCTTACGTCCTTCATCCACGAGGTCGCATGCGATCTTCAGAGCGGCCTGAGCGGTACGCTTACCGTTACGGCACTGCAGCATGTAGAGCTTGCCGTTCTCTACGGTGAACTCCATATCCTGCATGTCGCGGTAGTGCTTCTCGAGGATCTTGCATACCTTCGTGAACTGGTCATATGCTTCGGGGAACTTCTGCTCCATCTCACTGATGTGCATGGGAGTACGGATACCTGCAACCACGTCCTCACCCTGTGCATTAACGAGGAACTCGCCCATCAGTTTCTTCTCGCCGGTAGCGGGATCACGGGTAAATGCAACACCGGTACCGGAGTTATTGTTCAGATTACCGAATACCATGGGCATAACGGATACCGCTGTACCCCAGCTGTAAGGGATGTCGTTGTCACGACGATATACGTTTGCTCTCGGGTTATCCCATGAACGGAACACTGCCTTGATGGCTTCCTTGAGCTGTACGATAGGATCGGTAGGGAACTCCTCACCGAGCTCGTTCTTATACTCTTCCTTGAACTGCTCTGCAAGTTCCTTCAGGTCCTCGGCTGTTAAGTCTACGTCAAACTTAACGCCTTTTTTCTCCTTCATCGCATCGATGAGCTGCTCGAAATGCTTCTTGCCTACGCCCATTACGACATCGGAGAACATCTGTATGAATCTGCGATAGGAATCATAAACGAAACGCTCGAACTTCGGATCCGGATTGCCTGCTATCATTGCATCGACAACCTCTTCGTTCAAGCCCAGGTTCAGGATCGTGTCCATCATACCGGGCATCGAAGCACGGGCACCGCTTCGTACAGATACGAGGAGCGGTTTCTCGGGATCACCGAAATACTTGTCATTGATCATCTCTATACGACCCACGAACTCCATGATGGAACTCATGATCTCGTCATTGATCTGTCTGCCGTCTTCATAGTACTGATTACAAGCCTCCGTGGTAACCGTGAATCCCTGCGGCACAGGCAGACCGATGTTGGTCATTTCTGCCAGATTCGCGCCCTTGCCACCCAGAAGCTCACGCATGTTTGCGTTACCCTCGGTAAACAGATACACCCATTTTTTATGAGCCATAGCTAGTCCCCCTCTTGAAAAAAATAATAGTCTCGCGATTTCCTGCGGAAATTGCTCGTTAAATTATGGCTCGCAGAATACGCTCGCTCATAATGTTTTATTATACATCATTACGGTCGACAATTCCACCGTCCCGCGCCGGAATGAAACCACGAAAAAACAGGACGCATGGAATCATCCACACGTCCTGCCGGAAAGATCTTTATGATCCAAGCGTCCCGATTACTTAACGGTTACGCTTGTTACATGAGGCTGAGGTCCCTCATACCAGTACATGAAGCCCTCTACATCTACGGTGTCACCTACCTTAAGGCCTTCAACAGCCTTGTATACATCGGTGTCGGATCCGCACAGATAAGACTCTACGCAGAATGTGTAGGTCTTGCCATCCTTGGATACGTTGAAGTACAGGTCATCGCCCTGAGTACCTGAACCGTCCCAGTTGTACAGGAATGCTGCACCGTCATCGCCGGAACCCTCTACGGTCATTCCGTTGAATGCTACGAACTGATTCATGTAATCAACCAGATCATCGGCACCGAGCTTGTCGGTTACGTCGGTAGCCTTAGCTACATAGTTGCCGTCGATGATCTCATAAGTAGCATCGGTGATCTCCACTTCGCCTGACCACTCGGATTTGAAACCCTTAACTCTGATCTTGGTACCGGGTACCATCTTGTTATAATCTTCCTCACTGCAAGGCATGTTGTAAAGGAAGTAAGCGCCGTCCTCATCCTGAGTATAGAATGTAGCGTTGCCTACGCCTTCGTTCTCCCACCAGCCCTGCTTAGCCTGTACATAGGTCTCTACGGTTACTTCGGTGTCAACATCTGCAGCTGCGTAATCGGCATAGCTCATCACATCGCCTGCTGCCTCAGTGGTCTCCTCGGTAGTCTCCTCAGCTGCTGCCTCGGTAGTCTCCTCGGTTGCTGCCTCAGTGGTCTCTTCAACTGCCTCAGCAGTCTCTTCTACCTCATTGGCGGGAGCCTCAGCTGCCTCTTCGGTCTTGCCGCAGGCAGAAAGGCTGAGTACCATAGCAGATGCCAGAAGTACACTTACCATTTTCTTTTTCATAATCGTCTCCTCCTGTGGGTCCAATACCCTATTGTCACAACAAAAATGAGCGTGAGTTGCCCCACACTCATATTGTCAGTCTTTTGAGAAATATATACAATCGTCAAATTAGATAATAAAAATCAATCCGCCTCGCCCATACTCGACAGCTTTGCCAATGCAGGAGCAAAATCACCGCATTTCTCATACAGCTCACGGGCAGCTTCCTTGTCACCCTGAAGTTCACGGACATTGCCCATCTGGAAGTAGGCTCTGTAATCACTCGTGCCGCTGCGGTTGAATATCTTGATGCCGGTAGCCTTCTCGAACTCACGATATGCCCTGTCCAGATCTCCGAGTTTCATACACATTATCCCGGCCAGATACAGGAAGTCTGCACGGAACGAATATGCATCGTAGAACTTATCGATATAATCCATCTTTGCATACGACTCGTCCATATCCAGCATGCAGTACCCGTATGATTCCATCATGCTGGCCACATATGTCTGTTTGGGATCATCCGCCAGCTCAAGCCCCATCTCATAGTAGCTGATAGCCTTCGCATTATCGTTCATATAGACGTAGCTGCGTCCCATCTGATAGTACTTATATGCATCGGGCCCGTTCTCACGCACGTCGGCGAGAAGCATCTCGAGATTACGTGTAGCACGCGTCCTCTTGTCGGACTCGGTGACATAGCCCTCGTGATAGATCGTCAGCGGTACCTCCACGTACTCGGGTGCCGATCCGTCTATGGGCATGACGCGCTCGTGGATGGAGCCTGCATAATGGCAGTATTTCCGGTTGAAAAGCCTCCCTATGCGCTCGGTCACGATCGTCTTCTGTCCCTGGACAGTATAAGGATTGTTGCGCTGGATAAGGCCGATCTTGTCGGGATTATCCCTGCAGATACGCTCGATGTCGAGCAGATTTACATTTTCCAGATATTCATCACAGTCTATGATCAGGATCCAGTCGTTAGTGGCCTGCTCCACACTGAAATTACGGGCAGCAGAGAAATCGCTCACCCACTGGAACTGATATATGTTGTCGGTATATTTTGCTGCGGTCTCCATGGTTCTGTCGATCGATCCGGTATCCACCACGATGATCTCGAACTTGCACGGGCGCAGACGCTTCAGGCATTCTTCGATATGATTGTCTTCGTTACGTGCGATCACGCACACCGATATGTCCATCACAGTTCTCTCCCTGTCAGCATGCTGTATGCCTGCAGATACTTCGCGGTCGTCTGCTCCACTACGGAATCCGGCAGAGTCCAGTTGTGCTCGCCTTCATGAGCGGTCAGATAATCTCTTGCAAACTGCTTGTCAAATGAGCTCTGCGAATGACCCGGAGCATACTCATCGGCAGGCCAGAATCTGGATGAATCGGGAGTCAGTATCTCGTCGCCGAGAACCATCTCACCGTTCTCATCAAGGCCGAATTCAAGCTTCGTATCGGCTATGATGATGCCCTTGGTCAGAGCGTAATCGGCACATTTCTTATAGATGGCCAGTGTGTTGTCCCTGAGCTTCTTCGCATATTCCTCACCGTGTCCGGGGAATTCGCGCTCGAGTACATCTATCGATTTCTCATATGAGATATTCTCGTCATGATCGCCTATCTCAGCCTTGGTACTGGGTGTGTAGATGGGTTCGGGCAGCTTGTCGGATTCTGTCAGGCCCTCCGGAAGCAGAATACCGCATACCGTACCGTCCTGTCTGTAGCTCTTGAGGCCGCTGCCTGTGATGTAACCTCTGACTATGCATTCGATCGGGAGCATCTTCAGCTTCTTGCACATCATGCTGCGTCCGGCGAAATAGTCTGTCCTGAAATCCTCCGGCATGTCGGCGGTATCAGTGGATATCATATGATTCGGAATGATGTCCGACGTAAATTCAAACCAGAATTTCGACATCTGTGTCAGCACTTCGCCCTTTTTCGGGACAGTGTTCGACAGGATCACGTCGAAGCAGCTGATACGGTCGGTAGCGACCATTATCAGCGAATCGCCGTTGTCATAAATCTCTCTTACTTTTCCTTCTTTGATAGGTGTAGGCATTATCAGTATCTCCTTATGTATAAACTTTCACGGCTCAGCCGTCACTGTTAATAGATTGGTTCCTTGGTCAGATCAAAAAGCATCAGCAGTCCGCAGTCCTGACCATCCTGCACAAGCTCGGGATCGATATAGCTATACTCCGCACGGATCCTGGCCGGAGTCTTTCCGTCGGATACAGTCCTGAAGGCCTGTACCTCCTTATCAGTGAGCGATACATCAACCACATACGCATCACCGAATTCATATACCACCGGCTCAAGCGTATCATCACTCAGATCCACATACATCGAGGCCAGCGCCTGACCGTCATAGCTGAAGTCGACATTGGTCCATATATCGAAGTCATCTGAGTATATCTCCAGATAGGGATAGTCATCGTCGGGATCCCTGACTAAGGCATAGGCCTCAAACTCAGTCTCCACATTTTCATATTCTTCACCGAATCCGACCACCTGCAGAGTGCCGTAATAGAATCCCTGCCACTCATCGGCCTGCGTAACTATGACCTGATTCTCCGGAGAATCGGCATTCGCATCTGCGGATGATTCGTCCGCGTCCTCCTGCAAAGATCCCGTACCGGCGACACTTCCGAGATTCTCACCCATCAGGTCCCCGAGAAGTTCCAGTGTATCTGCGCTGTCCTGTTCAGTCTTGGACGCGGTTCCTGATTCCTTTTCCTTATCCTCATCTTTGTCGGTAGCATCGTCATCGCCGCCCCGTACCGACTCCAGTTTATCGCTTACCGCACCGGTGACCGAATCTATCATTCCGCATCCTCCGAGCATAGCAATCGCGCATGCCGCAGCCAGCAACAGCACAGTTTTCTTTCTCATGATCCCTCCAGTTCCGGCAGGCGCATACAACGGCCGCCATTCCTCACTATACCTTATTAACGCGATATATTCAATTCTCCGTAAAACATATACTGCTGGATCACTCCCAGGTGATCATGATATCTGTCAAAAGGAAAATCCTTATCATATGCGGTACCGTATTCCCTCTCAAGCACCTGCCTGATATGGGTATCTACCGGAAATGAATCGAGGTGGTGCAGAGCAAAAAGACATATGCATTCCGCAACCTTCGCTCCGATGCCGAAAACTGACAGAAGCTCGGTGCGTGCCGATTCATGATCCATACGCCGTATCGCGTCGAGATCCAATGTCCCCTCAACTACCGACCTCGCCGCACGTACGACATACTTACTGCGGTACCCGAGATTGCATGGCATGAGGTCATCCTCCTCAAGACCCGCAAGCGCCTCGGGCGTGGGGAAGGTATAGTATCCGTCAGCATCGACAGTTTTAAATCCCCCATACTCCCTGCATATGTTGTTGATGCACTTATGTATGCGCGGGATGTTATTCTGCTGGGAGATAAGGAAAGTCACGATCATCTCCCACAGATCCTGACGCAGTATCCTGATGCCGCTCCCTGCACGGGCCGCTCCCGTCAGATACTCATCTGCCGGATCAACGGAAGCTATGATCGCCGCATAATCCGTCCCGCTCTCTATATCGAAATAAGAGCGCCAGAAGCACTCATATTCCATCTCATCGCAGTCAAACTCAACTCCATCGGGCATCTGCCTGGCCGTGAGCCTGCAATCCGTCGCAATGATCTCATACAGCCCGGCCTCATCCTCATCGGGAAGCTGCCTCATCCTGAAGCACTGCCCGGAGTCGCATATCTGCCTGAGATTAAGTTCATTACATTTAACAGTTACCATTTACTATTGCTAAAGCGCCCGACTAAAGCGCCTGCTAAAACTCCACACCCATGTGCCTGAGCTTATCGCAGGCATCCTCATATCCCTTAAAAAGAAGTCCCTGCATTCCCGCAGCCCCGGCGCCCTCCACGTTGATGTCCACGTCATCGATGAATACGCATTCGTCTGCCACGAGATCGTACTTATCGATCAGTGCATCATATATCGCTCTGTCCGGCTTGATCTCGTGGATCATATACGAGTAGATATATCCGTCCAGCAGATCCATGAAATTGATCGCACCCAACTCGACCGCCCGCTTCTGTGCATATTCACCGAAGTTCGAAAGCACGTATACACGGTATCCGGCCGCGCGCAGCGCCATGATCCAGTCCCGGCTATAGTCCATCGGCGTTACCGAGATGACTGCATTCTCATAGAATCTGCGTATCAGATCCTCTATCTCCGGAGCTATACTCACTAGAAAATCAAACATCTCCTCACGTGTCTTCACTCCGCGGTCCTCTTCGTTCCATATACTCCTGTCACGAAAAAGAGCATGCATCACGGCCTGCTTTTCCTCTGCGGTGAAACCGATCATATCCATGCTGACCTCGGGTGACCAGCCTATGAGAACCTTACCCACGTCAAAAACTATGTTGCGTATCATTTCGCTCTCCTCAGGAACTCTCGTGTACGCTCCTGCTCGGGAGCGTCAAATATCTGCGCCGGAGCACCCTGCTCGACTATCACTCCGTCCTCCATGAACAGCACTCTTCCGGCTACTTCTCTTGCGAAGTTCATCTCATGTGTAACCACCAGCATCGTAGTTCCCTCAGATGCAAGCTCGCGAATGGTATCCAGCACTTCCCGTGTAAGCTCGGGATCAAGTGCACTGGTCGGCTCATCGAAAAGCATGATATCGGGATCAAGCGCAAGCGCTCTGGCGATCGCAACTCTCTGCTGCTGCCCGCCCGAAAGCTCGCCGGGATAATAGTCCGCCCTCTCGGCCAGACCCACCTTCGCAAGCATCTTGCGGGATATCTCCTCCGCCTCGGACTTTTTTCTCTTAAGTCCGGTGACTAGCCCCTCCATCACATTGCCGAGAGCGGTCCTGTTCTGGAAAAGGTTGAAGCTCTGGAATACAAATCCCATGTGACGTCTGATTCTCCTGATCTCAGCCGGGGATGCGTGATGCATATCATACGTTTCCACCTTAGCCTCATCATCGCAGCATTTAAATTCCATCCTGCCCGAATCGGCTTTTTCGAGAAAAGAAATGCACCTGAGCATCGTCGTCTTGCCTGAACCCGAAGGCCCGATCACGGCAATGACCTCGCCCTTTTCGATCTCTATATCTATGCCCCGGAGTATCTCGCTGTCTCCGAAGCTCTTGTGTAAATCACTGACTGTAAGCACAGTATCTCCTCTATACGACCTCACGTGCCTCCGTATCACCGTAGCTGCGGGAGTTCTAAGTCTCCATTCTCACAATCCCACCATGGACTTCGTACGTCCCTTGGCGGTCACATTTCTGTCATCCCGTGACTTCCATACCAGCTTGCTTTCCAGCCAGCTCTGCAGCCATGTAAGCACCGTCGAAAACACCAGATATATGAGCGCTGCTTCGCAATACAATGCAAAAGGCTCATATGTCCTCGCTGCGATCTGCTGTGCGGAAGTGAAAAGCTCGACTACCGTGATACTCGATGCAAGCGAAGTGTCCTTCAACAGGCTGATCAGGTTATTGAAAAGACTCGGAAAAGCTATCTTAAAAGCCTGCGGAAGCACGATCCTCGTCATCGCCTGTGGATAAGACAGTCCCACCATATATGCGGCCTCCATCTGGCCTGTCGGGATCGCGTCGATCGCCGAGCGGAAAACCTCCGCATTGTAAGCCGCCAGATTCAAACCGAACGCCAGCACGGCCGCCGGAAAAGCTTCTATCATGATACCCAGTCCGGGCAGGCCGAAAAAGATGATAAAAAGCTGAACTATCAGAGGCGTACCGCGGAAGATCCATATGTATATAAATGCAATGGTCTTAAGTACCGGGATCTTCGCAACCAGAACAAGCGCAAGAAGAAGTCCCAGCACCAGACTCACCGCAAAAGAGAGTACCGTAAGCGGTATGGTGACTTTGATGCCGGGTATGAGTATCTTGGTAAAGGATGTCAACAGGATATCAACAAGTCGGTCACTCATCTGTCTTTACCTGTTTTCTAGTTGTGCGATATGTCTGTCCCGAAATACTTCTGAGAAAGTTCCGTGAGCTTGCCTTCATTAGCCAGTTCCAGGATAGCCTGATCAATAGCCGCACGAAGTGTATCGTTATCCTCGCCCTTAACCAGAGGGATGGATACTTCGGATGCGTCATCTGTGAGTGCCACGATCTTGAACTGTGCGTCAGGATGCTCTGTCAGGTAATCATAGAAAGAGAGCTCGGCATTGAGTGTGGCATCAGCCCTGCCCGATATGACCATGTCGATGGTCTCAGACAGAGTATCCACATTTCGTACGGATGCTCCGTACTTCTCTGCGAGATCTGCATATGTTGAACCCAGCGAATTACTGGTTACTTTTCCGTCCAAGTCTTCGAATGTCGTGATGTCGGAGTTTGAATCCGATACCACCAATGCTGTCTTGATATATCCGTAAGGCGCGGAGAAATCGTACTTCTCCATTCTCTCGGGGGTGATCTCCACTCCGTTGATGATGCAGTCGTAACGTCCGCCATCGAGTCCGGTGAAGAGTCCGTCCCATTCGCCTTCCACAAACTCAGCCTGTACACCGAGTTTTTCTGCTATAGCTTTACCTACTTCGGTATCATATCCAACGAGTTCTCCCGACTCATCATGATATGTCCAGGGGGACCACTGCCCCTCCATTGCGATGATCAGCTTACCGCCTGCCTTTACACGGGCGAGATGATCCATATCTCCTTGGTCAGCTGCGGATGAGCCGCATCCTGTCAGCATGATCACGCTGTTGGCGAGTGTGAACGCCATGAGTAAACCCATAAATCTTTTTTTCATGTTCTTTCCTCCTTAAGATACGGATTCAATCATATACGATCACCCTTGCTGCGACCCGACAGTACTCGCTGCGGGTGACGTATATGCTTGAATCCTTAATTCTTACACAAACTGAAATACAACGTAAGCCGCGTAGATTGCGAGCAGGGTCACACCCTGCGCACGATATATACGCCCCTTGATAAGGGCGGGCAGACACATGATGAGCATCACGGCTACCATCACGGGAATGTCCACTACAAGCGAAGCATTGACTCCCGCTATCGTCTTTTCAACCGGAATATGGAAAGGAGCCAGCGTCACGGCCAGACCGCTCACCAGCACCAGGTTAAAGAGGTTTGCTCCGATGACGTTGCCGAGGCTTAGGTCACTGTGCCCCTTAATAAGGGCCGTAATGGCGGTTACCAGTTCGGGAAGCGATGTTCCCAGTGCAACGAAGGTCAGTGCGATGACAGACTGGGGGATACCTGCTGCCTCTGCGATCAGAGTACCGTTATCGACGAGCAGGTGCGCACCTACGGCGATCACGGCTGCTCCTAGGATCAGACGGCCGATGTTCAGTGCGAGTTCTTTTGTTTCATTCTGCTGAGGGCGCAACACATTTTCCACATAATCATCGGTCATGCGGGTGTCGTCAGGATTCACGGGTGTCTCGGTAAGACCTATGGCGTCGGCGCTCTCCTCCGTGCCGTCGATCCGGACTGACCTGTCATTCCCGTTTTTGGCTGCAAGAGCCTGCTTCACGCACAGGATCATATATGCAGCGAAGATCGCAAGCAGGATGACGCCCACGGTCCTGGAGAAAAACCCGGTCGCGTATGCCACACCGATATACAGCGCCGCTGCTCCGAAGAAAAATGCTATGGGCAGCTTCAGCGACTGCTTCTCAACCGCTGCCGGTCTGAATGTCATCGTAACGGCGGCAATAAGTGCTGTATTACATATGATCGATCCGATCGCGTTGCCGTATGCCATATCGCTCGCTCCGGCCGTCAGTGCCGCTGTCGATGAGACCATTACTTCGGGGATGGTGGTTCCGATGGATACTACCGTCGCTCCGATCAGGATCTCCGGCATATTGAATCTGTGTGCTATGCCGCAGGCCCCGTCAACGAACCAGTCTCCGCCTTTTACCAGACAGAGCAGTCCCACTACAAATAGAAAAACTTCAATAATTATTGGTGATATCATATGTCTGTGCCGATCCTTTCCTGTCTTATAACACGCCCTTACGCTCTATTTCCTGTATGATGATCCCCGCAACTTCGGTATGATTCTTCGCTCCGGGATGCGCATGTGCCCCCTGCTCGGATTCGGGACACTCGGGCAGAGCCTGGTACCACACGCGCGCGTCCCCGGTTTCAGCCTTATAGCGCTCGATGGTTTCCATGATATAGGGCTCCATCAGAGGTCCGCACATTCCATATACCCACAGGATATATGAGGCCGGGTTGCACCTTCTGATCAGTTTCAGGAAGTCAAAGACTGCATTCTCAAATCTCGATCTCGAGCTCTGATCCCACTCTCTGCCCTGAACGGGCATCTGCTTATGAGCGATCCCCGTCTCCGCATCTATCCACTCGGGCGCCTCGGTCGCACCACCGTCATTCGTACCGAGATTGACTATGATCAGATCGGGCTGCCATGATGAGAAATCCCACTCTTCCTGTGCGCCAAGCGTACCGTTCTCGGGATCGATGAGAACACCGCACACCTGAGTGTAGTACCGGGGAATATTATGTCTGATATCATTATCCCATCCGCAATATACACCCCATCCACTCTGGGAAACAATCGAATACTCGGCATCGAAATGCTCTGCTATCTGCAATGCATAGTGTCCGTTCAGTCCGAATATGCCCGGACACCATTCCTTAATATTGGAGGTTCCGGTCAGGCCTTCACCGCTGGTGAGCGAATCGCCGATGAACTCGATCCTGCATGACTTCGGAGTAATGGGCTGAAGTACACGATCTGTACTGATGCGGTGTATCAGCAGACGTCTTGATGTATCATCGGCCATAGGCTGTGCCTCGATGATCAGTCGCACCGTCTTAAGCTCATCGGCAGGAAATCCGCGGAACATACATATCTCATTCCGCCCTTTCGAAACCATGAATCTCTGCACACAGAATCCGTCGATTTCCACTCGCAGGTACATTTCCATTGATGTATAGTGACATTCGATATCGGCATAAGCCTCAGTAGAATCGGTATCGAACTCAATACCGCTCGCAGTCCAGAACAGAGCCAGAGGATTCTGTCTCAGTGTCCTTCCGTATACGCGTATATGGTCCGAATCCGTCGGAAAATAGTCATACATTCCGGTATCTCCTTAAGTAAAATAAAAATGAAAAGACAAATCAGCCGCCCAGTGTTGCTTTCATCACGGCCTTGATCGTATGCATGCGGTTCTCGGCTTCGTCAAACACCACCGATCTCGGACCCTCGAATACCTCATTGGTCACCTCAAGCTCGGAAAGGCCGAATTTCTCATAAACCTGACGTCCGACAGCTGTGTTCAGATCATGGAAAGCGGGCAGGCAGTGCATGAATATCGCACGCTCGGAAGCATTATCGAAACAGCTCTGTCTGACCTGATAAGGTTTAAGCTCTTTGATCCTTTCGGCCCAGGCTTCCTCAGGCTCTCCCATCGATACCCACACATCCGTATAGATGACATCGGCGCCGCGGCATGCGGACTCCACATCATCCGTCAGAGTGATGGTCGCACCTGTCTTCGCCGCCACCTCACGCGCATAGCTGACCAGCTTCTCGTCAGGATAGTACTTGGGAGAAGTGCAGGCCACGAAGTCAAATCCAAGCTTTGCTCCTGTGATCATCAGTGAATTCCCCATATTATAGCGGGCATCGCCCATGTATACGAAACGAATGTTATCCAGGTTCCCGAGATGCTCACGCATAGTCAGCAGGTCAGCCAGCATCTGCGTCGGATGAAACTCATTCGTCAGGCCGTTCCAAACAGGAACTCCGGCATATTTCGCAAGCTCCTCGACGATCTCCTGACCGTATCCTCTGTACTCTATACCGTCGTACATACGGCCGAGCACTCTCGCCGAGTCGGCGATCGACTCCTTACGCCCGATCTGAGAGCATGCGGGGTCAAGGTAAGTCACGTTCATACCGAGATCGTATCCGGCCACTTCAAAGGAACAGCGGGTTCTGGTGCTGGTCTTCTCAAATATCAGAGCAATGTTTTTGCCGCGCAGAGTATCGTGTGCGATCCCACGCTTTTTCTGGTCTTTGAGCTCGGCAGCCAGATCCACGAGATACAGGATCTCCTCCGGTTCATAATCCATCAGTTTCAGGAAGTTTCTGCCTTTTAACGAGATGTCCTTATTCATGTCACTCCTCACTTCTTTCTCTTATTGTCAACAAAAACGGATGTTACGGAACCTGTAACATTCATGGTATTGTGGTATTTCTGTGCCGCAGTCCCGGGTGAAACATGAGCAGGTCCGGCAGAGGGTCTGCAGTTCGCCGCCAGCCTGTCCAGACGTGCCTGAAGACGTCTCTCCGCAGCTTCGATCAATATGGACTTCTCGGAGATCTCACCGATCAGCTCCTGCATCCTGCGTATATGATCGGCATAACGCTTCGGATCCTTGCTGATCACGGGAAAGACCCTGTCATGCAGCGCCGCGAATCCGTCATCGAGTTTGTTCAGATTCTCGATCAGGCTGCCCTTCATCTCCGTGACTTCGTTATACGTATCCACATCCAGCTTCTCGCCGCATATGGCCTCCTCCTGTTTGCCGCACATTTCGGAGAGTGCGTCGAGGGCTTTATTCTTTTTTGCCAGAGAATCCTCCAGGATCGTCAGATACCGGTTCAGACTGACTTCATCGAATTCTTTTTCCATAAAAAATAAGTAATACAACAGAGCACCGAAACACGGTGCCCTGTCTTGCACAATCTTACAATATTGGTTATAAACTGTTCATCGGTAACCCGGGATCCGGTCTCAGAAGCCCAGACTCTTGAGAGCATCAACTGCATTCTCAACGTCTGCGGACTCCTTATTTGCTTCCTGGATCTGCAGATATACTTCTTTACGGTATACCGGTATCTCGCGGGGAGCTTCGATACCTACCTTTACCTGATCACCCTTGACTTCAAGGATCGTTATTTCCACGTTGTTGTTGATGATCAGCGCTTCGTTCTTTTTACGTGATAATGCGAGCATTCCGATCACCCCTCTTTCTGCTTCTTGGCTTCGGCGAGCTTGTCATAGATAGGATATTTAACCTTATACTCGTCGCTGTCTATTATTATCTGGCAGCCCTTGCATGTAGCCGAATTGATGATGACGGGGCCTCTCAGATTGACGGTCATCTTCTCTATCTCGTGAGGAATGGTCATGGTCACCAGCACTACCATATCATCATCGTTCATCTCGCCCAGTGGCTTGAGAAGTTCATCATCGACCGAAGGGTTATAGTCATCCTTGACGATCAAGGGACTGATGACCGGCATAGCAAAACCGGGTTCTTCAACGGACTGCAGCCACTTGACCGTATTGCTGCCCTGATCCTCATCATACAGAAGTACGAAATGCTGTAAATCGGGGAAACCTATGATTCCGCCGGGGAAATTGATAACTTTGGACTCATCAATCTCGATCTCGCCAAAAGCTCGTGTTAACATTTGCATAGCTGTACCCTCCCAAAAGATTTATATATAAAAATATACAATTTTAGATGTAATTTATCAAGCTGTTCTGCATGATCTTGCCCGTAGCCATAAGGGCTGCATCGTAGGTAGTCTCGGCTGCTGTCAGCAGTACGGCAACTTCCGTCATATCGATGCCTTCGTTCTCCTCCTGGAGCTCCTTGAATGTGGACTGCTGCTCCTCGAGTCTGGCTTCGATGAGCTCGAGACGGGTGGATCTGGTACCGTTCTTGGTAATGGCTACGTTTGTGCTGTCCAGATAACTCTGATATCTGGTGATCTGATCGCCGAAACGCTTGCTGACCGCATCGCGGATGTAGGTGTATGCCTTTTCGGCTGCATCCAGTCTCTTCCTGCAATCCTTATATTCGGCCGTGCCCTCTACATAACCGTCGAGCTCTGCACCCAGATCCTTGCGTATATTCTCGATCTCGGTGAACTGGTTGACTATATCGCGGAGGTCATCCAGGTCTCTCGCAACAGCGGGGTCAAAGACCTCGTATGCGTTGGTGTTAACCTGGATTGTCTGATTGTAGCCGACGTCATATACAATCTGGGTTGCCACGTTGCCGCCTTCGTTGTAGCGGATGCCGGTATCTTTATCCGTGCAGTCGAAGAAGTGCTGGGGATTTAAGTCATCCACTTCCCACTGGTTCTTGTCATATGTAACGGAGATGCTGCCGCCGTCGGTGAAGACGGTGCTGAGTTTGTCGGCCAGATCGGAAGTAAAAAGCAATTCACCTGTTGCAGGCACATAGCAGGCTGTCGGAGTAACAGGATCGGAACTCTCGGCAACCGTCATAGCCTTATATGCCTGCTCCGCTGAGGCATATTCGTTAACAGTCACACCTGCCAGAGGAGAAGGGGTGATCGGATTTCCGGCTTTATCCTTGAATTCGAAAACGGGATCCACTCCGCTCAGCGTATTATTGTACGACAGCCTGATCCTGTGGATCTCTGCATTGGTAATATCCAGTTCATCGGCGTTTGCAGCCGAAGCCTTCGTGTCGAATACACTGTAATCGGTATAGCTGAAGCTGTCGAGCTGGGCTTCCTTCAGATTCTCAGTGATCGTATAATCCGGTGTCTTATTGGCTTTATCGATCTGTTCCTTCTGGAACGTCAGCGGAGTATCCGTCCTGTATCCGGTGAAAATATATCTGCCGGCATAGTCCTGATTACCGGTGGCATATACTTCATTGGTATATGAATCGATCTGGGAAAGGAGCACCTGCATGTCGGATGCGGTATAGTCCTTGTTAACGCCGGTCTCGACCTGATCATAGAGGGAAGTGTAGACCTTAGTGATGGTATCTAAGGACTTGGCAGTCACGTCCAGCCACTGACTGGCATCGGGTGCGTTTTTCTTATAATACTGTGTCGCAGTGGAAACATTGGTTCTGAGTCTGAGTGCACGGATAGCTACCACGGGATCATCGGAGGGTCTCGTGATCTTGGACTGGCTGGTCAGCTGTGTATTGTATTTATCCTCTGCTATCTTGGTCTGATTGATGTTATACAGCGAATTGTGCTGCATGATCTTATTCGTCATTCTCATAATTTATACCTCATCACACGCCGGTCTGAAGAATCAGCCTGTCATATATCTCCTGGAAGGTCTGGATCATCTTGGAAGAAAGCGTATATGCATTCTCGTATTTGACCAGATTCACCGCTTCTTCATCGCTGTCCACGCCCGAGATCGATGTACGCTGATTGCCGAGTACCGACTGCAGGCTGACAAATGTTGCTGAGAAGGTTCTTGCATTGCCGGTGTTCAGTGCCACATCCGAAAGTACCGACTCAAGGAATCCGCTGGCATTGTAGCCTCTGAAGCTCAGCTGGGTCTTGTCGCCCAATACTTCTATGGCTTTCTTGATGTTATCGCACTCTTCGACACCGTTGGAGCTGTCCTTACGTGAACCGAGCAGGTCGGGATTCTCATTTACTTCGCTCTCTACGGTACAGTTGAGGGCTGTTATCTGATAATACTTTCTGGCATCGACGCTGCCATTCAGTTCATCCTCGGAATACTCACCTCTGTCGGTGGTCTTGTTTCCGGTGATCAGGATCCCCGCATCTTCATTTGTGGTGGTATAGCCTGTGGTGAAAATATTGTTCATCGCACGGCTGAAGTTGCGGATCCACTCGTTCATCTGGCTCATATAGTAGGGAATGCCCTGATATTCCGAGTAGCTTCCCATCTGAGACAGCTTGCCGATCTTCTCGCTCGTTACCATCTGGTCGCATTTTTCATCGTCCATGGTAAAGATGTATGAAGCGATGGTATCGGTATCATCTCCGTTTGAATCCTTAACATAGCTGACTGTCCAGTCCTTGTAGTAATACTCCTGATTACCGAGAATGATGCGACCGCCGCTGTTTGAAATATTGCATTTATCTATGGAGCTCAGCATATCGCTTCCGGGAGCGATCTTAACTATATGATTATCGCCTTCGTATTCAACCGTGGTAACCGTTCCCGTGAAATAATTGCCGTTGTTTCCGTCTCTTAAGTCCGCGAGGCCCTTGATGGATCCGCCCATTGCGGCATTATCCAGGTTAAACTTCGTACCGTCACTCCAATATACGTCATAGAGGCCGTCGGCATCGGTCTGGTAAACCTTTTCATAAGAAGCTCTGGCTACCACTTCCAGGGATTTGAAATCGTTCTGATCTACGATAGTCTGTCCTCCGGCGATCTTTATCAGGCATCTGGTCGCTCCGGTCTCTTCGTTATTCGCATTATATATGGGTGTTTCCTTAACCTGTACATCCACATATTTGGAAAGCTCGTCTACCAGGAGATCTCTCTTGTCTCTAAGCTCATTTGCCGTAGTGCCGGTCAGCTCGATGACATTGATCTGCTTATTGATGGTAGCAAGCTCCTCCGCGATGGAGTTTACCTGGCTGATCTGTATCTTCAATTCGTCATTTATATCCTTCTGCAGGTCCTGCAGATCACCGGACATATTATTGAAGTAATCGGTCATGGTCTTGGCCTGAGCCAGGAACGTAGCCTTGGTAGATGTGGAGCTGGCGTTCTTGGTGACCTCCTCCAGCGTATCTATCAATTTATTAAATATAGATTTAAATCCTGTCTTGCCATCATCCTTGAAATAGGACTCCATGACAGTCATATAATACTCTTTACGTTCGAACTCACCGAGACGTGTTTCGTTATCTCTGTACTTCTCATCATAGAAGACATCGCGTACACGCTCGATAGCCAGTGTGTCGACACCTGCACCCGCACAACCGTATGTTGCGAACACCCGCATAGGATCGGTAGCAGCTGTTATTACTTTCTGACGGGAGTAGCCGTCAGTCTCAACGTTTGCCACATTATTGGCAGTGGTATTAAGCGCTGCGTTGCTGGCCTTAAGTCCCGAATATGCTATTTGTAATCCGAAAAATGTTGAAGGCATCAGGTTTCTCCTTTCTTACGGAATCATTAAATGCGAGTACGCTGCCGGTTATCCGAGGGTACTGAGCAGATGCTCAAGCATGCTGTCCACCACATTGATAAAGCGGCTGGCTGCGTTATATGCATTCTGGAACTGAATCATGAATGTCAGCTCCTCGTCAGTGTTGACGCCCAGTATCTGCTGTCTCGCCGATGAGATCGCGTTAACCGTCTGGTCCTGAGCATCCTTGATGGTCGTGTATATCTTACCTGAGTTGGATACCTGTGAGATCATCGAATTGTAGAACGAATTGAAGTTCACGGGAGTCGTAACTCTGGGGTTAAGCGTGTAATCTTCTTTCGTAAATGCTTCCGAGAGCTTTCTCATGGTCTCGTTGTCTTCGCTACCGTCCTCAAGCCTGAAGCCGAGTTGTGAAGGAGACTGTCTTAAGTCCATATTGATGCGGATATTTGATACGGTGAAACCGTTCCAGTAATCCTGCATACCGGGATCGGGATTATTCAGCGAATCGGGCTCGCCTGTGGTCGGATCCTTATATACCGGTGATGTGCTGAACATTCTCTCGGGGCCGGTGATCTGCTCGAATATCTGGAGATAGGAATGATCATCATTTCTCAAATAAGTAGAAGCGGGATATCTCTCGCTCGCTCTGTCGGCGGCATCGGCCAGGATACTGTTGATCTTGGTCGTAACGTTATGTATGAGCGAATCGAACTCAGCCTCCACATTCATCAGTACCGACTGGGAGATGGTGGTATCGTAGTAGTCCAGACTGTCAAGCGATACTTCGCCCGGCTTGAGCGGGTCGGGATACCTGTTCAGATCCGCAAAGGTCGCATTATGATCGCCTCTGGCATACAGACAGGCCTTTAGCTCGCCAACATCGGTGTTTAATTCGGATGAAATGGGACGGCTCAGGTCAAACACCTGCGCTCCGGATATAGTCGCGGGATCGACTACCTTCTCTCCGTCGGAATTGAGCTTGTACTCTGCAAGCTGCTTCCAGTACACACTGTAGAATCCGGTCTGGGGATCCTGATAGAGTTCCATCTTATTGATCATATCGCCCTTCAGGAGGTCAACACCCTCGAACTGAAGCGATACACAATGGTCTGAATCCTCTTTCCATGTGATATTACCCATCTGGCCGAGCTTGTCGATCAGGTCGTTACGCTCATCGCGCAGATCGTTCGCATTCTCAACCTCGGCGGACTCGATCTTCATGATGTCTATGTTGAGTTCGTAGATTCTCTGGGTCCAGTCATTGATGTTGTTTACGTCATTTTTGATAGTGGTATTTAAGTTGAGCTGATAATCACACAGCGAATTGTATACGTTATTCGCCTGAGTGATGAATTCGTAGGATCTCGTAACGAGAAGGTTCTGGTTGACCTCATTGCAGGGATCCTTCAGAAGCTCCTCAACAGATACCCACAGTTCATCCATGCTCATGGAAAAACTGCGGCCGCCCGCTGATTCGCCCAATATATCCTCCACCTGATTCAGCGCATCCACACTTGTCTGATAGAATTCGCTTCGTCCGGATTCTTTACGATAATTAACATCGAGGAAATAATCTCTGACCTGCCTGGTTTCGGCATAGGTGACACCAAGCCCGAGCTGATCGTAACCGATAGCATGCTGCTTGGAGAAAGTCTGATATGTAGATGTGGCAAGAGATACCTGCTGGCGTGTATAGCCGTCAGTATCAACATTTGTCACATTATGTGCTGTTGTATTCAGAGCATTTGAGGAAATACGGAGTCCCGAAGTTCCCAAATACAGATTGCTGAACAATGACATATCGAATCACCTGTGTTGAAATCGCCCTCGGCGCCGGGGATCCTACTGTTTAGCGTCAAATGACTGCTTGTCAACGCCCAGCGTATCACCCGTGCTGTATGCTCCCCTATTGTAGTTGGCACTCTCGGGTGCCGATTTGGCTGATTGGAGCATGTTCATATTAAAGTGGACCATGTCAAGTGCGCTTTGAATGAGTTCCGCATTTCTCTCATTTACCAGCTTAACCTGCCTGGCGGACGCCATCAGCCTGTCATAGGATTCCGCCAGAGCTCTCTGTTCGGAAGGTCTGCCCGCCATGATCCTTATGAGTCTCCTGAGACTCATCGTTTCAACATCCTTGTTGAGTACTTGTGCTATGTCCGCGATCGCCTCGTCCATTTTCTTTTCGAGGGTCTGTATGCGGCCCAGCTGCAGCTGCTCATCATCCGTGATTCGCGCCAGTGCATCCAGATTTTCGGAGACTATTACAGGTGTTTTTGAAAGGGTCAGTTCCAAGAGCTTGTCGTATTCGGCAGCTTGTTCATCCAGTATGCCGATGAGTGTTTCCATCAAAGACGCCATCCTAATCTCCTAAATCCGAATGTCAGATAAGTGATGCTCCGAATTTCTCGAGCAATTTGTCGGCAAAGCTCTCTGCGCTTACTTCATAAGTACCTGCAGCGATCTGAGCCTTGATAGGTTCGGTTTTCTCAGATCTGATATCAGGTGCATTTGCTACAGCCTGCTTAGCGGTCTGGATATCCTTTCCTATACTGGAGAGTTGCAGTTTATCAACGAAGCTTGTACCTGTCTTGGCTACAGCCTGAGGCTTCTTGGCAGCCTGTGCCTGATAAACCGATGTGATCTGATTATACGCATCTATACGCATTGCATTTCTCCTCCTTCCATGCAAAGTATGATCGAGCATTCAAATCTCTGCTTATTATATCGGACGAAATGCTCACGACTTTAGAGGGCATGGCAAATTATTTTACGTTTTTTTCATGTATTTATGTATAATGTATATTATGAGCGAGAAAAAAGCCAAAAGGAGGCATACATATGAAAGCATTCTTCGCAGAATTCAAAAAGTTCGTACTTCGCGGTAATGTGATCGATCTGGCAGTCGGTGTGATCATCGGTGCCGCATTCCAGGCAATAGTGACCAGCCTGGTCGATGACATCATTTCCCCTCTGATCGGGCTTGTAGCCAACACTGACTTAAGCGCAATGGTTGCTACGGTCGGCGATGTTGAGATCCGCTGGGGCGCATTCATAACCGCAATCATCAACTTCATAATAATGGCGTTCGTGATCTTCCTGATCGTCAAGGCCATCAACAAGGCTGCCGAGCTTGGCAAGAAGAAAGCGGAAGAGACACCGACTACGAAGAAGTGCCCGTACTGCAAGAGCGAGATCCCGATAGAGGCGACCCGCTGCCCTCACTGCACGTCGGAGTTGTAAGAAAGCGAAAACTCGCAGGTGCACATATACGATCCCCCTTGCTGCGACCCGACAGTACTCGCTGCGGGGGACATATATGCACACCTGCGAGTGATATCATTCTATCCGATGATCCGACGGGCTGTGTTGGCCCATAATTCAAGTTGGATGAGAATATAATGGCCCAGGTTGCGAAGTCTGAAACGGACTTTGTGCCTGCGGCCATTCTTTATGTCCCGCCCGCATAGTCCGAATCCCCGGCAAAGTCCGCGCAGATAGGTGAATCCCATCATTCTCGCCGAGAAAAAGAGAGTCTTGATGAGAAAGCCGACGATCAGAAGCGGCAGATTGATGATGAACTGCACGAGCGGCATGTTCTTGTAGATGATATATACGCTGTTCTGTGCAGCCAGATTCACCTTGAACCGGTTATACCGGGAGCCCGACACGGCACTGCCGGCATGAAGTATCTCCGATGCGGGTTCATACACATTCTTAAAGCCCATGATCCGGGCTCTGTACCCCACATCTATATCCTCGAGGTATGCGAAATGCTCCTCGTCAAACGTTCCCACATCCGTAAAAGAGCGCATCCGATACATAACAGCTGCTCCGCAACAGGCAAATACGCGACAGGGGCGGTCGTAGGCTTCGGCCGGCTTTCCTTTTCCGGGAGTAAAAGCCCATCCGAGTGCGGAATACAGGTCACCGCAGTCATCTATCCTGTCCGGATCCTTCATACTCAATATCCGTGACTGCGCGGAAAATATACACTCGTCACTGTCCAGCCTCTGCTCGAGTGCAGCTATCGCGCCCGTGCGGATGACAGTATCGTTATTGAGCAGGAAAACATAAGGAGTCTTAATATGCTCCAGGCCCACATTTACAGCTTTGCAGAAGCCGGTATTCTCGGAAAGCGGGATTAATAACACGTGTTCGTATACTGGCAGAGCATCACCTGATATGTGTGCTTCCAGCACTTCACGCGAACCGTCACAGGATCCGTTATCAACTACAACGATCGGGTAATCGCCATCGGCCATGACGCTCTCTATGCAGGCTTCGATATAATCGATGCCGTTGTAATTCGGTATAAGTACGGTAGTACGGGCCATTCGGTTTACTCGCTTTCTTTGGCTTTTTGCTCGAGCTTTTCTTTGGCTTTTATGCTCGCGGATCATACAGTATCAGATAACCCTGCCTGTGCAGTTCTTCCGCGAAAGCCCGGTCAATGTCGGCTTTCCCTGCATCCTCTCCGGCTTTAGCGGCTTTGGTTGCCTTAGCCTCACTGAGCAGTTCTGCAAGCTCCGGGCGGACCGTTACATGATCTATATCGGCCATATACACGTCCTGAGTACAGTCAAATCTGTTCAGCTCTCCCGCATAATTTTTCGGTGTACCCGCATAGAGCCATTTTCCGGCTTTATCCGCGATGCATTCCGTCATCCGTCCGCGGCTGTCCAGAACACGTCCGATCACGGCGCCCACATCCGGACGAAGCGCGAAGAATGATTTATAGTCTCCAACACCCCAGTCGACATCATAGAAGCCACGATGCTTACTGTGCGAGACCCTGGGATAATCGCTGTCCGTGCTCATATTACGGCGGCAGAGTGTATTGACCATATCGGTCACTGCTTTTAATCCGGCTTCATAAGCGTATTCCTTACTGGATGTATTTGCGGCGGTACTGCCCCTGTGGCTCCTCCAGTGATACAGGACACGGGGTATATGAACGATATAATCGGACAGCTCATATGGCTGCAGGCCGTAATCACTGATCAGAGATATGACCAGCTGCAAAACCAGATCATAATCCTGTGCTCCGTCATAAGCCGGTCTGAACTTGATAGTTTTAAGCATATCCTTGCGTACCAGCATTAAATGACATATGTAATTATTGGTCATGAGCAGATCAAAGTTGAACTCATACTTCCTATGAGGATCGAAATATGATTTCACATGTCTGTCATCTTCCGAAAGCTTATCCTCATCGGAATACAGCATCATCGGGTTATCCCGGCTGACTATCGTTTTCGCCATGTGATACAAGGCATCAGGGGGCAGCACATCATCATGATCCATGAATCCTATATAATCGCATCCGCCTCCGGTTGTATCATCCAGAGCCATTTCCACTCCGGCATTGGTATTCCCGGATATGCCCATGTTGGATCCCAGCTCGACATATCTGATTCGCGGTTCAGACGTGCATTTATCAGCCCATCTCCTGACGATATCATTATCACTGTCGGATGCATCAGCAATAACGAGTTTCCAATGGGGATATGACTGCCTGAGCACCGAGCCTAATGCCTCACGGAAAAAGTGCTCATCGGGATTATAAGCCGGCATAACTATAGTTATAGAAGGCCATCCTTCAGCATCAGCCGTTTCTTTACGCTGTTTTGCAAGTTCTCCGTCATCAGGCATCACATAGCTGTAATGGTTGTTCGCACGCGCTCCAAGCCGCTCCACAGCAGCAAAGAATGTATCACGAAACCCGTTACGCTTAAGATATTTCATGGTTTTTGCCAGATCGGACTGAAATCTCTTTTTCATACCTATCATTATAGCAACAACCTGACAGATGTATCAAATGATTGACACCCGTAAATATTCGGACCTTTTTGTGGTATACTATGGTTTAAATGTCAGGGACGATTCCCTGCAAAATACAAATATAGGTATGAAAGGATAAGAATATGAACCCTAAAATTGACAGAGCTTCTATCAAACTTCAGTCGAAGCAGCAGTTACAGGGCAAGATATGGATGACTTTCCTGTGCGTCCTGGTTGCTTCGCTCATAGGCGGAGCTATCGGAGGGATTCCGTCTAAGGTAATGCAGTATACCGACTCAGGTATCGTATGGTTTATTGCATGGGCTGTATATGTGGCTGCTCTCATCATGATCGCCATGCCCATAAATGTAGGTCTGACCAAGGTCTACCTGAACATCACTTACGGATACAAACCGAGCCTTGCTACACTGTTTGAGCCTTTTGGCAAAAATTATAAGAACAGTGTCCTCACTCCTTTGCTTGTCAGCGTTTATGAGTTTCTGTGGTATATCCCGTTCTTCATCGTAAGCATCATCATTTCCGCGATAGCCTTTGCCGGAGCTATATATACCATCGGCGAAGATATCATGGACCTGTTTCTGTACGGCGACATGCCAAGCAGCGGAAGCATAGCAGGTGTTATAGGCGCGCTTTTCGGGATTTACCTGATCATTCTGCTCATGATGATCCCTTATATTATCATAGTCAACGCTTATGCCCAGTCGGTATATGTGTTATGCGAATATCCGGATATGACTCCCTCACAGTGCATCTCGGCCAGCAAGGCCATGATGAAGGGACGCAGATGGGAACTCTTTGTACTCAACCTTTCATTTATCCTCTGGTATCTGCTGGTGGTTGTTACATTCGGTATCGCGATCATCTATGTCGGACCGTACGTATCGGTGACTCTGACCAACTATTATCACCGGATAAAGGGTGGTTATACGGGCCCCGATGCGTATAATAACGGCAGTTATGGTCCTGATGGAGGCTATGGTCAGCCCCAATATGGACAGTCACAGTACGGTCAGCCGATGCAGGGCCAGCAGTACGGTGCCACCACTCAGACCCAGGCTCCTTACGTTTACGGCGGACAGTCCGCGCAGAACCAGGCTCCTTACGGTTACGGTGGACAACCGGCTCAGAATCAGCAGTTCGGTACACCCTCTCAGCCTAAATACGATCCGAATACCGGCGAACCTCTTCAGCCGTCGGCACCCGGGTACGCACAAACCGCTGATCAGGTCGTAACCGGAGCCGAGCAGACCGCCGATCAGATCGTATCACAGGCCGAGCAGACAGTATCCGAGAGCCGGCAGGCACTCGATCAGGCTTCGCACGATATGATGACAAACTTTGATGACTATACGAAATAAAGACTGCATTGAAAAAGGCCCCCGGCGGGGGCCTTTTTTTAGATATTTGCTTTAACAGCCTCTGTCAATGCTTCCAGCTTTTTAGCCGCATCATCTGCGCTCGTTCCCTTGACTCCCATATAGAACTTGATCTTCGGCTCAGTACCCGAAGGCCTTGCACAACACCAGTTATTATCCGGCAGATCGAAGTAGAGTACGTTGGATGCAGGCAGGCCTGTTGGTGATTTTGCACCGGTCTCCATATCCAGAATATCTCCGGTCTTGTAATCTCTGAATTTCAGTACCTTCAGATCGCCGAAGCTCTTCGGAGGATCGTTTCTGAGCTTGTCCATGGTTGCCTGGATCTGCTTTGCTCCATCCGCGCCCTTCATGGTGATCGTGTACTGTGTCTCTTTGAAGTATCCGTATTTCTCATAGAGCTCGTTCATCATATCGCAGAGAGTCTTACCGTTCTTCTTGCAGAAGGAAGCGACCTCACACAACATCATGACTGCTACGATAGCGTCCTTATCTCTCGCATGGGTACCGGCCAGACATCCGTATGACTCCTCAAGGCCGAATACATAGTTGTTATCCTTGTTACCGGCCTGCTCGAAGAGTTTTATCTGCTCTCCGATGTATTTGAAACCGGTCAGGACCTCGATCAGCTTGACGCCGTAGCTTGCTGTTATCGGGAAAGTCATGTTTGTGGTTACTATAGTCGTTACCATAGTAGGATTGGCGGGCATAGTGCCTGTGGCTTTTCTCTCACGCAGGATGTACTCTGCGATCAGCATACCCGACATATTTCCGGTAAAAGCCATATATTCGCCGGTCCCCGAATCCTTGGCATATACACCGAGACGATCGGCATCAGGGTCGGTAGCAAGCACGATATCCGCATCTTTTTCCTTAGCCAGGTTCAGAGCATAGGTAAACGCTTTGGGATCCTCGGGGTTAGGATAATCAAGAGTGGTAAAATCGGGATCCGGGCCGGTCTGCTCGGGAACCACATATACATTCTCGAAGCCGAGTTCCTTAAGGATCCTCTGCGTAGGCTTGTTACCTGCTCCGCAAAGAGGCGTATATACGATCTTGAGATCTTTTGCAACAGCAGCGATCACATCGGGATGAATGATCTGCTTCTTGAGCTCTGCCATATATTTATCGTCTATAGCCGAACCGATCTCCTCATAGAGGCCTGCCGATTTAGCTTCATCCACGGTCATTTTCCTGCAGTCGCTGTAGTTGACGATTGCCTGAACCTCTCCGATTATGCCTGTGTCGTGAGGAGGAGTGACCTGGGCACCGTCTTCCCAATATACCTTGTATCCGTTATATTCGGGGGGATTGTGGCTGGCGGTTACGTTGATACCGGCTGTGCAGCCCAGCTCTCTGACTGCGAAAGACAGCTCGGGAGTGGGTCTGAGCTCATCAAACACGTAAGCCTTGATGCCATTTGCTGCCAGACATGTAGCAGCAATATCGGCGAACTCACGTCCCATGCGGCGGCAGTCATAGGCGATGGCAACACCTTTGGACTGTGTCCCGGCCTTGATTATATAGTTTGCAAGGCCCTGTGTAGCCTTGTGTACGGTATATATGTTCATGCGGTTGGTACCGGCACCGATCACTCCGCGCAGTCCGCCGGTCCCGAACTCGAGCTCTTTGTAGAAACGATCCTCGATTTCTTTGTCATCACCCTCTATAGCCTTGAGTTCAGCCTTGGTCGCGTCATCGAACCAGGGATCCTCCAACCACTTACGATATTCGTCCTGATAGCTCATATGTTTTCCTCCTTACTGATTAGTGTAATGAATGACATCACAACTTTAAGTATACCACAAAAAAAGTCCGATTACCTATTGCGGAACAATTGATAACCGAACATATGTTTGATATAATATATGAGGTGCTACCTAAACGGTGGCGGTTAGTCCTCTGTCAGGGAGTACAAGCCCTGTTAATATAGAAACCCGTGAGGGAATAACTATAGGAGGAAATGTACTATGATCACCATGGAAAGCCTTATGGCGCTTATCGGGCTATGTATTACGATATTTGGTCTCGGCTATTCCATTGGAAGGAATAGCAAGCATTAAATAATCGCCACAGCCCGGAAAGCAGTTGGCGATTATTTAAAAACCACAATTTTCGGACTAACCGTTGCTGTACGGGTAGCACCTTTAATTGATTCCATTATAGATTTTGGTATATGCATTGTCAATATGACTACTCCCACTTCGCCGGCACAATGCAGTAATCGCTGCGATCCAGGCTGAAGTTCGGGTTGTAGTACGGATCGCCGGCGGCAAGCTCAGCGACCCATTTCTCACGGAAGCGTTCGGATTCCTCGTTGTAACGCTCGGCAGAAGCTCCGGTCATATCCGATCCGCGGGATACCGATTCATAGTGATACAGTTCCGCAAAAGGCGTAAACACATTGAGATAGCCTTTTCCACGGCATTTGAGGCAGAAATCGACGTCGTTTAGTGACACGCGGAAGCTCTCGTCCAGCCCGCCTACTTCATCATAAATTGCGCGCAATACCATCAGGCACGCACCTGTCACGGCTGTCACGTCCTGAGCGTAGCACAGACGTCCCATATATCCGAGGTTCGTCACCGGCATCATATAATGCGTATGTCCGGCGGTTCTGTGTGCTCCCAATCCGATCACGACGCCGGCGTGCTGGATCGTCATGTCGGGATAGTACAATTTGGCACCCGCACACGCCACATCCGCGCGCTGGGCATACATCAGCAGCTCTTCGATCCAGTCGAGCGTGATGACCTCCGTATCATTATTCAGCAATAGAATGTACTCTCCGGTCGACTCCCTGACCCCCATATTGCAGACAGCAGAATAATTGAACTCTCCCTCCCATGTAACCACACGGATATTGGGGTGAGTCTTCAATTCCTCGTAATATTCGAAGATCTCGTCAGTTACGGAATTATTCTCCACGATCACGATCTCGTAGTTGTCATATGTGCTTTTCTCAAGGATCGACGAAATGCAGCGTTTCAGGTCCTCGATATGGTCCTTGTTGGGAATGACGATCGATACCTTCGGATCGCCCTGGATCTCATATCTGATACGGAAAATGGTCTCAAAAGCCCGAGTCGATGTGATCTCGAAATTCTCATAACCGAGCGTACGCAGGTGATCGGCCACCGCTCCCTTGGCGGCATCGATCGCATAACTCTTGGCATTTATGTTTTTCGCCACGGAAGCCTTATGCGAGCGCCAGTAGTACATCAGCTTCGGCACATGCACCACATGCTTCGCCCGGGCGGTCAGCCGCAATATCATATCATGGTCCTGACTGCCGTCAAACTCCGTGCGGAAAAGTTCCATACCCTCGAGCAGATCCCTGGAAAAAGCGCTGAAGTGACAGATATAGTTATTCGCCAGCAGGTTATCGGGTGCAAAATCGGGCTTAAAGTGAAGCGTGATCATATTATCCACGCTGTTACCCTTAAAAGTCGTCTCGTCGCAATAAATATAATCGGCATCCTGCTCGCAGATCACCTTCATATACTCATACAGCACCGAAGGATGCAGAATATCATCATGGTCGAATAGAGCGATGAAGTTGCCCGTTGCCATTCGGTAACACTCGTTCGTATTGCCTGATATTCCTTCATTCGATTCCAGCTTCTTATATAAGATACGTTTATCTTCCGCAGCATATTGCCCACACAGCTCACCTACATAGGCGTGTTCGGCATCCGAACCATCCGCCAGGCAGAGTTCCCAGCCGGCGTAGGTCTGTGACCTCACGGACTCTATCATATCGATCAGGAACTTTTTCGGCGTATTATACAGAGGCACGAGTATGGAAAAGACTATATCGCGGTCAAACCGGGTCTCCTCTTCCTTTTTGCGGCGCGCAGCATCGGGAAACGACTTCGTGCCATGGCTGGAGCGGGCTGCTCTCTCCTGCATTTTGGAGTCGACTTTGCGCAGGATCCCGCGGATGGAGCCGTATGCACCCAGTCTTTGCTTAGTACGCTGCAAAAAGTGGATAACATCTCTCGCCGGTTTGCTGGCCTTCCAAAGTCCCGATCCTTTGATACGCTCCAGCCTGTCAGCAGTGGCATTCATCTCATTCCGTGCCGCCGCGATCTTGGCCTGCAGAGCTTCGGTACGTTCTTTCTCGGACTTGTATTCATTTATATAGTAGTTTTGGTCTTCCATATTCACTGTTACCATCCCGTATACCGACTTGCTATACCGTGAATTTAGCCTCCGTATAAATGACCTTTCCGGTGCTCGCTGAAGCGTTTAAATCATGATTTAGCACGAGTGGCTCGATCCCGATGCTATATTCGCCCGCTACTAAATCATCTTTCAACACGCGAGCCTCGAAACCGCATAACCTGTTATTTTTTTCATCAGGGAAGGTCTCTTCGAGGTCAAAACGGGGTACGGGATCACTTTCAACCCTATATATAGTCCCATCAGTGTTATTTTTTAGTATCAGAGACACAAGATGCTGTGAATTGTCCCCTCCGGTTATAAACGACCAACCGCGAACCTCAATGATTTCGGGATCTTCCAGCCTTATCTTGGGTTGGATACCCGCGAAATCAATCGATATTTTATAGGTGTCTGCGGGCGATTCTGCAAGTTCGCTTGCATCAATTTGTCTGACACTTGCACACTTGACGTGATTATTGTATCCATAATCGAAATTACTTAGATAATTCGAGTCATTTCCGATTAAATTCGGGTTGTAATACGGATCTTCATCCAAAAATTCAGGATAGATTTGATACAGGCGATTTTTCTCATTCAAAAGACGATTCCACTTCCCATCGTCACCTTCATCCAAACCTCTGGTCATGGATTCATGATGATAGAGCAGCGCACCGTTACATTGCAAATTAACTAACCCCGAGCGGGCCAGTTTCATGTTCAAAGCCACATCATTGTATGCTACGGGAAAGCTTTCATCAAATCCGCCGGCACCGTCAAACTTGGAAGTCTGTATAAGCATGCAAGCTGCGGTCACGCCCAACATATCATATGCAAGGCTGTTTCTACCATAATAATAAATACGGTCATCGGGATACATGACCAGCTTATGTGATGGTCCTATTTCCATGGAAGTTATGCCCACATGCTGAATCAGATCGGAATCCGCGTACAGAAGCTTGGCTCCCACCGCGCCTATATGAGGTCTGAATGCATATCCGGCCATCAGACGAAGCCAGTCTTTCTGCACTACCTCGATATCATCATTCATGAACAGGAGCAGATCGCCGTTTGCGGCTTCCGCTGCCCTGTTACACAATGCCGAAAAGTTGAAATCACGCGGTTCGTATATATATTCATGCGGATATCCACCTGCCAGTTCATCGATGATATCCACGTAACGCGCGCGATTATCGGGATCTGAGCCGTTATCCACCACTATGAACTCCAGATCATCGTAGTCGGTGCGCTCCGTAAAGGAAGTCAGCAGTTTGCGTACCAGTTCGGGGTGATCCTTGGATAATATCAGGACCGATACCAGATGTTTAGGCGGAAGATCATAGCAAATATGGTGATCTAAGGGGTTCTGGCCTGAGTAAAATCCCGCTTTAACCCCACGCCTCTTGAAGGAACGCTTCTTAACAGCGTCATATTCGGACGAGGCTCCCCAAATGAGTTTCCCCGAGCCTAAATCGTCTTTTAACCGTTTGGATATTTCGGACCACAGTTCATAACTATCGCTATTTGAATGAATATCCTTGACGTGGTTATGAGCAAGAACCTGCGGTATATGAACTACAGCCGGTTCATCGTAATGCTTGCCTATGCGGTCTGATACCTGCAGAAACAGGTCATAAACGTTAGCACGGCCATCTTTTGAACCCATCCAGTCCGCACGGACAGCTATATCGGTACGTATCAATGCGATATTTCCGAGATAAAAGAAACTGTCAAGGGTATCCGGTGACCAGTCGGGCTTGAAATCAGGTTCCAGCCGGTGAATATGTGCAGCTTCGGCCGACAGGGACTCAACCGTATAATAATGATCCTCGTCCGCGTATGCTATCTGTGCATCAGGATGCTTGGACAGCTCATTGTCCAGTCTCTCTGCATATCCGCGTGCCAGCATCACATCCCTGGATGTGAACAGTATCCACGGAGCTCGCACGGATGCATCGAAAGGTGCCCGCATACCGCCGCAATCCTCAAAATAAACAATATGAAAGCGGCTCTCACGGACGCGGGCCATACCGGACTCATTGAAGGTAATATATTTATTCTCGATCGGGTCCTTGCGGATCCATTGAGCATAGTAATCCTCGTATTCCCACAGACGTTTTGCGTATATTTCCGCAGGAGTGCTGCCGGTGCCGGATGCAGGCGCGGATGAACCACTGACTCCGTCCCGGGGGGTCACGGCGGTGTTGGGCGTGGATGAACCACTGACTCCGTCCCCGCGTATCATATGGTAGAGTTTGCGGGCAGGGGCGAGAGCCCGCCAAATAGAGCTGCCTGTCACGCGATTCAATGCGACATTCAGCTCATCGGTTTTGGCTGTGATCTCACCGAGTTCAACGGCCAGCGCGTTATTCAGTTTCTTCTGTCTGTGGCAGATATCCTCGTAATATCTCTCCCACGTGTATTCTTCGTATGACATTTTGATCCCAGTGTGTGCCGGTGCTTCCTGCGAAATATCACCCTAACCTCGCAGCGGTCTCCGGATCCAGCTCGGTGACCTTCATATCCACTGAGAACAGGTTGATCGGTCTGTCCTCAAGGCCCTTCAGGTTGATCGTGAATCCCGGATCCGACGTGGCGAAAGCATATGTATCGCGCCCGACTTTACGTCCGTTCGACTTGAATGAAAGCATACCGCGCGGAACCGGTGCTCCGTTCCATGTGATCTCGCCGATGCTCACCAGGCAGAAAGCACTGCACGGATCGACTCTCATGGCCTTTCGCCCGGACGGGACCTCCATCGTAAAAGGAAAACCGTCAGCAAAATAGGATTCCTCTTCATTAAAGCCTCGCCCTGTATCTTCATATACCTGCGGTCGCATATTCACCCCGGAACCGCTGCTCACGGAGCCGGATTCAAGCGTCTCTATATCGACTGCCCTGTAGCCTATAAGTTCTCTGATCTCAGCCAGTGATCTGTGGTTCGCAGTCACGCTTTTCTGGAAGGTCATTTCCTGCTCACGCAATTCTTCTGCGGTTGCAGAATTGATGTTCAATAATTCGATAATTGAATCTAAACTTAATTTATCTCTCTTTTTATCCTCGAGCACATAGCAGTAGATCGCCCTGAAACCAAGGTCTCTGGCCTTCCATACCTCAGATGTGGTCCACTCATAATCTATGACAGTCCATTTGTCTCCGTTCACGAGAATATTGGAAAAGATCAGGTCGATATCCGTGATATCCGCCATGTCTTCCCCATAGGAAATACGCTTCATATAATCCTTGAAAAGCTCAATAAATCCTTCCTGATCGTTGCGGGACAGGCAGCCATCCAGTAATTCCTCAAGCGATACACCCTGCACATAGTCAAACTCCAGAACAGTCCCATCCTCCGACAGCCTCGCAGGCGCGATCGACAGCTTGCAGCCGCGTCCCGAGTATCTCTTCGCCAGCTTCTTATACGCACCGGCCATCTCCCTCAAGTGTCCCGCAGCTTCTTCATTCAGGGCACGCTTCCGTACCACACAGGTTCCGTTCTGCTCGATCATCTCGGTAACGATACGGTACTGTCTGGCCCTGTCATTACTGTATCTGGCGAACTTCACACCGGGCTCGGGCCCGAGGATCATCATATACGAGTTCGAATACAGATTAAACAGTCCCTCATCCAGGATCGTATCGTATGCATCTTTTTCGTTGAATAAAAGCAGACGGTCTCTGTCTAAATTACGCAGGTTATCCTTCAGCTCGCCCTTATTCGGCAGGCGTCTGTCGGAGTAGAGGTTCGTCATGAACTTATAATCCGGATAGGGATAATACATATGATATTCATCAAACCCGCTTCTGCGTGCCGTCTCGATGAGCTTGCGATCTGTGAAAGTGCGTACCACACCGCCATCCGGGTATCCCTCAATGGAGCTGAAATAAGTCCCAAGATGGTCCTCTTTGCATCCGGCCCAGTATTTCAGTCCGAAACGGTTCTCTATCGCTATAACCACAGTTCCGCCCGGTTTAAGATGGGAGCGTATGAGCTTCAGAAAGTCTCCGTAAGGATCCTCGCTGTCCACATAGCCCCTGGCATATTCAAACACACCTATCAGGCAGATATAGTCAAAATCACGATCCAGGGATTTCTCCACATCCGTGAAATTCCCGACATGAATCGTGATATTATCGCAGAACTGGTGCCTGTAGGCATTAATCCTGCTGCGTTTGTATGACAGGTCACAGCACGTCACACTCCCAGCTTTCTCAGAGAGTTTTCCTGTGATCGCACCGCATCCGGCCCCTACTTCCAGTACCTTCATCGACTTATCCACGGGAAGCCATTCCACGATGTTCTCGCGAAGCTCCGAAAGGTGATACAGTACCGGCCAGCTGGCAGATTCCTCTATGATGTCCTGAAACTCAGCCGGAGAGCGGTCTCTCGCTATCTCGAGCAGATCATCCTCCACCTGTCCGTCAGAGTATTTATCCTCACCATTGTAAAAGGTCAAATCTAGATTTACTCTTCCGATGTTTTCAGTCTTTTTATTTGTCTTTTCGTCTGACGTGGCGTCTAAACCCATGTAAAATCAACCTTTTAAGGGTGTACGTGTGTTATTTAACCGTCACCCTTGACTCGCTGTCATAGTATCCTACCGTATCCTTATCCGAGATGACGGTCAGATTGAGCACATCATACAATCTGTGATATACCGTGAACGTATCCTCCTCGAAGCCCGTACAACCCAGACTCAGCAGATATTCACCGCCCTGCAGGTTCATATGCTGGGTAAACGTGATCTCCTTAACCTCTCCGGCTTTCACAGGTTCCAGGAAGCTCTTCTCTATCATGGTATTGGTGCCTGTTATCTCGGTACCGCGTATATTTTTGATCGTATATGCGAATATGGGGCCGGGAATATCTTCATTTATCCTGACACGCATGTGAATACTGTAATCTGAACCCTTGATGATGGCAGATGTACGCGTCCCGTTTTCATCCGTGATGTAGTATTCCTCGATAGTAGCCTTCCCCGATCCGTACTCTATGAGTTCGGGATTCACATTTGCATCAGCAGATGCCATCGTTCCGCCTGCGCCTGCACCCGCTGAAGTCCCGGCAGAGCCCGTACCATCAGCTTCGGCTTCGGATTTATCCACCGCTTTAGCGGCAACGCTCCTCAATTCCTCATCATCCAGCAGCCGGTGTTCTCCGGGCTCGGGAAGCGTATACTGTCCCACCAGAACTTTCTTATATGCATCGATCATCTCTTTGGGGGCACCCTCGCCGAGCTTTACACCGCGATTCAACAGTACCACCCTGTCGCAATACTTCGCGATCGAGCTTAAATCGTGACTTACGAAGAGAATCGTCTTGCCCATGGCCTTGAATTCTTCGAACTTGTGGTAGCATTTTGCCTGGAAAAACACGTCTCCGACGCTCAATGCCTCGTCCACGATAAGTATCTCGGGATCTATATTGATAGCCACGGCGAAAGCCAGTCGCACGAACATACCGCTCGAATATGTCTTGCACGGCTGGTAAACATACTCTCCGATATCGGCAAACTCCAGGATCGACTCCATCTTCTCGTCTATCTCTTTTTTAGAGAATCCGATCATCGTACCGTTCAGATAGATATTATCGATACCGTTGTATTCCATATTGAAACCGGCGCCCAGTTCGAGCAACGCCGAGATACGCCCATCGACCTCCACCTCGCCGGCAGTAGGATTCAGAACGCCCGTTATGATCTTGAGAATAGTGGATTTTCCGGATCCGTTGGTACCGATGATACCGACAGTCTCACCCTTGCGGATCTCCATATTCACATCGCTTAGGGCCTTATGATCCGTATGCCTGCACTTTGACAGACCGAGGGCTTCTTTCAGCCGGTCCGACGGCTTATCATACAGCCTGTAGACCTTATCCACGTGGCGGACACTGATCGCTATGCTGTTGTCATCCGTTTTCTTAATGTCGCTCATATATCTGCACGCCTACAGCACATCCGCAAAATGTACTTTCAATTTCTTAAACATCATCGAACCTATCGTAAACAGCAGAAGCAACAGGATCCAGAAGTACGCGCTGGAGTAGAAATGCTGCCAGAACCACTCATCTGAGTACATCGACATCCTGAAGCCGTTCACTATATAAACCATGGGATTGAGTTTAAACAGAGGTTTAAGCTGGTCGGGAACCATATGGATATCCCAGAGGATGGGGGTTGCCCACATGCCTATCTGCAGTATGATCGCCACTATCTGCTGGAGATCCCTGAAAAATACGACCACCGCGCAGTTGATATATCCCAGCGCCAGCACCAGCAGGAAAAGGCACAGGTCGTAATACACGATCTGAACGGTATATACAGTCGGATAATAGCCATACAGACTGGATACCAGGATCAGGATGCCCACAAAAAAGATATGCGTGAACCACGCGCCGATCACCTTAATAATGGGCAGCACGGATATGTTGAACACGACCTTTTTGACAAGATAATTATACTCGATCATCGCCATCATGCCGTGATTGACTCCCTCCTGAAAAAAGAACCACGGAACCAGGCCTGCCGTCAGAAAAAGCACATACGGCACTTCAACCCCGCTTGCAATCATCTGGGAACGCGTGTTAAAAACCTTATCGAACACTATCCAGTACATCAGCACGGTCACAACAGGCTGAGCCATTGCCCAGACTGCGCCCAGATACGATCCGGCATAGCGTTTCTTGAAGTCATTTTTCGCAAGCTTCCAGATCAGGCCTCTGCTCTGATACAGCTCGAGCGGAATGGCTTTAAGCTGGTCGAAAAAGATGCAAAACAGAACGCACGCCACCACAACCAGCGATATTCCGCTGAATTTCTTGAGTCTCGTTGTTCCGGGGTCATCCATCGGATTCTGATGGAAAAGAATGAGCAGCGCCAATGCGATGCACAACAGGATCACGGCTATGATCACTATCTTCTTATAGATATGCGGTTTACTTTTAAGTCTGCCTTTCATGTACCGGTTATCCTATCTCAGGTCCCTCAGCTGTCCCCATTTGGTGTCCTTATCGGACATGATCAGCTCCATTCCCTCAGGGATCGGCCATTCGATACCTATATCGGGATCATTATAAATGATACCGCTCTCATCGTTAGGATGGTAGAAATCCGTAACCTTGTAGCAGAACTCAGCATATTCGGACAGTACGAGAAATCCGTGTGCAAAATGCTTCGGGATGTAGAACTGCTTCATGTTTTCCGCCGAAAGGACCACGCCGAACCACTGGCCGTATGTCGGAGAGTCTTCACGCATATCCACAGCTACGTCAAAAACTTCACCGGAGATCACGCGTACCAGCTTCGACTGCGCATGCTCGATCTGGAAATGCAGCCCGCGGAGTACGCCGCACTTGGATGCCGACTGATTGTCCTGCACGAACTCCTCGGTGATGCCGGCCTCGCTGTATGCCTGCTTGTGATAGGTCTCCACGAAATAGCCGCGGGCATCGCCGTGAACTTCGGGAGTAATGACCTTAAGTCCCTCGATATGACATGTTTCTACTGTGATCTTACCCATGATGTTTTTCCCGTCCTTATATATATATCCGGCCTCGCAAATCCATGATCACCCTTGCTGCGACCCGACAGTACTCGCTGCGGGTGACATGGATTTGCTCGTCCTATATTATCTATACCTAATATTCAGATCCACTCTGCCTTCGATGCCGTCTACCTTACCCTTGGAGGTGTACTGCCAGTAGTCGTAGTAGCCTTCGTAATCGGGCTCATCGGTGTACTGGGCGAGCCACGCATGGTAAAGCGTCAGCTGCTCGGCATCGAGCTTCTTATTCCACCAGTTCTTCGAAGCGTAGATGCCGGCTTCATAGCCTGAATTTGCGATCGTCTCGCAGAAAGCTCTGGTGATCGCGGTCCTCTTTTCCACATCCAGATCGTCAGCCCGGCCCGATCCGCCGGCAGACTCCGAGTCTATGAATATCGGCAAGTCGAGCATATAGAGCTTGCATTCCTCGACCACCATACTGGCCTCTTCGATGGCCTCGGTCTCATTTACAGCCTGTGAGAAAAAGTACACACCCACGGGGATACCTGCCTTGATCGCTCCGCGCATGTTTTCTTTAAAATACGAATCCAGGATCAACGATCCGGATGAAGCACCTCTGTATCCGCATCTGATGATCGCATATTCTATACCGGCCGCCTTTACGGCCTCCCAATCTATCTCACCGTTATGTCCGGAGACGTCTATGCCCAGCTTACCCGCATCCGTATATGCGTCAGCATCGATATTCTCGCTGCCGTCGCCCTCGACTTCCGCCGATCTCTTCTCGGTATCCTCGACCTTCACATCGACCTGATCCTCGGTAAGCACGAGAAAAGCGATATCGCTCAGCGCTTTGAACTCCAGATCCTTGCTGATCTTGATCATGGTCTTGGTGCGGGGGACTATATATCCCTCAAGCTCGTCCAGTTTGACGAAATAATCGCCTTCACGGAGATGATCCACATAAATGATGCCGTCCATATCATCATCCGTATATATGCCGACACCCTCAACATCGGCCACGAACTTCTGACCGGTAACCAGATGCCCCATTCCGTCGATGACCATGATCCTCAGATCCTGACCGATGGAATCCATCATCACATTGACCTTGAGGCCGGTCTCGATATTCACATCCGAATGGAACTGCGACGAACCTTTATCAAAAAAATCCTCATCATTCAGGAATCCGCTCAGATCGTCTCCGATCTGTCCGCCCTCAGCTTCCGGATCGGATGCAACCACAGTAGCAGGGGCAGGGTGTCCGAACCGTCTCCTGATGGTATCCCAGTTCATCACGAGCACCAGCACCAGGATGCCGATAACCATGATCACTCCCATCAGAATAGATTGCCTGACCCATTTCGATCTCATCGCGTCTTACGTCTCCGGTTCTACAGCCCCTCGGCTACCTCAAGCAGATACTTGCCGTAATCGGTCTTAAGCAGCGGTTCCGCCAGCCTGATCAGCTGATCCTTATCAATGAAGCCTCTCTTATAGGCGATCTCCTCGATACAGGAGATATACAGTCCCTGCCTCTTCTGAAAAGCGGACACGAAGTCTGCCGCATCGAGCAGTGAATCATGGTTACCCGTATCCAGCCATGCAAAACCGCGCCCGAGCGTCTCTACATGCAGGGTTCCGCGGCTTAAATACTCATTATTTATACTGGTGATCTCGATCTCGCCTCTGGCAGAGGGCTTCACATTCGCCGCGATATCTACCACATCATTATCATAGAAATAAAGACCCGGTACCGCATAATTGCTCTTCGGATTCTCGGGTTTCTCCTCTATGGAAATCGCCATACCGTTTTCATCGAACTCAACTACGCCGTATTCCCTAGGATCACGCACATAATAGCCGAAAATGGTGGCTCCCCTATCCCTGGATGCCGCCTCACGCAACACCTTGGAAAAGCTCTGTCCATAGAAAATATTGTCGCCCAACACCAGAGCCACATTATCATCACCGATGAAATCTGCGCCTATGATGAACGCATCGGCAAGTCCCCGGGGGCTCTCCTGGACCGCATATTCAAACCTGAGTCCCAGCTGCTCTCCCGTACCGAAAAGCTCCTCGAACACCGGCAGGTCTCTCGGTGTCGATATGATCAGGATCTCCCTTATACCGGCCAGCATCAGTGTCGACAGCGGATAATATATCATCGGTTTGTCATACACCGGCATGATCTGCTTCGATATGGCTTTGGTCAACGGATATAATCTCGTGCCGGATCCACCGGCGAGTATGATACCTTTCATGGCAACCTCCGGACTTAATCAGATAGTTTTTATGTAAAAATGCACGCATTCATACGAGTTGCGGCATTTTGCAGCAACTCTAATTTTACCACAAATACTACACAGACAAAAGATTTCTCACATATCCGAGGTCAATGAGCGTCCGCGTCTCGACCAGACCGAAGAAAAGCAGAGATACACAGGAGGCCGTCAGAACCACGATTCGGAATGCACGTTTTTCCCACAATCCCACAGCTCTGCTGCCGAGATAACACGTTGCCAGCAGGACCGGCAGCAGATAGCGCCCCTGCGGCTGGCAGTCTATCAGGTATGAATTGAGAACAGATGCAACCACGCTCCCTATATTGAGTACAGTGCAAAAAACAAATACGGGAACGTCTCCGTGCCTGCACAGATATATCCCCAGCCAGGCGTATATCGCAATATACAGCAGCCCCATAACAGAGAAAAAGAGCATATGACCTTCATAGTATATGCTCGCAGCCGCGAATGATCTGTACGACAGAGCGAACCACTTCGGCTCATGCTCAAACATATCGGACAGCGCATATCCTTTGGAAGCCATATGATATGTAGGCGCCTGCTCCTCTACCGGTGTGGTCGGGTTCTTGTCATAGTCTGAATACATTTCCGACATCTGCGCTTTCGCCTGTGCCTTGTCGAATCCGTAATAGTGAAGATCAAGCAGGGCCCGTCCGGCCAGAATTGCGAATGCTATGCCGGCTATCAGGATATACCTGCCAAGCAAGCTCTTGCGATTATTAATTTCTGATTTAATTAAACGACATATCAAAACAACAAACGTCAGGAATAAAGTGGCGAAATAGTAAGGCTTTCCGAGCAGCATCAGGCCATACATGATTCCCAGAACGATACAGCTGATGACGATGCGTATGTCAAATATATGACCGTGACGTGCCACATTCGGATCTGTCTGTCCGGATACTGTTTTCCCTTCAAGAGTCCTCCACAGGAAGCTGTCCCTGTCGGCAAGCATTGCGATCGATATGAATGCCAGGAGGAAATCTTCGGCATCGGCAGTCACATATGAGAATATATACCAGGCTTGTACACATATGCCGAATCCCAGCATAAGCCAGTTATTATCACGTATTTTGCGGATTATATACACGGTCAGGACTGCCATTAAAAGAAGATTTGGCATACGGTAATACGGCAGATTTTCCATGAACTGTTTGAAAACGTATGATATCTTACTGAATATCAGGAAGTAAGGGGTATAATTGCAGACTTTGGTATACCCATATCCGCTGAATGTGTCACCCAGACCGACACCCATCTGTCGCATATCCGGCCATATCCACCGGCTCATACACCAGTCCATGCAAGCCTTCACGTCGAATTCATCCGGATGTTTACCGGGCTCGGAAAGAAATGCGATCATGCACGCCACCAGAAACGCGCCGATCAATATAAGTACAGACATATACACATAGATACGGTTGCGGTTCTGCGTGCTCATATCACGGTTCTGCGCGATTCTGCCGCCGTCGGCCGTCTTTTTTATATCCATTTACGCACCTCCGGAATGAGTCTGAGAACCAGGACGATACACAGCGCTACCGCGAAAGCCACGATATCCTGTATCGCCACCGCAAAAAGCCGGTTCATGAATCTGCACATGTTCCAGTAGATCATATGTGTGCCGGTACACACAAAGTCCGCAAACAGATATATACCGAACGTGGCCGGTGCCAAAAATCCTATCACCCGTCCTAAGCCCCCATCAGCCTTCAATTTGATCAGGAAGCAATAAACTGCCACGCTCTCAACGACCATAAGCAGGGTCTCTATCTCGGTGAATGATACGAATGAGTTCCCGCCGCTGAGCCGGAACTCCGCTCCCGCCAGAACCATATTTCCCGCAAAAGCAGCAAGAAATACGCCGATCAGCCACAGATCGGAGATCTTCAGACCGCCTCCGGCGCGCAGTTCGTCGCGATACAGGTAACATGCGTGGCCTATGAAGAGATACATCACGGCGCATCCGATCATAGGGAGTTTGAAGTTGGGATTCAAAGCAGCTTCCGGACACAGGATCGTCACTGAAGGGATCACCGAAACATATACCGAAGCGACTGCCAGCACTGCTATCAGGGTCCTACGGGACATGGCCGGCGACGATGCATCTGCCCCGGAAAACATCGCAGCAACCCTCTGCATGGCCGGCATCATGATCATAAGTCCGAGATATGTATACAGGTACCAGAATGCATCCGTTGCTCCGTCCCGCCACAGCACCTGTATGTATCCGGCGATATATGCCCCGGCCTTCTGAAGCACGGTTGCTCCCTCCGGAAGTCCTGTCGGATATGTGTGTGACAATATATGCCATACGTGATAGAAAAGTGACATTACCGCCAGAACGACGGCTATCCGGACGATCCTTTTTACATAAACCCGGTAATCATCGCTGCGATGCAGCAGATTGTACCCCGTGATCATAAAGAATCCGGGCACAGTGATCTTGGTGATAAAGATAACGCCCACAGTCACATACCACGCGAGCGACTTGGGCGTAACCTGAGCTAAAACTTTGGAATTGCAATGGTTGATGATCACGAACGCACAGCCGATGATCCTGTACAGATCGAGACCACTCAGTCTCTTATTCATAAGCAGATAGGGTCAATCCTCACGGGAAATGCGGGAATTCAACGTTGTCAGATTGAACTCGAACTCACGGCGGTTAGCCAGCGCCAGATTCGACAATATCAGGCCGGAAAAGAGAGATTGTATCGCAGCCAGATATACGAAGCAACAAACGATCAGGGTCGGGAACTTCGCAACCATACCGGTACGCGCATAATCGATCAGAACCGGGATCAGGAAGGCAGTGGACAGAAACACCAGTACAAGAGCGAGCAATGAGAAAAATGCCATCGGCTTATAATCCTTATACAGCTTCACTATGGTGAAAAGTACCTTGAAGCCATCGGAATATGTATTCAGCTTGGATTCCGAACCTTCGGGACGGTCACGGTACTCGATCACCACGTTATCGATCTGCATATGGTTATATACCGCATGGATCGTCATCTCGGTCTCTATCTCGAAGCCTCTGGAGAGAACAGGGAAGGTTTTGACGAAATTATAGCTGAAAGCTCTGAATCCGGTCATAATGTCCTTGATCTCACAGTCAAAAAGGCGATTGATCGTTGCTCTGACCAGCGAATTGCCCATATTGTGGAACGGACGCTTATTTTCCGTAAAATATGTGGAAGAAAGGCGGTCGCCTACTACCATATCCGAATTGTACTCCAGCACTTTACTCACCATCTCCGGAGCGAACTCCATAGGATATGTGTCATCACCGTCGACCATCACATAGCACTCGGCATCGATCTCGCGGAACATCCTGCGGATCACGGCGCCTTTTCCCTGTATATACTCATGACGCACCACCGCACCGGCACGTTCGGCTAATTCGGCGGTCCTGTCGGTGGAATTGTTGTCATACACATAGATAACCGCTTCCGGCAATGCGCGTCTGCTGTCCGTAACAACTTTCTCTATGGTTTTTTCTTCGTTATAACACGGGATAAGTACTGCTATCTTGTCCATTTTTCTCCTGCCGGCCGTCGGAATTTTTGCGTGATAATTAAATCTTGATGTAATTATCGATTGGAATACATTGAGTCGTAATACTTCTCATAGTCGCCGCTGGTCACGTTCTTCATCCACTCTTCGTTCTCGAAGAACCATTTGATAGTCTTGCGGATGCCCTCGGCAAACATGGTCTCGGGCTCCCACCCTATCTCGGATTTGATCTTGTCCGGGGCGATAGCATACCTGCGATCATGTCCTTTGCGGTCGGTCACATATGTGATCAGATCGTCACTGACATTCGCACGTCTCGGATCGGACTCCGGCAGCATCTCACGCAGGGTATCCAGAATGATATGGATGATCTCGATATTCTGCTTTTCGTTATGGCCGCCGACATTATAGGTCTCGAACAGTCTTCCCGTCTCCTGAACCATATCTATAGCCTTCGCATGATCCTCAACATAGAGCCAGTCACGCACATTCCTGCCATCGCCGTATACGGGCAGATTTTTGCCCTGCAGGGCGTTATTGATGATCAGCGGGATCAGCTTCTCGGGGAACTGATACGGGCCGTAGTTATTCGAGCAGTTGGTGATATTCGCAGGGAACTTATATGTATCCATATATGCTTTCACCAGCATATCTGAGCTTGCCTTGGATGCGGAATACGGACTGTGAGGCGCATAAGGAGTAGTCTCATAGAAATATCCGCCGTCCTCCTCCAATGATCCGTAAACCTCATCGGTGCTGACATGCAGGAACTTATGATCCGGCTTGAAGCTGCCGTCGGGAAGCTCCCATGCAGCCTTTGCAGAGTTCAGCATCACAGCTGTACCGAGCACATTCGTCTGAACGAATACCTCGGGAGTCTCGATGCTTCGATCCACATGGGATTCCGCTGCGAAATGAACCACTCTGTCGACATCTTCCTCCGCAAAAATAGCCGCTATCGCATCTTTATCGCAGATGTCCGCACGTACGAAACGGTAATTTGAACGGTTCTCGATGTCTTTCAGATTCTCGAGATTGCCCGCATATGTAAGCTTATCCACGTTGATGATGCGGATGTCATCGCCGTATTTGCGAAACATGTAGTGGATGTAGTTGGATCCGATGAATCCGGCGCCGCCGGTTACGAGGTATGTGTGCATGTTTTTTCTCCTATTTCCTCGGAATCACCGAATATGATCTCCCTTGCTGCGACCCGACAGTACTCGCTGCGGGAGACATATTCGGTGATCCCTTACTCTTCTATCTTAATAACGTATGTTCATATCTACATTACCGCTTATACCGGCGACTGAGCCTTTAGATGTGTACTGCCAGTAGTCGTAACGGGTGGCGGTGTAGGTCGGTGAGGCCGCATACTGTGCGAGCCAGATCTTGTATCCCGTGAGCTGTGAAGCGTTCATATAGCTGGTAAACCACGTCTTATTCGCATATATACCGGCCCCGAATCCGGAGTTGCGTACCGTATTGCAGAACGCTTTACATACCGCTGTTCTGGTGCCTGCGTCGATCGCATCTCCACGGCCTCCGGAGTGCTCCACATCGAGGAATATCGGCAGACTTAAACCGTATCCGCTGCAGAGCCCGATCGCCATGGACGCTTCCTCGACGGCTTCGACTTCATTCGTCGCCTGGGTGAAGAAGTAAGCTCCCACTGCCAGACCTGCTGCTTTTGCACCCTGGATATTGGATCTGAACTTCGGATCCTCGATCAGGGCTCCGGTGGTCGAGCCTCTGTATCCGCATCTGATGATGACATAGGATACACCCGAATTGCGTACGGCATTCCAGTCGATATTGCCGTTCCACTTGGACACATCTATTCCCATAGTACCACTGCCCGCCTGCAGATGTCCATCTGATGAGAAAGTATACTTCGCTCCCTGGATCACCTGCTCACCGGTCACGTAATTACCGTTCTTATCAAAGAAATATGTCGAACCGTTCAGCGTCTGCCATCCGGTGTATTTGTAAACGGCATCGCCGTCTCCGCCTTCGATATAGAACCCGACAGCAGACTCATAATCAGCCACGGTCGCTTCAACATATTTACCGTCAGAAGTCTTGATATAAACCTGCCTTCCCGAAGAATCCTTAAGTTTCGCTTTCGGATCGGCAGCTGCAGTTACCGTAACGGATACTGTCGCTTTCTTGGAAGTATCTGCCTTTAATGTGGCAGTGACCGTTGCAGATCCGGCTTTTACGCCCTTTATATTTCCGTTCCCGTCCACTGTGGCGATGTTCGCATCGCTTGATGCCCACGTCACACTCTTATCGGTCACGCCGGATACAGTGGCGGTAACCTTGGATGAAGCCCCCACCTTGATCGATACGGAAGTGGGGTTGAGAGTTATATTTGCCACATTCTTATCTGCTACCGTAACCGTACAGGAAGCACTCTTGGATGTATCGGCGGTACTTGTTGCGGTGATGGTGGCTGTACCGGCTTTCTTGGCACTCAGGCTGCCGCCGGATACCGTTACAACATTACTGTCCGATGAAGTCCAGTTAACCGCAGATGTGGTAGAGTTATCGGACATTTTAACTGCAGCCGTCAGCGATGATGTGTCTCCGACGGTCAGACTCAGAGTCTTCGGAGATACATCCACTGATGAAACCGTTACACTTACGGGAGGCGGATCAGGAGTGCTGACCGCTCTTACGGTAACAGTACATGATGCGCTCTTTGAAGTATCGGCTACACTTTTTGCCGTGATAACGGCCGTTCCGGCAGATATAGCTGTAACAGTTCCGCCGGATACAGTGGCCACACTTGTGTTTCCGCTGTCCCAGGTCACATCTTTATTATCTGTTCCGCTTACCGTTGCACTCAGGCTTCCGGTTTTACCTTCTTCCAATTCCAGGCTCGTCGGAGATACCGATATTTCCACGGATGCGGGAGGATCAGTATTAGACGACTGTCCGCCGCTGTTTTCAGATCCCGACGACGGGTCTGTCGAAGTGCCCGCAGAGGGATCGGTCGGAGTATCTGTCGCAGGTGTTCCCAGCTGGTCTGCCGGGGTATCTGTCGGTGTGTCCGGTGTTGTATTTGTATTCTCGGTTCCCGCATAAGCCAATGTCCTGTAGAAAGATGTTGCAGTCACACCTCTCGCCTGTTTCATATAACCGACAACCAGACCGCTCTTATTGGGATCCGGGATGGAGCTCTTGTCGATGGCCTTATAGCCTTTCTCGCTTCCGCTGACCAGGGTTTTGCTCGATTCTACCCACTCAACCGTATCCTTCAGCGAAGATTCGATGGCGGTATCCTGTACTGCGGTATCCTCTTTGGCTACGTTTACTTCGGCCTCGGTCTTCACCTCATCGGCCACGTCAACTTTCTTGTATGCGATCGTATCGGTAACCTTGACGCCTTTGACATCTGCCGGCATCACATAATCCTCATACTCGGGACCTTCAAGAGGTTTCATCGATACATTATATGTTCCGTTCGGAACCTCGGTATGATACATCAGGCCGTCTTTATTCTCATCGGACCAGTTGTATTCCTTACCGGAGTCACTGGTCACGGTCACCTCGAAAGGAATACCGCTGATCAGCTTATCTGTCGACTTGTTGGCAAACTTGATCTTTAAGTCGGACTGTACGGAGGAAACCTTCATCACGATCGTAACAGTCTTATCTTCGATCACGATCTCCTCGGGCTCCTCAACTTCCTCAACAACATCTTCAACATCTTCTTGCACTGCGGAATAACCCGCACGGGCAGCCACGACAGCGTTCAAACCGCTTTCGCCGATCACATATATGCCATCGGTAGAAGCTCCCACCGTATCAAAAGATGCTACCTGCTTCTTGACAGTCTGAGCGTTGGCAAATATCACGCCGGTCACGATCGCTGTTATGAGTACACATACACCGGTCACGACGATCAGCCTGTCGCCCATTGACATATTTGAGAAAAAGCCTGCAGACTTAGCTTTCTTTTCGTATGCATCTGCCTTCTTTTCATATGCTCTGGCAGATTTAGCGGACTTGGCAGCAGACTTGGCATATTGGGCTTTTGCCTTGGCGTTCTTCGCATTCTTTGCCGCAGACCTGGCATTCGCCTTTGCGCTTCGAGCGGATGATCCGGCTTTTGCCTTGGCGGATCCGGCGGATCTTTCCTTATGTACCTTAGGCTTGGCTGCACGCCCCCCGTCCGTCCTGTGATACAGCTCCTCGGCCACGGCTGCAGCCTCAAGTTCGGCAGTTTCGGACATGCTGTAGAAATCGAAGTCTTCATCTTCGTCTACAGGCTCCTCATCTTCATAGGAAGCCATCTCACTGTATGCCCTGTATGAATCGTCAATATCGGAATCCTCGTCATACCGGTCATCGGCATATCGGTCATCGGAGGAAGTTCCGCGTATATCTTCGTCAGCCCCGCCTATCACACTTTCTTCTGCCAGGGCGCGTTCTGTCTCCGCCAGTATCGCAGCGGATATATTCATGGTCTCGGAGCCGATCTCATGAGGCTCGTCCGGCTCGGAATCGGACGCATAATCGGCTGCGTCCGGCTCAGCATCGAATTCAGTCACAGTCGCGGTCGCATACGATTCATCAGCGGTCACGTTCGTCCCGGCATCATCCACCGTGGCATCCGCGTCACCGTCGAGCTCGCCATCCACGCTCATCTCGGCAGCCAGCGAAGCCATCTCGGCTTCCACTATCTCTGCGGCGATGATCTCCGTACGCTCACCTACGCGAGGTTTCCCGGACGGCTCATCCTCGATGTCGGCTGAATCCCATCCGGCTGTCTCATCCTCAACAGCTACCACATCCCACTCAGAGGTATACTCCTCATCGAACTCTACATCCGCCTCTTCATCATCCTCGGCAGCGCCGAACAGGAATTCGTCACGTCCGTACTCGGCTTCCTGCCTTTTATGTCTTTCTTCGACCCTCTTTTCAAACCTGCTCAGTTTCGAGGGTTTGTTCATACTTTTTTTCATAACACTTTATTTATCCTGCGGATACTTATTGATCGCATACGCGATACGCTGAGCCAGAGCCTTTCTGCCCTCGTCGGTCAGGCGTATATAATCCGCCTCACGGCTCAAGTCCACATATTTTGAATAGTTATCCTGATTAATGGTTCCATAGAAATTGTCCAGGAACGACACCGAAAGCTCCGTACATGTATTCAGCTCGTTATAGAAGTAGTTGGAAAGAGTACCATTTCCGGAGTCAACCTTGTCCGGGTCATATGCTTTGCCTTCAGCATCCACTCCATCTGTGTAGAAAATACTGGACACGATGATCCTGACATACGGATAAGCCTGTTTGATCCTGCGGATAGAGTAATTCAGCGAACCGACTATCGTACATCTTTCCTCATCATCCTTAGGATTCTCTATGGCTCTGCCCTCAAAGTAATCCGACGGATCATACATGATCACGATCACATCCAGTTTCTCATAATCGACATTCTTCAATACTTTAACGGATTCCTGAGTGAAATTGCCGTCTGCATGGTATTTGTCGGTCACACGGTCTATCTCCGAAAAGTCGCCCGTGCATATCGCATCGGCCAGATACGTCAGCGAATATATATCATCGGGGTAGTTCTGCTCGATCATGGCCAGATTTCTGGTGGCCAGCGTCGGGTACGGAAAAGCTGCATTATACACGGTCACGCCCGCGGCATCGGCTATCATCCGGTCCAGCGCCTGCTCATCATTCCGCGACATCGCCAGATCACCGTTACCCAGCAGAAGGACCGTAGTCTCGTCATCAAAGTCATGTCCCGCATAATCATCGGGAGCCATAGGGATAAGTTCATCCAACACTTCTATGTCAAACATAGATGTGTCCTCATTGGGATCCAGTGAGATCCTTTCTCCCCTGTTCCAACGTATCAGTTCATATGCGGAAATACCCAGCACCAGAACGATCGCAGCGATAAGGATCATATGGATGTTTATTCTGAAACCCTTTTTCGCGGGCTCGTCCGTTTCCTCCTCAGAGGTAATATTCTCTTGTTCAAATTCAGTATTGCTCATAAGTAGTAGTCTCCGTCAATCTTTCGGCATGTCCGCTCACAGCTTGTAATACTCTCGGTACCAGTCAGCGAAACGCTCCAATCCCTCCGCCAGAGGGGTCGCCGGTCTGAAGTCGAAATCACGCATCAGATCATCCACATCGGCATACGTCTGATACACATCTCCGGGCTGCATCGGCAGATACTCACGCACAGCCTTCATCCCCAGCTTTTCCTCAAGGATATTGATGAAATCCAAAAGCTTCTCCGGGGTATTATTGCCGATGTTATATACCTTGAAAGGCGCATCCGCATCGCTTGCATCCCCTGCGGACGGCGGGTTGCACAGCATGCGCTCCAAGCCTGTCACGATGTCATCCACATAGGTGAAGTCTCGCATCATGTCACCATTGTTATATATCTGGATAGGTTCGCCTCTGCGCATCTTATCGGCGAACTTGAAGTACGCCATATCCGGCCGGCCGTACGGACCGTATACGGTGAAAAAGCGCACCCCGGTCATCGGTATGCCATACAGGTGCGAGTATGCATAACCCATCAGCTCGTTAGACTTCTTGGTCGCAGCGTACAGACTGATCGGATGATCCACGGGATCGCTCACCGAGAAAGGAGTCTTACGCTGATTACCATATACTGAGGATGAGGATGCATATACCAGATGCTTCACGCCCTCACGCTCATCATAGCTGTGCCTGCAGGCTTCCAGTATATTGAAAAAGCCGACCAGATTGCTGTCGATGTAGCTCGCCGGATTATCTATCGAATATCTCACACCGGCCTGGGCAGCCAGATTCACGACTATGTCGGGACGCCAGTCCTCGAATACGTTATTTACCAGTTTCGCATCCGATATGGAGCCCCTGACAAAAGAAAACCTCTCGTAGGTCTCAAGTATCGCCAGGCGTGATTCCTTCAGGCCAACGTCATAGTAGTCGTTCATGTTGTCGAGTCCGACTACGACAGCCCCCTCGGAGAGCAGCAGTTTCGATAAGTGAAACCCTATGAAACCGGCCGCTCCGGTGACCAGTATGATGTTGTCCGGATTAAACGGATTATATGTCGACATTTATCTTCTCCATACGCTTTTGGGCGCCAAACATACTCTTTCCAGTTTACCACATGGCCGCATCTTACTCAAATACAAAGAAATCCCCGGTCTCGATGCGGTGATCTATCTCCTCAACCGCTGCCGGGTATTCGGCCAGCCACAGCGCATAAGCCTCGTCCCAGGTGCGGTCATCACCTGTAACGGAATCGGCAGCCATTGCAGCTTCAGCGGATCCTGAGCCGGATCCGGTCCGGCCGCCTGCTCTGTGGTCGGGCAGATCATAGTGTGACCTCAGATACTCTCCGAGAAATACGGTACACTTCTGCGCTCCGACGGCATTGGTATGAACTCCGTAGTCACTGAAGTCACGTGAGAAATCCAAACCCATCTCATCATAATACTGATTCATATCCAGATAATCATATCCCGCGGCCTCTACCACCTCTCTGATATGCGCATATTTCTCTGCGTCATCTTCTTTCTGCTCATAAGGAGAAACATAGAAAAGCGCATGAGCATCGATCTCATCGAGATATGCCAGCAGGTCGGTAAGCGCCTGCTCCTGATATGACTCGAGCTCCATAGGCACTGCATCGGCCGGAGCATACGGGGTATCAACGGGGCCAACCTGTCCCGTGATCTTATATCCCTTATGCGGGTCAGGATATGTCAGGTCCCATCCCCTCCACTGATCGGGATCCGCCAGTGCGGGCCAATTTGAATGATACTTGAAGATGTCGAAATAATACGTATATTTCGAAGTATCTTCAGCCAGTGGATTCAAATGATCGGTCAGTGAAGCATTGATCAGGGCTACACGATCAGGCGAATACTTTATATTGTCCGTAACCTCACGCGTGTACGCCATGTTGTTGGTGAGGCCGATCTCCAGTCCGACATACATACGCATTTCGAACATATAGAGTGCAGGTGACTGCGTCTTCTCCGCCTCTTTCACCAGATACATGCCTGCAACGGGACGCTGGACATTGCTGGCCAGAGGGTATGCCTTGATACCATACTCGCCGTAGAGTTCAGGTGTCACGCAGCACGAATAGGTCGGACTCGAGCCTATCATCACGATATCAAGCGAGTTCTCAGGCTCCGCATAGAATCCCATGAAGCGTGTCTTCGTATCGCCCGCAGGCCGCAGTATATACGACAGCGGGACGAGCACAATGAGAAAGATGACTGCGAAGACAGCCGCGGAGATCATTGGGCGTATGAGGTTGTGAGGTTTATTTGTTCCTGTCATCAATTCGACTCCGAATCTGTGGATATACCTCTAAAATCCCTGATATATAAATTCTGCCGCGCTGTAGCCCGGGCCGTACCGGCCGAGCAGGATCACGTAGAACAGCAGCGCAAACCATATGATAAATCTGAGCACGACCGGACGGGTTGCAATGGCGTCGCGTATGTCGCTCTTAGTCCTGTTCTTATAAACATCAACCGCAAACAGGATGATCAGACTCACTATCGCGATAATGATGTCGGCATAAGTAAGGCCGAGCACACTCACATCGTTCATAATACGCATGCCCTGCTCGGAAAAACCAGATATCAGGGCACCGATCACAGTCCCCGATGCCACACTTTTAAATCCGCATCCGAGCAGCGTGACAGCATCGCCTACGGACGACGCGCGGAAGAAAGCCATCGACAATGCAAAAAGCAGAAACGTACGGATTATGCGTACTGCTTCAAGTAAACGATTGGCAGGGTTTACACCCATCCGCTCCCACAGTTTCTTAAAGGGCTCGTCCAGAGTCTCCTCAAGCACGATATAAACCCATTGCAGGAGTCCCGATCCTATCACGAATGTCATATTGGCTCCGTGCCACAGTCCGATCGTAAACCAAAGCACCAGCATGGCGATATATGTGGAGATACGTTTCGCACGCTTCTTTGCTTTCTTATCTTTCCCGTCAGAAAGGCGATTCTGCAGTGCGGTATGCACCCGTGACCTCAGCAGCGGATAGAAGACATACTCCTTGAACCATACGCCGAGAGTCATATGCCAGCGGCGCCATAATTCTGCGATGGAGCGGGAGAAAAAAGGCATATCAAAGTTCTCGGGCAAGCGTATACCCAGACACTGCGACAGGCCCAGCACAATATCCATAAGACCGGAGAAATCCGCATACAACTGTATCGTAAAGCACACAACAGCCAGCCACACATACCTGCCGGAATAAGTCAGGGGATCGTCATATACGGTCGCAACGATCACTCCGAGGCGCTCCGCGATAACAAGTTTCTTGAAGAATCCCCACAACATCCGCTGCATACCGCGCGCAACAGCTTCAGGATCAAACTCGTGCTCAGCATAGAATGACTGCGACACGAGACGATACTGCAGGATCGGGCCGGAGACAAGAGTCGGCGCGTACATTCCGAAAGCCATGAAGCGAAGCAGATTGGTTTCCGGAACCGCAATGCCGTTATAGACATCTGTCAAATAACTGATCAGGGTGAAAGTGTAATAAGACAGACCGAGCGGAACGAGCAGGCCTGAGAGGGACTCACTCGCATCCTCATTCACCAGTCCGACTGCGAATCTCAGATACTTAAGGATCACCAGGATCACAATAAGTGCAACGATACCGGTCACGAGGCACGCACGACGCTTAATACTATATCCATCAAATCGCACAATAAGCCGCGCCATCGCATATATCAATACGGAACTGAGCACAGGGTACAGCGCCAGTACAGGGTGATCGCCTGCCAGGCAGAATGCGATACTGCCAACGAGAATTACGCCCCACTGAAGCTTACGCGGGGCGAGATAATACAGGATCAGGACTATAGAAAAGAATATAAGAAAATAAAAATCCGTAAGGTTCATAGTTAACATGAATGCCCGGTGCTATCTGAAAAGATCGTTCAGCATTATACAATAAGGATATTCTCACCGTCTCCAGCGCCCTCATCAAGCAGAAGATGTTCGATATGCGGCACCACGTCCAAAGTTTCCAAAAGCTTTCCACCTGATCTGTTACCGGCATACTGCTCTATCATCAGGTGTGACAGTCCCGAGATATATCTCGTATCCATCATATCGGGAGATACGGCATTTATATGCACGCCCGTACCGGCATATTCGGATGCAAGGCTCTTCATCAGACCAAGAAGCGCATATTTCACTGTGACGTATGCACTCTGGAATTCCGGAACATCGCCCTCAGTCACCGAAGAAAGCACAAATACGACACGTCCGTTTCGATTCTTTTTCATGTCGGGCAGAAAAGCCTGCAACGGCATGACAGTTGAGCGGATGGCCAGCAGCATGGAGGCCTCGAAATCCTCCTCATCTGTCTTCACGAACTTTTTCACCGCATACGGTGCCATGGGAATGTGGACGATGTGGTCGGGTATGGCAGCACCCGAAGCCGCTCCGGCACTCCGGCGAACAGTATCGATCAATTCCTCAATGTCTTCTTTATCCGACAGATCGGCATGTACAGGGCGGATGCGTCCGTCATGCTTCCGCACAAGTGCTTCAAGGTTCTCATTCATGGTGCGATAGGTCGCCCAGATCGTTTCATATCTCTCTGCCACACTGTCGATCAGTGCACAGCCCAGATCCGAGGATGCTCCCAACACCAGAAGAACACTCATGCCATCACTCCTATCTCCATCCTGCCACGGCATACTTTATCACCGTGCTGATTACGAATGGCTGTTTTCAGTGTGAAGAATCTGTATTCGTCATTCACATCGGTCACTTCACCGGTCACGGTCAGCTCATCGCCGATCATCACCGGCTTCGGGAACTTCACTTCCACGCTGCGGATCAGACTGTACCGCCCCGGCAGATATACACCGGCCAGAGTCGACAGAAAAGAGGACGTCAGCATCCCATATGCCACACGCGCATCAAAACCCTGCTCGTGTGCGTACGCTTCATCATTATGCAGGGGATTGATATCCCCCGTGATATCACGGAAGCTGCTCATCATCTCCTCGGTAACCGTTACCGAGAAACTCTCCGTCATCCCGATATGTATATCTTCATACTTGTATTCGTTCATAACTCCGCAGATCACACCATCGACTCGATCAGGTCGACCATCTCACCGACGTTCTTAAGCGTCACGATCTGACCCATGTTGAACTTCACACCGAACTGCTGCTCTACGGCAGCCAGCAGATTGATGTGCTCCAGAGAATCCCAGTCCTCGATATCATCAGCTGTGGTCTCATCCGTAACAACGATAGATTCATCATCAAATACGTCACGGAATACTTCGTTCAGTTCTTCAAATATTTCTTCTCTTGTCATGCCCTGTCCTTTCCAATACCATATCACTCTACAGTTATAACTGTGTTTCGCACTTCCCGGTCTCCGCTTACATCCAGAGACCACACCGTACCGTTTCCCTTTTCTTCAATAAGTTCAAAACCCATCGTCCCATAGAACTCTCTCACCATCCCGTTCTTCGCGGTCGGTAGGTAATATCCATACAACATCTTCAGCCCGCGCGCACGTGCGGCATCCACTACGGCATCCAGCATCGCGCACTCCATATCACGCTTGAGTACACGGCAGCTCATCAGCCACAGCCTGATATGCAGTACCTGTGCCTCCGGATCGATCTCACCCATCACGAGCGACACGATACCGTTATCTCCGAACTTGTCGGAGAGCTGTCCGTAGAGTGTGATGTATCTGTCGTCACCGGCATACCGCTCTATATCCGCCACAGTGCATCTGAGCGTGGTCAGATTGAACTGGTTGGACTTATTCGTCAGCTGGGAGATACGGTTATAATACAGCGGCTCAAACGGTGCGATATGCGCTGTCATCTTAAGACCCAGCAGGTATTCATGATAGTCGGTGTATGCAGCCTGCAGATGTGCACGCTCGGCATTTGCCTTATACATCGTGTTGCGCTGCTTATCATCTTCGGATAAGCCGATCACTTCGAAGTACCCGTTTCTGTCTATGCGGCGGATGTACTCCTCGGGCTGGCCTATATCCGGCACCGCAACTCCCGGCACCTGATCCTCCACGATCATGCGCTCGGCAGGGTTATCATCAACGAAGACGAAAGAATCCGGGAGTATGTTGATTGCAGAAGCTATATCCACAAGATTGCGGTCCTTCGGCTCCCAGTTGGCTCTGATCTCTATGAAATCATCAGGCCGAAGCACCCCGTCGGGATGCTCCAGTCCGGCCATTGCGTTGGCCTCATCATTTTTTGAATCCACGTTCAGGAGTACACCTATGCTTTTCTGCTCCTTCAGGTAAGTCTGGAACTCGGCATACGTCTCCGCAACCGCGGTTTCCTGACCTATCTCCAGGTTCTCCGGCCCGTCATCGCCCACGATGCCTCCCCAGAGGGTGTTGTCGAGGTCGAGCGCGAGAGCTTTTTTGTTACGGCCCCAGACAGCCTTGATGATATGCGAGAGACTGAACGCAAACTCGGGAATCGCCTGCATCGAGCACATATATTTGTACATATTCCAGAATGCGGGATCAATCCATTTATCCAGGCCGTATGCGGCCGATAGATAGTTGATGTCGTGGATATAGAATGCCTCATGCCCTGCTGCATAACCGGCGAAAAGCTCATTCAGACGATTCACATACCGCACCCGTCCTGAGGGATCCACCGCCTCGTAGTTGCCCATCACTCGATAATAAGGATACTCGAAGTTATTCTGGATAACAGGACACATATACCTCGATGCCAGATGCTCCCACATGCTCCTGAACCGCTCAAACTCGGCATCCAGCATGGCATCGACATCAGACGACGGCATCCCGGGCGACGGGAGATGCTCGATATTCCTGTACCCGGTGTGGATATAGATCAGATCCGGAGAAAAAGAAACAAGCTCCTTAGGATCAAACATCGCATCCTGATAGTACTGTGCATACTCCGACTCGTAGAACTCCGGCTCGATCCCGTAGTTTAACAGGAACAGCTCCAGGATCCTGATAAAATCATGTGTCGTGGAGCCGCCCAGCACCGCAATGCGCTTGTGCATGCGCGACGAAGAGTCCGCCAGCAGCTGCCTGCGGAGAGACTTCGATTTCTTGAGTATATATTCACTGTCAAAAGGGTATTCAAGTTCTTTCATGATCTATACTATTGTACCAAACGGACTGCTAAAAAGGAACAGTAGACACTACGGGCCCCGGAGTGCTAAACTAAACCTTGCCCCGATTCGGGGAGAATTATCAAGATGACGAAAACAACGAGGTGTGATCCATGTTCTCATATGACGACTACAGAGAGATAATACAGGCTGTCAAAGACAGCGGACGCGTAAACAAATATCCCGAAGCGCTCGGAGCAGATGAGTTTGCCATCATGCGACACGATGTCGAATACAGTGTGGAGCGTTCATATCAGATGTCTCTGGTCGAAACGGAGATGGACTTCACGAGTACATGGTTCTTCCAGTTCACGAACAACAGCTACAATCCTTTCTCAAGGACTACCAAAGACCGCATCTACAGAATGCGTGATAACGGCCACACGATCGGCCTGCATTTCGCACTCGACGGTGAGACCGACATGGAAGTGATCCGGCAGCAGATACCGAAGCAGCTCGAGATCATGTCATATATGCTCGGCTTCGAAGTCAACCAGTTCAGCATCCACAGGCCGCCGTCGGCAGCACTTGCGGCGAACTTCAAGTATCCGGGCATCATCAACGCATATCAGGATGATTTCTTCAGCTATCAGGAAGGCGTGGATGACAACACAGTCCTGGATGTGAAGTATATGTCGGATGCGAACCACATCTGGAGATACGGCTATCCCACCCGCGAAAACATCCTGAATCATAAGAAAGTCCAGATACTCACCCACCCCTTCGGATGGTGCGAACACGGCTACGACAATCATGATAACTATGTGGCTCTCGCCAAAGAGAAATACAAAGAGATGATCGTCTCGATCGATGATGAATGCAAGGACTTCAAAGAATATCTGGACGAGTTTCTCGGTGCGGAGATCGATCTGAAGATGAGATCATAAGAGGTCCTCTATATAATCAGCCCACTGCTTAAATACGATATCGGGGTGAGCGCGGTCTGCGATGCGGCGTGCGTTTTCGCCCAGCCGTTCCGCCAGCTCACGGTCCTCGATCAGTCGGTTCATGCCTGCTGCCAGTGCTTCGGGATCATGTATGGGCACGAGCAGACCGTCCTCACCGTCCGTGATCAGTGTCGCCGGACCCCCACACGGGCAGTCGGTCGATACGATCGGCAGCCCCAGCGCCATCGCTTCCATCAGTGCGTTCGGCAGGCCTTCCCATTCTGAAGAAAAAGCATATACTCCGCCGTCTAACAGATCCTTTTCCAGAGAGTCAGAATCTCCCCGCAGAAATATGAAATCATGCGCATCATATCTCTCGATGCGTTCCTCAAGTATCTCCTTAGTACCGTCAAAAGAATCCGGTCCCCAAATCTCCAGTATCCAGTCGGGATGTTTCTCATGAACGATCATAAAAGCGTCTATCAGCTGATGCTGGTATTTGAAGTCGACGAGACGGCCGGACTGAACCACGGCCTTGCGGCGTGACGCAGGAGGCTCGACTCCTATGTATTTCTCACTTAAGGGATTCAAGATTATGCGGGAATTCTCCTGGAGATAGGGTTTGAAGAACTCTCTCTGCCCCTCAGTCTGGAAGACGCAGCCGTCCGCCCTCGGAAAAAGGCGCGGGATATACAGTTTATCAAGCCTGCCGTCATAGTGTCCCACAGGATCCGTTCTGACAGAGATCAGCACCGGTACCTTCATCCGATATGTCGCCATCAGGGTACGGTAGATCGCGAGATGCGCAAAAGCTATGACTATGTCGGGCTGAGTTTCTTTAATGATCTTCTTAAGGCGGCTGATCCTGAGCAGATATTTCGCTGCGCGGCTACGATGCTCGTCGGCTTCGGTGATGCCGATATTGATATGGCGGATAGCAGGATCGAGCGGATACTCGACCTCTCCGATCCACTCCACCGCCACGATGATATCATAGCCCTCCGCAGCGAACCTGTTCGCAAGGTTCGATACCACGCGTTCAGCTCCGCCATGTTCCAGGCAGTTTATATGGAATAGAATACGTCTCTTAGGATTCATTGCTTGCTGTTGCCATTTTCAGGAATTCTTCGCGGTAACGTTCATAGCTGTACTCTCTCGCACGCCCCTCGGCCACCGAACGGTAATGGTCGCACAGTGCCTTGTCGCGGAGCATGTCTATCATCACGTGAGCATTCTCGAAGTCAGCCGGGGTTATGTGTGCGAAATCCATATCTTTCTCCATGGTAAGTGCAGGAGTGATGACTCCGTACTGTGCATATATAGCCATCGGACGGCCTGAGTCACGACGTGATTCAGGGATATCGGGCACGATAGATACCTGTTCAGGTTTCACATCGGCCGCCGGCTCCGGTGCCACATCGAATCCCAACGCAGCCAGACCGGGATGATCGGCCACGTTACGGGCCACTCGCCAGTCAACCGGGTATCCTTCGATTGCCTGCAGCCAGCCGCTGTCATCACCTCGCTCGGAAATAGTGAACCGCGCTTCAAACTCCGCCTCACAATCCTGTACTCCGCTGGCTGCCAGTATCTCGGCGGGACCTACCCAGCAGTTCGTGGATACGATCGGCAGGCCGACCGCAAGTGCCTCCACAACAGCGTTCGGGAAGCCTTCGGTACGTGAAGTCGTCCAATATACATCCGCATATCTGACATATTTATACGGGTTATCACATGCGCCCATGAATCTGATGAAATCCGTGATGCCCAGCCACTCGGCCATGCGCTTGTACGGCTCGTATTCACCGGCACCCATGATGATCAGTCTGGTATCCGGCATCGTCATCTGGATCAGCTTGAATATCTTGAGCATGCGCCAGTACATCTTCAGATCCGCCTCGCGGCCCATGGTCATGATGTAGCTGATCGGTCTGCCCTCCTCGGTAGTCGTCGGGAATTCGGCTCTGCCGGAGTCATCTCCGTAGGCGTCCTTCCGGATACCGTCTATGTCAAAAGGATTGCGAAGCAGGCTTACCTGCGTTCCCGATGCGGCTATGGCGGCTGCGAATCGCTCAATAACAGCTTTCTCTATATCTTCCGAGCAGCATACTATACGGTCGCTGTGGCTGATGAAAAGGCGCATGTTCGATATCTCGGTCACATCGGGATACGTACGCAGACCTACCCAGGTAAGCGATGACTGCATGCGCGTAAGGCTGTTGGCAATATTGGCCGCTCTGCCGAAGCTGTATGATATATATGGGCGAATCCTAGATTTAAGCCGGCGCAGCTTAACGAAACGCCGGACTGTATTGATGAGCTTGAGTATCAGTCCCGATCTGGCAGGAACATTCAGATTCACTACATTGAATGCGCTCACATCATAGCCGATGTCCGAATCATCAAATATCGCGATCGTGATGTCGAAATCATCAGCGAGCAGTCCCGCGGTACGGACCACCACTCGTTCCTGGCCACCCTGATGCAGAGTCGGCACTATAAGCAGGAGTTTACGTCGATCACTCATAAGTCACTCTCCCCTCATCAACATACCTCCGAATGTAATCATGAAAACGTCTGACAGTCTGCATTTCCATCGCGCGATCGTCAGTCATATAGAAATCCCTCGCTGACTCCTCAGGAACCTCGAGAGTCGACTCGGATGTCAGCATCCGTCCGGGATGAATGTTCAGTTCCAGATCATATCCGTGCTTTCCGCAAAACTTCAGCATATCCGGCATAATCGAACTGATGCGCTCGAGATCCATATGTCCCGTCATGATCAGTCCCCACAGGTATGCAGGTTTGATGTTGCGGGACTTCAGATACTTCTCTGCCTTCGGAGCCATGCATGCCAGCACGCGGTTCTTCACGAAACCTACGGGGCTGAAGCCCAGAGCGAGGTGTTTCATGAAGGGGCCGAGCGGTTCGTGGGAGGTGCGAATGTATTCTATCCGGGCGAATCCCAAACCGGGTCCCTCCGAAAGGCCGAAGCCGTTGTCAAGAACACTCACCAACGCACGCCATACTATAGGAAGCAGATGAACATGCTGATGTGAATCGATGCGTAGTCCTCTCGATCTGACCGGTATGCCGCACTCGTCAGCTCGTGTAATCACCCTGTCGATCAGATCTGTAGCCCTGCTGATCTGTGCCGCGATCTCAGCCTGCAGCTGAGCATACACTTCATCATATTTCATACGTTTGCCGGTGTTATCCCTGACAGGCAGGTGAAATGATACGAAGAAAAGCTTCTTCCAGGTCCAGGGGAGAAGGCGGTCATCAATAAGACTCTTCCCCTCAATAGGATTAATATGCACACTCAGATAAGGTATGAAGGGAAGATCGGGAACAGCGTCAATCAACATGCGCTCGCACTCCGGATATATGCTCATGTTAGCAAGGATGCTGACGCCGTCCAGATATCCGCCTTTCATCAGTTCCAGGATATCTTCTGTAGTGTGCATGCTCTCGCCGTAGTCGTCAGCGTGGAGTTCTATGTGGATTTTTTCGTTATTTTTGTTTGAAGTCATTTATTGTCCCGCTACGCCCATCTTCACGGCATCATGCTCTGCTACGTCTGTCTTGGTCTCAGGCCTGTGCCATATCCTATAAATCATCAACATCATCGCTATATAGAACGGCGCCATCAGATATATCGTATATCTGGTCTGGCAGAAGATCACTGCGCTCACCAGCCCTACATTCACGAGTATGCCTGCAAGCGTCAGTCCCGCAAAGCAGGCGATCTGCCTGTTGCCGCGCCTGATATACACCACGAGCAGTCCCAGATATAATGCATAAACCAACACGGCATATATGCACAGTACCGGGTGCAGTTTCGCCACCGTGAGCACCAGCCCCGCAAGCAGGTTATTGATAAAAATGCGCAGCAGTCTTCCGGCCTCATGCGGCAGAAGCGAAGAGTTAAACTCACTCCTGATCGCATCCATCCGTGCGGAATGAAGTTCATTCCTGTCGACTGTCTCCATTCCGGTATCATCAGCGGTCCTTTCCAGGACCACCTGCATCACATCCAGCTGTATGTGATCGTAATTATCCTCGAAATGTCTGACGGCATCCAGCCATCCGTCCGGTGCACTGTGATACAGATAACCGGCTTCATCACAGGCATCATATATCTCCAGCCAGATATCTCTGAGACCGGGGTCTATGTACTCAGCATATTCTCGCTCAGCTGTATACAAAGCCATCGTGGATACGAATCTGTTATCCTCTGTATGACGGGTGAAATCACCTCGCAGGATATAATTGTATGTGCAGTCGTACAGCGCGGGTACGCCGAGCGCCAGAGCCACACACACCATGCAGGTGAAGGCCGTACTCCCGAGCCGACGGGAAAGCGCACCACCGGCTTGCCCGCTTGCCACACCATCCGTGCCATCGGCTTCTGCATCTCCGGGTCCGGATCGAACCCCTACAACAACCAACACCAACAACAACAGCACGAGCAGCACATACATCTGCTTACGCGTCGACACTCCCAGGATCGTCATCGCCACTGACAGGATCAGCGCCTTTTTCGATCCGCTGATCATATACTCATAGGCAAATCTTATAAACAGCAGAAATATGCTGATCGTGATTCCCTCGGTAAGGATACAGTTGGAATACATGCTTCCACGCTTAGCTGCATATCTGTTGAGCAGAGACACCCCGAGGGGGATCATCATCAACACGTATCCCATCCATTTGCTCAGCTTCAGCTGACGTACCAGATATATCACCAGTACACTCACGGACACAGCCGCCAGGATACTCTGCACACCCACTACCCAGAACAGGTATCTCTGTTCCTCCATAGGCACGGATCCATCGGGCGGTATCAGGCGTCTGAAGAGTGCTAGCAGCGTCGGATAGAGCGGTTCCCTGGAGTCATACATGACCACATAGCTCATACTGTCGGCACACCATACTGCGCCGTCATATATCCAGTACGCCATGTAAAAAAGCAGAGGGATGACCACTATCGGAATCATCAGTCTTCCTCCCGCTTACGGCACTCCCTGAGCACGACGGAATCCACTATATATCTCGGACGGTGCTTGGATTCCATATAAGATTTACCGACATACTCACCTATGACGCCGAGACTCAGGAGGATCACTCCGCCCAATGCCAGCATCACGATGACCATAGTCGTATAACCGGGAACATTCTTGCCGTTGATCCAGTCTATCAGAGATATGACTATCAACACCAGCGTCGCCAGCACCGTCAAAAATCCCAGCGTTCCGATGATATGCAGCGGCCTGATACTGCATGATGTGATACCATCAATAGCCAGTCTCATCATCTTCTTGACAGTATACTTGGACTGTCCCGCCTCACGGGCCTTCACATCGAAATATACAACGTCTGATGCAAACCCCATCGTTGGAATCAACCCGCGCAGGAACAGACTGCTCTCTTCATACTCCGAGAGTGCTTCCAGAGCCTTCGCGGACATCAGGCGGTAGTCTGCGGAATTAGTGATGGCACTGCTTCCAAGCGCATGCATGAGCTTATAGTACATGGTCGCCGTAGCACGCTTCATGAAGCCGTCAGTCTTGCGATCGTTACGAACCCCGTAAACCACATCGCATCCGCTCATATATGCTGCGATAAAATCGTCCAAAGCCTCGATATCCTGCTGCAGATCCGCATCTATGGTCACCACCGCATCGGCATAGTGCCTGGCCTCCATCATACCGGCCAGTATCGCACTCTGATGACCGTAATTCCCCGCAAAAGAAAGTACCCCGTAGAATGAATCCTGCTTTGAGAGATCATGCAGCATACGCAGGGTGTTATCGGTACTTCCGTCATTGACAAACAGAGCCTTGCTCTCACGCGTGATAAGTCCGGCATCCGCCATCCTCGTCAGCTTATCCTTAACTACGACAGCAGTCTTCGATATGACTTCTTCTTCGTTATAGCAGGGTAATACAAGATAAAGAGTTGGTATACGAGTTCTTATTTCCGACAAAACAGAAACCTCCTCAGATAAATGATCACTAGTCCACACTCAAAAATCATACCACACCACACACCCACACTCAAAACACGCTTGTGGTATTCCATGATGGCGATACTCTCGTCATACATATACATCGGGGTATTCACATCCTGATAACCGACGATCAGTTCACCGGATGATCTTAAGCCGGCTGCTTCATCCTCAGTCAGATACAACGGCTCCATGCCGAAAGACTCTCCGGCTTCATCCTGCTCTCTATCGGCATATAATGCATGAGGCGGATCGGTAGCCAGTACGTAGGCGGATGAAGCGATGCAACCGACTACCGCACCCAACACCAATGACAGCAGAAACTTTGTGACCCCTGCCTTTGTATAGACATCCGGTTGAGGCTTTTCGGTCGTATCAGAGTCATCCGTAACTGTCTGGTCGCCTCTGCAACCCACAGCTCGGGTTTGAGCTTCGTCAGTGGATCCCACACGAGCCGTCTGCCATTCAGCCATCATCCGATACAGTGCCATACCCATAAATACATACACGAAGTTCTTGAATCCGAGATTATACAGGAAGGGCTCCCATATTCCGGCGAAAAGCACGCCCATCAACACCGCCAGCTCTGCCATATGCGCAGCCTTCAGTTCCCTGTGTATATACACCATGGTGATCACACTTATCACTGCAAATGCGATCAGTCCCAGCTGCAGGAAAAGATAAAGCTGAGCCATATCAATTCCGTACGTACGATATTCCGGATCAGGATTAGCCAGTCTGATCCCCCACAGAGACATGCGGTTATGAGACCAGAAATATCTCGCGATAGTATACCTGGTGGTAAAAAGCGTACGATCCACAAACTCAAAAATCGAATCCGGAACTATATGCGGAAGCACGATTGCCAGGAAGCACACAAATGGGAATGATACATAGCAGACGATCCGTTCAAACAGCCCCGGAGTACGTCTGATATAGAACCAAAGATTAACGATCAGATAAGCAGTCGTCGCAAGCAACCCCGTTCGACTGCCGGAGTACCGGAAAACATATAAGTTAAAAAGAAATACAACTGATGAAGCAATCACGAGATACAGAAGACCATACAGATTGGAGGTTTCTATTTCAGATACACTTCCGCCGGTCGATTCGATACTCCGTCTATGAGTCACCAGATACGTCACAAGATATATCACCAGCATGCTCAGCATCAGTACATTCATATGCAGAGTGTTGGGATGAGCATATCCGAGTGCATGACGAAACATAAGTCCCGCTCCTGATCTGATCTGAGGCCAATACCGCTCCGGCATAAGCCCGAATACCCCTGTGACTATACGTCCGAATATACACACTGCCGCTACCAGAGCACCGCAACTGAGAGCCTTGATATGGTCCACGCCTTTCATACCCAGCAGTGTAGCAAAGCACACTATCAATCCGGCTTCTCCGGTATGCCGGTATACTATCACGGCTACACCCATAAGCACGACTGCAACCGTGTATTCCTTCCATGTATGCGGTGTAACGATCATCTTGCATACGAATAACAGCATCGCGAACACAAACACGATACTGTATGTTTTCATGCCTTCATACATTCCTATGGCACGTGCTGCCATCATGACGGTGAAGTATATGATATATATGATCTCACCTATGCGGGATCTTTTTTCGATCATCTCTCCGCTCATAAGATAATCATGTGTCCTCTTGTCGTTCCGCAGCTACTGTATACGCGGGTTCATACAATCCCATAGCTATCGTGATCGGACACACGAGGAAGCTGACAAAGAAGAACCTCGCATCATGTCCCGACAGCAGGAGCATAGTTCCGAAGTCATACGCTAATATCGGAAGACATATCAATACACGCTTCCAGCTCGCTGCAGATGTCCAACGCAGCCTCGAGAGTATCACAATGATAACAAGCAGTATTCCGAATCCCAGCTTGCGGAAGAAGTTCCAGCCTCTCAGTTTCAATGCGGCAGCATACTTATCAAACAGGCTTCCCAACTTCCAGACGCCGTTATAATCCAACCCTAATTCATTCTCAATGATACGGTTCTTCATGATATCGATATCAGCCTTATCCTGGATATCGATTCCGTATACGAAGTCTGTCAGGGCGAAGATCGCATCCATCGAAGCCTGCGGAGACTGCACCATACACCTGGCTGCCATCGAAACGATCCTGCCTGCACCTGCCTCCTCTACAACCCCCGGATTCCAGGCACCACCATACTTCATCAGGTTGAAATTGCCGCGGTTATATCTCTCTTCCCAAACTTCACGCGGCGCATATGAATATGCAAAATCCACTATATCCTGATCGATGACTTCCGGAGTCTCCTTCACGGCATTGCCTATGATCGACATCGGGAAACCAACAGTCTGAACCACATCTGTTTTGGATATATGTGCATTGAGCCCGTGGTAAACAGGTCCCTGTATCACTATCATTGTCAATGCAAAACCGGCTGCGATCACGATCCACTGTCTGAACTTGACATTAAATAACAGCGCGAGCAGAATCATCCCCGTAAGCAGTACACCGTTGTATCTGAAAAGTGTAGCATTGGTCAGCATGAATCCCAGGAGTGCACACTTATACCATTTGCCGGACCACTCTCCGCCGCTGAAAAATATCTGCGCCGTCATCGCCATAGCCAGAGTACCCGCTGTCGCAAAAGGAACGTCCTTAAAAGGGAATAACAGAATAAATCCCGTAAAAGGATTGAGCATCACATATGACGCAGCAATCACGGCATATACCATGCCTATATACCGATACAGCACCATGAACATATATCCCACGCTGATCGAGAAGCATATCATCTGAAAAACGACCACACTCTCCGCACGTCCCGTCAGCTTATAAGGCAGGGTAAAGAACACGAGTGTATGCCATATCGGATGCCAGCTGTCATACTCACCTGAAATGGCCTGCTTCAGCTGGGCGATATTATCCTGCTCGTATGACCCCGGCCTGAAAGCAATAAACCAGACCGCAGTGATCACCAGACAGATAAGCGTACTGATCAGAAACGCCATCACACACTGTCTGTCCGTCACGTCACTTTGTCTCCCCAGCCTGATCCGCCCGGCATACTCCAGAAGGAAATGCGCAACAAAGAAAAACAGAACAAGCCCAACAATAATGATCCCGGCCAGATAAAGCTTGTTATGCGTAACGTAGAGAAAGATCGAAGCGATACAGATCAGCACCAGATACAGTGCAAGTATGATTTTGTTTGCGGTTATCTTAATTCCCTTGATCATATGACACTCATAATCCTATCAACTGCATGGAATCCGAATCCTATCGTCTGCGCAGGATCCGGTGAAAAACATAAGCTGCTGCCAGATATATCCGGTTATACATTTCCGCACACCATAACAATACAAGTCCGGGCAGCGAATAATAACGACGGCAAAGATACTTGCGTGACTCATAGCTGTTCCTCGTCAGCAGAACCTTCTCCCGGAATGTCAACTCCGAATCGTCCGGTGCCTGATGGTCGTGACAGTATCCCGCATCCTCTGCTATCAGCACAATATAGCCGGCTTCTTTAAGTCTGATACCCAGCGATATCTCCTCACCATACAGAAATATATTCTCATCAAAAAAACCGATCTTACGCAGAGAGTCTGTTGTGGCCAAAAAGAAACATCCCGCAACACATTCCGTGCGTATAAGCCCGGGCTCGATACGATCAAACACGGGATCCCCTGCATACCTTCGGCTGTGTATGAGCTGTGTCTCCGCCAGCCCCCATACTCCGGGAATATTCCATCCTGAACGCTTCAGATCGGCATGACCTTCACTGTCCAGGATCGCACCACCGATCAATGCATAGCGTTCATCCGCGCACAAACGGTCAACCATCATGGGGATCATATCGCGATCAGATATGATCACGTCCGGGTTCAGTATTCCTGCTACCTCGGCGCCGTATCGGTCGATAGCATATCTGATGCCGAAGTTATTACCTGCCCCATATCCGCCGTTTCTGTCAGACCTGATCACATCTACCTCAGACTCAGAGTAGCGGTCACACAACCGCTCATATGATCCGTCGGGTGAGCAGTTATCCACTACGATGATACGGCATCCGAGATCAAATGCTGCCAATCCGTCGACACATCGCACGGTCATATCATATGAGTTATAATTCAGCACTATGAGCGCGACCCTGCTCATATCACACATCTTCATGCCATGTACCCGATACCAGATCGTCGAGATTATGCACGTATCTGTCTATGGAGAAATCTTCCGCCCTGCGATGAGCAGCCTCGGATATCCGGGACTTCTCTTCTGCCGACATTGAGGATAACCTCAGCAATGCATCGCGAAGCGCTTCTTCATTGCCCTTTTCCAGCAGGAATCCGTCTACCTGATCCGTAACGATCTCCGGCATCGCACCACTGATCGCACATACACAGATAAGTCCCGCTGACATTGCCTCGACTACTGCTATGCCGAAGCCCTCCTCCCAGAAAGGCATATGTATGAATACATCAGCTGTCTGAAGCAGCTCGGGCACATCATCACGACTGCCGAGGAACTCGATCCTTCCATGCTTATCATACTCTGCTGCGATCTGTTCCAGCGCCTGTCTGTATGGTCCGTCTCCTACAATCCTGTAACGCACATTCACATTTTCATCCAAAGAAGCTATCACTTTGATAACCATCTGGACACCCTTTTCCTCGATCAGACGTCCCACGTATATGAGTTCAAGTCTGTCTCCGTCATAAGTTCGCTGCTTATACGGAAACCTGCCCAGATCGGTACCGTTATATATGGTCCTGATCCTGTCGACCGGAGTATCCAATACGTCGATCAGACTCTGCTTCACGGATTTAGAGATTGCTACCACATCATCCGCCCGCTTAAGCGAAGCCCTGATCACACTTCTCCTGAGCCACAGCCGCTCCTTCTGATGAATATGGATCATATCGACTGCATTTGATGTGGCATAAGCGATGGTATGTATCCCGGGTACATGCTTTTTAGCCCACATCAGACACAGGTGGGACATCGGTGCCGCATGCATAGCGATCAGGGCATCTGCATGCTCCTCGCGGACTATCTTCATAACACGGTGTACTGTGGCGATGATATTGCGCTTGGATGCCTGCAGGTTGATCACTCGTATCCCCAGTGCACGCATCTGTTCATCGACATATCCGTCGCCCCACAGGATCAGCATCAGATTGTCATGCTTTGACCGAAGCGCATAGTCCTTGCATCTGGTCTCGATCCCGCCTATATGACCTGCCGTCATCAATGTGATAACTTTCATGTGATCACCTTTTCCGCTGTCTGCTATCTCCATCTACCTGGCTAAATACTGTACATCGATCACTTCATATCTGTCCGATACCGAATATGTATGGACACCTATAAGTTTCCTGCCCGCTTCACATCTGACGCTCGCAGGTGTGATCTCACGTACCATCTCTCCCGTAAGCGGTTCATCCCTGTGGAATTCCACGGAATAACCGTATACGCCCGATGTACTGCGCTGTAAGGGATAGATGGTATGTCCGTCTCTCTTAAGCGGATACCCCGCCATCCTCGACTTAAGTGTGTACTCTTCTCCTATGGCGCCGAGATCTTCGCCGACGATCTCTCCCGAGGCATCACGATAAATCCTGAACTTCCTGAACCTGGTGTAGAATCCCTCTCCTTCGCGGTGCTCTGATGTCCAAAATGTGATGCTCTCGGACGACTGCGATTCCACTACGGTATCCACGAGTTTCATGCCATCCATTATGCGCGCGGCATGTTCCCATTTGTCAGGGAAAGAAACACACCTGTAGAGATTGATCGCACGGTCCATCGAAGTCTCGGGAAGCATATACAACTCTCCCTGCCACTCAAAACACATGGGAAATGACATATGGAAATTCTCTGTGATGACCGGTACAGGATCTGACCACTCTCCATCCGTAATGTCAGAATACACGATCGCTCCAAGCCCCGTATGCCTGTCTACACGCTCCATAAAGAGTATGTCTCTGCCATCCCTGTTAAGTATCAGCGGATCCGCATACCAGTAGTCATCAGAATGCGGCAGTATCTTAAATGCCTCATCACTTCCGACCGGCCTGATAGCGCATGTGAAGATCGCTTTATACCCGATGAATTTCATGAAACCCAGACGAAGTCCGAGTTTCTTTGCTTTTCTTATAAAGGTGGAAATATTCAATGTGATACCTCTGCCACAAGGGGCGTGATGAACTTATTCTCAGAGAGTGAATAGCCGCGCTTAATGAACTTATGTACGAATACCCACCATGCCGGGATCCAGATGTATCGATGCATTGCCGGTGAAGCCGAGCCGATCATCCAGCAGTTGCGGTCGCATTTACGTGTACACTCTCTGACGTGCTCGGCCTGAGATGAATTCCAGAGCACATCCCAGTCAGTATCTCTTAAGTTACCCATCACTGCTTTAGCGGCCATGCCGTTACACGGGATCACGTCACAGAACGGATCGATGAAGAAAGCATCCTTACTCATATCGCAAGGCAGAAGCCTCTTATTTCCGTAGATATAATTGATCAGTCCGTGATTGAAGTATGCGCGGAACCACTTCTTGGGTGACTTGCTCTTAAGAAGCTCATTGATCAGCTTCTCGAAGTTCTGAGCGACCTTATACTTATCCTCGATCTTATTGTCGGTCTTACGGAAGTAAAAAGAATTATGTAGAGTGGCCGTGGCGAACTCCATGCCGAGTCCGTTCGCGATCTCATACAGCGGCACCAGATCCTCGCAGTTCATGTCCTGAACCGTCATACCGAATCCCACATCCGGGTGTCCCATCTCGACCAGCGTCTTAAGAGTGGTATATCCTCTCTCAAATCCGTTCGGTATGCCGCGGATCGCGTCGTTTGTCGCCTGCAGTCCCTCGATGCTGATGCGTATGCCGACCTTCGGAAATTCCTTGCACAGTGCAATGATCCGGTCAGTGAAGTATCCGTTGGTAGATATAACGATCCGATCCGACTTCTTATACAGTTCACGGACAATCTCAGGCATATCCTGTCTGATGAACGGTTCGCCGCCTGTGATATTGGTAAAGGCCATTTCAGGCAGCTTACGGATCACATCCAGTGATATCTCATCCTCGGGACGCGTAGGGTCCTTGAAGCAATCGCACATATTGCATCTGGCATTGCATCTGTATGTGACTATGACTGTACCGTATAGTGTTCTGCGTGACATAATGTTCTATCTCCCGATTGAATTATATACTTTTTCCGTCTGATCAACCATCGCACCCCAGCTGTATCTGTTACAGATATGATCGGCGCTTCCGGCGCGGATGCTCTCAACTCCGGCAGGATCCGATATCAGCGCTTTCAGCTTATCACTAAGATCCTCCGTATCTCCGTGTCTGAAAGTCACGCACATCTCTCCCATGACCTCGGTATTCTCTGGTATATCACTGATCAGACAGCAGTTGCCGTACGATGCCGCCTCCAGCAGACTCAGTGCCATGCCCTCGATATCGGAAGGCAGCACATAGATGTATGCGTTCGAGTAGAGTTCCTCGAGCAGCCGTCCCTCCACAAACCCGGTCATGATGATCCGGTCATCGCCTGCTGCCATCTCGCGCAGCCTGCTCTCGTATTCATCGGCTGATCCGCTTCCTCCTGCAATCACGAGCTTCATATCGGTATCCAGCTGTTTGTATGCTTCTATCAGATAGTGAGCACCTTTCTCAGGGACAAGACGAGCGAGGAAAAGAATATAATCCCTGCCATTCAAACCATACCTCGCACGTATCATATCCGCTTCGATGTTCTCATGACGATCAACACCGTTCGGAATATAGATAGTCTTGCGACCATATGTCTGCTCGAAATACTCACGTACATTCTCAGATAGTACTATGATCTCATCGGCATGTTTAACCGCCTGTTTCTCTCCGTGCATGATCGCACGGGATGCGAGATTGCCCCACTTCGCTCTCTGCCAGTCCAGACCGTGAACAGTGACCACGATATGCCTGCGGAACATCTTCAGAAGCCACAGCATCGCGCAGGGACCTTCCGCGTGATAATGATATATATCGAAGTGTCCGAAGAGTGCCCGTATCGTAGCGAGGTATGCATAGACGATCGCATTGTATCCGCTGCTGATCGGAGCGGGGATCGTACGTATCCTGACACCGCGATAGTACTGTCTGTCACCGCGACCATACTCTGCCTCATACTCACTCGTCCCACGCTTATAGAGTCGGCGATTATACGCCTCCACATCATGCCCGCGGGCTGCCAGTTCGGTAGCAAGCTTATCCACGACGATCTCTACACCACCCTGTCTGGAAGGGATAGACTTGTGCCCTATCATGACTATATTCATCGGGCGTTCAGCAGCAACTTCTGCGATGATCCGGTTTCTGTGTTTTAGCCTCTCCGGTATCATGTACATGAAGAACTTGAAGTTCGTGACCACGTACCGCTTAATGAGACGTCCCGGATCCTGCAGCAGTCTGTAGAACCACTCGAGACCTATCTTCTGTATCCATACCGGAGCACGACGGATAGTCCCCGCGTGGAAGTCAAATCCGGCTCCTACACCCATCATCACGCCCCGCACTCTGCCGGCATGATCATGCATCCATTTCTCCTGCTTGGGAGCACCCAATCCAACCCAGACGATATCCGCACCGGATTCTTTGATACGCGCCGTGTCGGCTTCATCCTCCTCGGGAGTCAGCTCTCTGAACGGCGGCGAATACATGCCGCATATCTTTATATCCGGGTACTTTTTCTTAAGCGCCGTTTCAAGCGCTGACAGCGTCTCGGGTTTAGAGCCGTAGAAATAGTGTCCCACGGAGCCGTCAGCCGTATCACGAAATACATGATCCATGAAATCAGGCCCCGCTACTCTCTCTACACCTGTGAGACCGGCACGGATCTGAAGCTGCGCTATGGGGTTGCCGTCGGGAAATGTGATGGCAGACGAATTCAGGACCTCACGATAGTCCGGGTTCTCACGGGCCATCACGAGAGTATGGACATTGGAGAAGCATACATACTGTCCCGACAGATCCTGCAGATGTCTGAGTATATGGAGCACCGCTTCCTCAGTCCTTGCGATCGCGTATCTGACGCCGAAAACTTCATACTTCTCACGTCTGATCTCCACGGGGATCGATGCATAGCCTGACACATCACCGGCTATACCGCTCCTGACCTCATATCCGGGAATCTGCATAGCCGCATACACACGGGCCCCGGTCGAGCACGCCGCATCAAGCGCCAAAGAATATTCCTCATCAGATGCCCCTGTCCTGTGTACGAGAATGTCACAAGCCGGCTCATCTCCGCTCAAGCGAGCAGTACTGTCCGCTATCATCCTCTCCAGTTCGTCAGCCTCAGGGTACGGGTATCTTAATTCCAGGACGCTCCGTGAATCCTTACTGCGTCCCGACTTCAGATATCCATGTCTGATCAGCATCCTGAGCAGATAGTCATATATGATGCTGAGCACATATACAGCGAAGATAACGAACCTGGATGAGATTTCTCCCTGCTGTGTCGCGTACAGATACAGTACGGTCATGACCATGACGATGGTGCGGTCACGCAACACGGCCATCAGGTTTTCCACGGGATCCATCTCGTATACAGACTTACGCCGCATATCTATGGCCAGAAAGACGACCGTCTGGATCAGACACATGGATATGATCAGAGCAATGTAGAGTCTGTCAAATATGTCCGATACGGCATCATATCTGATGACAAGCGCAGTAAACGAAGCCACAACGAGCGAGGCTATATCCGCAGCGTATATTCTTCTTTTGGGATATCTGCCGTAAGACTTGGGAGTTGCCATATCTTTCATATCAGGGCATCAAATATGCCCATTAAAGCTTCATAATGCTTCTCGGGTGAATATCTGTCACTCACGGGCTTATGAGCCTCAATACCCATTCTGATGACGGCATCATCATCATCCATGAGCAGGATCTTATCCGTCAGTTCATCCACATTCCGCGGCTCATACAGATAGCCGTTCACCGAATCATCTACCAGCTCACTCAGGCTCCCGATATCGGCAGCTATCAGCGGCTTGTAATAGAGGAAAGATTCAAGTGCGGAATTGGGCATATTCTCATAAGACATGGATGGAATGATCGTAAAACGGGAGCCTCTGATGATGTCCTCCAGGTCTTTACCGCTCTTAAATCCCGCAAACTCGACATTACTTATGTTATGGTCCTCAACATACTGCTTCAATGCGGGGCCTTCATCAATGGTATCATCACCCACGATCATAAGTTTATGGTCGCTCAGTCTCTCATATGCCCTGATCAGCGTGATTATGTCCTTCTGTGCCGTCAATCTGCCGAAATACAATCCATAGTCTCCGGCATTACGGCCAGCCGTCATATCGTCACCATCTGCTTCCGTGGTCTGTCGTACCGTAAATGTGGGTATATGATGGACTCTCTCAGGTTTAAAGCCGTTCTCTATAAGCTTGGTCTGCAGGAATCGCGACGGCGTGACGAACGCATCCACATCATCATAGATATGTATCATCTTATGGAACTTCATCGCACACACGCGGACCACCGATGCAAAAAAGGATCCCTTCACACATCTGTGCTTAATGCAGCAGCGATATCCGATCTTTACACAATCCTCACAGGCGGAAGTTCCACGCAGAAAATCAAATTTGGGACAGAGCAGGTTATAATCCGACAGTCGCATCACCACCGGCACACCCATCTTACGCGCGGCTCTGATCACACTGGGTGAGAGCTTGTTCACACACTGAAGTATATAGACCACATCCGGTTTCAGTTCCCTGATCTCACGTTCCAGTGCACGCTTTACTTCGGGTGAGTACACGCTCCTTGAGATCATCTTGATTATGGTTGCGGGAGTCTTTTTGTAATCATCATAATAGACCGCCGACCTGCCGCCGATCGGTTCCACAAAGAATCTGTCATATTGTGTGGGCTCATTTTTATCCGAATGGACGGAAAAAGGGTATACCTCATGACCATGCTGTTCGAGCAGGGCCTTGATATTGAACATATATTTCTCCGGACCACCGGAGACAAAATATCGGTAGTTGACTATCAGTATCTTCATACGGGTTTAAGTATACCATAAATCGGGCGTAAGCTGTTGCTTACGCCCGGTTTTATCCAAATATGGTAGTCAGTACTGTCTTATGCCTGAACGGCCGTTGCGTCAGGATTGATCAGCTTATCGAACTTGTCGAGTACGGCATCATAAGTCTGCTGACTGATCTCAGGCAGTTTGCCGCCCCAGGTCTTCTCAGCCATCTCATAACCCTTCAGGAAAGCATCCTTCATCTTGGATAACTTCTCGGGATCATCTCCCGCAAGTGCCTGTGCGAATTCGATGATCCGGTCAGATGTCTGTTTTACGCCCCAGTATCCGTCTTCTGCGATATCCTTCTGTGCCTGTGCCCTGGTTTCGGGATCGACTTCAACCTCGCCTTTGCGAAGTTTCTCCCATATGCCGCCTGCCAGATCCACCTTGCCTGCCTGCTTGGAGATCAGCTTCTCCACGAGGCTCTGCAGCTGTGCAGTCCGGTTCTCGGCATCTGCTTTCATACGGGCTACGATATCAGGCTTGGCATAGATACCTGTAGGAGCAGTCACGTCAGAGGACTTCTCGTATACCGCACCCACTTCGCCTTCCGAAGCCTTCGCAGTCTGAGCAGTCTCTTCCGTGGGTTTGCTGTTGGTCGCCACGGGCTGTGCAGAATAAGCACTGTACAGATCAGAGGCTCCCGTAATTCCGTTTACGCTCATAACTCTACCTCCTTTTAGATTTTGGCATTCATCCGTGAACACCGTCTGTTACCTGAAGCCATTTTGAGACTTCACATATATTATCGGTATTCCACCAGATGAAGTTTATATGTGATTTTTCACAAAAAGGCAAGGTTCAAGTTGTAACATGTTCACAAGGCCGGGATCAGGCCCGTTTCTTCAGCCTGCTCACAATCTTACGTATCCCATCCGTAACGATCTCATTCTTCATCAATATGAATATGCCGAAATACACCGGCACCGACAGCACCATCCCTGCGATGGCGGCGATAAGATCAGCCGGAGCGATCAGATTAACACACGCATACACAGCGCCTATCCCGATCAATCCGAATACCGTATCTCTGACATCTCGCCATACAATCGCACTCTTCCAGTTGATATGCTCGCATCTGAAGTTCACGAGGCACATCATAAGCACAGTCAGCTCTGCCAGAATAGTGGTGATCGCTGCTCCGATCTCACAGAAAACCCATATCATCGGCAGATTCAGTAATGTATTCTCCAGCGCGGCAGTGATCGTAGCCCGGGTGTTCAGTTTCTCATAACCCATCGGAACATTCGCGCATCTGGTAGCGATGCCGCCAAAAGCCGCAAACACAAGCGCCACAGCCAGAAGTCTCAGTGATGTGGAAGCCTCGGCATACTCGGGACCCGCTATGATGAGTATGATCGGATCCGCATACAGGATCAGTCCGAGCATGGCAGGGAATGCAAGTATCGTAAACACGGATATCAGCCCGGAGATGAGGCGGCGGAATTCTTCGCGCTGTCCGTTCTTGAAATGCGCCGACAGCCTGGCTAATGTTACTGAAAAAACTGCAATGAACACTGTCTTGACCATGGTATATATCTTCACGGCAGAAGAATATATGCCGACTCTGTAATCACCGTGCATGAATCCCAGTATGGTCATATCCATCCCTACGTATATCGCCACGCTCAAGTTGTTCACCACAAAGGGAAGGAGAGCCCGTGTCAGCTGACGTATATCATCTACCCTGACCGGAAGTAGCGTCACAAACTTACGTATATGAACAACGTTGAGAACTCCCGCAATTACTATCCAGGAGATAGTCAGAAAAGCATATATCAGATAATCCTCGGGAGTATGTACGCAGGTAAACAGAACGATCAGATTAAATACATTGATAGCTATGCCGCGGATGGTGGTATAAGTGTAATCCTCGTAAACCACATTGATCCAGTCGGCGCCGACTGTAGTGAATATCACACTCAGACTCTGTATCAGTATGACCGGCAGATACGAGTGCAGAGGGACATATATGAAGCTCATGAGCCCCAGGCCGATCAGGGCGATGAACGTGGTGATCAGCGAATAACTCCACAGCCTGCTGGCCAGAGTAGATGCCCGGTCCCTGTCATCTCTGACAGCCGCACATTCACGCACGCCATAGGTATCTATCCCGAACATCGCGAATATCGTGAAATACGTCACGATGGACGCGATGTAATTCACCTTGCCGATATTCACTACCCCTACCACTCTGGCTGCATACGGATAGGTAATGATGGGAAAGATCACCGCAACTACGGTGCGTATGACATTTAATATGGCGTTGCGTTTAATAGATGAAGGCTTCATAATCCTCAATCCGACTCTGGCCGATAATAATAATCTTCAGTACGATCGACTCCGATCACGGAATCTTTATCATAAAACTTCGCTGCGACGGAGTTCGGATACGCATCCGGATCCGTCATGATCGGGAAATGCATCAGAGGCCCCTGATCGTCACTTATATACGGGAGATAGACCACTTCACCGGACTCATCCAATATACGGAATCTCTCCTGCATCTGTGCCTCATAGTCGGCCATATAACCGTCGGATATATATTTATAGCAGCTGTAGTCCAGCATATTGCCGATCAGATGCTTACGGAAGATCACACAGAAAAGAACTGCTCCGATGAAAAACACATTCCGTACCGGTATATAAAAACTCTTATCACGAATAACGGGAGCCAGGTATAATCCCAATGATGCCGCGAGAACAGCCAGAAACAATACCGTGACATAGAAATATGAGTCATACACGCCTCCCGAAAAACCTGAATCCACGGTATCGCCGGCAAAGATCTCCGGGGCATGGATCAGACACACGACCAGGAAGAGCGAAACATTTAAAACGATCAACTGCTTAGGTGTGATAGGCCTGCCGGCGTCCGCATCACCGTTCTCCCGATTGGTGCCGTTCTCCCTGTAAGTCCCACAGCACAGAATAAAGGCGCCTGCCAGCAGTAGAAACAATGGTCTGACCGAGATCAGATACCTGAACGGATCAGTCAATCCCGATACGAAGCTTCCGACAAAAACTTCAAGAACACGGCCGAAGCTAAATCCATAATCTTCGCCGCCCCTGACTGCATTACCGGGAGCCACTGCACTTATAATAAATCCGATCCCTGTCAGTACTATCGGGATTAAAATCATCAATCCTCTGTGCCGCATTTCTTTATCATTATCACCGGACAGCACTGCGCACATCATGCACAGGAAAAGCCCAAGCCCGGTTACTACCACTCCCGGATAACCGGACCCACCCATATAGATACCGATGATGATCATCCCGATCAGATACCTCACCGCTCCGGTGCGGAGATACATGATCGCCCATCCAAGAGCAAACAATGCCATGGCATAAGGCAGGGTATAATGTGTCATGCCCGTGAACCAATATAAACCGCCGCGAGGGTATGGCATATACTGTATAGAATAAAAGGATACCCAGCATGCGATGCACAGGCACTCAATACGACCTATCCCCAAAAACCGGTGCAAAGCTACATCAAGAAAATAGAAAATCCCCGCGATCAGAGAAATAAGCGAAATAAAAATCGTGATGTGATAAGCTCCCTCTGACCAGATGCTAGGTTCAAATCTCCACAACAGCTCAGAGGACCACGTCCCCTGAAACAGATACCACTCACGTACGACATCTTCGAAAGCCGCATGCCAGATCTCACCGAATGAAGCATGGTCCCTCATCAGATTATGTACTACGGAACCATACAGCAGATCATCACCTGTAGCATAATTATGCATACCGACCCATACCGGCATGATCAGAGATAATATCAGAACTGATACACTCGCGACTGCGATGAAAGAATCACTTATGCGTTTCATTTCCGTATCTCGTCTATGATGAACGGTCTCCTGTTACGCGCCGCATCAAATGCCCGCCATACATACTCTCCGAGCATTCCGAGCATCCACAGTATCAGACCTGCGGAGAGAAGCAATACGCACATCAGCGACGACCATCCGGCTATCGGGGTACCCGCGGTGAAATACTCCACTATAACACTGATACCCATAACAAGCGAAAAGATAAAGAACAGGAACCCTGCGATCCACATAAGTCTGACGGGGATATAGGAGAAGCTGACAAAAGAATCCAATACAAGTTTAAACTTCTTTGCAAAAGTCCATCTTCCCTTGCCAGCCTTGCGTTCCTGACGGTCAAAATAGATGACATCCGACTTATACCCGACCCATATGACCTGAAGCGTAAGTGATGAATTAAGTTCATCCATATCGAGTATAGTGCCGATGACCTGACGGTCTATCAGGTAGCAGTCACAGCCGCCCTCAGGCATCCCCTGTGTGATATACCTGCGGACCAGCTTATAATACATACCGGCAAAAAGCTTGGTAAAGAAACTGTCCTTGCGTGTCTCTCTGGCGGCAAGCACAACCTTGTTGCCACTCTTCCAGCTGTCATACATCTGGAGAATAAGAGCGGAATCCTCCTGCAGATCTGCCTGCTTGGTCACGGCACAATCACCGGTGCATACGGAGAAGCCAGCCAACAGAGCCGAGTGCTCACCGAAGTTACGTGACAATTTCACTGCCACTACCTTCGGATCGATCGCTTTGATCTCATTGATGACATTCCATGAATCATCACCCGAGCCGTCATCCACCATTACGATCTCATAATCCTCCAACCGTCCGAGAACCTTCTCCTTCAGATCGTCATACAGCATCTTCAGCGTATCCGAATTGTAATATACGGGAACTATTATCGAAAGCTTGCTCATATATCCTCACCTTTAAACCTTTAAGTCAGAAGCCCAACGTATTTAGTATACCAAAAAGCGAGCCTGTATTGTACAAATGTGGTAAAATCTCACTGTATGTGATCTATTTGCATGGAGGTAACCACATGAGTTCTAAGCTTGGCAAGATCATCGGAATAATAATGATCATCGCTTTTGCGGTGATAATGCTATATATGCTTTTCCACAACCTGGGCGAGGGATATCTGATACAGACAGACGAAGCGTATCATGCCACTAATGCATACGAGATGTATAAGCAGGGAAACTGGATAGTGAATACCTACCGCTATGCAAGCGACTATTTCAATTCCAAGCCCCCGCTGTGTCTGGATCTGATGGTACTCTCATATAAAGCTCTCGGTGTGAGCGGATTCGCTGCCAGATTCCCTTCGGCAGTCGGAGCCGTGATCACTTTCATCCTGATAGCTGCTTTCCTGATATACAGGAAAGACCTATACTCCGCAGCACTGTTCGCTGCACTGTTCTGCGCCTGCTCCGATCTGTTCCTGTTCCATATGTACAGAGCCGCAGAGATGGATTCGATCTTTAATCTGTTCTTCACGACAGCCATGCTGTCGCTGATGCTCATGCGCGAGAAACCATACTTCATGTATGTCTACGGCCTTGCTCTGGGGCTGGCATTTATGTGCAAAGGACCTCATGCTGCTATCATCCTGATGATAGGACTTCTGTATATCCCAATGACCAAAAACGCATTCAGCTCGGTCAGGAGAGTAATAATCTCCGCAGTATTAGCCGTGGTGATCCCGGCTGCCTGGATGATCAAAAGGTACATGTTCGACGGTACGGAGCTGCTCAGGGCTCTGTTCGTAGGAGAAGTCACACAGAAAGTTGCTTCAGAAAACCAGCTCGAAAACATGGCGATCACGTCTTTCATCACATCCCCCATAGCAATCATATTCGGTGTGATGGCAGTGATCACGATAATCGTAACGCTTATCGGCAGAAAGGCCGGCAAGGTCGATCCCGGTATGCTCAAAGAACTGTTTAAGGACAATTACCTGTATCTGCTGTGGGCCATAGTACCCATCATCTTCTTCTCATTCCCCAAGACATTCCTCCCGTGGTATATATATTCATCACAGATAGCCATGTGTGTACTGACAGCCGGACTGCTCTCGTGGTGTATAAGAATACCCGGCGGAGAATCTGTCTTATGTACGATCGCGGTATATGCCTGTACCATCGCTCTGTCACTGTGCTTCATGATCCCTACCATCACGAAGCATATAAATGTGGCGGGAATGGGCGGCAATCCGGTAGACGGATTCACGGATGCCATGCTGGAGTTTCAGAAGCAATACGGAGATGAATACTCCGGAGTAAACACATATCTGGTTCCGGCGATCACAGCCGAGAGTTCGGAAGAAAACTCTGACAGCTCCGGGGAAAACGATGAAGGTCATTGGACCCCCGAGTATGTCGCCCCCGCGGAGATGTACTGCGATCTGCTGCCGGTAGACGGCACTGTGGACAACTTCATCAATGATCCCGATGCGATACTGATCCTGGATAAGTCCCGTTGGGACGAATACTCATATGTACTGGCAGGACATGTGATCCTGCAGGATATGTCGTATCTGATCTTCAGCAGCGATTACTATTGATGTGAGATCAACTCAAGCAATCGAGGAAATACGCTATGATATCTGTTCTGTTAAGACTCGTGATACCCCTAATATACTGTCTGGTCATGGGCGGAGGGTTCTCATATATCGCGCGCAAGCGATTCTCGGTATCTCTCGCGCCTGCATTTATGCTGCATGCCCTGTTCACCACCGTGATCGCCATCATCACCGAGAGTGTCAATGCAGGCATCATCACCGGCATAGCGGCCATGATCGCAGCAGTGATCATAACAGTGATACTCCGTCGCAGGGCAGGTGCGGATATATCCTATGAGATCCGTTTAGATGAGATCCTATTCTTCCTAATCATCTATCTGCTAATATGGGCACTGAACTATGATAAATGTTTCCGTAATCCGGATGAGTTCTCTCATTGGGGATGGTTCGTACGTGAGATCATCCGCACGGATAAGCTGTACTGTGCATCTGATCTGCCGATAGTTCACAAAGACTATGTACCCGCCGTATCGGTATTCGAAGCAATCTGGTGCAGATTATCTTTCCAATACAGTGAGCCAAATGCCTATCGTGGCATACAGATGCTGGCCGCTTCCATGATGATTCCCATCTGCCTGTCCCCAAATACCGGCAAAAAAGTCAAGCCTGCAGAAATCGTTGGTATCATATGCCGATTTATTATCGTATTCGGTATACCAATACTGTATGTATCGGATTTCTATCATACTCTTTATCAGGATCTGCTGTTGGGGATTATAGTTGCCTATTGTATTTACACAGTTCTTTCCGAATCTCCCAATTACGGAATTCTATTCATTGCCCTGTGTATGCTCGCATTATCCAAGATGACCGCATTAGCTTTCATTCCGATGATTGTTATATTCTACGGGGTATATACCTGCTGTAATAACCAGACAGGAAAACTGCGCGTCATATTACGATGTCTGGTAATGACCGGCATCCCGATTGTCCCTTGGATCATATATAACTCATACATGCGCAGATATCTGCCCTATATAGGCGCGCAGAGCTATGACAGTATCTCTCTGACTGATATCGTAGGCGTGATCACTCATAACGGCATAATCCCATATCAGACAGATGTTGAGCAAACTTACTTCACCTATCTGGGTACATATGGAGTAGTAGATAAGGCTCCATACATTGTTCTATTGACCATCCTTATGGCAGTTCTATATATCTGGTCATGGTTTGTGGACGATCACTCAACGAAATTCACCATAAGACTGACTACATTATGGATTTTTCTGGCAGGAATAGCATATGTGATCATGATGTACGTCCTGTATTTAACCCAGTTCAGTGAATACGAAGCTCGTCAATTAGCCAGTTACGGCAGGTATATGAGTACCTATCTGCTCGCTGCAACCATGATCGGAGCATCGTTATTCACTCTATACACACCTCTCGAAAAGCTGTCACCGGCCCTGTCTCTGACTGCAGTATTATCTTTGACAATCAGTATAGCAGGATTAGGCAGCCTGGATCAGATAATGCCGGGATTCGTGGAGTTCGGTGGGATAGCATCAGCCGATAAAACTAAGTTTGGCTCTGAAATAGACTTTATCATAGATAATATAGATGCAGGCTCATCCATATATATTCTCAACAGAGGGTTGATGGGAGACAATACAGCAACCTTATCATATTATTTGACTCCGGATTATGATATATGCAACTCATATGCCAGTCCGGGGTCTCCTGCATATGAAGGAGAAATATATAGCCAACCAACTACCGTTCAGGAGTTGTTTGACCGGCTTTCATCTTATGATTATCTCTTAATCGCATATGTAGATGACATCTTTATGCAGGAATATTCAGACATATTCACCGGGGAGTCACCTTTAGAAAAGGGAATATATAGAATCAAATCAGACGGTCAGCACATCAATCTCACAAGAGTATATTCATAACAACATACTCATTTGTGATTTAATGCCTTTAGATATTCATCATAATCTCTTATATATTCAGACCCGTCATAATGCTCATCCGACAAGACCAGCAGAACTGAATCCGGCGAGAAATCATACATTTCTTTCCATAGCATACGTGACAGGTAGAGCCCCATCCTGGGCTTATTCAATTCTATTATTCTGGTCTCCAGCCCATTATCCACCTTGACTTTACTGGATCCTGCCACATTCACCAAAACAAACTGAGATCGCAGATTAGCATGCTGACCTCTCACCACAGAATCATCCGAACCGTAGATATAAAATATCCTCTGTATATCAAAGGGAATTTGTATCCCGCCCTCTACTACAACAAGATTCCCTCTCTCATCTCCCAACTCCGGGAACTCGAGGATACGATACATTTCTTCTATGCTATTACTCTCGTTCATCATCTCACCTATCCAAATCCAAAAAATCAAGTAAATTATATCAAATAAAGGTAATCCTGTGCATTATCCAGCCTGACTTCTCAAACGTTGATTCATCTATCACATTCATCGTCTCCCTGATCCGGTCAGCTATCTCAATCCCACAGTAATCGGTATAGATATAGCACCCCTGCTGTCCGGATTGCAAATCAAATAAATGCTCATCCAAGATCACATGTAACTGATACGGTATCACTGACGGTGCATCCTTATCCGTCATCCGGGTATGTCGAATCGGATCCCAGCTCATATCCAGCACAACCTCAGTGGTATCTGCAAATGATGGATAAAGCCCTCGTCCATCAAAATTACCCGGGCCGGAAGGAGTATATATAACATAGTCCTGATTCGGTACCACATCCTCCAGTGCCATATCCAGAACATACCCATAGTTATTATACTGTCTGTTATAGCACCACCCGTCCGATACCTTCTCGCACAGATATACCATCTGTATATTTCCTACATTCACCATGGGATAACGGATTCTCATCACAGGATCAATAGTGTAGTAGCTGGAAACCAGCAAGATCAAGATCTGCACTCCTAATACGATCGTTCTGATTCTAATATCCTTAAGGATGATCATAATAAAAAAGGCTTCGATAATGAGTATTTCTGCTGCCATAGAATCAACATATCTGGGATGAACCACACCTGTATTCGCCAGCACAGATACTACCACAAATGCAATCTCAGAAATGATCATCGGAATCATATAATACAAATATTTGTGATATTCGTGTTTTATAACACATGAAATAAACGCAATAAGTCCCAGAGCGAAAAAGAGCCAGTTAAAATTCACAAGTAAAAAACTGTCAATTTTTGATCTGGTATATGACCAATTTAGAATAAGTCCCGTCTCCTCATATCGGGGCATAAAGATATATGCAGCAACAAACATAAGACATGGGAGAAGCAAAACCAGATATCTGGTAACATTATGTATCACTTTCTTCTCCCGAACAGCTTCCATAATGTATATACCCAAAAGCAAAAAGGAATATATTACCACACAGGGTTCTTTTATAAATACAAAATATGCCCCCAGCCAGAATGAGTAGATCCATTTATGGTCATAAAGTACATACAGAAGCAACGGAAAAATATACCAGGATGCGGAATCATTATAGCTATACGTAACCATTCCCAGGAAAAAAGGAGACACCGAATATGATAAAGTCAGAAGAAAATGCATCCATTCAGGAGATTCATCGAAGAAAAGGTGTGACAGCTTCCAAAAGCCGTAAGCACCTATCAGCAGCAGTATACGCCCATAGAAATTCTGACCTTCAACTGCAGTCCCAAAGATCAATTTCAGTCCCGATGCCACAAAAGTATATGTATATGCCGGATGCCCCCAGAACGATAATTTATAAAGGTCAAACAACCACCCCGGTTCCACATTGTCAATCTGTCTAAAGAACAGACATGCATCCCACATATAGTAGGTCACCCGCTCATAAGACAAGATCAGAAGGATGATAAATAATCCTGCCAAATACAGATTCCTGCGAACAACGATTCGCCGTGCATACCCCTTAATTACGCTGTCAGGCTTAATCAGATCCGCTATGACAACTGTCAAAGCGAGAAATGTACTTCCCAACAGAAACACAGCCTCAGTATATGTACTTTCTCTGATATATACAGGGACAAGTTTGATCAGAGGTATCAGAAACAGTGATAGGATCAGATTAACAGTAACAAACTGAGCTCGAACATCATTTTTTTTTCGATCAGTCAATATGCACAGCGAAAACAATGCATAGGACAGAAAACATACTCCAATGAAGATAAAATGTGCAAATGTAAACAGTGGAAGGTCATTGTTTTTCCGACCTATTGCGAATAGTGCTAAACAGAAAAACACATATGACGCTGATCCTGCAAAACCCAAACAGAATCTATTATCATTGATCCTTTTCATAATATTCGTCATAATACTTCAATCTCTCCTCCAGCCATGAGATCATATAGCTATACTCATCATCGAATCCTTCGTCATATACTGGACGCATCCGATGTGGGTATCTGATATGATCCATATATGCCGAATCTGCTATCAGATCATGAATCATCGGTAACCTGTCATTCAATTCCAGTTCAAGTATCGACCTAAAACTATTCACATACAGAGACCGGGTTGCCTGCCGGAAGCCGGTATGTCCTTCATAAAGTTCATTAAGCCAGCCTTCATCTGCCCCATTTTCACGTCTGCTTTCAGCACGTTGCTTTAACCAGCGCATTCGTGCTGACTCATAATGCTTACCATCTCTGTCAACCCCCATAGTCGCATCAAAATCCCATGCAGGCCCACACACAAACGCATCAGACTGTCTGTCTTTATACGCGTACAGGCTGTATAAGTCAGTATCCTCATCTGCAAGGAATTCTTTAAGGAGATACATAGCAGACCAGGAATCCAAGTCTATATACTCAGCATATGCTTCGGACGGATCATTATAAATCAGATCTTCAATCTTAAGCAGATAATCAAGCATATATACGCTCTCATCATATGTATGATATTTGGGTGATTCAATGACACCCATTGTATGATATGTAGTAAAAAAGCCACTCCCCGGAGCACCATACTGTACGAACTCAACCAAATATCCGCCTGATATGTCACTCGGAGAATCACCTTCGAACCATTCTATGGATCTGGCTCCCGGATCATAATAGACATCCCACTCAGGTGGTTGATCATAATCATTAATGATTCGGTTCTCTTCCCCAAGATCATGAATGGGTATATTCCCTCCCGACACATCCACGTGCTGAGTGACCAAATATAGCCCCGCATATTCGCCATTCAAATACAAGTTTGCATACCGGTACTCCACCCATGCCGGTATATTCATCGCTCGGGCTATATCCAATGCCATAGCATTTTTCATCTCACTGCCGTCATAAATATTGGCGAGTAATGACCATTTAGCCTGCGCTCTCATCCCAAGTAGCGAAACATCCTCATCAAATTCCACATTGTATGGGTTCTTTGGAAATGTCCTCCAAGTGGTATTCCCTCTGCCACGAATATGGCATCGACCGGAATAGAGACAGTCCGAATCAGCACAGTACAGCTTCGCTGACTCCATATACGAATGATCATCCGAAGACGTTACTGCCTCCATCGATCCGCTTGATGTGTCTATGTAAAGCGAGGGAACGTTCCCTGCATTCCAAAAGCAGATATCACCTTCACATATCACATCACTTCGCTCACGAATGATCATGTGAAAAAAAGATGGCCCCGATAAGCCGACAGAAAAAAAACGTGATTCTATCTTATCGCCCGCCCTATACTCAACACCATCTAAGATCATGCTATCTGCGTATCTGAATCCCACAACTGGTTGTGAGTCATATTCCGCGGGGACGAAAACATAGTATTGATCATCTATACATGTCAGTTCGATGTCGTGTCCATGACCGGATTCAGAACTGAAAAACAACGATCTGTACGATTCATTTTCTTTGTGCCACTGTCTGGAATCATATCGAACAAAAAATACAATCACTGCTATAAGCGCCAGGACAGCCGGCACCGCAAATATGAGATTACGAATCAAACCGGTTTTACAACTCATAGCATCTGATCTCATGCCTGATTAATATGTGACTTCTCCGTTATGACTCATAACAGTCACATCGGTAACACCTTCAATCGCTGCTACAGCACGAGACAGTTCCACATCAGAAGCCGTCCTGACCTCAACCACAAGACTTACTCGTCCGCTTCTAATACTTCTGGCCTTGACGTGCGCTGATCTAGTATTATTCTTGACAGCATTCATCACCTGCTCATCCAGTTCCTCATTCGCCTCATAATTGACCGTCAGGATCATCGGTGCATGAACCATTGGTACAATGGCATTAACCAAGAAAATAACAACCGAAAGAAGAAGCGATACAATAATCGCTATCTCAGACAGCCCAGCTCCACATATGATACCTACACTGATCGACCAAAAGAGGAACACCAGATCCATCGGATCCTTGATAGCTGTTCTGAATCGAACAATGGACAACGCTCCCACCATACCCAGCGATACCACAAAGCTCACCTGGATCGTCAATATGATCGCAGTAGTGATCAGCGCAAGAGCTATCAACGATAGATTGAAGTTCCGTGAATAAAATGTATTGCGAGTAACAAGCCTATAGCATATAAAAATATACAACGATATAGCCAATGCAAAACCGAGAGCTACCAGAACCTCTCCTGTCCCCATTTCCACATATCCATAGCTCTCCAAAAACGAATGTTTAATAATGTCAGTTATACTCATAAAACCAAACCTCCTGAGTCATATCTTCTGCACAGAAAATACTTGGAAAATGTCGCCCTCTCAAGGCTTCCGACAGATAATGCCTGTTTAATATAATCCGGCAGCAGTTCATCATACTTTACTTCCAACAGTTGCTGACCGATCGGAAGTATCATCCTCTTATGAATATCTTCGTCAAAGAAACGATTTATATCCGATGACGAAGCTATATCCGTATCAAACGTCACACGCACGTTTCCGGCAAAATACACAAACGGGTATCTTATATACTCAACTATCACTTTAGGTGTATATCCCTGTGTCTGAACCAGATACTTAAATCTGTTTAATACAGTTCTGTCATCCTCCGCCAGACCGGGCACCTTTCTCTGATCAGCCTTATCATATTCATATCCTACCAGATACTCATACTCATCATATGTAATCCTACAGCTGTCCTTGTGTATCAAGCCACCTTCTTTACGTTTACATTCCAGATATATATTGGATCTATCGCAGTTATACGCTCTGATCCTCCACTTTTCCCGAGGACTTGTCCCGTCTTCATTTTCAGACATGCAAGTATCGTAGAGATCGTCAAAATATATACTTCTGATCAGATATCTGCCCTCATCATCCGCATGAGAGTCCACGGTCATTATGCTCTCTGCCATAAGCTTCAGAACCGCCATATCTGCCTCACTAATCAGGTATTTATATTCATGACGGTAGTTGAGCTCTGTACTATGCATATTTTCGTTTTTTCTTTGCAGTTTCAAAATCCGGCCCAAACCTTCCACCATGGCAGCCATGTAATAACAAACACCGCCACACCCAGCAACGAATGAACCGCCAGCAGAGTATTTCCTGTACCAAACAGCAACTTGTTACGTCGTTCGGCATATAACTTCCACGCTGCGATTATAGCAGTAAAAAACAGGATATACATAGATATATTATATCCCCCACTCATACTGAGTGTCTCAGGCTCTGCCGGTTCAATCAGCAAAAGAAATTCACCTGCTCCAAACAGATATACCAACCATCCAAACTCAAGCCATGATTCTCTATGCCTGTATACGATACAACAGCATGAAATAAATATACAGAATACTATAGCTCTGGATAAAACTATCACAACAGGTGTTCCATCACCAAATATTGTGATTCCCTCAAAAGGTGATACCGCATATGGGTGAAGTTTATACCTCATAGACCATATCACCCAAATCGTCGCCGGAAGATACGACACAGCTATCATTACACATCTACCAAGCACTCCCCAGCCACGTCTCCTCAAATACACCAGTACAGCACCGACTCCAGCCGGGGCAAATGCCTGATAAAAGTTCGGTTTTGCAATGACCGAGACAAACAAAACGATGGCAAATGTCACAAGGTTTCCAAGAAATTGTCTATTTACGTCGCTTTCCAGCATACGCACAAACAGGTATACAGCCAGAAGAGCAAATGGTTTGACGAAAAGATAGGTCAGATTGTGATCCAGAGCGGTCGCTCCGGATGTAAGAAAAACCCTTTCCAGAGGACAACCAAATAATGCATCTCCAAGAAAAAAAGAATATTTAGTAGATATAGGCCACGCAAAACTAAGAGCCGTTCCTGCCAGGACTGCATATCTCTCAGATTTAGTTTCAATATCTGCAGTAGCCTCTCCGCTTGTCGATATCAATTGCCTGATTATTATTATCTGAGTAATGTTAGCCACAAATGACCACACGGAACAGAACAGCATAATAACCACAACCCAATTATCAATGAAATGATGAATAGCCCGTATGACTATATAATATAGTGGATACGCCTGGCACATTTCAGGCAGTTGCCCTGTCTCATACCATTCCAAAATATAACCAATCTGAATCTTGGTATCACTGTTACCTACTCCCTCAGGTGTAACCATATGATAGAAATCATACATATACAGGAGTGCCACTGCAAGCGACAGCAGGAAGGTCAGGATCATATTGCGTTTGTTTCTGAATTCGTATGATTTCCTCATCAACGGATCAATCTCCAAGCAGTTTAAGTACTAATCCGGTATCACAAACTTGAACTTCATAAACACGCCCTGATTCAATATCCGCAACATTTTCAAAGAGGTCGCCATAGCGTTCTATGAAGTCTTCATCATATGACTGCAGATAAAGATAATCATAAGGTACATGCAGATAACGGTCACAGGTTATATCCTTAGAAAGCTCTTCTGCAGTCATCTCTATGCGACCGTTATTGCCCAGAAAAATCTGGTCGATAAAATTAGTTTTCGCAGGTGCAACATAGTTATAGAATTCCCGGTCCGAATAATAAAAATATGGCTGTTCATCTATAAAGTATATCAAGTCACCATACTCCGGTGTGATACCGGCATCCTGAAATGCATAATAACCAATACATCTATGCTTGGAGAACAGCCCCCGAAAGAACGTACCCGAATCCGAAATCACTAAGACAGCGACCAATGCTATCAGTATCATCAGCGTAGATGTACGGTCATTTCTGATAACAATAACAAATATGACGAGAAATACCACAAGTATCTCCCATGGAATAATGTATCTGGGTATGAGACTCTCTCTATGTTTATTAAACAATCCGGTACCGTTGATGTGCACGTATAACATAGCCAACGCATATGCCATCATTCCAATGACCGTATTCAAAAATACAGATTTGTATACGCCGGTATCATCATTTATACCACTTAAAGATGGCTGTTCTCTGAGTAACATGGCAAATACCAGAGCCAACAACGCGAAATATCCGTATGATAAATAAATGTATCCCGTACTGTCTTCAGAGCCTATCGATATACTGAAGAAATCGTTCAAAAAGCGTGCCATCACGTCATAACTGTATCCGTCTTCAAGCAAAAAAACATATACATATCCGGCCACTCCTACTCCGATCACGCCAACAAGTAGTCCCATCACGAAAGGGCTTACACTATTGTTGACTGTAGCAGCCCATGTAAAAGCAAAATAAAAGAACAAAGCGCCTATAAACATAACCGCAGGTATAAGCACATATTTATCTGAGCCAAACCATATAAATGTGATCAAGGTCGGAGCAAGCACAAGTATCACTAAGTCCCGTATGCGAATTAATGAATCCTCCAGGAAAGCTCCGGTTATAATGAATATAGCAATAGCCGCAAAAAGAACGCCGGCTCTCTTGGTCAGACACATCGCTATCACCACAGCTATCATCGATAAGAAATCGCTCAGATTACTGTCCCGCAAATAAGCAAGTGCACTCATCATAAAGAAGCACAATTCAGCTGCCAGTAGCATATCACAGATGATATATCTGAAGCCGTCCATGCCCGATACAACCAGAAGGATCGGGATCATGATCGTGAGTACGGCAAAATCAACGATCCCGAAATCCCGCTTTCTGATATGCGCATACATCGGAATCATCAAAGACAAAGTAAACATATTCTGTGAAAAGTAGCATATACTGTCAGAAAAGCCGAACCACATCATAGAACTCAAGCAGTTCCACAATGGCATAAGCGGAACAGCGCCACTCGCCAGAGACGTAGCCATAGGGCTGTTCATAGTCTGATAAGTATAATACTCTCTGGCCATCAACCCCCAATAATAGAGTTCGTCAGGATGGCTGAAATCCCTATGATATGAATAATAAGCAAAAAAGAACAGATAGATGATAAATGCCAGTCCACCCCAAGTAAACAGTGCACCAAATACATCGTTTCTGTCAGTGATCAGTTTATATACACAATATACAAAACATAATGCCGAAACAGCTATACATATCACAAAGCCGGGTTTAAGGCCGATCCATCTGCCGGATAAAAACATGATCAACATCATACAGATGGCAGCTGGAGCAATCGTCTCCTCTATTTTTTTGTTAAACCGGATAGCGATCGATGCACCTATGATCGTTGCAGCTAAGATTGCCATAATCTATCTCCTGTCATTCATCCTGACCGGTCAGTCCATTGCCCGGAATGAGTCCGGACGTATTCAGAGTACTATCGGCATAAAGGCGCATATGTCTGTCAAAATATGTCCCCGCTTGTCTCGCATAAAGCGACCCTGCAGTTATCTCTACTATGACCATAAGCATAAGCATCCGTGTGACAACGGATAACACTTTCTCTGAACGCCCGGAGAAGGCGGGAATGCCTATATTCAGTGCAACTGCCAGCATCAAAATCGGAAATTGAAAAACACGATCCGCAAATCCGGCTGAAAACGTCAACACAAAAACACTTACAAGAGCAAGTACTCCAAATAAAAGCATGTTCATACGAACTTCAATCTCACTTCTCCATAAATACACCCCTACGCATATAGCTGCAGGAATAAGCAGATACATCAACGCATAAAAAGACTCGCGTGCTATCCTAAAAGAGTATATAGATACGAAAGACGCGTTCTCAGAAGCAGTGGCAGATACTGTTGCCCTTACTCTGTTACCGGGAGCCAGCATCAATACAGCAAATCCAACCAATGCTGATACAATTCCCGCAATCCTGTCGGCACGAATCTTATGATGACCTCTGACAGCCCGGCAAACATACAGGAATAACGCAAACACCAGGGTGCATGCTCCCGTCTCTGTAGACAATCCCGCACAGAATCCAAGTAAGACCATAAGTACAAATCTAAGTATCGTCTGACTAACGGAACCCGGCGATTCATCCTTATCACTGTATCCCGCATAATCACGGTAGTATATCAATCCGAATCCTAACACTACCGTGTTCATCCAGAGATATGTAATACACCCTGTTGTCCAGGTTACAACCTCTGCAAATGCCGGCATAAAGAACCATATAAAAAGATACAGTATCGAGATCACATATCTCTTTTCCTTAGCATATGCAAATATGATGTTCGCCATCACAACATAGACTGCACCATTCAGAACAGCAAATACTATCCGTGGCATAAGGAGTACAGACTGAATCAGGACCATCGAAACAGCTCTCCCACCCCATGTATTGTAATAGCCCAATACTGATGGAATAACCATATCAAATGATTTCATATTCTCACCTGTAGCAAATGAAGTCATATGCCAATAATCATCACCGTAAAGCGGCATACGATATGACAGGAAAGAAATAATAATAAACCAAAACAGATTTATCAGTATTACGTTATACGTTTTAATTGACTCGCTATTTTGCTCGGATCCTCTCACGCTTCTCCATCCAGTTTCTATACACAACTGCCACTACAAGTGTTATGAACACAGATATTATACACCATATCGGCATCTTAACTTCACCAATTCTCTCATAAACGCCATGTACTGCATTAATGACCGGAACCTGAATCAAATATGCATATGGTGATATGGCACCAAGCCATAAGAATGATTTAGCTATACGATATCTAGAGAAAAACAGTGTGAGCCTACTATCCAATCCTGCTAAAGCAAACACCAGTCCACCAACCGGAACCGTGAATATAAAACCGCTAGATGCGATATAGTTCTCTGGGATATCAAGTAGAGTGCACAGGTATATTATCACAACAGACAGCATAATGGAAAAGCTCAATAACATGAAATAAAAATCAGGCTTATCTATCTCTTTTCTCAAAAAGATCATACCTAAATGCATTCCGATAAGATAATCGCCTATTCTGGATAACGGCCATGAATATATATACCAAAATGCGCCAATATACCCTAACTTGAACACAAAAATCAGATTAAGCACAATCACATATATGTATATAATTATGATAAATATCCACGGAAGATATCTGCGATTTGCTCTACGTTCATATATTCGCTGCATCAAGCTGATAATCAAAGGAGTGCATACGTAGAAGAGCAAGCAATCTGAAAGAAACCAGGTTGCAATGTTATACTCAGCAAGATATACATCCAAAATTTTAACATGAGGAATCCAACTGGATATCAGAAACAGATTTGTAACGTATCTTATCAGACTTTCTAATATACTTGATGGCATTCTTTCACAAAATGCATTCCAGTTACTCGCAATATAAAGCGCCATAGCGACAGTAAGCATAATTATATGAAGTGGAAAAATCCTTTTAACTTTTGTTACCCCATATTTGATACTGGCATATAAACCAATATCCTGCTTTCTTCCGTATCCATGATATGCATTCAGGAACCCACTCAATATAAAAAAAACGCATACGCCATATCTTGAAAATGCTTCATCGGCCAACAACTGATGAAACATGTATACCATTATAAGAGCTACCGCTCTAAGAACCTGAAGCGATTTAAAATAGTAGGCCTTATTTCCCAAATTGAAATTATGATCCATTTCTTCTGCTAACCACTCTTATTCCAAACAAAAAAAATACAAATGCTATAATACTGAGTAATAGCGTAGCCTTCTGAACAACTGTACCTGAATAATCTACTATAACCCGTCCAACAGTCCCCGGCGGAATCGATACATCTGTCATTCCATCAGATGCTTGAACAAGTTCATACTCTTCATCCTTAATTGTATTATAAGCCCGGTAACCACTATACATTATGAACGGAACTGTAAGATACGTTGTTTCCGTAGCCGTATTCTTAGTTATATCAATCATCACCAAGCCACGATTTTCATCAATTTCATATGTATATGAAATATCGGTATCCTTACTGTATTCCAAATCAACGTCCACACTCCGGAGCTGTTCTGACAGAATATTCTCATCCATACAAGTCGGAATGTACAGATTATCCCAGGTTTCAGATGTATACTCATACTCCTCTACCTCGTGACCAATCGTGCCGGAAATAACAGACGGAAGAAAGTTCCTGATGCCATAATACCCAAAGAAAAAGATCAATATATACAATGTCGAAAGTGATACTAATACAATCTGCACTTTGACACATCCGAAATCGTCCGGTTTCATAAGCGAAAAGCATACACAGAATCCGAGTACAGATATGATCAGAAATACCCTCCAGGTAAACTGCATAAATCCCAAATAACGTCCCAGGTAATTCCAGAGTGGTCTGATAAACAGCACTAAGCATAATAAGTGATAAATGACAAGAATAACTCTCTGTCGGACACCCATATACCTAATCTGTCCCGTAACCAGAAGATAGATCGTAAACGCCAACATAAATAACGGAACTCCACCGATCTCTGATATTCTGACATAGTGGTTGAGCAGATGTGTAAGTATTGTACTCAGATGCATTGGGATGAGTATGCTGACAGGTCCTTCTCCCGCTATCTGCAACCCTGTTACAGTCTGCCCTTTAAACTCATAGCGGATAAACTGCTCTATCATCGGCGCAATATACCAAGCTGTCATAAACAGGCATATAAATGCCGAAGTAAAAACCGCCATCAGTGAACGTGGTATAAATCCTTTATCACCATTATTAAACCGGCATACTATCATCGTTATATATACTACTGCCAATGCAGCCACGATCAAAACTGTGGAAACAACATGCGACGATACGATACCGGCCATTCCACCGGCAAGAGCTAACGTCCCTTTAAGAAAAGCGGAATGCCAGATAAGATATAGCCCTAGCAAAACTATCGGGATAAAGATAAATACACATGCCGCCCCAATTGATGCTCTGATAAACAGCTCGTTTACCAGAAACGGTTGCAGCGTATATATGAATGCTCCGACAAATTGACGGTTCTTGTATTCCGGGACACGACCGATACAAATATACGCCACAAGAAATGTAGTCCACATACATACCAAGAGCATAATCTTATATGCAGTGAGTGCCTGTAATCCCAAAGCCACTAATACAGAAAAAGGATATAAGAAAAGAGAACAATAAAAAATGGGAAGCGGATAGCCATAATGGCTGTATACATCCCTATACATATAGACTGGAAAGGATGTTCCTCTTGCCAGTTCCTTTCCCAATTCACCAATCCTGAGTATATGGAACGGCATGTCGACCCCAATAGGAGAAATGATCCAATATACTATGCTGATTCCAAATAAGAAGCACAAACAGTATATATGACCGGCAGGTATTTTTTTTTCGTGTGCATTAACTTCTATCATATGAATCATAGATTGCATGCAATATCTGCTCTGCTCTGGTGCTTGCCAGATTCGCCCGCACGAAGTTGCGTTGTACGGACCAGTCATACTCAGCAGGCGATACCATCAGATATTCGTCAAGCCTTGCCGCGAACTCCTCGTATGACTTCACATTCGGACAAACGGATTCCAGATTCAAACCTTCAGTCTCTTTATTCTCCGTATATCGACCCAGCATATGACAGTAGAATACTGCGCTCTCATAGAACCTCGCAGTGATCAGATCAGCTCCTCCGAACACATCCCTGCATCCGTCACAGCGCGGCGATGATACAAGGCTCACACGCGCTCTGCGCATCATATCGGTAAACTCCTCGCGCCCGGGCAGGGTACCTATATCCCCACGTGTCGATGACATATAGTGTAACGATGCTCCGGCACTCTGGAATACATACTCCACATCCGGATGATCGCCGCAGTATCTGGTCATATATTCATGCAACACGCTATTGCGGCGTCCTATCTGGATCACATCGACAGACTTATCCGGAACCTCATCGGAATAATAGATATCCGGAGCACACTGTGCGATGTATCTGACATTTGTACACCCGCATTTAACCAGTGCATCGTATATATCCACGGAAGCGACGAAGAAGACCGGCAGCAACCTGGTTGCCCGATATATGGCATCTATCATATCCATGGAGAAATCCAGGAATATCGGGATGATATTCCGATTCTCGATCATATAGTAGCCCTCGGCATCCATCACGATCAGAACCCCCATTTTATCAGGATCCGTAATCCGGTACTTCCATACCTTGGCCGGAAACAACTTATGTATAAACTGCCGTATATGCCTCCGCAGCTTCGCATGCAGATCATTAGGCAGAGGAATCACCTCAGTCCCCCATGCACGTGCCCACTCGTCCTCCCATTCATAGAGAGGCTTCCATGACACCCAGTCTATATATCCGCGTTCAGAATAAACTCTCAAACTCTGCTCCCTGCTACCCCTGCTTACTGTTCAGTATATCGTCCAACGCCACATTTACAGAGTCTATATATCCCTGCAAAGTGTATTTACTCAGTGCTATCTGTCTGTAATGTTCACCGGTCTCACGTATCCAGTCCATATCCCTGTGTGAGTACTCCAATATCGTACTGCGTATGCACTCTATACTGCAGTCATCGAGCAGGATAGACTCATCGGCATCGAATCCGCTCTCCTTAGATATGATCGGTACTATGCCCGACATCATAGCAGTAAGTACCGATCCGGACTTCCCTTCCGCACATGATGGGCTGATCAGATAGGCACACTTAGACGCTACATCACGATATATGTCTCCAGATGTGTCTACCACACCCATAGGATAGATGTTTGAACAATACTCCTCATCCGGCGCCTCATCCCGATGCAGCTCCCGTGCATACAGTTCAAAGAAATCTGCTTCGTGCTCATATGCACCACATACATACAGATTACACGGGAATCCCGGTTCAGAGAATATCTCAAGCAGCAGATCCAGTCCCTTATGCACCTGCCCTACACTTCCCAGATACATGAAGTTCAGTGGTGACTTCTCATCATAAGTCACTTCGAAGTCAACCGGTTTGGAGCTGTTATTTATGATATACGGATTTGGCAGATAATCATATGTCCCTATATTCCTATGGTTGCCCATAACCAGAGAAGCTTTATACCCACGTATATCATCGGTTATCGGGGGAATCTGCCGATATGGCTCCAATCGGGCGCCTTTACGTTCATACAGCGCCTCTATCCTGCCCAATTCGGCTTTATTATTGAACTCGGTTGATGATGTAGTGATATAGGCTATCCTCACCGCATCCGGTTTCAAATGTAACGTATAACGATCACAATCCTTGGGGAACTGAGCGATCACCAGATCATAAGACTTATGCCTCGGTAATCGCACATACGGATCGAGATAGTCGATGACATCCACATTATAACCGCGCTCCGACAGTATCCGCGCCAATTCCATGATCTGTACAGCGCCCTGATGATTTGATACCCAGTCCGGATCCTTGAAGGGTTTCACGATATAAGCAACTATGGCATTACGTTCGAACCTCGTGTGATACACATTGAAAGCCGCATTACGATGAAAAAGGCCATTTAACCGGCCTTTAAGCTGTGCCGGATCGATACCGACTCCGCTTACTATCTTCTTGATCCCTGCACGTACAGACAAACTCACCTGCGTCCCCTTATCTTATGGATCACATCACCTATCCGGCTCTTCAGATCATATGCCAGATAATATCCTGTGGATATCCGCCCCCACTCATGCTGAAGCTTCAGTGTCTCACGAAATCCGAGATTAGACCCGGACATGCCTCCTGCCCTGACATTGGCCAGCACATCATATACCGGTGTGAAAAGAACTCCCTCATCGAAAGCATGCTTCATCCACGCATAGTCCGCACTGGACTTATACTTAAGATCAAATAAACCATAATCCCGGTAACAGGCAGCTGTCACAAAACACCCGGGATGGTTGATCATACGATCAAGCAGGAAATCATGATGATAGAACTCCACAGATCTTATCTGATCGTCATCACTTCCATCCGGCCTGTCATATATCCTGATCATTCCATATATGATCTCATGCTCATCACCGGTATATGCTGCCCTGATCACAGCCAGCGCATCATCCTCATACCAGTCATCGGAGTTGATGATTCCGACGAGATCTCCTGTTGCCATACGTATGCCCTTATTCATGGCATCGTAGATACCATTATCCGGTTCCGATATGATCTGAACGTCATAAGGGACACGATCATGATATTCCGAGATAATACCCATAGTGCCGTCAGTAGATCCACCATCAATGATGATATGCTCCAGTTCAGCAATCCCCTGACGTTCAACCGACAACAGAGTATCCTTTATCGTCTTCTCACTGTTATAACATGGTGTGATTATGGACAATCCGACCCTAATCATTTCAATTCCTCATATTTCTTTTCTACCGCATGCCCATCTCTGATCTCGTATATATGATTGCAATCTTTAACCGTAGTCAGTCTGTGAGCGATTATGATCATCGTCTTCTGACCCTTCAAGCTATTTACGGCATCCATAATGGCACTCTCAGTCGCATTGTCCAGTGCGGATGTCGCCTCATCCAGAACCAGGATCTGCGGATCCGTGAAGAGGGCTCTGGCTATAGCTATCCTCTGAGCCTGACCTCCCGAGAATCTGACACCGCGTTCACCGACCTCCGTATCCAGTCCATCGGGCAAAGATTCGATGTATTCACGCATCTGAGCCTGTTCCAGAGCACGCCATACATCATCATCGCTTATCTCATCATCTCCAAACCCAAAAGCCACATTACGTCTGATGGTGTCATCAAGAAGATATACAGACTGTGGTACAAATGCAACATTACGGCTCCACATAGCGGGAGATGATGCCACATCAATACCATCCATATATACCGCTCCCGTTTGAGGTTTAAGCAATCCGAGAATAATGTCTGCCAGCGTACTTTTACCGGCGCCGGAGGGGCCTACCAGTGCTACCGAATCCCCCTTTCTGATACACAGATTAATAGAATCCAGAACATTATTAGTCCCATCAGGATATCTGAATGATAAATCATTGATCCGGATCTCATCAGAGAAAACCGGTATATGCTCATCATCGGCATCATCGCCATAATACTGTGTGCCGAAAGGATCCTTGCCATTAACCGCCTGACATCTCTGAGCCTCATAACAATTCGTATATACTTCATTTATCATAGGAATCTGAAATACAAGAGAATTAAATGCAGCAGATACCCTGCCTATACTGGGCAAAACCCTGAATATAGCTACAGCATATGAAGCTAACTGGGCCATATACATTGCCGGATTCTCCATACCTGTAATCTTGAAATACAGTGCTATCATAAGCCCTGTTATACAGATTCCCTCCACATAATAGGAAGGATATACCTGAGCTGTAGTTCTGGTAATAGATGCTCTCTGCTGCTCACCGAAGGCCTTGTCATAATTCTGTACAAAAAACTTCTGCTTATTCATGACAAGAACTTCTTTGATCCCTTCAAACATCTGATGGAGCCACTGATTAGTAATCTCCTGCTTCTCAAAGAAAACTCTGCCGGCCTTCTGCACGCGATTCCTGAATACAATCATAATAAAAACGAGTGTGATCGCAGCTATGCATACCATAGTCAACGCGATCATAATGTCCGTGATCGCCACGAATGCAAAAATACATGTAATCGTCAATATCTCAGCCAAAATCCTGAAAAAGCAGTTAATCGTCTCATACACAGCTGCTACCGAATAGCTCGATCCTCTCAAAAGGACCGCAATATTAGTTCTCCTAAAGAAATCATAGCCACGATTCATATAACTGTTGATCATACGGATCGACATTTCTTTTTCTACATCAGTAGCATACTTGACACGAAACCATGCCAGGAAGGCAAGAAAGACGTTCTTGATAATATAGACAAGTATCACGATCGCGGTAAGAAGTATGATCAGTGTTCCTTTATCGTCTATCCCCAGACTCTGACATACTCCTCCCACCAGTCTGTTAGAAAGCAGTTCATCGGGAGCCACCATAAACTGCGCATAAGGCAGTATAATAGATACTCCCATCAATTCCGCCACTGCTCCGATCAGTGTCAAAAAAAACACTACCACACCCGTTCTCTTTTGCTCGCGCGTCAGAACGTACATCATCTTTTTCCAGATGTCTTTAAACTTCTTCAGATCGTTCATCCGACTGTATGATCTCCCAACAATTCTTTATATAGTTCAATATGCTTATCCGCAACAGCATCATATGAGAACTCGCCAAGCATATGCTTTCTGCCGGCTTTGCCCAGTGCATTTGCTTCGTTATGATCCAGTATCCACATTAACCCCTCATAGAAATCATCTGTGTCCTTATACCTGGCCACGTATCCGCCAACCTGATGCTGCAGCATATCTGACGTACCACCGGTATCAAAAGCCAGTACCGGGGTCTCACAACCGAGGGATTCCATAACCATACTGGGAAGATTATCCGACACGGAAGGTGTAATAAACATATCGCACAGGGAATAAATAGCAGCCATCTTAGCCGGTCGCTCTATAAATCCCCATTGTTTAACCTGGTATCTGTCTAGCACCCGGCCGACATCCTCACTCCTGCCAACCATATGTACTACTATCCTGTCAGCCAGATCCGGTGCATCATCCAGAACCTTCTCCATAAGTTTTTCCAGATATGCGAATCCCTTAAACGGACTCTTCGTATCCATAGCACCGATCAGGATATTGATCCTATCTGCGAATTCACTCACAGATGTATCCAGTTCAGCCTCAATCTCCGCTATTGAATATGGTCTAAAATATGTGAAATCCCTGGCGTTAGGGATATGTACCACCCTCTGATCACTTAGTATGGTATCCTCAGATACCACTCCTTTCAGCCATCTGCTGGGAGCTATATAAGTAACAGGTTGCGGTGACAGCCACTTTCTCTTATAATTCAGGACCTTTGTAGCCATCCTGCAGCCCTCGTGCAGATACGGACAGCCACCACAATCATGCTTATACCCCTCACATGAGCCATAGACATGGTGACATCCACCCGTCACCGCCCATATATCACGACATGTCCAGACTACCGGTTTGCCAAGTTCTACCAGACGTGCTATGCCCGGCATATTCAACACTCCGCATATCCAATGCAGATGTATGATATCAGCCTCTTTAACCGCGTCCAGCTCCGTCAGGTCATATCCGAAATAGGAAGTGTTAAACGGATACTCTGTATATTTCAGATTTCTGCGGATATATTTCCCCTCCAGATAACGAATCACCTTGAATAAAACTCCGGGAGATGGTATCTCCATATAATCCTCGCCGGACAGATTATCTAGTCTGACTGCGATCACTTTTGATTCAATTCCTTTGGCTGTAAGCGCCTTATGCAGGTGTACGGCAGAGGAAGATTCCGATACCGTAAGATTGATATGCACAACTCTCATCCGGAAGACTCCATACAGGGATCATTAATCTTGATAAAAACCATAAAATAGGCTTTAATCTAATTATGAAAAAAATACTGTTCATCCTGCGCGGATACTACCCAAACGACAACTCCTCAGGCGGAAACGTCATCAAGCGAATAATAGACCACCTGTCAGCTAATACTGATCACAGGATCCACATCTATACATTATATCAAAATGCTACCCGAAACGACAGTAAATCCTATGATGTGGGGTCCGTGAAAGTATATCTGCACCACAACCCAATCAGTAACGGTTACGCCCGTGTCATCGTCAACAGATCAGGTGTACCGATAACCAATCATATGGGAATCGAAGGCACTAATATATTCCAGGTCGCAGAAGCCATGCACGACTTACGCCAACTGTGCCACCACAATGACTATGACCTCATCATATCAACATGTTTTCCTTTCGAGGCACATTACTGCGCCTCTAAGCTTCACGCCGAGTTCGACATTCCCTGGATAGCTTACTATCTGGATCCGTATACACCCAAAAGTGACCTCAGAGCTGTGCCATTCAGAAAAAAACTCAAGAGAGAGATCAATACTATACGAAGCGCGCATACGATCATCGCACTCCCCCAAATGATACGCGAATATGAGGATGCCATAGACACAAATCCGGATATATCCGTGCCGCTTCACTTTACCTCACTGGATCTGCCATTATTAACCGATCCTTCAGATTCACCGGAAACCGAGAATGAAGTTCTGACCCCGGGCTATATTAATTGTGTATATGCCGGAGAATTATATGAAGATTGGAGAAATCCCGAATTTGTATTAAACCTTTTTGACAAGCTGAACGATGAGAGAATCAAACTCTATCTGATAGGACGCAGAAACGGTTTCTCAGACGATTACTTCCCCAACTGGAGTGCCCGAATGGGGGACCGATTGGTACTCTGTGACCGCATGCCTGAATCCGATATAAACTATATATACAGAAAAGCAGATGTACTGGTAAATGTGGGGAACAGTGTCACAAATATGGTGCCAGGCAAGCTGATAAAGCTCATATCAACAGGCAAGACCATTCTCAACACCTACAAAATGAAAGACTGTCCTTCTTTGGACTATATGACTGATTATCCTAAAGCTATCAATATATATGAAAAGGATCCTTTAACCGAGGAAGCGATCAATCAGATCAGAACAGACATAGAGAAAGCCCAAGGATCTCCGGCAGTACCATATCAGGAGATATGCCGGATATATCATCATCTGGATGTAAACTTCATATATGGGGAAATCGAGAGATATATCGATCAGATATAAATCATGAAAAAAGCTTCTTCCATCCTGCTATTTGCATATTCTCTTGCACTGCTATGTGTTTACATAATAATCCGTCAAGTATTAAATATCACCCTACGGTTCCAGGTACTTAACCAAATTGAAGCCCTCAGCATACTGAATCTCGTTCCCATATCCCCATATATGGTTTCTCTCTATATTAGTCTCAAACAAACGGTTGAATCTATCGTGTTCGGAACTGTAATGGCTTAAAGCTTTCCTCTTCATCTCGATCGTATCACTGACATCCACAAAGAAAGTCGGATAAAAAACATTATCAAGTATGTATCCGTTACTCTGAAACTGAAGAATATTTGAACAATGTCTGCCGGCTGTTACGCATATTCTGCTGGCTTCCACATGGTCCTGATTCATATCTGTCCCAAAATGTGTAAAAAGAGTATCGATATTCAGGTCAAAGATTATCTTCTCAACTCTCTGCATGATCTCCTTGCCGTATTTCAGAGTAGAACATTCAACAGGCTCGAAGTCTGTGATCTCAATCATCCCCAGCTCCTCTGCCGCCAATCTGCTCTGTCGTCTCGACGAATCATAATCAACACTGATATTCTTCTGCGAGAACTGAGTGACATTATCTGTCAAGGTAAGCTTGTAAACCTTCTTGCCCTGTTTCACCAGCTTGGCTGCCGTACCGCCTGCACCCAGTTCAGCATCATCAAAATGTGCTCCTACTATAAGTATATTATTCATAGAAAATACCATCCTTTCTGCCTGCTCGTGTTTCTCTGTAATGACATTTTTATCTGATATTATTGAATATTTACAACATAACAGTTTCCTACCTTGCATATATATCCATCAGTCGGATAAACCGGCATTTCTGTTGCATGGCCAACAACCGCATCCATTTCTTCTTCGGTCGCTGCATGAAGCTCATATCCGGCATATTCAAACATACGTATTAACTGATCCTGATTACCAAAGGCATCAATAGCCCATGCGATCATGTTTTGATTAATACTTTGATAATAATTTGGACTCCCATAATTGTAGTCAATAGACACACTCTCACATAATTTTCTTCTGATCGAATCCCATACATATCCTCTCTCCGTCATGTCCTGTCGCGTAGGATATGGCATGAATGCTTCTGCAGCCCCGCCATCCATAAACAAAACGAAATCTTCATCCGGAGAATATCCCATATGGTACAAATCATAGCCGATATGATCTATTTTCGTCATCATATACTCGTTATTCTTATATTCAGTATTGAAATCATAATTGATCTCACAAACGTTATTCCAAAAAACTATCCCGATGATCAGATAAGAAAGTCCCGACAACAGTCGACTCCCCCCACTCTCAGCAAATGACCTGCAAAAAACAACTGAAAATATAAATAGACTAAAGGCAACAAATACCGACAATGACTGCATCGCCCTATAAGGTATATCCGGAGCAAGGAACGGTGCCATAGAAAAGACACTAAACAGCCACCAACAAGCAATAAACAGCATACGAACTCTTCTGTTTTTGAAAATATCCCAGATCACCATAACTATGTCAAATACAACACATTCCATGAACAATCGGATGGGCTGATATTCGGGCAACAGAAAGAAAGAGCATGCATTTCCGGCTACGATCTCCTTTATACGAGCAAAAAAGCCATTCATATATGCCATATTAGGCTGTCGCGACCCGGCAGACAAACCATATGCAAAGCACAAAGCATATATGATGACATATCGAACAAGAATACTAACCGCAATAATTGACAGTGATCCGAATATGATCATAGTCATGTTTCTATACTCTATCTTAGTCTGTCTGTATACTGCAACAAGTAGATAAAATGAGATTCCCACCAAAAACACAGACACCATAGATTCATAGAAACTGATGGCCAGACAAACGAATACGACTAGAATCAGAACCTCTATAAGTGCCTTGAAGCAATTTTCTGATTCCAGTTTTTTATGCAGTCTCTTATTAATCAGATCTATATATTTAATAAGTGATAATCCGATCAGCACATAGCCTAATACAATTCCGTTATGAAGATAATAAATCCACACCTGAGTAATCAGAGAATACCCAATGAACATACCGGAAAAAACTATATAAGGAAAAATGTTGATTTCAACATCAAACATACTCAGCACACGACGGATATATTCAGTCCAAATCATCGCTGCAATTATAAGCAGAACAACTGCAAACAGATCTGTCGAAAATGGTATGAACCGACTTAAACCATCTATACCTATGCACCTGGACAATACAAAGAAAGGCCATCTGCCAATAATGACACCCATACCACCATAGAAATACTCATATATGAAAATATCATCAGCACCTAATGATGCATGCGTCAATTGAAAACCGAATGAAAGCAGCGCATATACTATTATGCTTATGACATATTTTTTGTTATTCCAAACAGAAACTGGTTCCATATTCACCATAATATACTCTCAATCTATTTGATTTTCACATGAACAGTTATCTACGTTTAAGAACATAATAATTCAGATATCCGCCCCAATTGGATACTGATCCGGATTTTTCTACAGAGTAATTATCCTGAAACAGATTTACATACTCTACTTCATCCATATCATTATATGGCAGAAAATATAACAGCAATCTGTCTGCTGTGCAGCATTCTACCTCTTCATGATCATACACTAAAACAGTATTTATGAGGCTATTCCCATCGCCTGGTTCATTCGCCAAAACGGTTACACGACTCTTTTTCACAGGATCCCATCCCAGAGGTGGGAAATTTGCCGAATCATATATACCGGCATAACCCGCAATACAACTCTGGTCATACTGCGGATTCCATTCTACGATCTGCATATCTGAATCATAGTTTACTTCTATTAACAATTCGTCAAACAGATCATCCAGATACGCATAGCGGAAATTATTCACAACCGGATCAGCATAATAAAAATGGTCCATTGTCACCGATAACATAGGGCCTCTCCCGGTATCCAGATTCACGAATAACCGATTAGAGAGTGGGTCAATGTAATAAAATGTCTGAATAATAAGCAAGAGACCACTAAATACCGTTATCGAATAAAACACCTGATAAGCCATATCCGAGTCAATCAACAGAATTCCAAACAATATCCATAGAGAAATCGAACTGAATACATTGTATCTGGGCAACGCATATGTAATATAGAAAAGCCCAAATAACTCAAATACAATCATTGCACCAATAAAAGGCATTAAAAGTTTTATAAGTGAAAAGTTAACAGACCTCGTAAGGATCCTGCATACCAAAAGAAAAACAATCCCTGCCAACGCTATCCAATTGAAATTCAGCACATAATAATGGTTAAGCTTACATATAATATACTCAGGATATATCCCAAAAGCATTAACATGCTGACCAAACATCTCTATTTGATCTCTGGTAGCAAACATCCCATCTACATATCCGCCTGTAGATCCCCATGCCTCTACCGCCCCCCTGAATCGGTAATAAAGTGCAAGACTCATCATGCCTGCAATCAATACCGGAATTATCGGATTCTTAATCACCGAAATGAAACGTTTTTTCATCGAATCACCATCTCCACAAATCAGTTCGCAAACCAAATAAGCAGAGAAATAACCAAAAACTATCATCCACGCTGTTTCTTTTGTAAAGATCATGGCCATCATCCAAAAGAACGTAAGAACATATTTCTTTTTTAAGTGCGAATACCACATGTATATAAAGAAAATAGGATACATATAATCCGGGTTTATATATGAACAAGTCCCCCAGAATATAGGGACGAACTGAACAAGAAGAACGACACCGAAAGCCTTTTTTTTGTCAGCTTCAGGAATCAATTCCATAATAATACCATACAAACAAACACAGGCACACGCGGTCATCAATGCCGTGACGATATTCACGCCAATAGAACTGCCGGGCCACAAAAACTCTCCCAGAAGCATAAAGAATATATATATAGCGGTTGTGTGACCGGCTATACTGAATCGTTCAAAGAAGAACCGTGAAGAAAAATCAAGCTGCTCTGCAATAGATATTATACGGGCATAGTATTCCTCTCCATCCCATCGCTGAAGATGCCTGAACAATGGTATGCGTACCAAGAAAACAAGGGTAAAAAGAATAACCGAAAGATAATCAATATTCGTTATCTTGAATTCACGATAGCTGCCGGTGACTATATAAATGACAGCCAAGATTACGCTAATACAAAGAGTAAGCAAAAACTCCGGTGGAACACTTCCATTTGTTTTGATTCGGTGAATACCGACTTCTGTGACAAATACAAACCATAAGCACCATATATAAAATATTTGATTCAGTACTACTCTAAAATCTTTAGCTTTATTTACCATTTCTTCCAGGGTGCTTCACCATTATCCCACATTTTCTGCAAAACATCATGCTCAAGCTTTGTATCCATACATTGCCAAAAGCCACTATGCATATATGACATCAGTTCCCCCTGAGATGCCAGGATTTCCAAGGGCCCGGCTTCCAGTGATGTCTTATCGCCGTCAATCATATCTATTATCTCAGGTTCCAGAACCATATATCCGGCATTGATAACCGCTTCATCCTGGTACCTCTTCTCACGGAAAGATCTAACTGAATTTCCTTCAATGGTCAAAACACCCTTTGACTGAGCCTGCTTAACCGACGTAAGGGTAGCTTTTTTGCCATGTAATTTATGAAAGTTCACCAGATTCCCTATATCAACATCACATACTCCATCACCGTAGGTCATCATAAATGTCTCATTGCCTATATACTTGCGGACTTTGCGAATACGACCTCCGGTCATAGTTTCAAGTCCGGTATCTACTACGGTAACTTTCCAAGGTTCTGTATGTTGCTCATGAAGTATGATGTTTTCACCATCCGTGAAATCAAATGTAACATCTGAAGTATGTAGAAAATAATCTGCAAACCATTCTTTGATCATGTGCTGTTTGTATCCTGCACATATAATAAAATCGGTAAAACCATAATATGAGTATTCTTTCATAATATGCCACAAAATCGGCATACCGCCGATCTCAACCATAGGTTTCGGCATATATTCCGTCATTTCGGATATTCTGGTACCGGCACCACCAGCTAAAAGTACTACCTTCATCCTCAGTATTTCTCCGTAATCAGTCTCAGATATTCATTTATCTGATCATCCATACACTTACTATAATCTCCATTCATATAGTATGTGGCATACCATAGAACAGTCTTATCTAAAGCATCATCTATGTTCCATACAGGCCCGGAACCAAAAGTGTTCTTATAAAGCGAATTATCCAACCTCAGGAATCCGGCTTCATGTGGGCCTCCATCATGCTTATTGACCCAATCGATGTTGCTATCGGTATACTTATGCCAGCAAGTACAAAACCGATCGGCCAGTTCACCGGTGTTAATGCAACTATCATCATTTGGCCCTATGTTATAACTACCCGCATATCCATGATCCAGGCACTGCTTCATAGCTACTAATAAATAGGCAAAAACAGGCTCCAATACATGCTGATATGGTCTGGTAGAATAGGGATTCCTGACTATGATATCATTCCCCATTGAGGCAGCCCGATAGCAATCCGGAACGATTCTGTCTGACGCAAAATCACCGCCACCGATCACATTTCCTGCCCTGCATGTACTTACAGGTATGTCAGCTTCATTAAAGAAAGAATGTTTATACGAGCTGGTCACCAGCTCAGAACACGATTTAGAGTTTGAATACGGATCATATCCGTCTAAAAACTCATCCTCTTTGAATGCATGATCCAAATCATCATTTCGATATACCTTATCAGTAGTCACATTAACGATTGATCTTACAGATTCCGTGTTCCGTGCACATTCCAGGACATTGACCGTCCCCATAACATTTACTTCATATGTATATCTGGGGGCTCTATACGAGGTACGAACTATGGGCTGTGCAGCCATATGGATCACAATCTCGGGCTTTATCTCCCGAAATGTATTATATAGTCTCTCATAGTCTCGGATATCTCCGACCACCGAATTCATACCGTTCTCTATACCGGCTATGCCAAAAAGCGAGGGCTGATCATATGTATTATCCAACGGTGATACCAATCCCTCTCTAAGTGCATAACCACATACATCAGCCCCAAGCAGTTGTAATACCCTGCACATCCAACTTCCCTTGAAGCCTGTATGTCCGGTAACTAAAACACGCTTTCCCTTATAAAACGAAAAATCAGATGTACTCATGTATCTTCTCTGTCATATAGGCGAGCATATCATCAGTCATACCGGGATATACCCCTATCCAAAACGAATCATTCATTATCCGGTCGGTATTATCCAACGTTCCTACTACCCTATATCCTCGTCCGGAATCACGCAGTTCATCAAAGCATGGATGTTTAGTCAGATTACCTGAAAAAAGCATCCTGGTCTGTATTCCGGCTTCCTCGAGTTTTCTTACAAGTTCATTTCTGGATGTTCCCACACATGTCATAAGAAAACCGAACCAACTGGGTTCAGAGGAAGGGCATGGAACCGGAAGAATCAGTTTTCCTGCATCTTCCAAATCCTTTAAACCACTATACAGTGTATGAAAGTTAGCTTTCCGTCTTTCGACAAAACCCAGAAATTTCTTTAGCTGAGCACAGCCTATGGCCGCTTGCATATCAGTAGCTTTCAGATTATATCCGAAATGAGAATAAACATATTTATGATCATACCCCTGTGGCAATTCCCCATATTGGCCATCAAATCGGTGTCCACACATATTGTCGTGTCCCGAAGGACATATGCAATCGCGTCCCCAATCACGGAAGGAACGAATAATCCTGTTAAGTATCGGATTATCGGTATATACTGCTCCGCCCTCGCCCATAGTCATATGATGTGGCGGATAAAAAGATGAGGTCCCTATATCTCCTATCGTACCTGTAAACCGAGTCTTCCCGTTATAGGTATATTTTGATCCCAGGGCATCACAATTGTCCTCTATAAGCCACAATTCATGCTTATCACAAAACTCCTTTACAACGGCGATATCAAACGGATTACCGAGAGTATGCGCTATCATCACTGCCTTAGTCCTTTCGGACAAAGCAGCTTCAAGCTTCGTCACATCAATATTATATTGAGGGATAGTTACATCTATGAAAACTGGAATTGAACCATATTGAATAATCGGAGCAACAGTAGTAGGAAATCCTGCAGCAACAGTGATAACCTCGTCTCCACGCATCACTCTTCTGTCGCCAAGCAACGGAGAAGTTAATGTCATAAAAGCTACCAAATTCGCCGAAGATCCGGAATTAACCAATGATACATACCTGATACCCAGATAATCTGCAAATGATTTCTCAAATTCGTCCGTATACCTACCTGAAGTCAGCCAGAACTCCAATGCTGAATCCACCAGATTAACCATCTCGTCACTATCATATACACGTGAAGCATATGGGATCCTGTCACCAGGTTCATATTTCCTGCTTCCCTTCATACGATATGTATCAAAATACTCACTGACCATAGCCAGAATCTGTTCTCTGGCTTCAGCCTCTGCCATTCCTTCAAACACTGCCATATTCTTCAACACTAATCCCCTTCATATGTCACGTATATATCTATGTATTATACATTATCTATTTGGAGGATTCCAATCAAATCCCATCGCATTTTCAGGAGGATAACTATATGCAAACATATGGATACGCTAGAACTGAATATCGCCAACGGTAAGGTCGCAAACTTCCTGTGCTCTTGTCCCACTGGCATACATGAAGCAAAGGTAACTATTCAGAACACCCTATGCGAGGACAATCTCAGCATTACCTGCAAAGGCCGCTGTTAATGCGTCAAACACACTGACTTCATGCTTCTGTCCTGTGCTGAGATAGGACATTACATCGAGATAGTCTTGCGCCCC
>JAFSTN010000045.1 GCA_017450485.1 Lachnospiraceae bacterium
ATGTGAAAGTTCTAAGTACGACAACTCTATACTGATCAGGCTGTTTGAGTACGGCTCACAGATTGCAGTGGATACTGCCGAAACCGGTGAAATGACAGTCCGGCTCACTTTTCCGAATACCGGACTGCTGCTTCTCAGGGGGCCCCGCTCTGTTCGTGATAAAGCAGTGATGGTCATAGATACTCCGGACGGAAGTGTATCCAGCACTATCCCCATAATGAAGATCTATGACTTTAGTATCGAGGATATTTTTGAGCAAAAGCTGTATATGCTGATCCCGTTTTATATATTCAATTACGAGGCAGATTTGGAAGCCATCAATTCGGATGAACAGCGGATTGAAAAACTGCAGGATGTTTACAGAAGTATTCTGAATGAGATAAAGGATTTACATGACGGGGGTATCTTGTCGGCATTTTCATGCGGTGTTATTATTAACTCAACACGCAGGGTAATATATAAGCTCATGAATAAACATGAGCGTGTCCAGGAGAAGGTAGGTGAAATCATGGGCGGCAAAGTATTGGATTTACCGGAAATCCGGATATTTCACGAAGGTAAGGAGCAGGGCAGGCTTGAAGGCGAAGCAGAAAGAAAGCAGCTATCAGAAGAGATTGAAAGACTTCGTAAGGAAATTGAACAATTAAAACAAAAGGTAAACGATTGACAAACGAAATCCGGTCCCGAAAGGGCCGGATTTTTCATGCTTAGCTGCATCACGGATGAGGTTTCTCACGGGCGGGTGAGGTCGCGCACCCATTTATATTTTCTGACGCGGAGCATGACCCAGGGAATCTTGCCGACTTCATCCAGGCACGTGCATGCATATACCGCCAGCGGTGACCAGTGCCAGACAAAGGCTCCGCACAGTGCCAGCGGTATGGCGATCATCCACATGCATACGATGAGGCTGTACAGATCAAAGACCGTATCCCCGCCTCCGTCCAGCACGCCGTTGATCGTGACGGTGTTCACACACCTTCCTATCATATAGAAAGACATGATCACCATCATCCATATGAGATAATCTCGCGCCCTGTCGGTGAGGATGACTCCGTTCACCACGACCGGTGTGACGGCCAGTACTATCGCGGTAGAAATAAATCCGATCACGAAGGAGATCTTCGTGAGCTTGATGCCGTACTTTTTGCCAAGTTCGAGTCTGCCTGCGCCGAGCTCGTTGCCGACAATGATGCCCGCCGCGCTGCCGATACCGTTACACATGCAGCAGACCAGGTCCCTGACGACGGCAGCAACGGAATTCGCCGCAGCCGCATCCACTCCCATATGACCCATGATCGCCGTGTAGGATGTGAACCCGACTCCCCAGCACAGGCCCCCGCCCATAAGTGGCAGAAGCTGCCTGACGAAGTCCGCCAGCAGCCCTCCGGGTATCCTGAATAATCGCGACAGCGCCGGCCTTATATATTCTTTTCTCATGGAAAAAGCAAAACACAGGGCAAGCTCCGCGATCCTGGATATGGTCGTGGCACACGCGGCACCACGCGCTTCCATCGCAGGGACGCCCAGCAGTCCGAATATGAATACCGCGTTCAGAACTATGTTTATCACGACAGCCGCCGAGCTGATGGCTGCACCTGCTTTGACGCGCTCGGTGACCTTCATGATCGTGAGGTAACACTGCGACACGCCGGTGATCAGATACGACCAGCCTGCGATCTGCAGATAATCGATGCCTATGTTTATCAGATCCTGATCCTTGGCGAAGATCAACATCAACGCCCGCGGACTCAGCTCGCATGCGAGAAAAAAGATCACGGACACGACACCGCAGAAGATCAGCATGATGTTAAAGATATTCTCGAGCGCGCGCTTATCGCCTTTTCCCCAATACTGTGCACCGAGGATCGCGCCTGCTGCCGTTGCGGACGACAGGAACATATTCTGTACAAACTGGATCTGGGTCGCCAGCGATACAGCAGTCATCTGTACCTGTGCGACCCTTCCCAGCATAAGCGCATCACACGCTGCGACCAGTGCGAGCATGAGGCTCTGCAGTGCGATCGGCAGCGCTATGCGTATGAGATTTTTATAGAACTGTCGGTTATCGGCCATGGAAGAAGTATACCACAGAAGACAGCTGTTTTCAGAAACGTTCCATTATATCCGTCAGATCAATGGTCTTACATATATTGATGCTGTCAAGCAGGGCAAGCGTCAGGCTGCTGTCATCGGTCCACGTGCCTGCTGGTATGCTCTTGTATACTCTGCCCGATTGGTTCTTCGGTATTACGTTTGGAAGCTCTCTGGTTTTCGCTTTAACTATTCGACTTCTCGTAATGAGCACGGATATCCTCGAAGATCTCGTCCTCGCCGTCATCCAGTACCATGGACATGTCCGCACACGAAGCAGCTTTTCTAGACCTGGAGATCATATTGGACATCGCACTGAAATTAAGTGCTGTCCCTACACCGTCGCATTCGTATCTGACCGCCCTGTTCGCGGCCACTCCGAACCTGTCGGCCACGGCGATGGCATCTATGTTCGCTCCCAGGAAAATAAATTCCCAGCCCTTCTTTTCTTTCTTCTTCTCAACCATCTTCTTGACCTTATCATAAGTATAGTGGCTGCTGGAATTCTCCATGCCGTCCGTGGTAATGATGAAGATGGTCTTATCGGGTCTCTGTTCTTCGGGCACGGCCTTCTGCACATGTCCGATGTGGTGTATCGCTCCTCCCACGGCATCCAGGAGTGCGGTGCAGCCTCTGACATAGTATTCGTTGCTCGTGATCGGCTTCACATCTTTGAGCGGCCGGCGATCGTGAATCACTTCAGTCTGATCATCGAAAAGAACTGTGGAGATGACAACGTCACCTTCTTCCTCCTGCTGCTTGGCGAGCATCGAGTTGTAGCCGCCGATGGTGTCCGTCTCCAGTCCGCCCATCGAGCCGCTCCTGTCGAGAATGAAGACAACCTCGGTCAGGTTCTTGGTAGTGTTCTTGTCAGTTGCTTCGGGGGTGCTTGCTGCGGAGGTGGTTGCTTCGGGGGTGCTTGCTGCGGGGGTGGTGTTTGCGGTGCTTGCTGCGAGTGTGGTGTTCGCGGTGGTGTTCTTTCTCATGTTCTTACCTCATCTTTCTGCCGGATATCCGGCGGTGTGTTTCAACTGTTGAGGTAAGTATAGTTTCTCCGCAGATCAAAAAGGTCGCCCGCCATGCGACATCGCATGGAGACGACCTGAACTACATAAGAAAGTGCATCATACGGAGACGTCCTGTACCGGATCAAATTGTATCGTCGGGCAGGCTCACTCACCTAGAAGCGGCTGGCCATGCTCGAACAGAGCCAGGTTGATTGTATAGGTGTCGTATACCTCGTGGTCTATGAAATACTCGATGATCAGATCAAACTTGGAACTGGGAGACAGGGCATATCCGGCTCGTGCCAGCATGTCTCTGGTCTCATCCAGATTGAGCTTAAGCGCCAGTGCAAATGCGACCGCGGTAATCTTTTTGGGCTGATAGTTTGCATTGGAACGGATCTTCGAGAAAAGCTTGCGATCCACGTTCGCGCGCTTATATACGTCTACGTCGGTGTAGCCCTTCGTATCGATCAGGTGGAGCAGACTCTCCTGCCAGGTATCGGATATGTGAGAGACAACGTCATCAAGGGTGTGTGCCGGTGCAGCGTGCATCGGCACACACGCCATCGGCATAGCCGCACCGATCATCATGTCATCTGCGTTGCGTCCGGATCTGCGCTCGGATTTGCCTTCGGATCTGCGCGTAAATAAAGAAGCACCTAATCTTCTGCGTCGCGGCTCATCAACCGGTTCAGACGCATGTCTGTCAGGCCACTCCGAGATCGCTTCAAACACCTCCGCGCTGCCGTACTCCTCATCAATCTGATCGGAGACGTAATTCTCATCTATGAACGCATCTATGCCGTCAAATATCTGCCCGGAGACTTCGAATGATTTCTTATCAAATACGACCAGGATTATCTCCATCTCATGATCTGACAGGAATTCGCTGAATACGGATATGGCTGTCTGAAGTGCCTTATCCTTGGGGAATCCGTACACGCCGGTCGATATGAGCGGAAAGGCGATGCTCCGGCACTTGAGTTCATCCGCGAGTTTCAGGCTGTTCTCATAGCACTGTCTGAGCGAGTCCAGTTCACCGCAGTTTCCTCCGTCCCATGCAGGGCCTACCGTGTGGATGATATATTTCGCTGCCAGGTTGAAGGCCGACGTATACCCGGCCTGACCGACCCGCATCTCACCGATCTTCCGGCGCTCAGCCAGCAGTTCGTCCGCTCCGGCAGTTTCGTATATCGCACCATCCGTCCCGCTTCCGTAGATCGGATCCGGATTTGCGGTATTCACGATTGCATCCGCCGCCACCTTCGTTATATCGTTTCGTATGATCTTAAATGCCATCCGATATTCTCCGTGTCGTTTTCCGGTAATACTTAACCGCCATATCGTTATAATAGAACATACCGGCCGGATATGAAAGCGGTGTGACAGTTTATGACCCATCGGTGTGGTTTTATATGCATTTATGCGCTTTTATACGCTTTCATGTGGTTTTATGCGCTTCTATGATCTCCATCATCATATCTGCGTTCTTCCGCTTCTCAACCATGAGGATCAGCGGTTTATCTGCACCGTAATCAATACGGATCTTGAACACAGGTATGCTCTTTCCGCAACTCATGGTGGGGCTGAACGACGACTCTACGACAGAAGCCTCACGAATACATGATAGAGGAAGATACTGTCCGTTGAAGTACACTGCCTGCTGAGATATCCGGTACTGCTCGACCCTGACCGAGGCCCGCCGGTCTTCTCTGACATTATCTATCGTGCTTCCTTCCATAATTGATTTCCATGCCATAGGTTACCCTCCATATTATATGTTGATTCGCAGCCATACATCCGGCCATATCCGCAGCCGTACATCCGGTCATATCCGCAGAAGCCATACGCTACTTACACCCCTTACGCGCGTATCGCAACGCTTGCGATGTATTCAGCATCGCCGGGTATCTCGATACCGGGATCGGAAACCATAACTTCCGCCTGCCGGCCCTGCTCCTCCAGACCCATGGTGAAATGAGCCAGAGCGATGCCCACATCTATCTTCTGAAGGTCACCTGTGTCCGGGTGCTCATATCCCCTGTCCTTCTTCTCATAGAAATGATAGACTCCGTCGCGACGTACGATCCTCCAGGGTTGCTTATTCACTGCCGAGGGGGCCCAGCGCACCATCTCGAGGATCTCCGCGATCCCACTGTCCGCTGCAATCCCGCCATCAACTATTAGCGGCTGTCCCCATTTCTCATCAAAGAAGAGTTCATCTGCCGCGATCCGGTTGTCTGCCCCGACTCCCTTGCGCATCATGGACTCCTTGAGCGACTTTTTCTTAGCCGGATATCCCAGCGGGCTTACACACGGCATCATCTCTCCTTCTTTCAGGCCTGCTGCCGCCTCGAACAGCTCACGCTTCATCGTACCGCCGATCCACACTGTTCCGAGGCCGAGAGTCCATGCATGCAGCACGAGCTTCTCAAAGGAATATCCGAATGCCACATCGGCATAGGGTTTCTTCTCAACCTTGCCGGTCACATACAGCTGCTCACCGGACAGAACCGGACTGGACAGATTATGCTCTTCGGCATCCAGGAGCATGAACTTCACCGGGATATTGAAAGGATTGGGGATATCCTTCATATATTCCTCGATATCTTTCCTGTGCTCTGCGCTTACGGGCTTACCGTCATATGTACGTACGCTTTTTCTTGTCCTGATCGTTTCCGACAAACTGCTCATTATAATACCTCCGTATTCACAAGATCTATGAACTGACAACGATACTATTCCCCTTTATTCCCTCTTCACGAGATCGTTGATGACTTCACCGGCCATGATCAGGCCGGCTACGGACGGGGCAAACGCTGTCGACCCGGGTATCTCCCGCCGCGCGTCACTCTCTTCCTCCGACACCAGCGGCTTGACCGGCTTCTCCCTGGAGTAGACGACCTTGAGCGAGTCTATCCCGCGCTTCCTGCACTCATGCCGCATCACCTTGGCCAGCGGACATTCGGACGTCTGGTATATATCAGCCACTTCAAACATCGAAGCCTGCACCTTGTTGCCGGCGCCCATCGCGGAAATGACCGGCACTCCGGCCTCCTTTGCTTTCTCTATGATCGCGAGCTTACCGGTGACCGTGTCGATCGCATCCACGACGTAGTCATAATCATGGAAATCAAACATATCCTGCGTCTCGGGCAGGAAGAAAGTTCTGTAAGTCCTGACTTCGCAATCCGGGTTTATATCATGCACGCGCTCCTCCGCTGCATCTACCTTATATCTGCCGATCGTTTTATGAGTCGCGATTATCTGACGGTTGATGTTCGTCAGGCAGACTTTGTCGTCATCTATGAGATCCAGCGCACCTATCCCGCTCCTGGCCAGAGCTTCTGTCACATAGCCTCCCACGCCGCCTATTCCGAAGACTGCGACGCGCGCAGATGCGAGCTTTTGCATGGCTTCCTCACCGTATATCAATGTTGTCCTTGAAAACTGATTCAGCATCAGGCTCCGATCTGCAGGCATTTCGCCAAGACACATGGCTTCATTCTTCCGGAATGCTGCCGTATGCGGCTACAGCCTCATCCACTGTCATTGTTCCGTTGCCGACAGCATAAATGGCAGCTCTGAACTGTCTGACCGCAGGGTCCAGCAGCCCTATTTCCTTATCGCTGAAACTCCTGTCTGCAGGCACATCTGCCAGAGACGAGTAGATCTCGTCGGGCGAGCCATCATTAACAGGAGGTATCAGTCTCTTTAAAGCTGCCATGTTGCCAAGCTCTTTCCTGCTGATCAGAAACCTCATGAATTCATTGGCCATGTCGATGTTCCTGCTGTTCTTATTGACAGAAAAGCAGATGCTGTCGGAATTGATATAATATCCGCCGTCGTCACCGGAGGGTGCGGTAAAGAATCTGTATTTGAAAGGATGCGCGGAAAAGGCTTCGGACTTGCTCTCCCTCTTGGCCGTTCCCGAAACAACATCACCGGTAGCAAACATCATCGGTACATCCCCTTCAAAGAATCTCATGATCACCGAATCGTATTCGTCAGTTATCTCTTCATCGCATTTAGCCAGATCTATGCAGCCGGAATTAACAAATTCATCAAGTCTTTCAAGTGCAGGGCGCATCAGTTCTCCCGATGAGGGGGCAAAAGAATTGAGTGCGTCGATCCGATCACTGTGTTTTACGACATTGTATCCGTACATCGGATAGGCGAAACAGTTAAACAGTCCCGATCCGCTGAACCTGTTCACTCCCATCATGGGAGATTCATATCCTGCACTCTTCAGTTTCTCGCAGACCGACACCAGCTCTTTGAAATTCTCGGGAACCTTTAATCCTTCTTTTTCAAAAATATCCATATTGACGAGCATGCCGTAAGAGGTCGTAAAGATCGGGAGCATGACTACATCACCCGAATCCGTAGTACGCACAAGCGACTCCCTGATGCAGGAATAATCGATATCGAGTGAAGGATCCGACAGTACCTCGCATGCATCAAAAAGGCTGTCATAGTCCTCATTGCCGATCATCCAGGTGTTGGAGATAAAGATATCGGGGGGCTCACTGTTTACAAGCGCACTCGATATGACATTCCTATAATCATCCATGGTCACATACTGCATGCTTGCATTCGGATAGTGTTCATAGAAGCGTTCAAACTCTGCTTCAAGAGACTCAAAGTTGGAATAATGGCCCGCAACTGTCAGGGAAAACTCCGTCTCCTTGTCATACTTTGGAGCAAAAGGCTTTTCAGCCTTCTCCCCACTGCCACTTCCGCTGCCGCATCCCTGCAGAAGAAGCATGACTGCCATACATAATGGCAATAATCTCTTCAAATTCTTTTTCATAAAGCATTTCCTCCGCTTCATGCTATGATTCCTCGTAATCTTTTAACGGCTCAAGATCCTTCGCCAGTTGCCTGTACCCGGAAATGAGTTCGACAAGCTCCTTATCCAGAGTATCCGTGTCACCGTTGTTGCCGGCCTGCTCAAGCCTTGCGGCGAATTCGCCCAGTCCAAGCGCACCTATCGCACGTGATGCACTCTTGAGCGCATGAACCTTTACCGTGGTGCTCTTTATATCTCCTGCAGTCCAGTATTTCTCGATCTCCTCCGCCTTCTGCTCCGCACTGCTTAAGTACATCTCAAGGGCCATGATATAGTCCTCGGCATCACCGCAATAGTTAAGTCCCGCATTCGTATTGATCTCCTTAATGTCATACAGGAAATCCGGGAGCATTACATCCTCGTTATCGTCTGTACCGTCAATGCCGGATGCGGTGTCCGATACGGGTTCGGAAGCGGGAGTCACCTTGTCCGCAGGCAGATACTGTAACAGCATCATTTCCAGGCGTTCCGCATCTATAGGCTTGGTGAGATAATCGTCAAATCCGGCATTTATGTACATCTCACGCATACCGGATATCGCATTGGCTGTAAGGCAGATCACGGGGGTAGATGTATTCGAGGTATCCGTCAAGTTCTTCATCTCCCTGATGGTATCTATACCGTCTTTGTCCGGCATCATATGATCCAGAAAGATCACGTCATAATGATTGCGGATATACAGCGATATGCCATCATCACCGCTTTCCGCCGTATCGATCTGAAGCTGAGTCCTCTTGAGCAGATTCGTAAATACCGTAAGATTGACGGGAGTATCATCAACCACGAGCACTCTGGCATCAGGAGCCGTGAACTTCTCATGATAGCTGTCGCGCTCACTTATCGAGCGTCTGTAGGCTTCCTCGAAATCTCCGATGGGCTCGGGGTTAACCACCCTCTGCTCGAGTTCAAAAGAAAAGACGGAGCCCTTGCCGTACTCGCTCTCCACCTCCAGGCTGCTGCCCATCATATCAAGGAATCTGCGGGTGATGACCATACCGAGACCCGTACCCTCGATGTTCCTGTTCTTCTTCTCTTCGATGCGCTCGAAGGCAACGAAAAGACGGTCGAGGTCCTCGGGCTTGATGCCTATGCCGGTGTCCGCAACACTGACCTTCAGCATCACCGAATTCGTCTTGTCCTCGGGCTGACGAGCCTGTACTGAAAAGGTCACGGAGCCCTGCGCGGTGTACTTCACTGCATTCGAGAGGATATTGGTGATGATCTGCTTGATCCTGATCTCGTCTCCGTTCAGAGTCGTGGGAATATTCCTGTCTATATCCAGGTTAAATATCAGGCCTTTATCGTCCGCTTTTTTCTGTACCATATTTACGAGATCGTTAAGAAGTGAAGCGAAGCTGTAATCAACGTTTATGATCTCCATCTTGCCCGCTTCTATCTTGGAGAAATCCAGAATATCATTGATGATGCCAAGGAGCGTATTACCTGCAGTCCTGATGCTCTCCGAATAGTTCCTGATGCCGTCATCCCGTGAATCCCTGAGTATCATCTCGTTCAGGCCCAGTATCGCATTCATAGGCGTGCGGATGTCATGGGACATGGTGGACAGGAAGTAGGACTTTGCTTCATTGGCCTGATTGGCCTGCTGCGCAGCCTCTGAAAGCTTGCGGTTGTAGATCATCATAACGAACGAGTTGAATACCAGAAGAGCCAGGAAACCAAGTGATGATATACCCAGGAGCAGCCAGTCTATGGAACGGCTTTCCACCAGGTCTTTCTCCGGAATATAAGCAAGCAGGAACCATGTCGTCATGGACTCGAGAGGCGTGTAGGACAATACACACTCCTCTCCCTTAACGTTCCTGATCATCATGGTACCGGTTCCGCTGGTTATCTCACGGATCACATCCTCATATTCATCCGATGAGGCTTCGTTATATGATTTATAGTACTCAAAGAAATTGCTGTTCTTAAAAGATTTGCCGTGGACAACGTAATTGCCGTCCCTGTCCACGAGGCTTATCTCCACGTTTTCGTATTCGCCTTTAAGGAAAACAAGTTTCTGCTCAAGGCTGCTCAATGGAACGACCCGCAGCAGGAGACCTTTCTTCGGTTCACCGCTGCCTTCATCCTGAACAGTCACATCATTTACGAACGCAATGGACTGCACTCCGTTCATGGGGTTCGTGTAGGCCCTGGTAAGACAGGTGACACCATCCTCACCGTTCACATTTTCGATATTGTCAAAGATATCAATTTTTTTATAGGAAACACTGTAGACATCGGGATTGGATACTTTGGCCGTCGTTGAAATACCCGAGCGGTCCGGTGTATCCGGAAAGATCAGATGACCCTCGATCTCAGGAGAGGTCTTGGCCTTTCTGATAAAGGATACGGCCTCCTCCGCTGTCATCGGAGTGCCGTCCTTGGCCGAGTTGTTGATGTAGTTGGCCCATATATCGCACAGATGCTGCTCATCCTCAAGGTAGTTGACGATGATCTGATTGGTGGTCATGGTCATCTTTTCGAATGCGATGATCTCGTTGCGGTAGCTTTCTTCCGCCTTGATATTCGCATACGTAAAGATCAGGAACAGTATGAACCCCATTATCAGGAGATTTGAGACTATTATAAGTTTTCTGTTCATGTATTAATAAGTATACTCTATTTTATTCCGCAGGATCACTTTTTTGTACGGCCGGAAACTCTTTCCGGTGGTACAGAAAAGCGGGATCCGAGTAAATCAGCAAAAACCTCCCGGGCTGTATTCGAATACTGCTCTTCCGCTCTGAGCATCGCTTCATCGAGAGGCATATCGGGTGGTTTGGTGGCGTAGAGTGCGGATATGCCCTGATCGTATAGCTCGTCAGCCCCCTTCTCAACGCTTCCGCAGATCCCTATGACAGGAATACCCTGCTTCAGGGCACGCAATCCGATACCCTGCATCACCTTGCCGCGGGCGCTCTGTTCATCTGCCCTGCCCTCTCCCGTTATGATCAGATCGGCATCCCGTATGATCCCGTCAAAATCCGTCAGATCAAGGACAGTGTCAATCCCGGACCGTATATGTCCCCTAAGAAAAACAAGCAACGCCGCTCCCAGTCCTCCGGCTGCTCCGCATCCCGGGACACTGTCACAGTCTGTGCCATACTCACCTTTAATTATATCCCTGTAATTGTTCATTCCCTGCTCCAGCAGCTTAAGAGTTTCTCCGGAAGCTCCCTTCTGCGGTCCGAAAGTATATGTAGCGCCATGCTCGCCACACAGGGGATTGTTCACATCACACATCAGGGTAAAATCAGTCCCCGCTATCTCCGGAGCAAGCCCCGATACATCTATGCGGGACAGCCTGAGCAGATCCTCTCCGCATCCGGACAGTTCCGTGCCTTCTGCATCCAGAAAACGGACTCCCAGCGCACGCATACATCCCAGTCCGCCGTCATTGGTAGCAGAGCCTCCCAGAGTAACAGTCACCTTTCTGTATCCGCGCCTGATGGCATCAAGTATCAGCTCACCGGTCCCGTATGTGCCGGTCTTAAGAGGGTTCCTTTCTTCCGCACTCAGAAGCGTCAGGCCCGAAGCCTGTGCCATCTCAACGACTGCCGTGCCATCCGGCAGGACAAGATACTCAGCATGTACCGGCCTGCCCAGCGGATCCCGGACCACGCAGTCGACCATCTCTCCGCCGGTCACGGAACCGATCGCATCCAGAGTGCCCTCTCCGCCATCTGCCATGGGAACGCTTACTATCTCACAGTCCCCAAGGACCTCATGTGCGGTTTCAGTCAGTATCTCGTGTATTCTTTTACTTGAAAGGCTCCCCTTAAAGGAGTCTGATGCAAATACAAGTTTCATCTTACTTGTAAGATAATTGCAGTGGCGGGAGATTTCTCCCGCCACTATTTAAGCCACGCCAAATCGGCTTCGCTGGTACCGGTTATTCCGCGTCAAAGAATGTCACTTGTTAATTGTTATAAACGACAGTTCAGTTTCTTTTCCCTGATCTAAAATGTTAATAAGTCGATATGCCGGGCCGGTCGGATGAGTACGACCAAGTTCCCAGGCTTCAACGGTTTTTTTAGATACTCCTAGATAATTGGCAAAAACAGATTGTGTCATACCGGATTTATTGCGGATTCGCTTAATCTCCTCATTTGTATACTTTCTTACAGGATCAATCATGAGGATACGGCTCTTTGCCTGTCCGTTTCCTTTTTCATAATCGATGGCTTCCTGCAATCCGGTTTTCAGATCTTCAAATAATGAATTCATTTTCGCCCCCTGTTTACCGCAGCTTCATCCTTCAATGCCTTAACCAGTTTTTTCAACACATTCTTTTCTTCTTTAGTCAGATTTGACTGCTCGTCTTTGGTAAAAGCAGTTATCAGATAAGTGACTTCATATTCCTCAAAATCAGCATAACAAACCCTTACGCCACCACTTTTCCCTCTGTTCTCCAACGGAAAGCGAACCTTTCTGATTCCACCAGTGCCCTCCATAACCGGACCGGATTGAGGATCCTTTAATAGCATAATCTGCAATGCTAATAATTCATCATCTCCAAGTCCAATCTCTGCCCACCTTTTTGAGAATAAAGGAACTTCTATAAAAGTTCTTATAAGTCCATCTGTATATCTGTCTTCCATATCTTTATACTATACCCTACAATGTAGGGCGTCAACCGATTATATTCTCTAACCGTTCGGATCGTTCAAGCAATGATCTCAGTTATCCTGACGAGCGCTTTCTCATCTTCTTCGGAAAATCTGGCCCGTATCGGGCTGTCTATATCCAGTACTCCTATTATCTCCCCGTTGCGGCGGATCGGAAGTACTATCTCGGATTCGAAATCTGCTCCGGTACGATCTCGAATATATCCGCTCCGATCGCTCCCGCAAGATTCTCTGCCAGTTTCCCGGTTACTCCGCTTGCGCTGAAATATGCCACCAATGCTTTTGCCATACTGCCACCTCCTGTTTATGATAATTCCGTGTATATCATCCCGTTCTTACCACGCTCGGACAACATGAGCGATACGCGCGTCGCCACCATGCTACCCTCGACAGCCTTCTGAATGGGAATGCGCTTGCCTCCTCTGTAAGAAAACTTACGGATCAAAGTTATATGCGGAGAAAAGCGCTTCTTGTCGTATGGTATGCCCTGCGCGGAAAGTTCCCGGCGAAGTCGCTTCACATACTCGGTAAGCTCAGGATTATCCGCCAGGCCTGCCCAGAATAATTCTCCGAAACACCCCACACCATCCAGCCGTATCTCGACCGGTTCAAAATCCACCCGTTCCATGGCATCCAAAACTTCATCCGGATTACCATATTCGCCGATGAACGCGAGCGTAATATGCAGGTTCTCGCGCTTAGTATAATTGCCTGTCACGCCCTGCGCCTTCAGTTCCTTCTGAAAAGCAGACAGGGCATCGAGGATATGATCTTCAAACTGTATCGCTATAAAAAGTCTCATAAAACCGGATACTCACATCTCAAACTCAGCACACAGCGCTTCAAACCTGGCCTGTTCCTTCTCCTTCACCGGCTTGGACGAATCCTTCAGACAGTGGTCGATCACATCGGCATCCTTAAGCACCTCATCCATCGGGCTGTCCACCACCGGCTTATCATCATGATGATATATGGCAGAACAGATCTGCTCCGTCTCCGCATCATCCGTCAATGCGAGTTCCGTAAGTATCTGTCTCGCCAGATCCGCGCCCAGATGCGCATGATCATCATACGAACCCGACTTATATGCATGCAGGTCATGGAGCATCGCCGCCATCGAGGCTATCTCCGGATCCAGCCCACGCTTCTTTGCTATCATGGTCGCCGCGAGTGATACTCCATAGAGATGCGCGGTCGCACTTGTCCTCTTGTCCGGATCCTCCATCTTATTGATCTCGGCATCCACTATCTTACGTAGTTCCTTCAATCTGCTCATGACTTCTCCTGATCATACTCTGCTATGACCTGCTCCAGGATATCGCAGGCAGTCTCTATGGTATGCTTGCATCTGATATCCGGTTGAAAAGACTGCGGCTTGATATCCTTACACAACACCGAACCGTATCTCTCATTGAACTTCCTGATTAGAGCAGTCGTGACCGGTCTGATATCCGCACTCTCGTGTGCCTTCTGCTCTACATATCTCATGGAAAGGATCGATACCGCCGACAGTATCGCGCCGCATGTATTCCCTGTCTGGATACCTGCTCCGAATCCGCCGAAAGCGATCATATCCCTGTCATGCAGCCCCAGCTCATAATACTCATTACCGGCTCTGATCATCGTCTCGGCACAGTTATAATTCTGATCATAATAATACTTCGAATACAGATCCTTTAAGCTCATGTCCTGTCCCCCATATTACTTCTCTCGGTTATTGCCTCATAAACTTCATCCATACTGTGTGCGATCAAATCCGCTCCCATCATAACCAGCGTGGATTCATCCCTGAATCCCCAGTCGACCATGATCACATCCATATCGGCATTCTTCGCTGTCATGAAGTCAACCTCGGAATCCCCGATATACACCGCTTCATCCTTCGCTATATCGAAATACTCCAACACGGCATTAACACTGTCAGGATAAGGCTTACGCCTCTGTCCCTCCCGCTCTCCTACCGAATAATCAAAGAGGCCGTCGAAGTACTCCTCACAGAGTTCTCTGACGGCAAAATCAACCTTATTGGAGACGACAGCTGTCAGGATACCGTCACTGCGCAGCTTCCGAAGCAGATCTTCTATCCCTTCATACGGTCTCGTCCTGATCGCACAGTGATCCTTATAATAACCTGCAAACGTTTCACACATCAGATCGATCGTCGGCATCGGTGTACCATTGGTCACAGACTTCTCTACCAAAACTCTCAGACCGTTGCCCAGGAAACTCCTTATCTCAGATAGGGATCTCTCCGGCATGCCATATGATCTCAGGCAGTAGTTCATGGTATCCGCCAGATCATCCAATGTATTCAGTATAGTTCCGTCCATATCAAATATGGCCGCCTTATATCTCATAGTACTGCCTTCCAGTCAGCCTCTTTAAACCCGGCTAACACAGCATTATCCGCAACAAGCAAAGGCCGTTTGACCAGCATCCCATCCGATGCGAGCAGTTGAGGTAGTTTTCATAAGCAATTACCTCCTTTCCTCGAGGACTATTATAGCAGATGGGAGACGCCGGGGGTTACTCCTACGATAACATCAAAAGCATCTAATCAAGTATGTGGTTCACAAGGAATAAAGTTCTTTTAACCTTTGGATGGCTGCCTGTTGTGTAAATGCAAGTCCAATCTGATCCATGTTTATGGTTTCTGAGTTTATTCGATCAATATATTCGGACGCGGCATCAAGACATAAACCGGTCAGATCGACGTGAGCATTTTCCGTTACAACCTGTAATAATCTGAATACATCCAACTTATGTTTTGTAAGATCCCGGTCATTCACATGAACCCCGTTGTCCTTCTTCTTTAGCAGATCAGTCCATGCGTACATTTTGAATGGTATCAGATACTCAGCGTTTAATGTACTTACGCCATCTATCACGGTTCTCCCTGCTTGAAGCAGATTATAGAAGTCATCGTTCATTACTATGGCCGATAGACTGGATATCTCATCATCAATATGTATAGGAACAATTACACTCTCCGAGTTCAGATGGTAATCCGGCAATCGAGAGAATAGCTCGATTTGAACCGGGAATCCCGATTTCGGCTCAGTGAATCTGTAAAAATGCAGTTCAGGACTCTGTTTCCAACCGCACTGATACTCTCCTTCTTTGATATAGTTCCAAAACACCTTACCAAAATCCGGTAATCTGTCTTCGATAAGCAGGATCATATCGATATCCTTGGTAGCGCGGAAGTTAAGTTGTGCATGTCTGAGCAGTATTTCGCAGGCAAATCCTCCGATCACTGTATAACAATCCTCGTATCCTTCGAATTTATCACGAAATGATTCCCAACCTGTTACAGCCATTTGTATCCCTCCAGAACATCTTCCATTTCGCCCTGAACTCTCTCATCATATATATCTGATAAAGACAATTTGAGTGAGATGGGATCTACTCTTCCATCTTGGCTCAATTTTTCCGGATCATATCTCCACAATTCGAGCATAATACCATCTTCTGTATCCATCCAGCGTTCATCCTCGATGAATTCCAATTGCTGTATACGTTCATCTTTCTCATAAACAGCTCTGTATTCCATTGTAGGGGCGCTAAGCATGGAGACTTGGCTAAGAGCACTTTCTCCAGCCGGCAAAAATGAGGCTGACACAACGCTCTTTCGGCAGCATACTCTCTTTTTTACCGGAGTTATCATATCATTTAGCGCAGTCTTGTATGTTATTTGTGGCGAAAAGAGCAATGACACACTGATCTCTTTACCATGCCTTGTCTCATTGATCAGTTCCCTTTGAGCCAATGACTCCGTCACCTTGGTTATTGCGGCTCGAGTCACGTTGAGTTGATCAGCCAGCTTCGCTTTTCCGTGCTCTCCTGCATTATAGATCAGATAAAGTAGCAGTTCCTGTTCCAACGGGCTCATGCCACCTGTGCGCTTCTGAGGAAGCTTCTCATATTTATCCTGGAGAATCACTCCCAGAAAAGGAAGGTAGACCTGCCCGGGCGGAGCTATAAACGGGATTCCCGCCTTTATTAAAGCATCTCTCTTTATTCGCGTTATGTCCGGAATGTAGAAGCAGACGTTATCGGGAAAAGCCTTATTATACTCCCTGAGATCATGGCTTAAGTTCCGTATACCCAGATTCTCCGTACTCCCTATGCCTATGATCGTAACACCAATACCATATATCCGGGCATCATAGAACTCTCTTCCCGACATCAGAAAAAAAGGGAGATTTGTTTTTCCCTGGTGGGGTTCTATATTCACTTGTGTGTGCAACAGGGTTTCGAGGATGTTCTTCATAGCTTTAACTAAATATGCATAATTAACATCGTGTGTTAATTGTTGTTTTCTTGTTAATTATAATGTATTTTAGTTTTCTTCACAAGGGGGATTATCGCTGGGGTGTATCGATCAATACTAGCCTTCATCAATCCATGCCTCGATATCTTCCGGTGTCAATAGTTCCATGATTGCATTTCCTTACAAATCTGCTCTGCGTAGCCTATCATTCTCAGCCTTCCAGATGCTCTCTTAACCACTCCGGCAGATTGGGATCGTCACGATTCCAGGAATCAACTTCCTCTTCTTCGTATGACCAGCTGTTCTCATCGCCGTCAAAGAACTTCTGGCGGTGGCATCTGTACTTAACGACCTTGTCGCCTTCCTCCCGGTATTCATTGTGATAGTAGTTCTGCTTGCGGTAACCCTTATATTCGCTGGTTGTATATACGGTCATGTTATGATTCCTCCCTGATAATCACTTCTATATCTTCATTCTCCTCCGGGTAATCACCGGGATTGGACATGTGAAGAACCCCCATGCCGGTGTGATAGTCCGCAATACTCTGGAACCCGTAATCTACTGCTTCCTCCTCACTGTCGAATTCCTCCTCAAGATCCAACTCCTCGCCATTCTCGAACAAAAGAAACGGTTTGAACTTTGCCATGATAAATTCCTCCTATGGATTTACGTTCTGGTTACCTTGCGTAACCGGCCATTTGATACAATTTAATGCTATCGGATTCAGGAAAAAAATATCCCCACCGGATTGGTCAATGTCATTAAGTTAAGTGTGACGACAATAAGACTCTTATACCAGAAATGGTATAGGGGTCTTTTTTTCTGAAAAAAATAGTTGACAGCAGGACTGAAAAGTGCGGCCGCTTTCGCTACTGATTATATTTTAGAGGTAGC
>JAFSTN010000046.1 GCA_017450485.1 Lachnospiraceae bacterium
TGCCATTTGGGAACGGAGTCCGTAAACTTCACGAACCTGATAGTAAGTATCTTCCTGCACACTATAACGGCTAAGATTATGAGTGTTATATATGTATCCAGACACATAGTTACAGGCATTAGAATAAGCCTTCATAGTATCGCAGAGAATCTGCTTTTCAGAAGGATTTACCAAAATCTGAAGTTTTGCTGTAATAGTCTGTTGCATATACAATACCTATTTTCTTCACCAAGATCATTATATCATGCATTTTGGCGAAGAACAATATTATTTAGAAAGGAAGTGCGTCGCTAAAACGGGCATTCCTCCCACCACTCAAGAGTAGTGGGCTTCCTGCCCTGCGACGCTTGTGAAGGCACCCTCGCGTGTTGCCATTTAACCCACATATTGCTAGAATATTAAGCAATAGGGTTGAAGAAATAAAAAGAATGGAGAAAAGTGTATGAAAATGTTTTATGGGACAAGCTCTTCCGGCAGGATATCAGAAGCATTGAAAGGGCTTACTTCTCCGAAACTTCTCATAATGACAAGCCCCGCAGATTGCTTTGAGGAAAATGTTGCCGAACTTGAGAAAGCCTTTCCGGGAGTGCCGAGTATCGGATGTATAGCAATGGGCTATGAGAACAGGGTAGAGGAGAAGGGTGCGACCGTTACGGCATTTACAGAGGGCGTCACATGTGCTGCCGGTGCATTGGAGGATGTGTCCAAAACTCCTGCGAAGTGTATTGGCAGACTGCAGGATGATCTGAACCGAATTAAGCCCGGCAATGATAATACGGCCATTATAGACTTCTGCGCGGGAAATGACGCAGGTGTCATGAGTACTCTGGAGTTTCTCCTCAGGAAATATAAACTCCAGCTCATGGGAGCAACAGGGGATGCGGGAAAGGTTTCGGCCAACGGCAGGGTCTATGAGGATGGTATGGCCTACGCTGTGATCAGGAATGACACAGGCAGGGTCAAGGCTTATAAGGAGAATATCTATACCCCGGTTGAGGGCGTGAGGCTTCTTGCTTCCAAGACGGACAGGAGCAGATATTATATCGGCGAACTCAACGGACGTTCCTCCAAGCAGGTATATATGGAGCTGACCGGATGTACCGAGAGCGCTATAGAGAATCAGACCTTTACCAATCCCCTGGGCAAGATGATCGGTGAGGATATATGCATAGTGTCCATTAAGGGCGTGGAAGGCAGCGGCATAACCTGTTACAGGCAGGTGAATGATTCAGATATCCTCACTCTTCTTGAAATGAACGATCCTATGGAGATCGCTCAGAATACGGTCGATGCCATCAAGAGAGATTTTAACAGAGTATCCGGGATCTTCTCCGTTAACTGTGCATTCAGGTATCTGCTGCTCCAGGAGAGGGGCGAACTCAATGACTATCTTGGCAGGATAGCTTCTCTTGGAACCTCATGCGGCCTTGTGGGCTACGGTGAGCACTACAACGGCCAGTTCGTCAATCAGACGATGACATGCGTAGTATTTGAATAGGGGAGGGGATACATATGTTTGGAAAGAAAAAAGACAGGGACAATACTGCTGTGGAAACGGTTAATACCCCGGACAATTCGGCAAGAGGAGCAGAAGAGGCCCGGGCACTGAGTTATATCGCCGATTCCATCAAGGCATGCCAGAAAAGTCTGGTAGTCAATGAACTTGATTCCCTTACCGAGCTCAAGGATATAACTGACACCTTCGGCGATGTCATGAAGGGCAATGAAGAACTCAAAAACGATATCTACGGATTCGGCGAAGTGTTTGATAAGGTCAGCGAGACCACATCCAGATTCAACGAGGTAAGAGATGACATAGAAAACAGCGTCAAGGTGGCACAGGATAAGGTGGGAGAGCTCAAGGAAAGCTCGATCGATGTGAGGAATACCTTCAATGAGATGGAGGAAGGCTTTGAAACCTTCAAGAGCTCCGTAGATGAGATAGCCGGCTATATGAAGCAGATCGTGGGTATCGCGTCACAGACAAACCTCCTGGCACTCAATGCATCCATAGAGGCAGCAAGAGCAGGCGAGGCGGGACGCGGCTTCGCGGTGGTCGCAGAGGAGGTACGTAAGCTCGCAGACGAGATCAAGGTTCTGATCGATCAGGTCAATGCATCCATCAGTAACGTGGGTGAGGAGAGTGATAAGCTTACCGAGAGTATGAGAGCATCCGTCGAGAGCTTGGATGCAAGCCTTGAAAATGTGGACGAGACCTATGCCACATTTGATGAGATCATCGCAAGTGCGGACAGATCCGGAGAGGTTCAGGAAGAGATCGTCAATGCGTCACAGGAAGCGGGAGAAAAGATAGAAGCCCTGGAGAAGAGATTTGATCTCATCAACAGCGACTGTGACAAGCTTTTGGGGCAGATCGGCAGAGTTAATGATCTCGGCACCACCAAGAGCGGCATCTTTGAAGACATAGATAACCTGGTATCGCAGATCACGCCCCTTGTTTCGGGGATAAAGGGATGAGGCTCTCCGGCAGATCCTCCTCCGGCGACATCTGAAAATACGGGGTATTGTCTTCGCGGAAGTGGACTCTTCTTATTCCGTCACATCTTAAGTGCTCTTTGATGTTTGTCTCGGCGTGATAGGCGATCATTGTCTCGCCTTCTTCGTTGGTATAGAAAGAATGGTGTCCGGGACCGTATTCACCGTCCACCGAGTAGTATGTGAGCACCGGGGTTATGCTTTTGTACCAGGATGCGATATCACACAGGTCGGCAGTTGAATCTGCGGTGAACAGACCGAGTGCATATGTATATGCGTTGGCGGAACCTCCGGAATAAGCCAGATATACCTTGCCGTCCCTGACGAGCGCATAGGGCCCTTCGTTGTTTATGGTGCCTTCAAGATTTTCCCATCCGTATAAGGGCCGTGAGAGAAGTACCGGATCGCCGGTGAGTTTCCACGGTTCTTCTTCGCTTACACGGGCGATATAGAGCATCGAGCCCGTGTCGGCTGGTGTACCGATATCTTTGCGGTATGACCAGACCATATACGATCCGCTGAGTGCCTTGATGTATGTCATATCAAGCGTGATTCCGTCTGTTGTAAGAGGAGTTCCGTCTTTTTTCACTACCCGTATTGGATCCTCCCATGCATCTTCGTTTACGGGATTTTCGCCGTCCTTCAGTCTCATATAGTGGCACTGCGGTCCCCAGGTGTGTCCGCTTACGGCGAAAAGTATGCAGGTTTTACCTCCTATCACATGAAATTCCGGTGCCCAGAAGGTCTGCTCAAATCCTCTTTTCTCATCAAAAGGCAGGATCAGATGTTCTGTAATGCCTTCCGCAAACAGCCCTTCAACAGTGTCCGCTTCACGGATGTATATCCCGATATCGTTAAGATTGTCATTTGTTCCGAGGAAATACCATTTAACGCCCCATTTGAAGATGACAGGATCTCCGTAGCCCATTGCCAGAGGAAAAGAGAATGACTGGCGGCTGATCGTGCCGTGTAGACAAGCGTCGGAGGATTTACCGCGATCCCATATGATACGCTTGGATGCTTTGGAACCGTCACTGTAATTCACACGGACGTACATATGCTCGGGGTCTTCATCGTATGCGGCTCTGATATCTTCGGGCAGTTCCACACCCGTACAGGTTATCGGAGTCCAATAGCGGATGGCTTTATCCGAAATGCCTGTGGGGATCGCGATGGTGTCTGACAGATCATACCCGGACAGACCTGTTTTCGGCAGGATCCCGGCTTCTTCAAAGTGGATCAGGTCTGTGGTTTTCCATAATACACGGTGATCTTTATAAGCCGGTACGGGATCGCCGTTTTCATATATGACCTCGGCACAGATACCGGTCACACCGTCGCCCATGTCGAATATCTGCGGGTTCTGTATGCCCATCGGTATTATGGTGTTTTCGGCGGAAATCTCACCTTTTGTAAACAGGATGCCGTAGTTTTTGTTGAGCGGTATTTCTTCACCGTTTTCATCTGTATAAGCAAAGTGCACGCTCCCTGCAAGCCCTGCGGGATATGCCCCGGGATCGGCATTCCGTGTATACACTTTGAAGGTTGTCCTGTTTTTCATCATTCTCAAAGCCTCTTCTTCCGAGATCTCCGTGAGGTCTGAATCAGGGAGTACGAAGCGCCGGTATAACTGCGGAGCGTCCTCCCAGATACCGCGTTTCCCTCTTTTTTCGATTTTATTTCCGGTTCTGCGGACTATAACACTTCCTACAGAGAACCGGTAATACTTTGTCTCTTCCATGGCGTGTCAGTGAAGGGCGTCCATCTTGAAGTCTCTTGCTCCGTCAGGGACAGGAACCAGCGCGAACAGTTCGTTCATCTTTTTTTCGGCTTCGGCTTTCTCGGCCTCCGATGCGGTTTCGCTTCGGATTATTTCATAGTATTTATGTGTCTTTGATTCTTTGGTATCAAAAGAGTCAGCTGTGTGGAACTGTACCTCAAATACGAGACCGTCAGAGGTTTCCAGATTGGTGTTGATCCCCTGATAAGAGCTGGTGTCATTGGCCCAGTAATTCTTGAATTTATACAGCTTATAACCTTTGTTTTCAAACTCTGTCAGTATTTTTTGCGTAACAGTCACATATTCGTCGTCATTTATTATATATGTATATCTGAGTGAATCATGGATACCGTTTGCTGCTTCTGCAAAAGATATCTCCTTGTCGGTGGAATCCAGATGGATCTTACGTGCCGTGCTCTCCACTGATTTGAATCTGAAATCAAGTCCGGTGAGGTATGCCTTGTCTGATTCGAATGATTTGAGAATGGCGGTGATCGCAGGTTCAGCCGATACTGCTCTGTCATGCAGCTCCTGTGCAAGCCTGTTGAGTTCGGGATCCTTGGTGTAATCAACCTCCGCGCTTTGCTCCGCCGCAGCCACAGCTGCATCATCGGGAAGCGTCAGGACCTGTCCGGGATAGATCAGCGAAGGATCGGTGACTGTGTCCGGGTTCAGTTCCTGAATTTCCTTCCAGCGTTCACCGCTTCCCAGAATATCAGCTGCGATCCCGTACAGGCAGTCTCCCTCCCGAACCACATATGAATTCGCCGCATTCTCCTGAGCATACGCCGCCATAGATGCAGGCGCGCTTAATGAAAACCCCGAGATCAGGAGTATGGCGATAAGCATGTACATAAGGTGATTGAACAGTTTTCTTTTTTTCATCGGGTAATTCCTTTCGTGAGTCTGATTTACATGAAATCATGGTAGCACAAGGTGGATTTTTAGGCTATATTTAAAAAGGATGACTATAAATAAAAAGAGGGATCCGGCATAGAAGACCATGAAAAAAGACAACAAGATAACCCCTGATTCTGACGGCAGACAAAAAAGTATTCCCACCACCCGATTCGGCATACGTGGGAAAATAGATATACTTGTGATCACACTGATAGTGTTCATATTCGTGGTAACCATGGAGCTGGCATCCGGACTTCATATGTCACTTGAAGTAACGGCCAACATACAGGGCAATGATATGTTGGGACGGCTGGCAGAGGAGATACTCGATACGGATGATATGACTTATCTGCTCACAAGGGGACTGGAGATATATGAAAGCGTGCCCGAGGAGATAAGACAAAAACGTACATCCGAAGAGTATCTTTCTTATTTCGATGAATTGGAAACCCCGGAGTACCTGGCGATACGCAATGAACTGGCACAGATAAGTGATGACAACGGCTACAGGTGGATAGACCTGCGTGTTATTGACCCGTACACGGATCGTTTCATATTTCTCATGGACACAAACCCGGAAACCGACAGCAGATTTGAGACCGGATATTGGGAAGCCCCTGAAGAAGGCATCATGACTTATATTGTCGAATTCGGAGACGGGGAAGAGACACCTGATGATCTCGGGCCTGACGCGGGAGGATCTTTAGGTTACCGCCTGAGATCAACCATAGATAATATCGTAGCGCTTCGAAGTCTGCAGAATGAACCTTTTGCAACACTTGTACCGCTTTATCATCCCGTTACCGGTGAGGAGATAGGGTATATCGGACTGGGGGAGGATATGGCGGATTATTATGAACACCGTCTTGAGTACAGGATCATCTTTATTTCCGTCATGTTCATAATACTCATAATCTGCCTGCTGATCACACAGCTCGTTGCCCATTATGCTCTTATCAAACCCATAACCCGCCTTTCGCATGCCGCCAGGAACTACGTGAGTGATAAGGATAAATACCAGACGGGACATTATTTTGAAAATGTCATGATTCCCACTCACGATGAAGTAAAGCTCCTAAGGGATTCCATGAGTATCATGGAGGAGGATATCAACAATTACGTGACGGACATAACGGATATGACGGCTGAGAGGGAGCGGGTTGAGGCTGAATTGAATGTCGGATCGCAGATCCAGCTGAGTATGCTTCCCGATAAGCTGGCCGGATACCGGGGTGGCGGTAATTTTGATATCAAGGCATCTATGCGTGCTGCCAAGGAAGTCGGAGGTGATCTGTATGACTTCTTCGTCCTCGATGATGATCATATAGCTATCGCCATAGCCGATGTTTCGGGCAAGGGAGTGCCGGCAGCCCTGTTTATGGTGATCATCAAGGTTCTTATAAACGTCGCGGGCCAGTCAGAACAGTCTCCTGCAGCGATCCTGAACAGGATAAACAATCAGATATGTGCCAATAACCCGGAGACCATGTTCGTGACCGTATGGCTGTCCGTCTACAGCATCAGGGAAAGGACCCTCACGTACGTCAACGCAGGTCATGAGTATCCTGCACTTTACAGGGCATCCGATGATGAATTCAGGCTTATAGTGGAGGAGCATGATCCGGTTGTAGGCTTTATACCTGATATTAAATACAGGGAAAGGACGATCGCTTTTGAACCGGGAGACAAACTGTATCTGTATACGGACGGCATACCCGAGGCTACGGCTGAGGACGAGACCATGTACGGCACCGAGCGTATGCTCGAATGTCTGAACGAACACAGAGCCGAGCATGGACATGAGCTTTTGGACGCAGTGATTGAAAGCGTTGATAAATACGTCGGAGATGCAAAACAGTTTGATGATATGACAAGTGTCATATTTGAAATTGTTGATGATCATGAACAAAACTGACTATAAAGAAAAAATAAAAAATATCATATTCGGTCTGCGTATAAAGGTTACCCTGATCGTAGCACTCTCGGTTTTTATTGCATTTTTGGGAAGCTATATCGTCTCTTTGATCTCACATTCGTTTATGACCGTAAATAAAGCCATAGAGAGTAACAGAATGCTTGGCAGGACACTGGCCATAGCTATAAATCAGGAGGTTGCGGCAAGTATCTATGATGAAGGCTCACGGATCTATTACGGGCTTTCGGAAGAGGCTAAAGCCGATCCGACATCCAGTAAATATCTGTCCCGGTACACGCAGCTGAAGAATGAGGATTATCTTGCACTTCAGGAACGACTTACCAGAATTGCGCGGGAATCCGAGCTTGAATGGATAGATCTCCGTATCATCGATGAAGAAAATGACAGGTACGTATATCTCCTTGATACGGAACAGAAGCCGAATATGGCTTATGCCATGGGCGACTGGAATTATTTTGAAGACGAGGTCGTCACGTTTGTAATTGATGACTCTGATGAAATCACGGCAGGAGAAATAAGCATCCTTACAGAAAAAAGGAATCAAGGTCGTCATCTTTCTTCCAAGGCTGAGGAAGGCTTTGTCTTTTGTACCCTGGCACCTTTTTATCGTCCGGAGACTCATGAACTCATAGGTTATATAGGTATCGGCCAGGAGGTCGCGGTTTCTTTGAAGGATTATAAGCAATTTACTGATCTGTTTAAGAGCATGTCTATCGGAATGATGATAGTAGTTCTGGTTTTAACGGCTCTGCTGATAGGCAGGCAGGTGGTAAGACCCATAAGACGTCTTACAAAGGCTGCAAGAAAATATGCCGCAACACAGGATAAACTTAATTCCGAGCCTGTATTTAAAAACACGGGGATCAGTCGACATGATGAGATAGGACTGCTTGCGGATTCCATGTCCGATATGGAGACGGAGATGGTGTCCTACATGAAGAACCTGACCGAGCTGACGGCCAGACAGGAGCGTATGGATGCAGAGCTTGGCGTGGCTGAGAGGATACAGATGAGTATGCTTCCCGATAAGTTTGCGGGGAAGGAGGGACTTGGTGATATCACGATAAGCTCCTACATCAAACCTGCAAGACTGGTGGGTGGAGATTTCTATGATTATTTTATGATAGATGAAGATCACATCGGCCTGTCCATAGCGGACGTATCGGGCAAAGGGGTTCCCGCGGCTCTGTTTATGGCCATCTGTAAGACGCTCCTTAAGAGCACGGCCATGGAAGAGACATCACCTGCCAATATAGCCAGGAAGGTCAACGCACAGCTGTGTGAGAACAATCCCGAAATGATGTTTCTGACCTTGTGGTTTGGCATATATACGATATCTACCCATACCATAACCTATATTAATGCCGGCCATGAATATCCCTGTGTCTACAGGAGGGAAACAGACAGGTATGAGCTGCTTATTGATGATCATGATCCCGTCATGGGATTTATGCCCGAACTTGAGTTTGAAGAGCGTGAGATAACACTTGAAGACGGTGACAGATTTTTCGTATATACCGACGGGGTTCCCGAGGCAACGAATACGGATGAGAAGCTATACGGCACAGACAGAATGACACAGTGCCTCAACACTGATACGGACAAAACCGGTGATACTGCGATCAGGGCTTTGTGTGATGATATAGATATGTTTTTGAACGGAGCGGAGCAATTTGACGATATTACCATAATGTTTATCGAACGAACGGAGAAAGCCGGATATCAGGCTGGAGCTCAGAAAAAAGAATGAAACTCCAATGGAGTTTATAGACAGAGTAACGGAGCCATATGTGTGATACTTCTGTGATAACCGAAAGGATATAGTGTATTTATGGGAGAGGAATATGAGACTGACACGAATCGAACAGGAAAACCGTGATTATTTTTCTTATCTGTGTCCGGATTCTTTATTGAATGATGACGGGCTGTTTAAGCTCGGTGTCATCGATGATGAGGACTACGCATGCAGTATGTGTGTGATCGGTATAGGGGATTCTCTTGCCCACATACGGTGGATCATGACGGATCCCGGATCGCGGGAAAAGGGCGCGGCCACTTTTTTGATTGATAATGTTTTGGAGCTCCTGAAGGACACGGGGGTCGACGGAATTGATGTCAGATTCATGTCGTCGGATGAAGACCTGGATGATTTCCTTGAAGAGAGAGGTTTTCTGGTGGATGAAGATACCGGGATCTACTCCATCCCGATACCTGATCTGGTATACAGCCGGGAGATGGAGCAGATAGCGGGCAGCATAGGTGCAAGCAGGCATACCAAGCCTTTTCCGGATGATGATGCGGTACGGGGCAAGCTTATACGTAAACTGTCGGAATCGTTTCAGACGGATCCTTATGTTTTTGACGGTATTTCACCGAAATACAGCGCAATATACTATGATACCGGCTCACATCCGTCCGGAGTGATATGTGTGAGTGAATCGGGAGATAAGGATCTGTATGTCAACTATCTTTTCAGTGACGGCGGCATAAACTGCATAGGCGAGCTTGCCACGGCTCTGTATGATGCGATCTTACAATCGGGATCCTTACCGGAGAACCTTATATTTACAGACAGGGATGACAGATCGATAACACTTATGGAAAGGCTGACCGGCATTGACCGGGATGAATACCGCATACCCGGACATTTGTATGCGCTTATGCTTTTTTAGTTAACAGGATTGACAATTCGGAGGTATGAAATGGGTAAAGGATCAGGAGAACTCGGACAGATACAGAAAACAAAGACATCGGCGGAGATAGTGAAGCCGGTTGATGATCTTATAATACAAAGAACGCATACCGAACCCGATATGATGGCTCAGGGGGCGAATAAGACTTCCTCAAAGAAGCAGGATGCCACCAGGGTCCTTAAGGCGGGGGCGTCTAAAATACCTGTGGAGGTTCCGAAGAAAAAGAAAGAGGCATCTTCCAAAGCGGAGCAGAAGAATGAACTGGAAAAGACCAAGGAAGAGCTCCGCGCACTTCATAAACAGCTGGGCAGCGCGGAGAGTGAGGCTTTTCCGATGGGACATTCGTACGGTAATATCAGCAGGACCCGGTATGAGCGTATGTCTGCTTCCGATATAGAGAAACGGGCCAAGAATGCCATTAAACGTAAACATAACGCAAAGGTCATAGAAAAATACGAAAAAGACCATAAGGCGGGGAACCGGTATAAATTCACTCATATCGACAAGGAAACCCTTGCACGAAATATAGAGACATTTATGCATATGCCGGAAGAACCCTATGAGATGGATACGGATGAGAAATTCCTGGCTAATCTTGATAAGAATATTGACCTGTGTGACCAGACGGAGCTTATGAAGCACTGGATCGATGAGGCTGCGGAGAAAGGATTTCTTCCGGAGGGGATCGATATGCAGGCGCTGCAGGCCAAAATAACAGCCTTTGCGGAAGTCAGAAGATATATAGATATCCAGAAGAGTCTTATGAAGAATCCCTATTACCAGTATATGGCCAAGAAGGATATGTCATATACTGACAGGCAGCTTAAAAGAATCCATGAGACAGCGAAGAACGAAGCCTTAAAGAGCTATCTGTCGAATATTATGGAACTCAGATCCCTGCATTTCGTGCGAAGCAAGGGTATGAAATCGGTGTCCGGATATGCCAAAGCAGAGGGACTGCGTCAGACTAAGATCATGAATGAACGCAGTGAGAAACGGGCCGTCATCAACAGAATGGCGACATGTGCCATAAACTATGCGGGCAACAGCCGCTTCACCGATAAAAACTATGATGCGAAGTTCAGTCCGGCGGCCTTTAAGGAGTCATTAAAGAGCTTCAGGGCTATGAATATAAATAACCTGCACTATGGAAGCGTAGCGGATATTGCCACGCATTATGAAGAGAATCAGTATATGTTTGACAGAATGCACGAGTTCGAGCATATGCTCTTTATGGCTGTTCAAAACGGACTTGCGCCCTCGGATGATGAGCTTATAGATTTACGAGCCCGCATAGAAGCTTTCACCATGGCTGAAAAGATGATCACGTCGGCTCAGTCGAGGCTTCTGGATAAATCCGATGAAATCCTTAAGAATAAAACCTATAAGGAGTTCTCTCAGGATGTCTACAACCTGGTTTTGAACGATGAGACAAATGTTGAGGGGAAACTCCCTCCCGCCTTCGGATGTGATCTGACCAAATACATGAAGAATATCTCCAAACGTATGAAGCGTGAACATCAAAACAGAGAGAAGAGCATACGCGTGATCTATGCCCTTACCCATCCCGTAGAAGCCAAAGAAGTTGTGGACGGGGTAGAGACAACCGTATTATCAGCCGGAGAGATAACCGGGGAAGAACTGGAACGCAGGATGAGGGAATACCAGAAGAATGCCTGCATTACCGGATATCTGCATCATACTGAGGATTATCTGAAAAATGTAAACGGTGCAAGACTTGCGTCGATAGCACGAGTACACGCCCGTAAGACGGGAAGAAATGTGTTTACGCAGTTTGGGTGTTCACTGCTCCCTTACCTCGAAGGCAAATCGGCTGCGGAGGTTACCAAAGTCATAGATATCATGCAGACCGGTACCGATGAGGAGAAGGAGACATTATGGAAATCCATCGCTCAGGAGGCTTTTGATACAGACATAAGCGCACTTGACAGCCGTGACCCTAAGGTTATGCTGAGCAATGCCGCCTACGGACTGCGTATAAACAAGATCGTCGCCAATCTCTACGGAAGCAGCAACGACTTCTCCAAGTATGTCCGGGACAAGAAACTCTTATCGGAATATGAGGCCAGGTACAACAGCGGATGCGATAATTCTTATCTGTCCGCTTACGCTCAGGCATCCGGTGCTTCTGCCAGCGCAGCTTTGATGCATGAGGACTGGTTTGTCAAGGGCGATGAAACCATACGTGATTTCCTCGAACTGACCGATAAAACAGGAGTATCGACCAAACATTTGTACATCGGAGACACGGAGTATACTTTTTCGGAAGCTGAATTCAAGCGCCTTGAAAGAGTTCCCGAGCGTATTTCGTTTATGACTTCCGTGTCTAAATCCCGGCTTCATAAGGAGAGAGCAAAGAAGGGAATCAGGAATACATCCTCAATAGCTTACTTCGAGGAGCTTAAGATGAGTAAGGTGCTTTCTTCGGTTTCGGATGCCGAGCGTAAGGAGATAGCCGGATTTCTGAAAAAGTATTCCGGGGAATATGATGCATCAGTGAGGACCATGATCGCCGATATCGAAAAGGAGATAAAGAAGACCGATCCCGGGTTTGTTCCAAAGAACGGCAGCAGATATAGGTTTATTGCCGATATGGCGATCCTTGATAAAAAAGGAGATAAGAAAAAAACAGAAAAGAGTACGAGGATATATAATGCCCTGATACGCGACAGGGATAAAAATGATCAGGCATCCAGACAGGAGAAGGCGTATGTCCTGGAGGAGATATTTAAAACGATCATGTCATTTGACATAAACCGTTTTGATTATAAGTCCTATAAGGACATCATATCAAACACCAAGGATGACCCAAACAGATTTGAGGAATGCCGTGCCGTAACAAGACTCGCTATGGAAGCCGTAAACTATATCGGCATTTATAAGGAACTGAGGCTTGCTGAGGACGTAAACTGCCGTCTGCTTGACGCGCATATGGCTGAAATAAAGGCCAGATGCGACCTGCTCATGGCTGCGGAGAACTACTTCGATGAGAAGTTTATAGATGTATTGGAATCGGATGAGGTTACCGAATCCAAAATGAGCATCGACGATATCCTGCACATGACTCAGACAGAGATCGATGAGAAGCTGGCTGCCGCAAGAACTTCAAATAATCCCCCAAAGATCAACTTCTGGCTCAACATCAAGGTGCTGACCACGAGTCTTGCCGGTTTTGATATCAGGATCCCTCTAAAGAACCTTGAGACAAGATTCAGGATGAAGCAGGGGCTTATCGGGGAATCCCGCGTGACTGAGATCGTAAACACCTTGAGCGGCACGGAAAGCGTTCTTAATGATCTTGAGATAGTTGAGGACACCTTTACCGCTATCAGTGAAAACGAAGTTTTAGCAATGTATGCACCGGGCTTTGCCGAAAAGGACCTCACTGTATCGGAGCGCGAGGCCAAGCTGTTCAACAAAAAATCCAGACTCTGTACCAAGCGCATTCTTGCGGACAGGATCACAGGGAAGTCCCGGGCTGTTAAGGACGATATGGCCCGATCCAGACGGGGGATTCTTCTTAAGAACCGGATCGCGGTTGGCGATGAAGCCCTCAGTCATTTGTGTGCATTTATGGATCAGGATGAGCAGACGGATAATTATCTGGCCGAAGGCTATGCGGATAAAGAAAAACGTACCGAGGTGATGGATATCCTGACCATGGACATTATGTCTGTGGATTTAAGCTTCAAAGCATCCACCGATGAGGAATTCGCTGACAATTCGGAGAAGCTTGAGCAGATCAGCCAAAAGGCAATGGCATATGACAGCCTGTTAAAGGCCAATCCCGAATATACGAAACGACTTATGAACCGAATGCCCGGAAGCACAGAGTCGGATCTGTCCAGGGTAAGAGCACGCCTTGACCGGATGCTTGCGATATCGGATTATTACAGAGCGCGCAAGACACTTATGTCCGATACCTACTATATCCTTCACTACAACGATGAACTGAGCGCGGATCGAGACATCGCAACGAACGACGATCAAAGAAGGGTATCCGATCTGATCAGGCTGGTAGCGTTTACCGCACAGAGATTATCCGATGCCGGTCAAGTTCATAGAGAGGATGCGGGACTTGATCTGCTGCTTAGCCGCGCAGAGCGCATGGGCAGGCAGAATGCCCATCTTACAGGACGTCCGGATCTTAAATCTGTGGATATGGATACCGTAAATAAGAACAATGAAGAAATCGCGAGATTCGTGGAGAAGAGCGAAGCGTATCAATGGAGCACAGATGAAATATGCCTCCGGGATGTAAATAACCCATGCCCCGAGGCACGTAAATACTACACAAAAGCCGTAAAGAACTATTTTGAAGCCGTAAACGCTTATTCGAAGGCAATCCGTGATAAGTACATGCCGGAGCTTCTCACACCTGAAAAGCAGGAGTTGCTTGAAGAACTGACCGAACTGATCAAAGGCAAGGATGGGAAAGAAGTAGCAAAGCCCGAATTCAGGGATCCCGTGACGGGAGAAGTGTTTAAGCTGTCCACCGATATTACGAGAATGCCAATGGAGATCTGCCTAAACTATGCGGGTAACATGTCCAATGAGGAGATCCTGGATATATTTGAGGGACTTCTTCTGACATACCGTAACGATATAGATATGAATGATGATGCTCAGAGGCTGTATGCGAAGAACAGATTCCTTGATTCCATGGGAAAGCTCTTCCGTATGGAATATGAGAATATGAAACGGTTTGAGAATACATACGGGACTCTGGGGGATGAGATCCCATTCGGGATGTTCATTCAGTCCATGGGATCCTGTCAGAAGGACTTTATCTTAAGGAACCGGTTCTCCCAGGACATGGCCAATCTGTGTCACAAGGGAGCAGAGAGTGATTCCGTGTCAGAGGGTAAAACTCTTACCACTGCGGAACTGCTGGTTAAGTACGGCAGGATCACTCAGGCAGAGATGGAGGATGCGGTGAATTTAGGGCCCGGTTACTATCAGCCTCTTGCTATTTTCCAGAATACTTATCTGCAGTCCTGCAAACCGTATGCTCCCAACGAAAGCCTGAGAACCAAAGGCGTGGTTGCCAAAACCGACCTTGTGCTTATGCAGTATACCAAGGATCACGCAAGCATAAAAGGTCCCAAAGTCTCCCCGTCAGAGGCGCGGAATATGTGGAAGGAGACTCTTAAATACCGGACCGACGAAAATATGGACGGAGGGGAAGTATACGCCGGATCCCAGAAAAACAGACTGGATCTGTATACTCCGGCACAGAAGAAGGAACTTAAGGCTCAGAGGAAGAAGGATGTCAGTATCTTTGAGTTCTATAATTTCCATCTTGACGAACGTGAGAAGGATCTCATGGCGAGGACCAGAAATGCCGTAGGAGATATAGATGATAAGCTGTTAAAGACTCTTATAGCTTTTCATCCCGCTATGCTTAAGACTGACCATATCACAAAAGACAGCGGAGCGGATGTACCCGGCACCGATGAGTTCTATGAGCTGGTCAGAAAATATGCCGGCATAGGCGTGGGAAAAGAAAAAAAGGCGATGGCCAGGAAGGAAGCCGCAGAGGGATTGATCAAGCTGTGGGACAGCTTGTTTGTCGGAGCGAAAGCAGATCTTGACGATATCGATGACCTCATGAACGGCAGGCCCGGGGAGGACAGTGAAAGTCAGGCCAGGGAGAATGCCTCAGAGATCATGGAAGGGTCGTATCTGCTCATAGAAGAAGTACGACACCGGATGTATGAGAGCCTGAACGATATATCGGCTGATCCGGAGATCAGTAATATGCTTTCCGATAAATTTAACAGCCGTGAATTCAAACATCATATAAAACATCAGCTTCGTAATGAGATATACCGTAAGTTGCTTACCAACAAATTCTATCTCGATTTAAAGGATGTGGGCTCCAGGAGACGCTCATATCCCGAGAAGATGTATCAGGAGATAAATAAGATCACGGCTCAGCTTTCAGAGCCTGGGAATACTCCGTTTGATCTTGACGGGGCTTTGCAGGAGGAAGAGTTCAGGAACTGTCTTGAATACTTCGGTATAAACATAGCCGGGATACCCGTTTACTCCCAAACCTTTATCGCTGTTCCCAAGCGGAAGGAGGAAGAGAAACCCGAATCCGCCGGTCGATTGAAAGCCGATGCAATGTTTGCAGAGCAGGAGAAGAAAAATCTCCACTATGAGCTTGACCCGATCGAATATCAGGCTAACATCAAGGCTCAGGATAAGGGACCTCATGTTGCATACGAGAAGCAGACCGGCTTATATTGCTGGGCATGTGTGATGAACGGACTTATGAACTCGTATGCGGGCAAAAAGGTATCCGATCTTAACATGATAAAGAACTACAACCTCCGTATACCTAAATTCGAGGAGTCCGGAATCTCAAATAAAGCGGAATATGATGAAGGCGTAGCTCTGACCGGCAATATGTCGACAGGATTGGAAACCGGTAATCCCACTATATTCGGGGATTATATCTTCGAGCATCTGGAGAATAAGAAGACAGCCGTAAGGACAGCCGTTGTAGGCAGAGTGGAAGGCAGGCTTGATTATTGCAAGCGTCGTTTCATGGAGACGTTAAGCAAGAGTCTGGAGAAGGGACCGGTAGGTCTTCTTCTGGGCAATCATTTCGTACTTGTAAGGGAACTGCAGGGTGATGTTTTGAAAGTCAACGACTCATTATCGGACAGGCCCGATTCCCTGAAGGACTATGATCAGACCGTATCTCAGCTGTTTGCAAACGTAGGTCAGCAGATAGAGCTTGTATGGCTTGAGGATATGACAGGGCGCGAGGACGAGATGGCTAAACAGTTTGATTTGAATTACAACGCGCAGGAAGGAGAATTTGCATATAAGAATCAGGGTGATGTGATCGCAGACGCACCCGGGAAATACAACTACACCCAGGGACATAACAGACAGACCATACTTCATAAAGACGGAATCGAGGCATGTGTCAATCTCTTCGATGATGTGGTATATAACTTCGTATATCTGCCGAAGAAAACACAGCTGCCTCAGGATGCAGAGAATCCCGTTAACGAAGAGGAGGCCGGTCAGATCCATAAGGAGATAAAAAAGGAGATAGAAGAGAAGGTAAAACAGGAAATAAAAGAGGAGATAGAAGAGCAGATAAAACAGGAAATAAATGATGAAAAATCCGCAGATCGCTGGGGATTTGACGACAAACAAAAGACAAAGGCGCTGCTCGACAAAATAAACGCTGTCACAGGTAAACTGGATGATTTTATTATTGAACGGGTGAAAAACAGGGATTTCGCATGGAGGAATAAACGAGAGCTTGGCGGAACCATTACAAACAGGAAGGCAAGGGCGACCGCATCCTGTCTTGCTTACCTTATGAATTATGATGACGAACAGGCATGGCAGGTTTACTCCGGGCTTACCCTTGATACGGCGGAAATGACAAAAGATGATAAGAAAAGAAGGATAAGGGCCATAGAGAAACTCTTTGAGTCCATTCTCAGATTTGACAGTAAAAAGATGAACTTTGATTCATTTAGCGAAGCCTTTTCCGAAAATAAGGTGGAGCTCTCCGCCATGAGTTTTCTCTGTCATGAGTTAGACTCTAAATGGATGGACGAATACAAGGAGTACATGAAAGATAAGGAATCGGGCTGTTCCTTAAGCGAAGAACAGTTTAAAGAAGTGTACAACAGGTGGGACTTCTTCCAGATCTGCGGAGATGTTTTGCATCGTTATCTGGAAATCTCTGTCATGAAAGGGGTCACCGAAAAGATGGTAACGGATGTCCTGAAGCTTTCAAGAGCCGAGCTCGAAAAGAAAGCGAACGAAGAAGGGCAAAAACCGGAAACAGCGGAATTATATATCATGGCCCTGAATTTAAAGGGGCGGTTTCAATTCGGCTTTGACATTGGGGCAGATGCCGGAGAAGTACTGGATAAAATGAGAAAAGACTCCGGGCTTACCAAGGATCATACTCAGGATGCGATAAAGGCTCTTGAGGAAAGCTTTAAAAATCCGGTTCCGATAGATGATGACGACCGACAGATGAGTGAAGAGGAAAAGAAGCAGGTAATAGAGAAGGAAGAAAGAGAGAAAAATGTAAAGCTGCTTCAAGCTGAACAGTGGTATGTCATGCCGGATTACGAGGCGCATGCTCTCAAGAAGCAGGTTAAAAGTGAAAGTAAGGTAAAAGAAACAAAAGTCAAGAATAAGACTGTCAGGATCAATAAGACAAAGAGAAAGGAACAGCTTAAAAACAGGGAGAATACCAAGGGAGACTTTAGAGAGACCAAACTTGACGAAACCTATGAAAAAGAGCTTCGCAAGAATCTAAAGACCAAAAAGATCAACTGGGCGGAGGATATGAAGGATCCCGAAGAACTTCGTAAAAAAGCCCTGACTGTCATGGATTCCGATCCTGAAGGGTATATTATACGACATGTGCTTGCGACACAGATGAGGGATATCATCGCGAAGTATCCTGATACCAATCCTGACGAGGTGGAGTCAACCGTAAACGAATACTTAAGACGTCTGGTAGAGAAATCCCAGTACCGCTTCAGGGTAGGCAGTGAGGCAGCCAAGCTTATCTTAAACGGCAGGTATTTCAGTTCCACCAAAAAAAATGTGGACAGTTATAACACTCTGGTAAAGAAGCAGTACAGCGAGAATACCAAACTGACCGCGCATCAGAGCATCTCCTTCGGATCTTTGGGAGGCGATACAGCCAAAGAACTGGGCGCTTACGGTGGTCCAAAGGACTTCCTGGCGGCCTACGGCAAAGTATCATTTAAGCTCAACAAAGAAAAAATGAAGGGAAGAGTCACCTTCATGGCAGGAAACAGTATGGGTCATACCAAGAAGGACTATCGTCTTCTCGGGAACACGAGCTTCTATGATCTAAAACACGGACGCGCTGCATATATAGATAACGAGAACGGCGAGGCACCTGATATCACCTGTTGCGGAGAAAACCTGATGGCGATCTATGAGAGGGCCAGACAACTTAAAGAAAACGATTGGAAGGATATGAATTCCGCAGAGCATGAGGCTCCGCACACCATCGTTGATAAACCGAACCAGATTTATTATGAAGCCCATTTCCACGGACAGGTGGGAGCCGCTGAGATCGATGAAGCCACCATGGTGATGTCTACCAGAGAAAAAGGACCCAAATGGAATTTCGACAGAGGAGCCACATGGAAAGCTACCGTTAAGGATATCAAGAACAATAAAGAAATAAGGGATATGTATGACTTTATCAATATAATCAATGAGAATCCGGAAATCTACGGTCGCCAGGGCATGGAGGAACTGAAACTGACATTATGGGATTTAAACGGCAATATGGTAAGCTACGATGAACTCAAAGAAATCTTCGGCTGATGAGAGGTAACAGTGTAATATGAAAAAATACGAGATAATAAACAACGATTACGGCAGCGGTTATATTCTTAAGTTCGAGGATGATACCTATGCATTGGTCAATACCGAAACCGGAGATATGATCATCGACGACCCTGATTCCCTCATGACTATGGGATTCTGGGCTGATGACGCCATGGAACCGGTGTCTGATGAACAAAAGCTTATGATAGATGAGATCATATCCTAATATGCTATAATATTGGAAAACCTTGAGATCGAGCAAACAAAATGACTAAAAATGGAGGATATTGCTTATGAAAAGGATTACCGTATGTATCTGTATCGTACTTACCATGGCCTTTCTGCTTACGGCCTGCGGTCAGAAGAACAATGATGATGTGGTCATAGACTATGGTTCATCCGAGATCTATACCAAAGAGGACATGGATGAAGCCATAGAACTGATCAGGGAACAATTCAAAAGCTTTGAGGGCTGTGAGCTTCACAGCATCAGATACGGATCGGATGACTGTAACAGCGAAGAGAATATAAAGTGGATGAATGAACATGAGGAAGGTCAGAATTTCACCCAGTGCATTATGTTCTACAGTGATTTCCATTCTCCCGTTGAAGGCGGAGACGGATGGGAACCGGATTATGAATACAAGGACTGGAACTGGTACCTCGCAAGAACCGATGGAGGAGAGTGGCATTTGCTGGATTGGGGATATTAATGTTCCATTGTCAATAGTACCCACCACCTAAAGGTAGTGGGCTTGTAAAAACAAGCCATATTGACTAGCCTAAGCCTTGAGACAGAGGCTACGTTACCGGAGAATGTATAGTTACCTGTGGATGTAATACCAAGTCTGCAGCTCTAAGATTAGTGATTAAACAGTCCTGTGGTATAGGGACAGTGTTGCTGATAAAAACCTCCGGATAACATTGGCGAAGGTATATTACCACCCTTCGAGGTGAGAATTTAACTGTTAACAGTTTATTAGAAAGGAGAGGCGCATATGGTTTATGTGCTAAGTGAAAACGGACAACCACTTATGCCTACAGGGAACCATGCTAAAGTGCGTATGCTCCTAAAGTCCGGAAGGGCTGTAGTTGTAAAAAGATGTCCGTTTACGATTAAGTTACTGTATAAGAGTACGACTTATACACAGAAGATTACATTGGGTGTGGATGCCGGAAGTAAGCATGTCGGGTTATCCGCAACTACTGAGAATAAAGTGCTTTACGAAGCCGATGTGGAACTGAGGAACGATGTAGTGGATCTTTTGTCCGCAAGACGTGAACTCAGACGGTCACGGCGTAACCGCAAAACACGTTACAGAGCAGCGAGATTTAACAATCGCAGACGTAAAGACGGATGGTTAGCACCATCGGTACAGAACAAGGTTGACAGTCATCTGACATTGGTACGAAAAGTACATGAGATACTTCCTATAACAAAAGTTGTCGTGGAAGTTGCAGCTTTCGACATACAGAAGATAAAGGCCGACATGGAAGATCTTAAACATTTGGAAGGTACTGATTATCAGCATGGTGTACAGATGGGCTTCTGGAATGTCAGGGAATATGTATTGTTCCGTGACGGTCACAAGTGTCAGTGCTGCAAGGGTAAGTCAAAGGATCCTGTACTTAATGTACATCACATCGAGAGTCGGAAGGTCGGTGGTAATGCCCCGAATAACCTGGTTACTCTGTGCGAAACATGTCATAAAGGTTATCATAGTGGAGCTGTTAAGCTCCCGAAGAGTATTAGACGAGGCATGAGCTTTAGGGATGTGACATTCATGGGAATCATGAGGTGGGCATTTTACAATACTCTGAAGGAACAGTATCCGGATGTGAGTCTTACCTATGGCTACATCACGAAGAATGTTCGTATCGAGAACGGTTTGTCTGTTAAAGAGGCTGAACATGATTCCAGTAAGAAGACTTATCTTTTGAACCATGTGATTGATGCCAGGTGCATCAGCGGTAATCCGAAATCTGTATCTGACGGAACTGTGTATTATATGCGAAAAGTCAGATGTCACAACAGACAGATTCACAAGTCTAAAGTCCTTAAAGGTGGCATCCGAAAGAGAAATCAGGCTGATTACTTTGTCAAAGGATTCAGACTCTTTGATACCGTGCAATATAAGGGCAACTTATACTTTATCATGGGTAGAAGATCAAGCGGATTCTTTGATATAAGGGTACTTGACGGCACTAAAGTTAACAAGGGTAGTATCAGCTATAGAAAGCTTTTGCTGGTATCTACACCTTCTAAATATCTTACAGAAAGAAAGGTAATGGCATAGTTTTACAAGGCTCCTCCCACCACCTAAAGGTAGTAGGTTTCCGCCCTTGGCTTGCCAAATGTATTATTATGAATGACGGGGATATCTAATGTCACGGAGGAATTCGGCCAACAGAAGAATATGATGGTCGAGACGACGTTCCTTCTTGCGAGCGCGATCATGTTCGCACAGAAACTGTCCAGAAGCCGTAACGGCAGGATATCGGCATGTACCGCAAACGTCATCAAGGGCGTTGAAGAATTCTTTGCACGTGCCGGGATGGATGATTTTCTGCCCAAACCCGTACAGTTCGATGCACTTTCCGCGCAGTTGTACAGGCTCCTTAAATGACCGAAACCGTATTAAGATGACAACCGGAGATTACCGTAATGACTACACATGATATCCTGCTCACCATACAGTATATAAGCATCAGTGTGTTATTTACCGAGATACTGATCGTCTTTATGCGATGGAAGAATTCTATCCATTCGTATCTCTTTTTGACGTGTATCACTTCTTTCCTGAGCAATATAGGCTATCTTATGGCCATGAAGTCTGCCACGGAGGAAGCGTATCTGACTGCGGTAAAACTTTCTTATGTCGGCAGAGTGTGGATCGTATTTGCCTTCTTCCTGTTCTCGGCAAAGATGTGCCGGGTGAAGCTGCCCCCTGCACTGATAACCTTTCTGGTATTAATGCATACAGGCATATATATAGCGATCCTGTACATAGGATCCAACAACCTGTATTACAAGTCTTACCGGTTTATATCTGATCCTGTATTTCCGCGGTTTGAACATACAAACGGTGTCATTCACGACCTGTTGATGGGCTCGAATGTGATCCTGTCCGCTTTTGCGATGTATTGGGTTTTACGCGCTTTTCACATAGAAAGGAACAGGACAGCCAAATACAGACTTCTGATGCTGATAATGGCGTTCGGAGTGCAGATATCTTCGTTTCTGCTTCAGGTCACCCAGGCGTTTGAGATAACGAAATACTATGATTTGACGATGCTCGGAGCATTGCTTGGGACGATTTTCATGCTCATCGGCATATTCGAGTTTGATCTGCTGGGGACCAGAGAGATTGCCAGGGATTTCGTAATAGACAGGATATCCGAGGCCATTATAGCCGTGGACAATGAGGGCAGGATACAGTATTTTAATGAGCCGGTATCCAGGCTCTATCCGGAGTTTGAGGTTTTCTTTTCACCCAAGATGGAACCTCTCAAACATTTATCCGACAGGCGCGGGACACCATATGACATCATCAGCCGTATCGACGAAGCGGTCACAAAAGGTGAGACAATAAATGTCGGCGGGCGGTTGTATACCCCTGAGAAAAATGATCTCGTATTTAAGGATACGAGCTACGGTGTACTGTATGCCCTGGTAGATGATACCGAGCATTACAGATACATGGAGGAGCTCCGGAAGCAAAAGGAGATAGCGGACAGTGCCAATGAAGCGAAGAGCAGATTTCTGGCGAATATGTCTCATGAGATCCGTACTCCCATCAACGCCGTTCTCGGCATGGACGAGATGATACTGCGTGAGTCCCGTGAGAAACCCATTCGCAACTACGCGGCGGACATAATGTCTGCGGGACGTACACTTCTGTCACTGATAAACGACATCCTCGATTTCTCCAAGGTCGAAGAAGGAAAGATGGAGATCATCCCTGTTCAATATGACCTCTCATCGCTGATCAACGACCTTGTCAACATGACGCGTGACCGGGCTCAGAAAAAGGGACTTAAGTTCAATGTGGAGGTTGATGAGCATGTTCCGCATCTGCTGGTGGGTGATGAGATCCGGATCAGACAGTGCGTGATGAACATACTGACCAACGCCGTGAAGTACACCGAGTCCGGTGAAGTTTCGATGTCGATCTCTCATGAAAAGAAGAACCCGGATCACATATTTCTGCGCTTCTCGGTTGCCGATACCGGCATAGGCATGAAAGCCGAAGACATGGATTCACTTTTCTCACCGTATAAGCGTATCGAAGAGAAGAGAAACCGTTCCATCGAAGGCACGGGACTGGGTATGAGCATCACGAGACAGCTGCTGGATCTGATGGGAAGCTCCCTGCATGTGGAAAGTGAGTACGGAAAAGGATCTACGTTCTCTTTTGAAGTAGATCAGGAAGTGGTCAGGTGGGATGAGATCGGCAATGTGGCGGACCGGATGAATGATATGTCCGAGCATCTGCAGGAATATCACGAACTGTTCCATGCGCCTGGTGCGCGTATCCTCGTGGTTGACGATACTGAGATGAATCTTACCGTCATACAGAGTCTGCTCAAGAGGACACGCATACAGATAGACACTGCCTCGTCGGGACGTGAAGCCGTGAATATGGCGGCCGATACAGCGTATGATGCCATATTCATAGATCACATGATGCCTGATATGGACGGTATCGAGACACTGCAGCATATCCGTGAATCCGGCAGGAGCAAGGACTCGCCTGTGGTGGCACTTACGGCAAATGCCGTATCGGGTGCCAGAGAGATGTATCTGAAGGCGGGATTTGAGGATTATCTCTCCAAGCCTGTGGATGGTGAGAAACTTGAGAAAATGCTTCTGCTGGAGCTTCTTCCGGACGATAAGATCATGGATCCCAACGAAACAACTGAAGATGGGACCGGACCGGACGCAGACAAAGATTGTGACAGCTGCAGAACAGAACAGGATGATAGCTCCACCGATCTGATGGCGAATCTCACAGGCATGGATGACATAGATAAAGAGGCCGGTCTTAAGAACTGCGGTTCCGAGGAAGGCTATCTTTCCGTGCTGTCGGTTTTCCATCAGACCGCCCAGAGCAAAGCGGATGAGATAGAGGAACTGTACCGCAGCGGTGATACGGAGAACTATACCATCAAAGTGCATGCGCTCAAGAGCTCCGCGCGTATCATAGGGGCAAAGGAACTGTCAGAGGCTGCGAAGGCACTCGAGGATGCCGGTAAGAGCGGCGATACTGAGTATATACAGAGTAATACCGAACAACTGCTTGATATGTACCGTGGATTGGACAGCCGCCTGTCGTGGCTGGACGGTGATGGTGAAGAGCTGCCCGAAATAGATGCCGCCGCCCTGAAAGAGGCTTATCAAACCATTGACGAGATAGCGGGCAGTATGGATTATGAGATGATGGATGGGCTGCTTAAAGAGCTGCGGGGATTCAGACTGCCCGAAGCAGATCGTGAAAGAGTAGCGCAGATCGAGAGATTACTGACCGAACTGGACTGGGATGGAATAATTAATACGGTCAGCCGTGTTTCCTGATATATGCCTTGATGGCTTCGAAGGTCGTATCGCTTATGTAATGCTCTACGCGGCAGGCATCTTCGCTGGCGGTCTCCTCATCGACCCCCAGATCCAGCAGTACCTTGGTCAGCACGGTGTGGCGCTCATAGATACGCTTGGCCATTATCTCGCCGGCTTTGGTGAGCTTGATGAATCCGTCATCATCTCTTCTGACGAGTCCCTCATCCTTCAATACGCCGAGAGCTCTGCTGACAGAGGGCTTGGAGTATCCGAGATAGTCACCCACGTCTATTCCTCTGACCGCACTTGACTTAAGAGACAGTACATATATAGCCTCGAGATACATTTCACCAGATTCTAACAAAGCCATGGATATTCTCCTTATATCATTTATAATACGCCGGCATCTGAGTCATCGGTTAAGTTTCTTCGGCGAACATCGTTAGCACTAACTTACCACAAAACCGTACAATGCACAAATATTAAAATAATATAAAGAATTTATTGACAGGTTAGCACAGCCTAACTATAATATATGTCGGTTAGTGAGTGCTAACTATTCTTTTTGCCGGATGGTTAGCCGGAAGTAACTGCATAATATAACAGGCAGGAAGGAAGGGAGAACATGATGCCACTGGTATACGCGGAAAGAGAGCAGCCCCAGATAATCCGCAAGATCGGAGGGAGTCCCGAGGTTAAGAAGCATTTGGCCGATCTCGGATTCAACGTCGGCGGAGAAGTGAGCGTAGTGAGTTCGCTGGGTGAGAATCTCATTGTGAAAGTGAAGGAGAGCCGTGTGGCAGTCAGCGATGAGCTGGCAAAAAAGATAATGGTCTAGAAGGACGGTTATCGCACAAACAAGCCAAAAGGAGGATGGACGTGAAAACACTGAGAGACGTAAATATCGGAGAGACTGTGACTGTAGTCAAACTCCACGGTGAAGGGGCAGTCAAGCGCCGGATCATGGATATGGGTATTACCAGGAATACCTCTGTCTATGTCCGCAAGGTTGCGCCGCTCGGAGACCCGATCGAAGTAACGGTCAGAAACTACGAGCTGTCTCTGCGCAAGGCTGATGCCGAGATGATCGAGGTTCAATAAACCTGATCCCAACACTGATGATTGAAAGGAAATTACTGAAATGAGCATACGTATAGCGCTTGCGGGAAACCCCAACAGCGGTAAAACAACACTGTTCAATGCCCTGACCGGATCCAATCAGTTCGTAGGTAACTGGCCGGGTGTAACCGTAGAAAAGAAGGAAGGAAAACTGAAGAGAAATGATGATGTTATCATCACGGACCTTCCCGGAATATATTCGCTTTCTCCTTATACTTTGGAAGAAGTGGTAGCGAGGAATTATCTGATAGGAGAGCGTCCCGACGCCATCCTGAACATCATAGACGGAACCAATCTGGAGAGAAATCTCTATCTGACCACACAGCTTACCGAGCTCGGAATACCGGTAGTGGTAGCCGTCAACATGATGGATATAGTTAAGAAAAACGGCGACCAGATCAAACTCGAGGAGCTGTCCAGACAGCTCGGATGCAAGGTCGTGGATATATCGGCACTGAAAGGTGACGGCGTGGATGAAGCAGCCGAGGAAGCCATCAAGGCCGCAAAGAACGGCAAGACCGTACCGCTTCATACTTTCTCCGGTCCGGTAGAGCATGCCATTGCCCATATAGAAGAGGCAGTCGTACACGATATGCCCGAGGAACAGCAGAGATGGTATGCGATCAAGATATTCGAGCGTGACGACAAGGTGATGGAGCAGCTGCATATATCTGCAGATAAGCTGGCTCACGTCGAGAATGACATAAAGGCTGCGGAAAAGGAACTCGACGATGATGCAGAGAGCATCATAACCAATGAGCGTTATGTCTATATCGCCGAAGTCATCAAGTCTTGCTACAAGAAACAGAATGCAGGGTCGATGACCACATCCGACAAGATAGACAGGATCGTGACCAACAGATGGCTCGGTCTGCCGATATTTGCTGCAGTCATGTTCCTGGTATACTGGATAGCCATGGTGGCCGTAGGTGCCCCCGCTACCGATTGGGCTAATGACGGACTGTTCGGAGACGGATACCATCTCTTCGGCATGGATGGAGGATACGGAGACATCTCCGAGAGCTATGCCGAGGCATCTGCGATCGTTGACGGATACGATGCCATTGTGGAAGAAACCGGCTCAGAGCCCACAGGTGATTTCATCTACACCGTAGAAGATGAAGAAACTCTTGAGATTGCCGAGGAAACAGCAACTCTCGATGACTATACCGAAGCTGTTAAGACTCTGGAAGAGATAGGAGATGAACCTGATCCGGCCGATTACGGTGTTTGGGTGCCCGGTATCCCCGCATTGGTCGAGAGCGCGCTGGATGCAGCCGGAGCAGCCGACTGGCTGAAAGGACTTATTCTCGACGGTATCGTAGCAGGTGTCGGTGCAGTGCTCGGATTTGTTCCTCAGATGCTGGTGCTTTTCCTGATGCTTGCATTTCTGGAGGCATGCGGATATATGGCTCGTATCGCTTTCGTACTGGATCGTATCTTCCGCAGATTCGGCCTCTCGGGCAAATCATTTATACCCATGCTGATCGGTGTCGGCTGCGGTGTGCCCGGTGTTATGGCCAGCCGAACCATAGAGAACGAGCGTGACCGTCGTATGACGATCATGACCACCACATTCATTCCCTGCGGGGCGAAGGTTCCCTTTATCGCCATGATAGCCGGAGCGATCTTCGGCGGCTCTGCGTGGGTATCGACTTCCGCTTATTTCATCGGTATGGCTGCAATCGTCATATCCGGTATCATGCTTAAGAAAACCAGGATGTTCTCAGGCGATCCCGCTCCCTTCGTTATGGAGCTCCCTGCCTATCACATGCCTACAATCGGAAATGTACTTAGATCCATGTGGGAGCGCGGATGGTCTTTCATCAAAAAAGCCGGAACCATAATCCTCCTTTCAACTATTGTTATATGGTTCACGAGCTATTTTGGATTCGCAGAGGACGGTTTCCGCATGCTGGCCGAGGATGAACTTGAACTCTCCATCCTCGCCAGGATCGGAAGCATATTAGCGTGGATATTCATCCCGCTCGGATGGGGCAACTGGCAGGCAGCAGTCGCATCCATCACCGGCCTCGTAGCAAAGGAAAACATAGTAGGTACCATGGGTATACTGTACGGCAGCGGAGAGCTGACTGCATGGCAGGCACTGGCCGAAGCGTTCACCGGAGTGACCGGATTCTCATTCCTGGTATTCAACCTCCTGTGCGCACCCTGCTTCGCAGCTATCGGTGCGATCAAGCGCGAGATGAACAATCCGAAATGGACCTGGTTTGCGATCGCTTATCAGTGCGGATTCGCATATGTCATCGCATTCATGATCAATCAGTTCGGCGGGGCATTTACAGGACACGTGAATGTTATCGGATTGGTATTCGCGATCGCGGCATTGGCCGGGATCATCTACATGCTTTTCTTCAAGAAGTATACGGAAGCTGAAAAGCTTACAACGAAAGTTGCGGCATAAGGCATGACGGACCGCTTAAGCAGCGGCATGACCATTCATAAACCAAACCTCTTTATCAGAACCGGCACAGGTGTAACAGCCTGTGCCGGTCTGTTGTCGCGTCGGATCATTCGCTCGTGCCGGTCCGCATTTAAAATGATAAATATTTTGCAAAATATATCTTGACAGAATATATTGCACACAATATAATATGGTCAAAGATAAACATTAACGCTAACAATAAAGGAGGTCACTAAAATGGGATTCTATGATCAGAGCGTAACAGCAGCTAACGGCGAAGAGATTTCAATGAAAGATTACGAAGGAAAGGTAGTCCTGGTGGTTAACACGGCGACCGGTTGCGGATTTACTCCTCACTACAAGGACATCGAAGATATGTATGAGAAGTATCATGACAGAGGCTTCGAAGTGATCGATGTTCCCTGCAACCAGTTCGCCGGCCAGGCGCCGGAGAGCGATGAAGAGATACATGAGTTCTGCCAGCTCAAGTACAACACTCAGTTCCCGCAGATGAAGAAGTCGGATGTCAACGGCGAGACTGCCATCCCGCTGTTTAAGTATCTGAAAGAGCAGAAGGGCTTCGAAGGCTTCGGAAAGGGCCCCAAAGCACTTGCCATGAGTACCATGCTTTCCAAGATCGATAAGGATTATAAGAACAATCCAGAGATCAAGTGGAACTTCACCAAGTTTATCGTGGACAGAAGCGGAAACGTGGTAGCCAGATTTGAACCCACAGCTAAAATGAGCGATGTGGACAAATGTGTAGAAAGCCTGCTTTGATGGCACATGATTGACATCCAAATAAGATGATGATAATATGACACGGGTTAGTGCGAGCTAACCCGTGACGTTTTTCGGAGGACAGGATTATCATGACTCAATACATCGTCATCGGTATGAGCTGTGCCGCCTGCCAGGCACGTGTGGAAAAGGCGGTAAGCCGGCTGCCGGGAGTAGATTCGGTAAGTGTCTCTCTGCTGACCAATTCCATGGGAGTGGAAGGAAGCGCGACCAGTGAGGACGTGATCCGGGCCGTGGAAGGTGCGGGCTACGGAGCACGCCTTAAAGGCAGCTCTGCCAGTGACAACGCGGGCGCACATACAGGTGCAGGCACGCGTGCAGATTCGGCTTCATATGCGGACACAGTCCCGGGGCCGTCGTCGTTCGGGTTCGCCGCAGAAGAGGAAGCACTACGGGATCATGAGACACCGAAACTTGTCAGGCGTCTTGTCCGGTCACTGATATTTCTTCTGATACTCATGTACATCACTATGGGCCACAATATGCTGGGTCTTCCCATCCCTGCTTTTTTGGCTCATAATCATATTGGACTTGCCTGCATCCAGATGCTGCTGTCCATAGTTGTGATGTATATCAACCGGGATTTCTTCATTTCCGGATTCAGATCCTTATTCCACCGCAGTCCCAATATGGATACTCTTGTTGCACTGGGATCCTCCGTATCTTTCGGATGGTCGCTTTATGTGCTGTTCAGGATGACGGCCATGGTCACAAGCGGAGTTTCCAATGCCGACCTGATGGATATCTATCATGAACAGCTGTATTTCGAATCAGCGGCCATGATACCTGCGCTGATCACTGTGGGCAAGACACTGGAATCCCTGTCAAAAGGCAGGACTACCGATGCACTTAAAGCCCTGATCGGAATGGCACCGAAGACGGCTACGGTGGAGCGTGACGGAGTACCGACATTAGTAGGTATAGATGAAGTCCGCATAGGGGATGTATTCTCTGTTAAACCCGGAGAATCGATCCCCGTGGACGGCGTTATCATAGAGGGGACGACGGCAGTCGATGAGTCAGCACTCACGGGCGAGTCGATCCCGGTAGACAAGACTACAGGTGACAATGTCAGTGCCGCCACGATCAACAAGTCCGGCTTCTTCAGAGCGGAAGCAAGCCGGGTGGGAGAGGATACCACTTTCTCGCAGATAATCAGGATGGTCAGTGATGCGGCTGCTACCAAGGCTCCTATCGCGCGTATAGCGGACCGTGTGTCCGGCATATTCGTACCGGCGGTCATGGCAGTTGCTTTCGCAGTCTTTGTGATCTGGCAGATCATAGGCGGGGATGTGGCCTTTTCACTGGAGAGAGCCATCAGCGTGCTGGTGATCAGCTGTCCCTGTGCACTGGGACTTGCTACTCCCGTGGCCATCATGGTGGGCAGCGGAGTGGGGGCGAAGAACGGAATCTTGTTCAAGACTGCTGAGTCACTTGAGACGGTCGGCAAGACACGGATCATGGCACTTGATAAGACAGGCACCATCACAGCCGGTCATCCCGAAGTAACGGATATCATACCTGTGGAAGGCATAAGTGAGGATGAGCTTTTCGGTACGGCATATCTGCTGGAGGCACGCAGTGAGCATCCTCTGGCACGGGCGATAGTTGAGGCGGTTAAGGAACCTGCGTGTCCGTCATATCCTGTCACGGACTGGCAGGCGTTGCCGGGCAACGGGATATCAGCCGTGCAGAACGGACAGGCATTATATGCGGGCTCAGGCCACTTTATCAGGACTGTCTGTGAAGTGGATCCTGCGATGGAGAAGACGGAGAACGAGCTTTCGGGGAAAGGCAGGACGCCGCTGTTCTTTGCAAAAGACGGAAAGCTTCTTGGAATCATTGCCGTCGCTGATGTGATAAAAGAAGACTCGGCGCGGGCCATAGGTGAGCTTCGCAGGATGGGAATAGAAGTGATCATGCTCACCGGTGACAATGGGAGGACCGCTCAGGCGATAGGTGCTCAGGCAGGGGTGGACCGCGTGATCGCAGGAGTGCTTCCCGACGGCAAAGAGGCTGTAATCAGAGAACTGCAGAAGCGCGGCAAAGTTGCCATGGTAGGTGACGGCATCAACGATGCGCCTGCGCTTACACGTGCGGATACAGGCATAGCCATAGGCGCGGGAGCGGATGTGGCTGTGGATTCGGCCGATGTGGTGCTTATGAATTCCGGCCTTGCGGATGTATCTGCCGCAGTCAGGCTGAGTCGTGGTACACTTAGGAATATATATGAGAATCTGTTCTGGGCTTTTGCATATAATATAGTCCTGATCCCGATGGCGGCAGGGCTCTATCCGGGCATACATATGAACCCGATGTGGGGAGCGGCGGCCATGTCGCTGTCCAGCTTTACCGTATGTATGAACGCTCTGAGGCTCAATCTGATACGGGTACATGATTCGAAGCATGACCGCAGGTACGCAAGACCGGCACTGCGTGATATCGCAGAAGACACTGTCGGCACCGATACTGCCTGCGGGATCAATAAGGAGGAGACGAAAATGACTAAGACACTTAAGGTAGACGGTATGATGTGCGAGCACTGTGAGGCCCGTGTAAAAAAAGCACTTGAAGCGATCGAGGGCGTGGAAAGCGCAACAGCGGATCATAATGCCGGCACGGCGGTAGTGACGCTTGACTCGGATGTGGCTGACGATGTGCTGAGGGAAGCCGTTACGGCTCAGGATTATAAGGTGCTTGGCATTGAATAAACCAAAGGCGTTATGATTTACGGAATGAGCACGATCGTGAAAGGATTGTGAAATGAGTACGATAATTACCGGATTGTTGATACCGTTTATAGGCACGGCTGCAGGTGCCGGATGTGTGTTCTTTCTCAGAAATGAACTTAAGGCCGGCATTCAGAAGGCACTGACCGGGTTTGCAGCAGGAGTTATGGTCGCCGCATCTATATGGAGTCTGATAGTTCCGGCTATCGAGCAGTCATCGGACATGGGCAGTCTGGCTTTTCTGCCTGCATTCATTGGATTCTGGATCGGCATACTCTTTCTGCTGCTGCTGGATCATGTGATACCTCATCTGCATGTAAACGAGGATAAGGCAGAGGGACCGAAGAGTGATCTGACACGTACCGCCATGCTGGTTCTGGCCGTTACACTCCACAATATCCCGGAGGGTATGGCAGTCGGTGTGGTATATGCCGGCCTGATGAGCGGATCATCCACCATCACTGCAGGCGGTGCATTGGCGCTTGCTATCGGTATTGCGATACAGAACTTTCCCGAGGGAGCCATTATCTCCATGCCGTTGTATGCCGAGGGTCACAGTAAGCCGAAGTCCTTTATACTTGGTGTTTTATCGGGTGCAGTGGAGCCCGTATTCGGTGGACTGACAGTCATCCTTGCTGCACTGGTGGTGCCGGCGATGCCTTATCTTCTGTCGTTTGCGGCCGGCGCGATGATGTATGTTGTAGTAGAGGAACTGGTGCCGGAGATGTCCGAAGGCGAGCATTCTCATATGGGAGTCATCGCTTTTGCCATCGGATTCAGCCTGATGATGGCATTGGACGTGGCACTTGGGTGAACAACGGTCGTGATGGGGCCGGTTGATTAAAATGCCACAGTCTGATATTATTGCAGGGTAATTAAACATATGGATCATAGGTGCCTGTGGTGCCGAAACGTGAACCGGATCATTCTCGTCGGTTTACGGGCAGGCATACAACAGGGTAAAAGGGAAACAGGTCAGATGCCTGTGCGATCCCGTCACTGTAGGAGAGGAGCACATGATCATCGCGGATAGCCGGAGTGCCGTCCGCAGTCACTGAAGCACACTTAATAGCTTTGGGAAGGCGGTCATGCGTGTAGATACTCAAGCCAGGAAACCTGCCTATCATCCGGTACACATAGATCACGCGGATTTGATCGTGCCGTTTATTGAGGAAGCTGGAAGCCGGCCTGATCGGTTTTCGTGCAGCCTTTGATTTGTGTGTGCCTGTATCTGTTGATGCGGGCCTTTTTTGTGTGCATGGACATGACTCCTGCTGCCGATGTGCCCGCCTGTTTCTGAGAGGAGTTGTTATGAAAAAGCAAACAAAGATCATCATTTCCGTCGTTGCCGTACTTGCGGTGATCGCCATTCTTGCAGGTGTGTATTTCGCACTCGCACCCAAGGCACAGCAGGGATCAAAGAGCGTTACGGTAGAAGTGGTTGATGATAAGGGCACCACCAAGCCTTATACCATCAAGACCGATGCCGAGTTCCTGAGTCAGGTCATGGATGAACTGACCGCTGCCGGTGATTTCTCGTATGAGGGTACCAACGGCGATTACGGTCTCTACATCACTGCCATCAACGGTGTGACCGCCGATTATGATGCCGACGGCGCATACTGGTCCATACTGGTGAACGACGAGTACGGTATGTTCGGTGCCGACTCACAGCCTGTAGCCGACGGAGACGATTTCAAGTTCGTGTATGAGGTTTATGCACAGTAATACCGTGTCAGACACAAAAGAGCATAAAAAAGTATTCAGCGTTATGGATATAGCCACGATAGGAGTGATGGCGGCGTTACTTGAGGTAGTCAAGGTCGCTCTCCAGGCTATACCCAATGTTGAGCTCGTTACGCTTCTTATCATCGTGTTTACGTTATACCTGGGTCCCAAATCGCTCATTGCGGTTTGGGGCTTTGTGGGTATGGAATGTGCTGTCTACGGACTGGGATTGTGGACTATCATGTATGTCTATGTGTGGCCCATACTTGTCCTGATCACATGTCTGCTCAGAAAGCACAGATCCTCACAGTGGCCGTTTGTGGTCCTGGCATCCATGTTCGGCCTTTTCTTCGGAGCCATGTGTTCCATCCCGTATTTCTTTATGGGCGGTTATGCCACAGCACTTGCATGGTGGGTAGCCGGTATCCCTTTTGACATCCTCCACGGAGTTACGAATTTCATTGGTGCGGCGGTACTGTTTACACCTCTTATGAAGGCACTTGACCGTATACGGAGATTACAGCCGCAGTCCTGAAGCGGTGCACAGACGATCGCAGCCGCAGTAAGCTTGACAAGTCAGAACGGCCTGTCTATAATGAAATATGGTTAGCCAAGACTAACCACACTCATGTTTTTGTGACGGCCGTATATAAGTGATGGGAGATGAGTAATATGACGGAATGGTTAATGGCTAATATCGCAAATATCATAATAACTGCGATACTGGTGATCGTAGTTGCCTGTATTATACGTAAGCTGATCCATGACAGGAAGCACGGTATCTCATCATGCGGCGGCAACTGCGCTCATTGCAGCTTATGCGGAACCTGTCATAACGGACAGAAATAGATGAAGAGTTCATAACCGAAGGAAAATCCCTCCTTAAACCCCGGATTATACATATCCGGGGTTTTCTGATAGAATCTGTTGTTGGAAACATTGATTGCTTGCACGGAGACTGATATATGAAAAAAGGACTTATTCTGGAAGGTGGAGCCATGCGCGGCATGTTTACATGCGGGGTCATGGATGTATTCATGGAGCACGGGATCGTATTTGACGGAGCAGTGGGCGTATCGGCCGGAGCGGCTTTCGGCATCAACTATAAATCCCACCAGATCGGCAGACCTGTCAGATACAATAAGAAATACTGCAATGACAAGCGTTATGCCAGCATGAAGTCGTTGCTCACCACCGGCGACCTGTACAATGTCGATTTCTGTTACCATACACTGCCGTTTGAACTCGATGTATGGGATACGGAGACATTCTATGCGGATCCGATGGAATTCTACTGTGTGGTGACGGATGTCAGGACAGGCATGCCCGTATATCACCGCTGCGATCACAGCCCTGCGGAGGATATAGAATGGATCAGGGCATCGGCTTCGATACCCGTCGTATCCAGACCCGTGGAGATCAGAGGGAATAAGTATCTGGACGGAGGAATGTCCGATTCGATCCCGCTTAAGTTCATGGAGGAGCGCGGCTATGACCGTAACGTGGTCATAGAGACACAGCCTGCCGATTATGTTAAAAAGCCCCAGCGCAATATGCATCTCGTGAAAGCCGCGCTGATCCGTTACCCGGGCATGGTACGCGCCATGCAGGACAGGTACATCATGTATAACGATGAGAAAGCGTATATCCGGGATCGCGAGAAGGAGAGCGAGGCACTGGTCATCAGACCGTCCGAGCCGCTCCGCATAGGCGCCGCAGAGCGTAATCCCGCCGAACTGGAGAGGGTTTATCTCCTGGGCAGGGTGGCCGCAGGCCGTAGGATAGATGAAGTGGAAGATTATCTGAAAAAGTGATACAATGTATCTTCGGATGTCGGCTGATGCTCGAGGCGAAGGAACACAGCCGTTCCGCAGAAGACAGGGAGCATGATCAGATGTTTGATGAAGAAAGTTTGGAGATAGAATTACCCGGCATAGAGGATATGGGGGAGGTCCGCAAGGACATAGAGTTCCTGGAGAAGGAACTCATGAAGACTGTCGGTATAGACCAGAACCTCTATCTGGAATATGACGTTAAGCGCGGACTGCGTGACTCGGCGGGAAAAGGCGTACTGACCGGACTGACCGAGATCTCCGACGTGGTCGCATTCGACTTGCAGAACGGATACAAGATACCGGCGGACGGCTCTCTGTATTATCAGGGCGTGAACGTCAAGGATATCGTGAAAGGCATGGAAGGCCGCAAGTTCGGTTTCGAGGAGACCAGCTATCTGCTGATGTTCGGTCATCTGCCGAGCGAGAAGGATATGAAGCACTATCTGAAGGTCGCTGATGAACTGCAGGAGCTCAGTAACCGTTTCATCCGTGACGTGGTCATGAAGGCATCCAACGGCAATATCATGAACGCTCTTCAGAGGTGCGTACTGACTCTGTACACCTATGATGTGGCACCCGATGATATCACTCCCGCAAATGTACTCAGACAGAGCCTGGAGCTGATCAACAAGCTCCCTCTGATAGCCGTATATGCTTATAATTCATATTGTCATTTCCGCAGAAACGAGACACTGATGATCCGCAATCCCGAGCCCGGACGCTCGATGGCCGAGAACATCCTGTATATGCTCAGGCCCGACGGACACTTCACCGAGCTGGAGGCGAGAGTGCTGGATATCGCGCTCATCCTTCATGCAGAGCACGGCGGCGGTAATAACTCCACCTTTACCACTCATGTGGTCACATCCTCGGGCACGGATACATATTCATCCATCGCAGCATCCATAGGATCACTGAAGGGCCCCCGTCACGGCGGTGCCAACATCAAGGTCCAGAATATGTTCAAGGATATCAAGGAGCATGTGAAGGACTGGAACGATAAGGATGCGCTTTCGTCCTACTTGAGCGACATCCTGGATAAGAAGACTTTTGACAGGGCCGGTCTGATCTACGGCATGGGACATGCGGTATACTCACTGTCCGATCCCAGAGAGGTCATCCTCAAGGAATATGCCCGCAGCCTGGCAGAAGAGAAAGGCATGACCGATGAGTTCGCACTCTATGAGAACGTGGAAGCGATCGCAGGCGAGATGATCATGGAGAGACGCAGACTCAACAAGAATGTCTGCCCGAATGTGGACTTCTATTCAGGCTTCGTATATTCGATGCTGGATATTCCAGAGGAGCTGTTCACACCGATATTCGCGATAGCGCGTATGCCCGGCTGGTGTGCTCACAGACTCGAGGAACTCATGAACACATCCAAGATCATACGTCCGGCATATAAGTATGTAGGTCATCACATCGACTACATACCCGTGGATAAGAGATGATACCAGACTCAGAACAGCTCGTTCTTGCGCTCGTGCAGGGCGTATAGAAGTACGAGTCCGAGGAATCCGCAGGAGATCAGTTCTCCGATCCCGACGGTTAACATAAAATAGGGAATCGAACCTTCAAATTTGTATACATAGGCCAGCACGAACGGAACTATCAGAGTGTTGGCTGCTATCGGCGGTACAGGCGCAAGCCATTGTGCCGCTTTATTATGTTTAAGCCTCCTGCTGATGAAGTAGGTTCCGAGTGCGCCGATCAGTGTCGCAAGCGATCCGAATACGGTATCGAGCGGCAGACAGCCTGTCAGAATGTTACTGAGTATGCATCCGACGAACAGGCCGGGTATGGCGACCGGTGTGAAAAAGGGCAGGACGGTGAGTGCTTCCGATAGCCTGACCTGAATAGCTGCATTAGCCAGACCGAAGGCATTGGCGACGAGCGTCAATACAACATAGATGGCCGCAATTGCGGCACCTTGAGTAATAAACTTGATCTTGTTATTCATTTTTCTCCTCTCTCGAGCCATACGACCCGATGCACCTGTAGTTTTGATTTGGCAGCACTGTATGCTGCGAGTCAGGAAGGTTTCGAACTGACTTGACTAATTATATAAGTTTAAGGAATTATGTCAATCACTTTTTTGTAGAAAAACACAACAGATTAGCATTCTGTTTATGTTTAAGAGTTTGGGCGTTTGTGGTATGATATATTTTGTGTGCGTATGTTTACGGCGCAGATCGATGACTTGTTACAGATGATCATCCTCGGGGCATCACGAGGATATCAGAGGGATATTACGACATGGATTTTTTCAGCATATTAACACTGTTCGGCGGACTCGCCATGTTCCTGTACGGAATGCGCCTGATGGGAGACGGACTCAAGGAGAGTTCATCCGGCGCACTCAAGGCGATCATGGAGAAGGTTACGAACAACTTCTTCAAAGCGTTTCTGCTCGGTGTAGGTGTGACGGCTCTGATCCAGTCTTCAACAGCTACGATAGTCATCACATCCGGTCTGGTTGCGGCAGGTATCATCACTCTCAGACAGTCACTGGGCATCGTGATCGGAGCAAACGTCGGTACGACCGTTACCGGACAGATCATCCGTCTTATCGATATTGATTCTTCTTCTACAGGGTGGCTTCAGATCTTCAAGCCTTCAACTCTGGCTCCCATAGCATTGATAATCGGTATAGTGATCATCATGGGATTATCCTTCAAGAATTCCAGATCCGTCGGGAATATCGCGATCGGATTCGGTATTCTTTTCTCCGGTCTGATGAATATGACCGGCGCGGTAGGAGTTCTGGTGGAGTCGGGCAAGCTCGAGCATCTGTTCACCGGCCTTGGCGGCAATCCCGTGCTCGGATATCTGGCAGGTGCTTCCGTGGCGTTCGTCCTGCAGAGTTCATCTGCTACCATCGGTATACTGCAGGCGTTCTCCGCATCGGGCGTGATGAAGTTCAACGCTATCTACTCCATAGTTGCCGGTGTATATCTGGGCGACTGCGTCACGACCGCGATCGTGTGCTCCATCGGTGCAAAAGCTGATGCAAAGAGAGTCGGTATCGTTGACATCATGTTCAACCTGTCCAAGACCGTGCTGGTATTCATAATCATTCCGATACTTCGCTACAGCGGAGCACTCGATAATATCTGGAACATGACTGCCACATCGGGCGTTGTGGCCAACACGCACTCGGTGATCAACCTGTGCAGTGCGGTGCTTCTTTTCCCGCTGATCCCGGTCTATGAGAAACTGAGCAAAAAGATCATTCGTGACGATGTACAGGATACCACGAATAAGTACACCGAGCTCCTCGAGTCTCTTAACCCCGCATTCTATGCGACACCGGCTCTGGCACTTCAGGGCTGCTTCACGGTGCTCGATACGATGTTCAAGTCTTCCAGAGTAAATATTGAGAAGGCTATGGGGCTGCTTACGGAGTTTAACGAAGAGGCATGGAATGAGATCAGTGAGGAAGAGATCAATATCGATATGCTCGCCGACCGTGTGAGCAACTATCTGGTAGCGCTTTCTCCGCATGTATCACTGGATGTGCATGTATCGACCATGGATCAGTATTATAAGCTGGTGACCGAGTTCGAGAGGCTGGGCGATCATGCCATGAATATAGCCGAATCAGCCCATAATATGCACGATTCCGGCCTTGAGTTTTCACACAAGGCTCAGAGTGAACTGGGTGTGATGAATGAACTGATCGAAAACATCCTCACCAGGACGCAGAATGCATTTGAGAAGCAGGATGTGGATGCGGCCAAGCATATCGAACCCCTCGAAGAGGTTGTGGACGATATGGTCGAAGCTCTCAGAGACAGACATCTGGAGCGATTGAGAGGCGGTAAGTGCAGCATCGATGTGGGTGTTATTTTCATGAATCTGCTGGTAGATATCGAGAGGATATCCGATGTCTGCTCGAATGTCGGCGTAAGCGTTGTGGCCAGAGCCATTCCCGATCAGATGGGAGAGAGCCACGAGTACATCTTCCACCTGCATTCCGGAGACGACCAGAACTTCAACGACGAGTACAAGTCGGCGCATATCCTTTACTTCGATCAGTTGGCACAGCTTGATATCAAGCGCAAGAAGGAAGAAAAAGAAGAGAAGGTCGAGAAGGAAGCCAAACCGGTTAAGGCAGTCAAGGAAGAAAAGAGCGCCAAAGCAGACAAGGCGTCCGAAAAATCCGGGAAAACCGACAAGAGTGCCAAGACCGATAAAAAGAACAAGTCCGACAGCAAGAACAAATCGGCAAAATCCTCAAAAGACGACAAGAATCGCGGCAAATCTAAGAAATAGAGGTTTCGTACATGAGTTTAGTTGAAAAGATTTTCGGTACACATTCACAGAGAGAATTCAAAAGGATCGAGCCCGTACTCGATGAGATAGAGAGATACAGGACCATCATGCAGTCATTGACCGATGAGCAGCTGCGCGACAAGACCGCTGAGTTCAAGGCCAGACTGGAGAAAGGCGAGACTCTCGAGGATCTCCTGCCCGAAGCCTTTGCCACCGTCAGAGAAGCGGCAAAGAGAGTATTGAACATGGAACACTTCCGTGTGCAGCTTGCCGGCGGTATCATACTTCATCAGGGCCGTATTGCAGAGATGCGTACCGGTGAAGGTAAGACGCTCGTATCCACCTGTCCGGCTTATCTGAACGCGCTTGAAGGCAAGGGAGTGCATGTAGTTACGGTCAACGACTATCTGGCCAAGCGTGACGCCGAGTGGATGGGACAGGTTCATCAGTTCCTGGGTCTGACAGTGGGTGTCGTGCTCAATTCCATGAACCAGGAAGAAAGAAGAGCCGCATATAATTGTGACATAACATACGTTACTAATAATGAGCTCGGCTTTGATTATCTGCGTGATAACATGGTGATCTACAAGGAACAGCTCGTACTCAGAGGGCTGCACTACGCCATCATCGATGAGGTCGACTCGGTGCTCATAGATGAGGCCAGAACACCTCTGATCATATCCGGTCAGTCCGGCAAGTCCACGAAGCTCTATGAAGCCTGCGATATCCTGGCCCGCCAGATGAAGCGCGGTGAGGATATGGAGGAGATGACCAAGATGGATGCCATCATGGGCATAGTCAAGGAAGAGACCGGAGATTTCATAGTCAATGAGAAGGACAAGGTCGTAAACCTGACACAGCAGGGTGTTGAGAAGGTTGAACGCTTCTTCCAGATAGACAACTTCGCCGATCCCGAGAATCTCGAGATCCAGCATAACATCATCTTGGCTCTGCGTGCGCATAACCTGATGTTCAGAGATCAGGACTATGTGGTCAGAGACGATCAGGTGCTCATAGTCGATGAGTTTACCGGACGTATCATGCCCGGCCGCCGTTATTCCGACGGTCTGCATCAGGCCATTGAGGCCAAAGAGCACGTTAAGGTAAAGAGAGAATCCAAGACGCTGGCTACGATCACGTTCCAGAACTTCTTCAATAAATTCGAAAAGAAGGCCGGCATGACCGGTACCGCGCTGACCGAGGAGAAGGAGTTCCGTGATATCTATTACATGGACGTAGTCGAGATCCCCACCAACCGTCCCGTGAAGCGTATCGATCATGAGGACCTCGTATATAAGACCCGCAAGGAGAAGCTGAATGCGGTGGTTGAGGCAGTGGTTCAGGCACATGCGAAGGATCAGCCTGTCCTGGTGGGTACCATCAATATCGATGCATCCGAGGAAATATCCGCTCTGCTTAAAAAGCGCGGCATAGAGCATAAGGTCCTGAATGCGAAGTTCCACGAGCTCGAGGCTGAGATAGTAGCCGATGCCGGTGTACACGGAGCCGTGACGATCGCGACCAACATGGCCGGCCGTGGTACGGATATCAAGCTCGATGAGATATCCAGACGTGTGGGCGGTCTCAATATCATAGGTACAGAGCGCCATGAGTCCAGACGTATAGATAATCAGCTGCGAGGCCGTGCAGGCCGTCAGGGAGATCCCGGTGAATCGAGATTCTACCTCTCACTTGAAGATGATCTGATGAGGCTCTTCGGCTCCGAGAAGATGATAAGTATGTTCAACGCACTCGGTATACCCGAGGGACAGGAAATACAGCACAGCTCACTGACCAAGGCCATAGAGGGCGCACAGCGTAAGATCGAGTCGAACAACTTCGGCATACGTAAGAACCTCCTCGAGTATGACCAGGTCAACAACGAGCAGCGTGAGATAGTATATGAAGAGCGCCGTAAGGTCTTGGACGGCGAGAGCATGCGTGATGTCATCTACAAGTACATCACCGATATAGTAGAGAACAGCATAGATACGGCTATCAGCGATGACTCCGGTCCGGACGGATGGGAGCTCGGTGAGCTTAACCAGCTGCTGCTGCCTATCATCCCCCTCGAGCCTGTGACTCCCGAGCGTGTGCAGGGACTTAAATCCATGAACGAGCTCAAGCAGAAGCTCAAAGAGGAGGCTGTGAAGCTCTACGAGGCCAAGGAAGCTGAGTTCCCCGAGCCTGAAGCTATCAGGGAGATAGAGCGTGTGATCCTGCTCAAGGTCATCGACCGTAAGTGGATGGATCATATCGATGACATGGATCAGCTCCGTCAGGGCATAGGTCTGCAGGCATACGGCCAGAAGGATCCCCTGGTAGAGTATAAGATGAGTGCTTATGACATGTTCGATGAGATGACTCAGAATATCCGCGAGGATACCGTCAGACTGCTGATGAGAGTCAAGATCGAGCAGAAGGTTGAGCGTGAGCAGGTAGCCAAGGTCACCGGTACCAACAAGGACGACACGGTCGCAAAGGGGCCCGTCAGACGTGCGGAGCAGAAAATATATCCCAACGATCCCTGCCCCTGCGGATCCGGTAAGAAGTTCAAGGCATGCCACGGCCGCCCGGGGATGAAATGGGAAGGTTAACATAATATATCATGGTAGAATTAGATAATATGAAATCGGAGCTGCTCACATATGAGACTCCGCTTGCGGAAGTCAGGGCATCCCTGGATGTGGCTTCCAAAGAAAAAAGAATAGAAGAGCTGGACATGGAGATGCAGTCTCCGGGCTTCTGGGATAATCCCGAAGTATCCAACAAGAAGGTCAAGGAAGCCAAGAATCTGAAGGATACTGTGGATACCATCAACGGACTGGGCAGCCAGTATAACGATATCCTCGAGCTCATAGAGATGGGATATGAGGACAACGATCCCGCGATAATACCCGATATCCAGGCAGAGCTCGACGACTTCAAGACGAAGCTCGAAAATATGCGTATCAGCACACTTCTGTCGGATGAGTATGACGGCTATAATGCGATCATCAAGATCAATGCCGGAGCCGGCGGAACCGAGAGCTGCGACTGGGCATCCATGCTCTACCGTATGTATACCAGGTGGGCCGAGCGCAAGGGTTTCTCCATCGAGGAACTGGACTTCCTGGATGGTGATGAAGCCGGCATCAAGTCTGTGACATTCCAGGTGAACGGCGAGAATGCCTACGGATACATGAAGAGCGAAAAGGGCGTACACCGTCTGGTTCGTATTTCTCCCTTCAATGCACAGGGCAAGCGTCAGACATCGTTCGTATCGGTGGATGTCATGCCGGATATAGAGGATGATATCGATATCGAAGTTAAAGACGAAGATATCCGTATAGATACATACCGCTCCAGTGGTGCCGGCGGACAGCATATCAACAAGACATCGTCGGCTATACGTATTACCCATTTCCCGACGGGTATCGTGGTTACATGTCAGAATGAGAGAAGCCAGTTCCAGAACAAGGACAAGGCCATGCAGATGCTGAAGGCTAAGCTGTATATGCTGCAGAAGGAGGCCAATGCCGACAAGCTTTCGGATATCCGAGGAGAAGTCAAGGAGATCGGCTGGGGCAACCAGATCAGATCATACGTGCTTCAGCCCTATAAGATGGTCAAGGATCTGCGTACCGGCGAGGAAACCGGTAATGCCGAGGGCGTGCTTGACGGCGCACTCGATCCGTTTATCAACGCTTATCTGAAGTGGCTGAGCATGGGATGTCCCGAGCGCGGTGTATCGGGTGATGATTGAGACTGTGTGATGACTTAGCCTGTGTGGTGAGGCTGTAATGGATTTTAATAACGATAGTAATGAAAAGGACAAAGGTTCCTGGTATGTAGAGGAGCCGAAGCGCAGTAACGAACCGGGAAACAATGCTGCCCCGAACAACGGACAGCGCCCGGATGACGGACAATCCTCGGATAACAACCGTTTTCAAAACAGCGGTCAGGATATGCCCGGCGACGATGAGGTCATCCGGCGTGTATATATACACATCCGTCCGAACACGATGCTCTTCACCGGATCCATGATCCTGGGAATCCTTACGGTGGCAACCGCTCTTCTAGGTACGGTTTATCTGCCGTTTATGCTGGGCGGAGTGGCCATAGTCATGGGTATCCTGTCCAGAGATGAACAGGGCATGGTAGATTTCAAGGCGAAGATCGGCATCCTGCTGGGCGCACTGGGCATAGTGCTAAACATCGTGGTAGTCGCCACGTCCGTATATACGGTATTCAATAATCCTGAGCAATACGAGGCTTTTGATTCCGTATTCGAGAGAGTGTACGGAGAGGATTTCGCTTCATTCATGCAGGAGAACGGTGTGTCCGTGCCGATACCGGAGTAAAACAGTATAAAAGTGGATATTTTGAAAAGGTCCCGGGAGAACTGCTTCCGGGACCTTTTTGTGCGTAATAATTGTGGTGTGACAGAATTGGTGATATACTATATGTTACTAGAACTGTCGGTATAGATGAGTTTTGGATTATTACGGAGGATACCGGATGAGCTTACGTATAGGCGCTATATCAGGATACGGCATGTACGGCATATATCCCGCATACGGAATGGGTGTGGGCACAGCAGGTATGGGCATGGGTGTCGGCGCGGCAGGCTCTGCCGGGGAAGCCGGCAAGTCTCATGTCATCAGGAACCCCGGCGAAGAGACCAGGGTTGCCCCCGGACGTAAATCATCACCCGCCGAGTGCGAGACATGCAAGAATCGCAAGTATCAGGACGGCTCCGATGAAATGGTATCCTTCAAGACCGCGCAGCATATGGATCCCGCTGAAGCCGCTACGCGAGTGAGAGCTCATGAGCAGGAGCACGTGGCGAATGCTTATGACAAGGCAGCACAGAAGAACGGTAAAGTACTTCAGGCCAGTGTAGCCATACATACGGCGATATGTCCCGAGTGCGGTACCACTTATGTATCGGGAGGTACCACCTCTACCAAGATCAAATACAGCAACGAGGATAACCCCTACCAGAAGGACAGGAAGTCCCAGCATGCCGAGGCTCTGAGGGGAGCAAACGTTGATCTGGCTGTTTGATCGATATATCCGGTTGGATTTTTCGCAATGAAAGAATATCGTACCCCGGCTGCGCTTAAGACCGCAGCCAGAGTCCATATGTTCGGCAGGTACGGAGTTACGGTACGCGCTTACATATGGATGAATGCCATATTGCTTATTATGACTTGGCTGTTTGCATCGATGAACACACAGGGTGCAGGCAGTTTAATTTCGCTATACATCTTTTATGCCATCAGATTCATCATTCTGGGCATATTCATGTCGGGAACCGCCTTTTTATATCTGAATATCGCCAGTGAGCAGCCTGCTTACCCGGGCATGGTCTTTTACGGCTTCAGGAATAACACCGATAAGGCCGTGCTCATCAGTCTGGTCATCGATCTCATACAGATGGTGCTGTGCATTCCCATGCTGGTATTTTTCATTCTTTTCAGATCCGACGGTGATGTGTCATATATCATCCCGATGGCGATCGGGGCAGGTGTGGCTCTGGCCGGTCTGCTCGTGACGAAGGCACTTTTCCTGCCGGCATACTATCTGATACACGATTTCCCTGATTACGGATTTTCTCAGATCATCCGCCTGTGTCCCACGATCATGCGCGGACATATGGGCAGGGCGTTATATATGTATATAAGCTTCGTACCGATGATGCTTCTCGAGGTATTGTCACTCGGTGCTGCAGCTCCCTGGGTGGAGTCTTACATCAACGCATCCGTGACGGAGATGTATCTGGATCTTATGAGAAAATAGTTTACATAACACCACCAACCGAGACACGAATTCAGTTTACATAATACAGGAAGGATAGACGAAAACATGGAAATAGTATGTTTGGACTTAGAAGGAGTCCTGGTACCCGAGATATGGATCGCTTTTGCCGAGGCAGTGGGGATACCCGAGTTAAAAAGAACTACACGCGATGAACCCGATTACGATAAGCTCATGAAATTCAGGCTGGGAATCCTGAAGGAGCATGGACTGGGACTCAAGCAGATACAGGATACGATCGCCACGATCGATCCGCTCCCCGGCGCATGCGAGTTCCTGGATGCGCTCAGAGAGAGGACACAGGTGCTGATCCTGAGTGACACATTTACCCAGTTCGCCACACCGCTGATGAAGAAGCTCAAATGGCCCACCATACTCTGCAATACACTCGAAGTGGCACCGGACGGTACCATCACAGGATTTCGCATGAGATGCGAGCAGTCCAAGCTGACCACGGTCAAGGCGCTTCAGAGCATAGGCTATGATACTATCGCTGCGGGGGATTCCTTTAATGATCTGGGCATGATACTTAACAGTAGGAACGGCTTCCTGTTCAGGTCCACGGATGCCATCAAGGCAGAGCATCCGGAGATTCCTGCATTCGAGACCTATGATGAATTCCTGAACGCTATCCTGGGAGTTCTGGAATAATGAGAAGCATGGTGTTCAAAATGGAGCGCCCCGGTCTTCTGCATGAAGGAGACCGCGTCACGGTAACGGAGGGAGTGCTTCCGAGTAACTATTATTACACTATAGATCCGTCGCTGGCCATGTCAGGTAATATCCCCATCAGAGAGAGAATGATGGCGAGAGAGGGTACGGTGACAGCCATTGAATCCAATGCGCGCGGATTCTATGTAACAGCCGAGTTTGAGGAGGACTGATCATGAAAACAATATCTACAGATAAAGCACCCGCAGCCATAGGACCTTATTCACAGGCTAAAATAGCAGGTGGTATGTTATATGCTTCCGGCCAGATACCGATCATTCCGGAGACCGGAGAAATAGCTGACGGTGATATCACCGTACAGGCTCATCAGGCTATCAAAAATGTCGGAGAGATCCTGAAGGCTGCCGGATGTGATTATACAAATGTAGTGAAGACTACCTGCTTCCTGGATGATATGGGTGATTTCGCAGCTTTCAATGCGGTATATGAGCAGTATTTCACCGATAAGCCCGCCAGAAGCTGTGTAGCAGTGAAGACTCTGCCGAAGAACGTATTGTGTGAGGTAGAGGTCGTAGCCAGCCTGAACGACTGATATCAGGCATGAATGTGATCATTTGGCTGGTAATATACCTCGTGGTGGTGAATCTTCTGGGATTTGCCATGATGGGTATAGATAAAGCGCGTGCCCGGAAAAGAGCATGGCGCATTCCCGAGGCACATCTTATGATAGTGGCTCTTATCGGCGGTTCTGTCGGGTCCATACTGGGGATGTGGATGTTCCGGCATAAGACCAAACACCGGTACTTTGTGTACGGACTGCCGGTTATTCTGATCCTGCAGATAGCGATAGTGGTTGCGGTTATCCTGTCACCTCTGCAGATCTCCTTATTCTGACATCATTGGGGGTTACTGATGCATATCGCGGTATGTATGGACGTGGCTGCGGATCGCAAGCAGCTGGAGAGGCTTCTCGGAAGAAGCGCCGACAGAAGACTGGCGGCCGATCCCGAGGTGCCGTATTATGTCCAGTCGTACGGAAACAAGGACGCGCTTCTGGCTCGTCCTTTTATGTATGATCTTTTTTTCATAGATATACAGCATGAGCAAATCACGAGCATAGAGCTTATACGCGAGCTCAGATCCCTGGGTGTCGTGGCGGCCATAGCTCTGTGCCCGGCTGCGGTCGATCTGTCCGGCGAGCTGACTCCCGAGGATGACGTGATGATCCTCAGACAGCCCATACAGGTCGATGAACTTGAGGCTGTGCTGGATACGGCGCTGAAAGTTGCGGAAGAAAAGGTACCGAAGCTGGACGTACGCGGGATGGGAGAGACCGTACTGGTGCACGAGGAAGAATTCCTCTATGCTGAGCGGAACGGAGATATGATAGATGTGCATCTGACGGATGACAGAATGTTATCCTGCTCGGAGACGATAGAGAAGTTCGGTGCCAGATGTGCGAAGTTTCACGATATATATACCGTGTCCGGGGAACTGACGGTACATAAACAGGAAGTTATGTCAACCGGATTCGGGAGCGTGACATTAAAGGACGGTAAGAAATTCCGTATATCTCATAAATCGGTTAAGTTATTGGAGGGAGCGATCAGAGAGTGAATGTCGCGTTGACGTCATCAGCCGTTCAGATCGTGACTATGACACCGCCATCGTTGGCATATGTGGTACTTACACCTCTGGCGGGGAGTAACATGACGGGGGCTTCTGTAATATCCGAGAGCGCGTCAGCTACCTCTTTCGCACGTTCGGGACAGTTACAATAAGTGATGATTATCTGTCTCTTCTCGTTGTTCAGATGCCTTGTGTGGATGATATCAATCATCTGACGCAGGGCTTTTTTGATGCCGATAGCCTGTCCCAGCTGCTCAATGACTCCGTCCACGCCTGTGAGGATGGGCTTGATGCTGAGTGTAGTGGCCACGGCAGCTTTGATGCCTTTGATACGGCCGTTCTTAATGAAAGTATCGAGATTATCTATGACGAAATAGGTCTTTACGGAGTCTCTGAAAGCATCTATCTTCGGACAGATCTCATCGAAAGACATCCCGCTTTCGGCATATTCCATCAGCTTGAGTGCGATCTGTGTCTCACCGCAGGCCGCAGTCTTTGAATCAATGATGTGGAAGTTCTTCGGACCGAATTCGTCCTCGAGCTCCTCTTCGTACAACTGAGCCGCAAGCGTAGCGGCATTGAAACAACCGCTAAGCTTGCTTCCCAGGGTTACTACATATATGTCGTCGGCGTCACAGCTGTAGGCATCCATATAAGCCTCCGGAGCCGGGCATGATGTTCTGGCACAGGCCTCCGAGGAGGCTACTCTATTGATGAAGTCGGCCTGATCGAAACTATCATCATCCTTGATGCGATAGTCGCCTATCTCCAGCTCGAGAGGGACCCTTACGAAACGGGGATCACTATAAAGTTCATCCGGCAGCTCACAACAGCTGTCCGCTACTATACGATACGACATCGGTTTATTACTGTACGTGATCAGATTATGTTCCTGCCGGTCACTTCCTGGATCTTCAGGGCTCTTACTTTTGATGAGAGACCGAAGAGATTTATGAAGCCCTCGGCGTCATGGTGATCATACATATCACCGGTGGTAAATGAAGCTATGCTCTCGTTATAAAGTGAGTAAGGAGCGGTTGTTCCGGCTTTTATGACGTTGCCTTTATATAATTTAAATTTAACTTCTCCGGTCACATAACGCTGTGTGGACTCGATGAAGGCCTGTACTGCTTCACGCAGAGGAGTGAACCATTTTCCTTCGTATACGATCTGAGCGAAGAGGTTGCCCATTTCCTGCTTGGTGCGATAGGTATCTCTGTCGAGGATCAGCTCCTCGAGCTGCTGATGTGCTTCGTAGAGGATGGTTCCGCCGGGAGTCTCATATACGCCGCGGCTCTTCATTCCTACCACGCGGTTCTCAACTATATCGATGATGCCGATGCCGTGCTTTCCGCCGAGCTCGTTGAGGGTTCTGATGATGTCGGATACCTTCATCTTCTTGCCGTTGACAGAAGTAGGAACACCTTTTTCGAAAGTCATGGTCACATATTCACCCTCGTCGGGAGCTTTCTCGGGTGTAACACCGAGTACGAGGAGGTGATCGTAGTTGGGCTCGCATGCGGGATCCTCGAGCTCGAGACCTTCATGGCTGATGTGCCACAGGTTGCGGTCACGGCTGTATGAGCTGGAAGCATCGAAAGGCAGGTGAATGCCGTGCTGCTTGCAGTATTCGATCTCTTCCTCACGGGAGTTCATGGTCCACTTGTCGCTGCGCCATGCTGCGATGATCTTTAAGTCGGGCGCGAGGGCCTTGATACCGAGCTCAAATCTGATCTGGTCGTTGCCCTTGCCGGTTGCTCCGTGACAGATGGCGGTTGCTCCCTCTTTGCGCGCTATCTCGACGAGACGCTTTGCGATAGCGGGACGTGCCATACTTGTTCCGAGCAGGTATTTGTTCTCGTATACTGCGTGAGCCTGTACACAGGGAACGATGTACTCATCCGCGAATACATCGGTTATATCCTCGATGTAGAGCTTCTCCGCGCCGGAGGCTTTTGCTCTTTCCTCCAGACCGTCGAGCTCAGCACCCTGTCCGCAATCCGCACATACGCAGATCACGTCGTAATCATAGTTTTCCTTAAGCCAGGGGATGATGGCAGTGGTGTCCAATCCGCCTGAGTAAGCCAATACAACCTTTTCTCTCATCTTAGTGTCCTCCTGATATAATCGAATATCATGTATATGATAGCTTATGGTTCCAAAATCACGCTATGGATAAATATACAACAATACCCCCTTTGTACGCAAGAATCTTATGTACTTTTAAGTGCCCGAAAACGCTATAAATACTTGTTGTTTGGACATAAATACGATATATTAAACTTTAGGCTTTTTAATAGGATATAAAGGATTTGGGAGAAAAACGTGCAGATACGTAAGATGGAGATTACCGATTATTCACAGGTCAAGGAACTGTGGATGAGCATACACGGGTTCGCGATACGCAGTATCGATGACTCGCACGACGGCGTTGAGAGGTTCCTTAAGCGAAATCCGGACACTTCGGTGGTTGCGATCGAGGACGGACGGATAGTAGGTGCCATTCTCTGCGGCCATGACGGACGACGGGGCTGCCTGTATCACGTATGTGTGCATGAGGCATACCGACGACGTGGGATAGGTAAATCCATGGTCGTTTTCTGTATGGAAGCGCTGAAGAAGGAAAATATAAACAAAGTGTCTTTGATCGCTTTCACGCGTAACGATATCGGAAATGCCTTTTGGAAAGAGATCGGATGGGTCCGGCGAGAGGATCTGAACTACTATGATTTCACACTGAATGAAGCAAATATCACGGCATTTAATGCCTGATCCGGATATAAACGACGTTAATGCCCGGCTCGGACGTGTTCGATCCCGGGGCGGAATGAGGAAAATGAGATGAATGACAAAGAAATGGACATAATAACCGCGAAAGCGGAGACATTGATAGAAGCTTTGCCCTATATACAGGAGTTCAACCGCAAGATCATCGTGGTCAAGTACGGCGGATCGGCCATGAGCAACGAGGATCTGCAGCATAACGTGATCAAGGACGTCACATTGCTTAAACTGGTCGGCTTCAAGCCCATCATCGTGCATGGCGGCGGCAAGGAGATCAGCCGGTGGGTCGGCAAGGTCGGCAAGGAGAGCGAGTTCGTGAACGGACTGCGTGTGACGGATGCCGAAACGATGGAGATAGCCGAGATGGTACTGGGCAAGGTAAATAAGAACCTGGTACGTATGGTTGAAGAGCTCGGAGTCAGAGCCGTGGGTATCAGCGGCAAGGACGGAGGCTTGCTCAAGGTTACCAAGAAGTATTCCGACGGACAGGACATAGGATATGTCGGTGAGGTGACTGATGTTGATCCGAAGATCCTGTATGATCTCCTTGAGAAAGATTTCCTGCCTATAGTTGCACCGATAGGCATAGACGATAATTTCGATACCTACAATATCAATGCCGATGATGCGGCATGTGCGATCGCAAAGGCGGTCGGCGCCAATAAGCTCGCATTCCTGACAGATGTTGAGGGATTGTATAAGGATATCAACGACAAATCCACTTTTATCTCAAGAATAACAGCCGATCAGGTAGATAAGCTGATCGAAGAGGGATGGATAGGCGGAGGCATGCTGCCGAAGCTGAACAACTGTACCGACGCGATCAGGGCCGGTGTGAACAATGTCCATATACTGGACGGAAGGCTGGCTCATTGTCTGTTGCTTGAGATATTTACCGATGAAGGTATCGGAACAGCAATAATCCGGGATGAAGAATAGGTTGACATAACAAGGAGAGTTAGCCATGAATATGCAGGAATATATTTCGCAGGCAGAACAGGATCTGCTGCATACATATAACAGGTTTCAGATCGTTCTGGACAGAGGGGAGGGAGTTCACCTCTACGATATCGAGGGCCGAGAGTATCTCGATTTCGTATCCGGCATAGCCGTGTTTGCACTTGGCTATCACTATCCCGGATATGATGAAGCCCTTAAAGACCAGATCGATAAGCTGATACACACATCGAACTATTATTACAACGTACCCGCCATAGAGGCAGCCCGTAAGATCAAGGCTGCATCGGGTATGGACAGAGTGTTCTTTACGAATTCCGGCGCGGAAGCCGTGGAGGGTGCGCTCAAGGCAGCCCGTAAATATGCTTACACGAGGGACGGACACACCGATCATGAGATCATAGCCATGGAGCATTCTTTTCACGGCCGTACTTTCGGAGCACTGTCGGTTACCGGTAATGCTCATTATCGTGAGGCATTCGAGCCGATGATCGGAAATATCCGTTTCGCACAGCTGAATGACTACGATTCCGTGCTCAGCCGGGTGACGGACAGGACCTGTGCCATCATACTCGAGACGGTACAGGGCGAGGGCGGACTGATCCCTGCGGAAGCCGAGTTCCTGCGCAAGATCCGTAAGCTCTGCGATGAGAAGGATATATTGCTGATCCTTGATGAGATACAGTGCGGCATGGGGCGTACGGGTCATATGTATGCATGGCAGAAATACGGGGTGAAGCCGGACATCATGACCACAGCCAAAGCGTTGGGCTGCGGTGTGCCTGTCGGAGCATTCCTGATGACCGAGCGCGTGGGTCAGAACTCACTGGTAGCCGGAGACCATGGCACTACATACGGCGGCAACCCTCTTGCGTGCGCTGCAGTCAGCCGTGTACTTGATATATACGAGTCAGACGGCATAGTCGGTCATGTGAAGGAAGTTGCGCCTTATCTGGAGAGTAAGCTTGATGAACTCGTCAGCAGATTTGATTTCATCATCGAGCGCCGGGGTACCGGTTTGATGCAGGGACTTAAGTGTGACCGTCCGGTTGGAGACATCATCAACCGCGCGGTTTCGAGCGGACTGATACTGATCAATGCCGGGGCGGATATCATCAGGTTCGTTCCTCCGCTCATTATTGAGAAAGAACATGTAGACCGGATGATCGATATACTGACCAAGGCTTTGGAGGAAGTATAATTGCACAGTTTCAGAAGCCGTGTCATAGCCATATTGATCACACTGCTGATCGTCGGAGGATGCATTGCGGTGGCAGCCGCAGGGTATGAGATCAGATACCCCGAGCCGGAGGAAGAGGGAGAACCTGCCTCTGCTTATGCCATCGGCAAGGATACTATATATTTATGGTATACCGATGAGAGCCTGTCAGACTATCTGAACACCGAAGCGGTGAACTACAGCTCGGTCAACGATGAGATACGAGTGGTACCTGTGCTGGTGTCGGGGCGTGATTATCTCGAGAGCATATCGGATGCATCCATGACTGATGAGGAGCTACCCGATCTGTTTATAGCCACCGGAGATACTCTGGAAAAGGCTAACCTGGCCGGACTTGCCGAGCCTGTAACGCCTCCGGACAATGCAAATATAACAGATGTTTTCTCACAGACCGCACTTAATGCGGTTACATATAACGGCAATCTGGTAGCCTATCCGATGTTCATGGAATGCTCGGCTATGTGCTACAACTACACCTATCTTGAACAATGGGCCAGAAATACACTTGAGGCTGAGATCCGGGCTCAACTGGCCGAGGAAGAGAAGCTGGCCGAAGAATCAAAGAGTTCCGATCAGGCATCGGATCCCGGCACAGGAACATCGAATGCATCTGCCTCGGGCAAGACCGGAAATGCGGCCAAAACCGAGGAAGAGAAGAAGGCCGAGGAGGAGGAAAAGGCCAGACAGGAGGCTGAGCTTCAGGAGAAGATCACTTCGATGGTTTCCGATGAAGATGTAGACGCCTACGTGGAGGAGCATATCCCGACCACTATCGATGAGCTGCTCGTTCTTTCCGATGATTTCGATGCTCCCGAGGGAGTCGATACCATTTTCAAGTGGGCCGTGACCGATATCTTCTATAATTATTTCTTTATCGGTGATTCCATAGATGTAGGCGGGCCTTACGGTGATGATCCCACCCGTATCGATATATATAACGAAAATGCAATCAAGGGCCTGACCACTTATCAGAAGCTCAATCAGTTCTTTTCCATCAGCACGGATGACGTAAGCTACGGCGGTGTAATAGAGGATTTCGAATTCGGCCGTATAGTCATGACCATAGTTACATCGGATGCAGTCAGGTCTCTGGCTCAGGCAAAGGCCGACGGCGATATGGAGTATGAATACAGGTTTACAGCTTTGCCGGATATAAGCGATACATCTGCGGGCAGATCCATGTCCGTGACAGATGCCATCGTAGTGAACGGTTACTCATCTCACAAGGCTGCCGCCAACGATTTCGCATATTACTTAAGCACAAGTGCTCCCGATACTCTGTATGAGTGGACCGGCAAGGTTTCGGTGCTCAAGGATGCAGACTACGGCGAGCATAATGACGAGTTAAAGGTCTTTGCACATGAATATGAGGAATCGGTTCCTTTGCCCAAGATGCTTGAGACCAGCAACTATTGGGTAAATCTCGAGATGCTGTTCGCTTCGGTATGGGACGGAGCTGATGCGAATGAGGGTCTGAAGAAACTGTCCGAGCAGATGAAACTGCAGGTGACCGGTGAACCCGTGACCGAGGAGACGATCATCATCCCCGAAGAAGTCGAAGAAGAGGATGAGATCATAGAAGAGGGTTCAGAAGAGGATGCCGAGGAGTAAACGTAATCAGCGGATATGCGGGTGCCGCGATCAGAGCGTCGCCGGTGGATATCCTGATGAATGTTGATAATGCGTAGGGGGCTTCCCTCATATATGTTTACACATTATATGAGAGGACTACGCTATGAAAAATATCTATTTATACATATGTTCGACAGTGATATCCGTGTGCATATGCATTTCGATGAGCGGATGTGCTGCCAAAGACTCCGGACTGTACCGGGTCAGTGTGGAAGCGAGCAACGAAGAGATTGCCGGGGGCAGTACCGGGGACGTCATTGAGGACAGTACCTGGGCTGAGAGCGAGGGCTCCGGTGAGGATGATGCCGCACAGGCTTCAGCCGAGGAAACGACGGTGATTCTCGAAGAAGAGGATGCCGCACCTGCAGTGATCTATGTGCATGTCTGTGGGGCGGTCAACGATCCAGGTGTGTACGAGATGAAACAGGGCGATCGTATTTTTAATGCAGTTGACGCCGCAAAAGGATTCACGGATGATGCTGCCACAGATTATGTAAACCTAGCACAAGTGATCGCCGACGGGATGAAGATAACGATCCCTACGGTCACCGAAGCGGAGAAAGCGGCCGACGATGCATCCGCAGCCATAGAATATGCGGATACCGGCATTGATTCGAGTACAGCGCAACCGACCGGTCATGGCGAAGGGGCTGCACCGGCATCACAGGCAGCCGGCTCAAACACTGACGGCCTGATCGATATCAACACCGCCGATGAGGCGGCGCTTACTTCGATCACGGGTATCGGACCGACCAGAGCGAAGGCTATCATCGCATACAGGGAGGAGCACGGGGGTTTCGATACGATTGAGGATATCAGGAATGTATCCGGGATAGGAGATTCCACTTTTAATAAGATGAAGGATGAAATAAGGGTAAAATGAGCAGAGTTCTGGTAGTGGATGATGAAAAGCTTATAGTCAAGGGCCTGAAGTTTTCGCTGGAGCAGGATGGTCTGACCGTGGACAGCGCTTATGATGGTGAAGAGGCCCTGGCTCTGATACGTGAGAATAAGTACGATATCGTTCTGCTGGATCTGATGCTGCCCAAAATGAACGGATATGAGGTCTGTCAGGAAGTCAGGTCTTTTTCGGATGTCCCCATAGTTATGTTAACCGCAAAAAGCGAAGACATGGATAAGATCCTCGGTCTGGAATACGGAGCAGATGATTATATAACCAAGCCATTTAATATCCTGGAGGTCAAAGCGCGCATCAAGGCGATCATGCGTCGTGTGGATCACAGAAGTCCCGTGACGGCGGGCATACAGGAAGTGATCGAGAATGTTTCTTCCATGGAACACGGTGATCTGAAGATAGATACGGCAGGACGCAGGGCCTATGTCCGCGGCACGGAAGTGAATCTGACAGCCAGAGAGTTCGACCTGCTCGAGCTGTTTATGCGTAATCCCAATAAGGTCTTTACCCGAGAGAAGCTGCTCGGAATGGTATGGGGTAGTGAATATCCGGGCGACGGCCGTACCGTGGATGTGCATATCAGACGTCTGCGGGAGAAGATCGAGGAGCATCCCGGCGATCCGGTTTATGTATGTACTAAATGGGGCGTAGGTTATTATCTGGCATAGTACATCGGCCGGCGTGGGTTTATCGGGTATGAATAGGATCCGTATCTGGATAAAAGACAGGATAAAGTTTCTGAGAAGCATGAAACTGTGGCTTTTTGTGATCATTTTTGCCATAGGCCTGATCCCATGCATGATACTGAGCAATATCCTGCTGCACAGTTATACCCGTAAAGCGGTGGACATCCGTACTGTGGATGTGACCAATCAGCTTCACATCATATCCGATCATCTGATCACTCATAAATATCTGCAGGTCAATGCTTCAGAGAGTATTGATGCCGAATTATCCCAGTTATCCAACTTATATAACGGTCGTATTCTTATAATCGATCAGGATCTGAAGGTCATCAAAGACACATACGGTATCTCGCAGAACAAGATAGTCGTATCTCCCGAGGTGATCCGGGCTTTTCGCGGTGAGACCATCTCGAACTATGATGACAGGGATGGATATATAGAAATATCCATGCCCATAGTCGAGAATACGGTAAATGATGACGGCAGCAACGGGTCCGCAATTCGCGGTGTTATGTTAACCTCTGTTTCCTTGGACACTATTATCAACACTGCAGAAGGTCTGAAGGATCTGTCGCGGCTGGTCAATTATCTGGTTGCGGTGGTGGTTCTGGTCATCGCTTTTTCCGCAAGTCTGATACTGACCCTTCCCATGAAAAGACTCGGTGTAGCCATATCGGATGTAAAAGAAGGTTATACCAGTAACCCTGTCATGGTCAGGGACTATATCGAGACGGAGCGTATATCGGAGGCGTTCAACACCGTATTTTCGAGAATGAAGCTTCTGGATGATTCGCGTCAGGAATTCGTGGCAAATGTGTCGCATGAGCTCAAGACGCCTATGACGAGCATGAAGGTACTGGCAGATTCGCTGCTTGTTCAGGAAGATGCTCCGGCCGAGCTGTATCGGGAGTTTATGGGTGACATAACACGTGAAATCGATCGTGAGAATCAGATAATCTCCGATCTGCTGAGTCTGGTGAAGATGGATAAGACGACATCCGAACTGTCCATATCACAGGTGGATATCAATGCTCTGATCGAACTGGTGCTCAAGCGTCTGCGCCCGATAGCCCGTAAGAAAAACGTAGAGCTGGAGTTCGTATCCATGAGACAGGTCAGCGCCATGGTGGACGAGGTGAAGCTCAGCCAGATCATTACAAACCTGGTGGAAAATGCGATCAAGTACAATAACGACAACGGATCGGTGAGCGTTACACTTGATGCCGATCATCAGTTTTTCTCACTGGAGGTACAGGATACCGGTATAGGCATACCTGAGGAGAGTATCGGACATATATTCGAGAGATTCTACAGAGTGGATAAATCCCACTCGAGAGAGATAGGCGGCACCGGTTTGGGCCTGGCGATCACCAGAAGCGCGGTGCTTATGCACAGGGGCTCGATCATGGTAGATTCCGTGGAGGGGCAGGGGACTAAGTTCACCGTCAGGATACCGCTGGTTTATATTGCAGGTTAGTTCACATAACAATGGAATCTGAATACCCTTATAGTGGTTAACATAACATATACCGATTGATATAATTCATATGAGAACAGCACGATTTGGTTTACATAACTGTATAAAACGCAGATTGAGCCTGATGCTAAGTCTGCTCCTTGCCGGTATCATGTTCACCGGATGCGGGGCAGGCGGATCGGATTCGGATAAACCGGGGCCGGGGCTCCAGGTTTATTACATAACGTCAGATATTGACGGCCTGGTGCCTGTTTCATCCGGGATCGAAGCCGGTTCGTTTGACTCAGAGGAGGATCTGCTCAATGCTGTGACGGATGCACTGGCTGCTTCACCGGAAACCAGGCTGCGGGCACCGCTTTCCGCAGAGTACGGTTTTGAATCCGCTCGAATAGTCGATAATCAGGTGGTTCTCGATTTTAATGAGAATCTGGCTGCTCTGGATGTGATATCCAGAACTTTGATCATGGGTGCAGCTACCAGAACCATTACCCAGATCGACGGAATCGATTCGGTGAGCGGTACCATAAACGGGTCCCCTATGCTGGATTCGGCCGGGATGGTGATAGGAGCCATGACTGCGGATGCATATGTGGATAATGCCGGCCTGCAGATCAATGCTGAGGAACGGTCACAGCTGACGCTGTATTTTGCCAATGAGACAGGCGACGGACTCGTGAAAGTGAACAGGACAGTGGTATACTCCGGCAATATTCCCATGGATAAGCTCGTGATGCAGCAACTCATCATCGGACCTCAGGATGGGGAGAATGCCTATCCGGTGATCAATCCGTCGTGCAAGCTGATCAATGCGACGACTCAGGATGGTACGTGTTATGTCAACCTGGATTCGGCTTTTCTTTCTCCGGTTGATAATATTTCCAATGATGTAGCTATCTATTCGATAGTAGATTCACTGGCGGAGCTCGGAACCGTGAATAAGGTCCAGTTCCTGATAGATTCGGATTCGGATGTAATGTTCAGAGAGGCGGTCAGCCTGAATACCCAGTTCGACCGCAATCTGGATATAGTTGAAGAGTAGACATACAGGAGGGCGTTATGAGTAAGAAACTTTTGATCGTTGTGGATATGCAGAATGATTTCACTACCGGAGCGCTTCGTAACGAGGACGCGATAGCGATCATACCGAATGTGGTTGCGAAGGTCAAAGCGGCTCTGGCAGCCGGAACGGATGTGATCTTTACCCGTGATACCCACCATGACGACTATATGGGCAGTGAGGAGGGCAGAAATCTGCCGGTTCCTCATTGTATAGAGGGGACATCGGGATGGGAGTTGATCGAGGAGCTGAAGCCCTTGGCCGAACCCCCGGCCCGGATCATAGACAAGCTGACATTCGGAAGCTCGGAGCTTGGCCGGATACTCGGTAGCGAGTATGCAGACTGTAAGGATGTAGAGCTGATCGGTATCTGTACGGATATCTGCGTGATCAGCAATGCTTTGCTCACCAAGGCCTTTCTTCCGAATGCGCATGTGACCGTGGATGCTTCCTGCTGTGCGGGCGTGACTCCGGAGAGCCATAACACGGCGCTGGAGGCGATGAAGGCGTGTCATGTGGAGGTCCTTTAAAAAATGAATCAGATCATCAACAGTTTACTTGAGACGGATACATACAAGTTTTCCATGGGGCAGGCGATATATCACCAGTTCCCGAGCTACACAACTACATGGAGCTTCAAATGCAGGAATACAGATGTGCATTTCACGCACGAGATGGTAGAGGAGATCAGATCCCAGATCAAAGCCTACTGCGACCTTAGGTTTGAAGAGGAGGAACTGCAGTACCTGAAGGGCATAACGTGGTTTAAGTCCTCATACATTGATTTCCTGAGATTATGGCATCCGAGGTATGAGGATTTCACCATCACGGAGGAAGGGGACAGCGGTTTGACGATAGAGACGCGCGGTACATGGCTCAATACTTCGATGTATGAGATCCCGACGCTGGCCATCGTGAATGAAGTGTATTTCAGGATGCAGTACAACTATGACGAGCTGATGGACAGCTTCCGTAAGCGCCTGCAGACGAAGTGTGACAGGATAGTGAGCGGTGAACTGAATCTTGGGGCTTTCAGTGAGTTCGGTTTACGACGCAGACTTTCCGCCGAAGCACAGGAGCTCGCCGTACGGATTCTGGCTGAGAATAAGTATCCCGATTCCGTTTTCGTCGGCACTTCCAATGTCTATCTGGCAAAAAAATACAATGTGACACCGGTCGGAACCATGGCACATGAGTGGATCATGTGTATCGGACAGGGTAATCATAAGCATAATCCCGCATATTCCAACTGGTATGCCCTGGATCACTGGGTGAAGGAATACGGCATCTTAAACGGTACTGCACTGACGGACGCGATCACGACAGACTGCTTTTTGCGTGATTTCCAGCTGACATATGCGACACTTTTCTCGGGAGTACGCCACGACAGCGGAGATCCATACGAGTGGGGGGATAAGATGATCGCCCACTATGAGAGCCTCGGCATAGATCCGAAGACCAAGACACTGCTGTTTTCTGACAGTCTCGATTTCGACAGGGCGGACAAGCTCCGGACTTACTTCAAGGACAGAGCAAAAGTTGCATTCGGTATAGGCACATATATAGCCAACGATACCGATGTACCCGCTCTGAACATAGTCATGAAGACTACGGAGTGTAACGGGCAGGATGTCGCGAAGCTATCCGATGTCGAAGGCAAGGGCATGTGCAAGAATCCCGAGTATATCAAGTACGTACAGCGTTGTATTGATTGGAGGATGTCGCATTAATTCTTTTTTAATAAAGTTAATAAATTGTTATTAGCACTCACCCTTGACGAGTGCTAATAATGGTGCTATAACATAATCGAACAGAGGAAATGAGGCAGCGATCCGGAAGATCAGGGCGCCGAAGATCCGAGTTCGTAACCGTAAACCTATCACAACTATAAGGAGTTCAGATATATGAAGGAGGTAAGCATTATGTTAGCACCCAGCATTTTTGGAGACGGATTATTTGATGATTGGTTCAAGTTCCCTGAATTCAACGATTTAGATCGCACAGAGAAGAAGCTTTACGGCAGACATGCCGACAGACTGATGAAGACCGATGTACATGAGAATGAAGACGGCTTCGAAGTAGATATCGACCTGCCCGGCTTTGCAAAAGAAGAGATCCAGCTCGAACTCAATGACGGCTACCTGACCGTGAGCGCATCCAAAGGCCTCGACAAGGATGAAAAGGATAAGAAGGGCAAACTGATCAGACAGGAGCGTTACTGCGGATCGATGCAGAGAAGCTTCTATGTAGGTGAGAATCTTACTGAGGAAGATATCAAGGCTTCGTTCAAGCATGGCGTACTGAACCTGATGATCCCGAAGAAGGAAGCACCGAAGGCTCCCGAGAAGAAGTACATCGCTATCGCCGGATAAACGATCCGGACTCTATAACACATGATATCAAAAAGGGCTGTCGCAATTGATATGCTACCCTCAAGTAGGACACTGAAATATAAAACCTACTTGGGGGTATTTCTATGTCCAGAAAGAGTAAGATTGATCCAGTCCTTAAGGTCCAGTTAGTTGAACAGTATCTGAGGGGCGAAATTGGAATCAGAGAA
>JAFSTN010000047.1 GCA_017450485.1 Lachnospiraceae bacterium
ATGTGGCACGGAACAAATACTGTATGATTAAAGCGGCTTCTCCGGGAGTTCCTTATCCTTAAGGAGCTGGCGGTAGTACTAGGTGCCGGATTCCATATCTTCCACGGTATCCGGAGCGGGATATACCTCGATACTGTAATCCTTATTGTCCTCATGTTCAAACTGATAGTATCTTCCCCATGCGGAATAATATGTTGTGGGAAGCGATGAGTCCATGATCTTTTCAATGTCTTTTCTGTCTGTGTATGTTACAGGATCATCCGAAACTGACATTTCATCGGTGTAATGGTCTGTTGTGACCACTATCTTCTCCACCTCGGATTTTTCCAGCGAACCGCCATTCCATAAGCCGTTCTCCTCAAGGTATGCGATAGATTATTTATAGGAATCATATATCGGCCAGGATGTCTGGAAGTAGCCCGTGTATCCCGAAACAAAGGTGTTGTCGGTATAGAATGATACCAGACCCACAGGAACATTATAAGATGCCATGGTGAAATCATAGTTCGCACTTAAATCTTTAGTATACGCTGCGAGGAAGCCATTCAGAAGCCTTCCGTCACCGGTCAGGTTTCCGTGCTCTGAAGTAGTGGAAAGCACGAGCTCTGATCCGGGAGCGATCTCATCTACCCTGTCGATTATATGATCCGGGTCATCAAGGAGATATACTCCCTTTATGAATTCTTCCGAACCCACGATCCTGTCCATTACGGCTGCATCGATATCCTCAGGGATCGCTACATTCCTAGTCACGGTCTTACCGTTCTTCATCCTCCAGCCTACTGTGGCGTTCCAGTAACCGTTGGCAGCATACTCATTTTCTATCCCGTATTCTGCTGCATTTTCTATCTTGGCTGCCTGGCCCTTTTCAGCTATTACGAGCATATCCTCTATATCGGTGATGAACATATTCTTCTCGGCAAACTCTCTTGCTCCGATATAGTTGGTCTCATCATAATAACCGCCGTCAATACCGATATCATAACTGTTATTGCAGAGCCATGCGCTTTCCACACCGGCAGTAGAGGGGAGCCATTTATCATATCCAAAGACATCCATTTTGAATATAAAGAGTACTATAAGCGAGATCACTAGGATCACGGGCATATCATAGACCCTCTTTAATGCAGATCTCACATTTAATGCGAAAATAGCTTCCAGTATCAGACAGGTCACTATGACGGTTGTGATCATCGTCAGTATCACCGCAGGAAGCGAGATGTTTCCCTGTCTCCCGAATATCCAATACATCAAAAGGCCTGTATCCAGTGCGAAAAGGATTCCCGCGCAGTATTTGATGAATACGGAAATATAAGGGTTAACCACTGCCTTTCCCGCATCCTCCGCACGCCTGTACTTATATGCGATAAAGGCGAGCACAAAGGAAATAACCGCTATAACAAGGTTTATACCGCAGCCCTTCATGAGTTCCGGCAGAGCTTTTACGATATACTCTCCGGCAGCGTCAAATCCGCTGAACATTTTTGCCTCCACATAACTCTTTATGAGATTATACGGCGGAAGAGATTTAAGCCCGGCTATCAGTTTAAGCTCGTTATCAGAGTCAAATGTCGCATAATATGCTGCCCTGTAACCGAAGACAGTCATTCTGACAAGCATCTCCAGTCCGAACACAAAGAAATTCATGAAAAGAGCTGTTACAACAGTTCCTGTCAGTAGTGATGCAAAA
>JAFSTN010000048.1 GCA_017450485.1 Lachnospiraceae bacterium
CGAAAGCTTCAGCTAATGACTCCTGTTGAATACCATGAAAGCTACTACGCGGCTGCATAAGAATACCGCCAGCCGATTGCTCGACTGGCGGCACGAAACTTTTTAATTATTCACTGTCCTCTTGACGGGTAGCACACCAAAGCCGGCAGCTCCTTATTTTTCTCTATATCTTCTCCAGAAAATAAGTTTGGAGGAGTCACTCAAAACTCCTCCAAAGCTGTGCATGGAAGTACATCCGTGTACTTCCGAACATGCACGCTAACATCCTGTTAGCGCAGACGGAGGGATTCGAACCCTCGTGCCCCGGAGGGCAAACGCATTTCGAGTGCGCCCCGTTATGACCACTTCGATACGTCTGCGGGCAGGCATCATATATGCTATCGCATATTGATGACACCACCCAATGATATAGTATTTTGCAGGTTTAGTCAAATATCACATGCCCGGCTGCCGCAGCCGGTTATGCCGATGATCATAGTCGGATCGTGGCGGTATTTGTCATTGTAGAAGTCGCGTGTTTTAGATATAATTAGGATTGTGGGCAAATATGTTTACATGCGGGTTTTCGTGGGGCGACCGGGTGATCCGTTTGATCTTTTATAAGGAGGTTAGCTATGAAGAGAATAGGTATTTTGACCAGCGGCGGTGACTGTCAGGCACTCAATGCAGCGATGAGAGGACTTGTTAAGTGTCTCGATGTCAGTGGTGAGAACATAGAGATCTATGGATTCATAGACGGATACAAGGGCCTCATCTACGGCGATTTCAAGATGCTGACGGGCCATGATTTCTCGGGTATCCTGACCAAGGGAGGTACGATCCTGGGTACATCACGTACACCTTTTAAGACGATACGCGAGCCCGATGAGGACGGCCTGGATAAAGTAGAAGCCATGAAGCAGAACTACTACAAGCTCAAACTTGATGTGATCGTGATCCTGGGCGGTAACGGTACTCATAAGACCGCCAATCTCCTGCGTGAAGAGGGACTGAATGTAGTTACTCTGCCGAAGACCATAGATAATGACCTCTGGGGCACCGATATGACATTCGGCTTCCAGAGTGCCGTAGACATAGCTACGGAAGCGATTGACTGCATCCACACTACCGCAGCCAGCCACGGACGTATATTCATCGTGGAGATCATGGGACATAAGGTTGGATGGCTTCCGCTCAATGCCGGCATGGCGGGCGGTGCCGATATCATCCTGATCCCGGAGATCCCCTATGATATCGATAAGGTCGTAGAGGCTATCCAGGGCCGTGATAAGAGAGGCAGCAAGTTCACCATCATGGCTGTGGCTGAAGGTGCCATCTCCAAAGAAGATGCTGCTCTGTCCAAGAAGGATCTGCGCAAGAAACAGGAGAATTCTCCTTATCCGTCCGTATCCTACGAGATCGCGGCACGTATCCAGGAGAAAACAGGCAAGGAGGTCCGCGTGACCGTACCCGGGCACACACAGCGCGGCGGAAGCCCATGTCCTTATGACCGTGTATTTGCAACCCGTCTCGGTGCGGAAGCCGGCAAGCTGATCTTAAACGGCGAGTACGGATTCATGGTCGGCTATAAGAACCGCGAGATCGTGAAGGTTCCGCTCGATGACGTGGCAGGCAAGCTGAAGACCCTGTCACCCGACGCGACCATCATCAAAGAAGCGAAGATGATCGGTATCAGTTTCGGTGACTGAGACTTCTGACGAAATATTATGTCATACACAGCACTATATCGTAAATTCCGTCCTGTCTCTTTTGACGATGTCAAGGGGCAGGACCATATTGTAACGACACTTCGCAACCAAATCAAAGCAGATCGCATAGGTCACGCATATCTGTTCTGCGGAACACGCGGTACGGGTAAGACTACTGTGGCCAAGATATTCGCGAGGTCCGTTAACTGTGAGTCTCCCGTAAACGGCAGCCCCTGCGGACAGTGTCCGACCTGTCAGGCTATCGCCGGCGGCGGGGCGCTCAATGTCATCGAGATCGATGCGGCCTCCAATACGGGCGTGGATAACGTCCGCGAGATCATAGATGAAGTGTCGTACTCTCCGACCATGGGGAGATTCAAGGTCTATATCATCGACGAGGTTCATATGATGAGCCCCGGTGCTTTCAATGCTTTGCTCAAGACTCTCGAGGAGCCCCCGTCGTATGTGGTGTTCATACTGGCCACGACAGATCCCCAGAAGCTTCCCGCGACAGTGCTGTCGAGGGTACAGCGCTATGATTTCCACAGGATCACCATTGATACCATACAGGCCAGATTACGTGATATATGCGACACCGAACAGCTGGATGTCGAGGACAAAGCGCTTAGATACATAGCGAAGATGGGCGATGGCTCGATGCGTGATGCTCTGTCCCTGCTCGATCAGTGCACCGCTTTTCACATAGGAGAGCGCCTGACCTATGATAATGCGCTCGACGTACTCGGCGCGGTTGATACGGGTGTATTCGATAAAATGACCAACGCTCTCTACGATCGAGATGTGGTCGCTGCACTCAATCTCCTGCAGGACGTAGTCGATCAGGGGCGCGATCTGTCGCAGTTCAATAATGATCTGATCTGGTATATTCGCAGCGTGATGCTCTCGAAGACAGATACCGGACTGGATGATGTCATAGATATCAACTCAGAGGATATGGAAGCTCTGCGCACTACGGCGGCCCGCATGGATATGGATACCGTCATGCGTTATATCCGTGACCTGAGCGAGCTCACCTCGCAGCTGAGATATTCCTCGCAGAAAAGGATCCTCATAGAGGTGGCACTTATCCGTTTGTGCCATCCCGAGATGTCGGCGGTGTCGACAGACGCTGTCGCTCCGCGTGTAACACAGATGAGTGAAGACGTTTCCGGGGAACCGGGCCCGGCCTCGTATGCATCAGCCCCCGGTGTTGCAAGCACGGACATCTACGCCATTGACGATCTGAAGCGCAGGATTGAATCTCTCGAAGACAGGCTGGCATCAGGCAGATTCAGCGCAGCTGACGCTGACCGGCCTGCAAAACCCGCAGAGAAGCCGGCAGCCCTGCCTGAGGACGTGGAAACGGTCATGAGGGAGTGGAATGCGGTGACGGAAAGCGTGGGATATCCGATCCGCGTGTATATCAACTCTGCGCGCAGATCCCTGACGGGTGACGGAAGATTGGAGCTGGTATGGGCAGGCGATTCCGAAGATGCGGTCAACCATTCCAGGATGTCTTCGGCGGGTAACAAAGAAGCTCTTGAGAGTGCCATCGAGTCTGTCATAGGTAAGCATGTTGATGTGGTCTTTACACTGGCGACCACCAGGCGTGAGATGGAGGAGAAACACTACGATATCTCACAGATGCTTCCCGATATAGAGATAGCCACAGAGGAAGATACGGCGGACGGATATTTCTGACCGCAGTTACATACACAACGACCGCGCTGACAAGTGCGTCCGACGCATGTACTCCGGCGCGGTTACATACAGAGAGGAGATAAGATGGCAAAGAGAGGCGGATATCCCGGCGGCGGTATGCCGGGTAACATGAGTAATCTGATGAAGCAGGCTCAGCGTATGCAGCGTCAGATGGAGGAGAGTCAGAAAGAACTCGAGACAGCTGAGTACACATCGGCAGCAGGCGGCGGAGCTGTGACGGCTACCGTGAGCGGCAAGAAGGTGTTGACTGCGATCAAGATCGATCCCGATGCAGTGGATCCCGAAGATGTGGAGATGCTCGAGGACATGATCATGGCGGCAGTCAATGAAGCGCTTAAGCAGGCCGAGGAGGCGAGTTCGCAGGCGATGAGTAAGCTGACAGGCGGACTGGGAGGCTTGGGAGGTATGCCCTTCTGATGGAGACATACAACGGTCTCATCAATAATCTGATAGATGAGCTGGCTTCACTTCCGGGTATAGGATCGAAGTCGGCACAGCGTCTGGCATTCCACATGATAGCGCTTCCGCAGAGCAAGGTAGAGCATCTGGCCAATACCATGATCAAGGCCAGATCCGAAGTGAGATACTGCGAGCAGTGCTGTAACCTGACGGATGCCGATGTATGTCCGGTATGTGCTAATCCCAAGCGTGATCACAGGACCATCATGGTAGTGGAGAATCCCCGTGATCTCGCGGCTTATGAGAAGACCGGGCGATATGAGGGGGTGTATCATGTGCTCCACGGAGCCATATCACCGATGCTTGGTATAGGCCCGGGCGATATCCGCCTGAAGGAACTCATGACGAGGCTTGAAGGTGATGTGGATGAAGTGATCATCGCTACGAACTCCAGCCTCGAGGGTGAGACCACAGCGATGTATATCAGCAAGCTGGTGAAACCTACAGGTATCAAGGTCACACGTATAGCGAGCGGTGTGCCCGTAGGCGGAGACCTGGAATACATAGATGAAGTAACTCTGCTCAGAGCTCTTGAAGGCAGGACGGAGCTGTAACTGCGGATGTACAGTCTGCGCGTATGATCGCGCTTATAAGGAGGATAAATATGTCAACAATCACCAAATCATCATTCGGTAAGCTGAAGGACGGCCGTGAGGCTGCTCTGTACACGATCGAAAACGCGGGACTGAAAGTCTGTATCAGCGACTACGGTGCGCATATCGTGAAGATTTTCGCACCCGATGCTTCCGGCAGGGCTGCGGATGTGATACTGGGATATGACTCCGTCTCCGGCTATGAGCAAAATCCCTGTTTCTTCGGTTCCGTGATCGGTCCAAATGCGAATCGTATATGCAATGCAACATTTAAGATTGGAGATAATACCTATAATCTCGCAGTAAACGACGGTCCCAATAACCTGCATTCCGACGGTGACATCGGATTCCATAAGAGACTGTGGGACGCCGAGGTGTGCGGTGACGAACTGAAGCTGAGCCTCTCTATGAAGGACGGCGAGATGGGCTTCCCCGGCAATCTGAAGGTGGCGCTTACCTACAGCATCACTGATGATGCCGGACTTAAGCTGCATTATCATGTGACGACAGACCGTCCGTCACTTATCAATATGACCAACCATGCATACTTCAACCTGAGCGGGCAGAATGCAGGCTTGATCCTGGATCATGAGCTGAAGCTCAATGCATCCAAGTTCACACCCGTTGTGGAGGGAGCCATACCTACCGGCGAGCTGGCTGACGTGGCAGGCACCGTATTTGATTTTACGAATTTCAGACGTATCGGAGACAATATCGAGGACAGGATCGAACAGCTCGAGCTGGTCAAGGGATACGATCACAACTGGGTCATCGATGACGCAAACGGTGAGCTGAAGACGGTCGCTACCGTCAGAGATCCGAAGAGCGGCAGATATATGGACGTGCTTACCGATCAGCCCGGTATTCAGTTCTATGCCGGTAACTGCATCGAGCCTCACAAAGGTAAAGGCGACTTCCTCTATGAGCCCAGATTCGGTCTGTGCCTGGAGACACAGGTTTATCCCGACAGTATCAATCAGCCCGGGTTCCCTGATTGTGTATATGATGCAGGTAAGCCCTATGATACGGTTACGATATACAAGTTCTATGCTAAGTGATCGACGCTAACTCATGGCCAGGATATTTGCTTTTCCCAAAAAGAATAACGGAGAATATATCGAAGAAGGCAATGAGTCTGTAAGCTGGACTTATAAGGACAGGATACGCAGCCACAGGATGGTCATATTCTACCGTATAATGCTCGGTATCATACTGACTGCGGCGGTAGTGGCGGCCCTCATCCTGCAGTCCGCTAATCGTGTATATACGGAGGCGGAGGTCACTGCTTCCGCGGATAACCATTCCATCCGTACAGAGAATCTGATCAATTTCGCGGGTACCATACTGAGCTACGGCATGGACGGAGCTGCCTGTGTCGACGTGGACGGTAAGGCACTGTGGAACATCACATACCAGATGCAGGAACCCATGATATCGGTTCAGGGCAGCATGGCAGCTATAGGTGACTATGGTTCCAGAACTATCTATCTGCTGGGGCCGACCGGCAGTATCGGGGAGATAGCGACCACCATGCCCATATATAAGTTCTGCGTATCGCAGTCCGGTGAAACAGCGGTTATACTCAATGATACCGATACCACGTGGATATATCTGTATAACGTTACGGGAGACATCCTTGCCTACTTCAAGACTACGATGAGACAGTCGGGCTTTCCGGTGGATGTGACCATATCTCCTAATGGCAAGCTGGTAGGTGTCAGCTACGTATACGTGGACAGCGGGGAGATGAGGTCCAGAGTCGCGTATTATAATTTCGGTGACGTAGGACAGAATGAGACTGATAACTATGTCAGCGGATACGAGTACGTCGGCACGGTGATCCCCACGATCCATTTCATGGATAACGAGTATTCCTTCGCTGTTGCGGATGATCGAGTGATGTTCTATAAGGGTGCGGAAAAGCCCGTATCGCATGCCGAGCATCTCGTGTCGGATGAGATACAGAGGGTTTTCTATGATGACAAATATGTGGCATTGGTCTTTTACTCGGATCAGGCGGAATACAGATACCACATAGAAGTATTTAATAAAAACGGTAATCTCGTAAACGAGAGAGAGTACAATTCCGAGTTCAAGGATATCGTGATGACGGGCGACCGTATCTTTATCTACTCCGAATCGCATGCCTGCATATACAGGGTAAACGGCAATACCGCATACGAGGGAACGCTGCCGAAGACTGCATATCTGCTGATCCCCGGTGAGAGGAACGGAAGTTTCACTACAGCTAATTCGGATAGCGTGGACAGGGTGCGTCTCAGATGACGGATCAGGTCAGAAATATCATATTGCTCGGACTGGCGCTGCTGATGTTGATAGTATGTGTCAAACGAGGCTACTCCAACGGGTTCGCGCTCGAGCTCCGCAAGCTGATCAGTATAGCGGTGGCGGTCATATGTCTGATATTGATCGTTGCGCTGCATGGAGCTTTCAAGGATCAGAAATACAGTTCCGCTATAGTTATAGCCGGTGCGATAGTGATATTAAGCCTGGGCTGGAAGTTCATACGTATGGTCTTGGGTCTGCTTTCGGGCCTGACGGAACTTCCCGTACTCGGGATGCTCGACTCCCTGATGGGAGCGCTGGCCGGTGCCGTGGAGTGCCTGGCAGTCATATGGATCATATATAAGATATACTTGACACTCTCGGTGGTTGGGTCGTGAGACTCTGCCGGGGATGTAACAGGGGATTGCCCGGAGAACAGATCAGGGGATAGATCGGTGAATATAGCAGTTATAGGGGCGGATGCCGAATCAGTACATGCCATTGAGATGGCGCATAAGCTCGGTCACCGGGTAATAGCGGTAGACAATGATCCGCGTGCCGCGGGAGCGGCAGTGGCAGATGTACATCACCGCATAGATATTTCGCATGAGGATGAGGTTATAGAAGCCCTCAGGGGAGAGCATATTGACTTCGTGATGACCACCCCCATAGGACGTCATCTGACTACCATCGGAGCAGTCAATGATGCACTCGGACTTCCGGGTATCAGCAGGGCGTGTGCTTCGGTCTGCTCTGATAAATACGAATTTCATAATAAGCTTCGTAACCGCAAACTCAGGGACGGACACTGCTATCTGGTCAACGCCTCCGCAGCGGTCGATCCTTCGGTTGTGGAATACCCTGCGGTATTTAAGCCCAGATTCGGATCTCATGGCAGATCCGTGCATTATCTGAGCGATGCCGACGGTTTCGGAGCGTTGCAGGCGGATATATGGGGGACGCATGCGGCAGCGGAACATAAGGGCACTTCGGCAGCGAATGCCGCTGAGTTTGCCAGAAATGTCAAGCTGGCTATGGAGGAACACCAGAGAAAGGCTTCTCTTGAGGACGATCCATCGGATGATTATATTCTCGAAGAGGCACTGCCCGGTACGGAGTATGCCGTGGATGGATTCGTGGAGGGCTGTAATTATGAGGTCATATTGATCAGGCGTAAGACTCTGACGCCTCCGCCCGCCAGACAGGCCGTATCGTACATGGTGGTCATGCCCGGTGAGGATGACCGTGTGGAATCGCTCATACGCAGCTATATGGGGCGCCTGTGCGAGGTTCTCGGCTTCAAGGACTGTATGCTTCATGCGGATGTGTGCATACTCGGCAGGACCGTAAATGCCATAGAAGTATCCGCATCTCCGGCAGGCAGGCATGTATATGACGAACTGATCCCCATGGCCACGGGAGTGGATATGTCGGAGCAGTTTCTGAGATATATGAGCGGTGGGGCGCATTGTTTCCAACCGCTGAACATGAAACGGATGATGCTCAGATACTTTGACATGGAGCACTGCTTCGTGCACGGAATTCCCGACAGGTCGACCATTGAGAGCAGACTGCCCGACGGAGTGAGGCTTCGCGACTGGGAGTGCAATATGAGACTGCTGGATTATCTGGGCAGCATCAACGATGAAGAATCGCTTCTGAAGAGAGGATATTATATAATGGACGGGCCGTCCGAGAATAAACTTGAGGAGGCCGCCGCAATAGTCAGAGACAGTTTCGAGCTGAAATGACGAACTGCGCAGAGATGGGAAATACATGATCAAGATCCTGAAAAAGATGAACCTGCTTCTCGACGGGAAGCAGAAGGCCCAGATGGGTGGAATAATGATAATGATGCTGATCGGAGGTGTGCTCGAGAGTGTGGGAGTGGCCATGGCCATACCCGTGTTGCAGGTCATCATCGACCCGACGACCACACAGACCAATAAGTACATGCATGCCATATACGAAGGCTTCCATATGACGAGCACGTTTCAGTTCGCAATCACTGCGATGATAGGTCTGATATTTGCGTTCGTGATCAAGAATGTCTTTCTCTTTTTCCTGACCAAGGTCGAGCTCAGATTCGTATACACCAATCAGTTCGCCACGTCGAGGCGCATGATGATCAACTTCATGCAGAGACCGTATGAGTACTATCTGGGTGCCGATACCGCAGTCATTCAGCGCAGTATCACATCGGATGTGAATAATATGTACGGACTGATCTTAAGCGTCCTGCAGTTGTTCAGTGAGTATATTGTTTTTGCGTGTCTCGTTATCGTGCTGCTGTACATGGATGCCGGCATGGTCGTATCTATCACGGCATTGCTGGTACTGGTGCTCGTGGCGGTCAAGTATATCCTCAAGCCGATCATGCGCAAGGCGGGCGAGGATAATCAGGACTACTACAGCGGGCTGTTCAAATGGATCGACCAGTCGGTGACCGGTATCAAAGAGATCAAGATCGCGAACCGTGAGCCCTACTTTATCAACGAGTACGCCAAGTGCGGAGAGGGATATGTGAATGCGGTACAGAAATACAACCTCTATAATGCGACTCCGCGTCTGCTGATAGAGACCGTGTGTGTGGCCGGTCTTGTATCATATATGATGATACAGCTGATATCCGGAGCACCGGTTACCACGATGCTGAGCCAGATCGCCGCATTCGGTGTGGCTGCGATGAGACTTCTGCCCAGTGCGAACCGTATCAACAACTACCAGACCGCGATATCGTATTTTGAACCTTTCTTCATGGGAGTGACCGACGATCTGCAGACCGAGATCCATGATGAAAATGTGGATTATGATGCCGAGACCTATGTCCGTGTGGAAAATGTCGAGAAACTGCCGGTCCGTACATCCATAGAGCTGAAGGATATCGTATATCATTATCCGGACAGCGATATGTATGTATTTGATCATGCCGATTTGACGATCCCCGTGGGCAAGTCGGTGGGCATAGTCGGAACCTCCGGGGCCGGCAAGACCACTATCGTGAATATCATGCTCGGCCTGCTTGATACGGAGTCGGGGCAGATCCTGGCCGATGGAGTGAATGTACGCGAACATTATCGTGAGTGGCTCAAGAACATCGGGTATATTCCGCAGACTATTTTCATGCTGGATACGAGCATCCGCAAAAATGTGGCGTTCGGAATCCCCGATGATGAGATAGATGATGAGAAAGTATGGGCAGCCCTGAAGGAGGCACAGCTGGATGAATATGTACGCAGTCTTCCGGAGGGCCTCGATACGGGCATAGGCGAACGCGGCATACGACTGTCGGGCGGTCAGCGCCAGCGTATAGGTATCGCGAGAGCGCTGTTTGAGGATCCCGAGGTACTGGTGCTCGATGAAGCGACTTCCGCTCTCGACAACGAGACAGAGACAGCGATCATGGAATCCATCAACAGACTGCACGGGCGTAAGACGCTCATTATCATAGCCCACCGTCTGCAGACCATAGAGAAGTGTGATATGGTATACAGAGTTGAGGATGGGCACGTAAGCATCGAAAGGTAAAAGGCATGAAGAAGATATGGGAACTGTATAAGAAACACCGCGAGGTCATAAGCTATCTGTTCTGGGGCGGCGTGGCTTTCGTACTGAGTGTGCTGCTGTTCTGGGTATTTACCAGCAGGCTCGGCATGAGCGAGGTCCCGGCGAATACCGTAGACTGGATCATCCTCGTCATATTCACGTTTTTCACGAATAAGCTTTTTGTTTTCAGGAGCAAGGCCGGCTCGGCGAAGGCATTCGGCAAGGAATTCGTATCGTTCATACTGGCCAGGCTCTTCACACTGCTGCTTGAGGACGTGATCATATGGGTCGGCTGTGACAAACTCGGATTTGATTCGGAGATCGGCAGTCTAGTCGTTAAGCTGATCGCGCAGTTCGTAGTGATCGTGAGCAACTATGTTCTGAGCAAGCTGATTGTTTTCAGACACAGGAAACCCGATGTCCCGGCCGACACGCCGGAGATATCCGGGGACACGGAAAATACTGAGACTTCGGATGAGCATGAATCATAAGGGAGATACCCTGACAAAAGGTTTTCGGCTTTTTCCCGAGATCCTCTACATCATCATTCTCATAATCTATCCGCTCATTGGCGCGGATCAGGGAGTCAGTCCCGTCGATCCGACGTATTCGCTCGCTAATTTCAGATTCTTCAATGACATGTCCGGGACGTGGATCATTGCCACATTTCTAGCCAATGCTGTGGGGCACCTGCTGATGTGCCTGCCCGGTGCATCGTGCTTTCTCGGGATGAACATATATACATCCCTGATAGTCGGTCTGATCGCCGTATCTGCTTATCTCTCTCTGCGTTCATACATCAATGTACATATCCTGTTTGTATCGGAGCTGCTGGCGCTGGGACTCTGCTCATGCCCGTCGGTTCTGCTCTACAATTATCTGACTTATCTGCTTTTCACACTCGCGGCGCTGCTCGTATATACGGGACTGATGAGAGAGGATGACAGATGTCTGCTGGCGGCCGGTGTCATCCTGGGTGTAAATGTGTTCGTCAGACTGCCGAACGTGACAGAGTGTGCTCTGATACTCGCCGTGTGGTATGACGGTGTACGTAACCGGAGAAAACTCGCTGTGGTCGCCCTGTCTACGGTCAGGTGCATAGCCGGATTCCTCGCAGGTGCGCTGTGCATGTGGATATGGGTGGCGGTCAGGTACTCGCCGGCAGCTTATACCGACATGATACGAAACATGTTCGCCATGACCGATACAGCGGTGGATTATAAGCCCGTATCAATGATAGGCGGTATGTTTGAGGATTACCTCTATGCCGGTAAGTGGATACTGATGTGGCTGGCCGGATTCGTGATATGCGCTGTCGTATATTATCTGACCGGGCGTCTGATACGGCGTGGAGACTCGTCCGGCAAAAAGATCCGGTGGGCGATACGGACAGCCTCGATGGTTTTCGTATTCGGTGCGATCCTCCGCATCTGTTACGGGCAGGGGATGTTTTTCTTCAGATACTATGAATACGGCAGTGTATACTTCCTGACGGTCGTACTGCTGTGCATGGTGACGATCGCCGCGCTCGTGATGGCATTCACGACGGTTGATGTGCTTTCGGTCATAGTGCTTATAGTCATCTATGTGACCTGTATCGGATCCAACAACGGGCTCTATCCGGTCATGAACAATATGTTTGTTGTCGCACCATATACCGGCTGGCTGATATACAGGGGAGTCGGGTATCTGCGCACCGCTGAAGCCGGCGTGACCCCGGATACAGGAGCCGGCACCGGAACCGGCACAGGCGATGCCGTCGGAACCGTCGTGCGGGCCCTCGAAGCCGCCGCGACTGCACTTCTTGCAGTCCTCATGGTCTGCACTTTGATCCAGAGCGTGGGCTTCCATTCTGAGTTCGCATTTGGTGACGGAGTATGGGGAGAACCCAGAGATGCAGTCATAACCGGCCACAGGATAGTCGATCATATGCATACGACTTCGGCAAATGCCGCAGCTCTTCAGGGACTTATGGACTATATGGACGGTGCACGCTCGGAAGGTGATACGCTGCTTGCATATGATGAGCTTCCGGGGCTCGGATATCTGCTTGATATGCCTCCCGCCCTGTCTACTTTCTGGCCCGATCTGCGCAGCTACAACTATTATGAATGGGAGCGCGATCTGAAATATGTGCACCACCCGGTCATCATAGTATCACTTGAGGTAGCGGCGTGGATGGACGGGGACGATGAGGTGATAGATTACTACGGGATCGACCGCGAGAAGTTCGCATCCGACCGTAAACTGGCCGATCTGACTGCCTATATCCGTGACGAGGGATACGTTCAGACGTATACAAACGACCTCTGCTCGGTATATATTTATAGTTATGAAGAGTAAAAGGGAAACTAATTACGAATTGCTGCGTATCGTGTCGATGGTGATGATCACGGTACTGCATTATATGAGCCACGGCGGGATGCTTACACCCTGGCATGAGGGTGCTGCGGCCATGACCGTGCCCAATGCAGCGGCATGGGGGCTCGAAGCCATCTGCCTCCCGGGAATGAGCTGCTTTATCATGCTGTCCGGCTATTTCCTGAAGCCTGAGAAATGGAGGGCATCCAGGATCGTGGAGCTGATACTCCAGTGTCTGTTTTACTCGCTGACGATCCCGCTTATCGCGGTTCTGACCGGGGCAGTGAGTGTGGCCGGTATCGACAGATATGACATCCTGAACTGGTGCTTCCCTATAGGTTCGGAGTGCTGGTGGTTCATGAGTTCGTACATCATCCTCTATGCGCTTTCGCCGCTTCTGTCTGCGGGAGCTGAGAAAATGAGCAAAACGAACCTCAGGTGGCTGATCCTGTGCATGGTTTTCTTTGAATCCGCGGAAAAGACCATACTTCCGGTGGTTCTTCCGACCGACAGATTCGGATATGATCCGCTGTGGATGGTCACCATGTTCCTGGTAGCCAGATATATCAAGCTCTACGGAGCGGAATTTCTGGATAAGAAGGTCGTTCCAGTCATCACATATATACTCAGCTGTGCAGGCATGTTTGCGATGAGCTTTATCACGGGCAGGATAGCTGCGGGGGGCGTGGAAGGTCTGGTCAGGTATTCGGAGATGCCCTATACCTGCAATTATTTCCTGACGATGTTTGCCAGCATCTCTCTGTTCTGTATATTCAGGCATATCAGAATCGAAGACGGACTGTTTTCGCGTATAGTGCTGTTTATATCGCCACTCCTGCTCGGAGCTTACCTGGTACATGAGCATCCGCTCATCAGAGGACTGTGGCCCGGCTGGTTTTTTGCCGATCGGGTGAGGGGAAGTATGATTTTTGCGCCTGTGACGATTGCAGGTGCGCTGACAGTACTGATCGTGGGATGCGCATATGAGTGGATCCGGTCCGGTGTGGCCGGAATTATAAAGAAAAGGAGCGTAAATAAGCACACCGGCTGACGGGGTGTTATAATCTGCTTATGATCAATTTTAATGTACCGCCTTTTACGGGCAAAGAAATCGAATATATCAGGGAAGCCGTGGACAATCAGAAGATCTGCGGCGACGGACCTTTTACACATAAGTGCTCGGAGTGGATAGAGCAGCGTACAGGTACGGCCAAAGCACTGCTTACCACTTCATGTACGCATGCGACCGAGCTGGCCGCGCTTCTGCTGGATATAAAGGAGGGTGATGAAGTCATCCTGCCTTCATATACGTTCGTATCGACGGCAGATGCATTTGTGCTGCGCGGAGCGACCGCTGTGTTCGTGGATATCCGCCCCGATACGATGAATATCGATGAGAATCTGATAGAGGATGCGATCACCGACAGGACGAGGGCTATCCTGCCCGTGCATTATGCGGGTGTGGGCTGTGAGATGGATACCATCATGGATATAGCCCGCCGTCACGGTCTGGCGGTCGTGGAGGATGCGGCTCAGGGTATCATGTCTACTTACAAGGGACGTGCTCTCGGCGCGATAGGAGATTTCGGCTGCTACAGCTTCCATGAGACCAAGAATTACAGCATGGGTGAGGGCGGTGCCCTGCTCATACAGGATGAGAGATATATAGAGCGCGCGGAGATATTCAGGGAAAAGGGCACTGACCGCAGCAAGTACTACAGAGGGCAGATAGATAAGTACAGATGGCAGGATTACGGGTCATCCTATCTGCCGAGCGATATGAATGCAGCTTATCTGTATGCGCAGCTCGAGATGGCTGATGAGATCAATGACATCCGGCGTGCCAGATGGGATCAGTACAGGGAGCTCCTGACTCCGCTTGCGGAGGCCGGACGTATCAGTCTGCCTTTCGTGCCCGAAGACTGCGTTCATAATGCTCATATGTTTTATATCAAGACGAAAGATATCACCGAGAGATGCGCTCTCATAGATTATCTCAAGGAGCGTGATATCCTGTCGGTATTCCACTATATACCGCTGCATACCGCTCCGGCCGGAATTAAATACGGCCGTTTCCACGGAGAGGACAGATACACGACCGCAGAGAGCGAGAGACTTCTGCGGCTCCCGATGTACTACAGACTGACTGCAGATGAGGTGACCTATATCTGTGATCAGGTATCATCATTCTATGAATCCCACTGACAGACGCAGCCGCATCGGCGACATATCCATCGCAGTCATCGTCACCGTGATACTTATCGCGGTGATCAGTATTGCTTTTGATCATTATTACGAGTTCAATGATGATGTCCTGATGAAGGACATACTGTCAGGTGCATACACCGGTACCCCGAACGGACTCAATATACAGATGCTCAGCCCTATCGGCTGTCTTTTGGCATTTTTCTATCGTGTTGCACCGCATCTGCCCTGGTATGGCCTGTTTCTCTGCGGATGCCATTATATGTGCATCCTGCTCCTTGCTTATCGTACGGTGCGTATTTCCCCGGGAAGCTCCGCGAAGATACGTGTGGCTATCGTGGTTTTTCTGTTTGCCATGGGAGTACTGCTGCCGCATATCGTGATGGCACAGTACACCATCACCGTAGCTATCCTGTCCGCAACGGCGGCTTTGTATTTCTACACGATACCGACAGGCCGGTCCGGCGGGGAATTTATATTAAGCGCTATACTGCCTGCTTTACTGGTGATCCTCGCATTTCAGATCAGGACGGAGATGCTTCTGCTCATGCTGCCTTACATTGCTGTCACGGGTATAGCCAGATGGAGCCGTGAGAAACATCCTTTTGACAGAGATGTCGCTGCAGGATATGTGGGTACCGTTCTGATCATTGCTGTCGGGATGATCGTATCATTTGCGATCAACGCTTTCTCATACTCATCGGGGGAGTGGAAGGTCTTCCTGATGGAGTTCGACAACAGGACCGAACTCTATGATTATCAGTATATTCCGAATTATGAAGAACATATGGAGTTCTATGATTCGATAGACTTAACCGCTGCTGATGTGGCATTGCTTCAAAACTATGACTATGCGCTGGACGAACGGATAGACGGTGCCGTGCTGGGACAGGTGGCTGCTTATGCCGCATCTCTCAGGGGCGAAACCTTCATATCGAGACTGCCGGGCGGTATAAGGGAGTATGTGTACCGGCTCACGCATTTCAAGGACGGCATCTATGAGCTGCTCACGCTGTTCCTGTATACGATGCTGATCATAGCGGTGAGCTCCGATAAGGACAGGACGCCCAGGCATAAAGCGATGATATTGATCGTCAGAGTGGGCGGACTGATCGTTATGCGCAGCGTATCGTGGATATATATCGTATGCGGTCGGAGGGAGCCCGACAGGATAGTGCATTCGTTATATATCATAGAGATTATCATACTTTTTGCGATGATCATCACGGAGTTTAACGGCCGGCTTAAAGAAGGCAGGTATCTGCGCATGATCACCATCATAGTCCTCATGGCAGGCGGGCTTGTCATGCTGCCTGTAAGCGTACGACGTGTCAGGGCGCATGTAGAGGCGCAGGAGCAGATAAACAGATTCGACCGGGCTATAGCGGAGTATTGTTCGGCCCATCCCGATTCGTTCTATTTCGAGGATGTATACAGTACGATAATCGACGGTGATTCTTTTAATGAGAAAATGTTCGAGGATGTGGATAATTCCATAAAGAACAGGGATCTGATGGGCGGATGGATTGCAAACAGTCCTCTTTACAGGGAAAAACTCACCCATTACGGTGTGAGCGGAGTGGCGGATGCGATACTTAATAACGACAATGTGTTTATCATTTGTTCGGATGAATATGATATGGATTGGGTCAGCGACTATTATGCCGACAGAGAGATCGCGGTGAGCATTGACCGGATCAATGATATCGAGAGTGTATATGGAGTGTATGAGGTGAACCCGGTAAAGTAAAAACGACGGAGCATCCGCTTCCGCCGTTTTTAGCTTTGATAAGTATAGTCTTTCATTCTGATGCATATCGACTGAGGCATGCCGTTTGCTCCGTAACCGGTGCTTTTTATGGCTATGTCTCTGGGCTCTTCGTTTTTCCTTCGCTCATTTTCGAAGACCCCTGCGAAACCGTCTCCTTTCTTTTTTCTGTTCTGCTGGTATGCTGCTCCTCCGCCTCCGGAATCGCGCCCCATTCTGTCGGTTTCGACTACTCCCGTTACTTTTCTGAGCGTGTCATTCCCGTATACTGCAATGCTACCTCCCGGCCGTCCATGGCTCTTTACTTATTAACAGTGTTGATAAGTTTGGTTGACCGATCCTTCGGTCTGTGTCATCGCTTCTGTAATATATATCGGCAGAAGACAGAAATAGTTAACATAAATTACTCCGTTCTGCGGTCCAAATGCGTAAAAAGATGTCAATAAAGCGTAATAATGGTATAATTCAATCTATGGAATACACAGTAGATGACAAGCTTTCAGTCAGACCGATCACTATGGATGATACGGATCTGATCGTTAAGTGGCGCAATAAACCCAGGATCATGAATAATTTTCTCGTGCGTGAGCCTATCACTCATGAGGATCATGTGCACTGGATGCATGAAAAGGTCGAAAACGGTCTGGTCAGGCAGTTCATCATAATGGAACATGCCGGCGGAGGTGAGCGGCCTATAGGTAGTGTATATATCCGCGATATCGATATGGATGAGCGCACGGCGGAGTATGGCATCTTCATAGGAGAAGACGATGCTCTGGGAAAAGGATACGGTAACAGAATCGTGAACTGGGCTGTTGCATATGCGCGAGATATGGGGATCAGGATGTTTTATTTGCGAGTACTGACAGATAATATACCTGCCCTCAGGAGCTATGAGCAGGCCGGATTTAAGCCTGCCCGGATCGAGAAGGATTTTATTGAACATCGGGACCTGATGTATATGGAGATAGAGTTATGAAGCTGATCAGTTTCGTTATACCGTGTTACAGATCCGCATATACGATCACCGGAGTGGTAGATGAGATACGTACCACCATGTCGGGAATGAGTGATTATGACTATGAGATAGTACTTGTGAATGATTCATCACCCGATGATACCTTCGAGGTGATCCGACGGCTTGCAGAGGGCGATAAGAGGATCACGGGTATCAATCTGGCCAGGAACTTCGGACAGCATGCCGCACTCATGGCCGGCTACGAGCTGACCCGTGGAGATATAGTTGTCAGTCTGGACGATGACGGACAGACACCGGCTGACCAGGTAGGCCGTTTGCTGGATGCTATAGAGGCAGGGTCCGATGTTGTGTATGCAAGATATGATCATAAGCAACATTCGGGCTTCAGAAATCTCGGCAGCAGGCTTAATGATTTCATGACTCGCGTGATGCTGGGCAAGCCGAAGGAACTGTATCTGTCCAGCTACTATGCCGCTCGTCGTTTCGTGATCGATGAGATGCTCCGTTACAGGAATTCATATCCCTACGTAATGGGTCTGGTACTCAGATCCACGAACAGGATCACGAATGTGGATGTTGACCACAGGCAGCGTACTTCCGGCAGTTCGGGATATACTTTTTCCAAGCTCATAGGGCTGTGGATGAACGGCTTTACCGCATTCTCGGTCAAGCCTCTGCGCATTTCCACCATGGTCGGACTGTTCAGCGCTTTTCTGGGCGTGATATATATGATCTATACCATAGTCCGCAAATTTCAGAATTCGGGAGCTCCGATGGGCTACCCGACCCTGATCTGTGTAGTTCTGTTCATAGGCGGCATGCTCATGGTCATGCTCGGGCTGGTGGGCGAATATGTGGGACGTACCTATATGTCCGTGAATGAGACTCCCCAGTATGTAGTCAGGGAGGTCGTGGGGCGTGAAGCCGGTAGCATCAGTGATCAAGCCGAATAAACGCGCAGCCGTAATATCGGTCATTTATGCCGGGGCGTTTGCATTTGCCATGTTTATCGGGGCAGGGGCTGCCCGTTATGGTGCGCTTACCGTGAACGATCCGGTTTTATGGGTGACCGGGATCATATCTTTTGCGATCGCCCTGATCGTCGTGTATGCTTTTCTCACACACACCTCCGGTACGATTATTGATGAGAAGCCACAGTCCGAGAGTATATCGTTGTCCCGACCGGGATTGATACGTGATTGGCTGATCATATTTGCATGCTGGCTGCCGGTGTTCCTCGCTGAGTATCCCGGCTTTTTCGTATATGATGCGGTAGATGAGTATACCTCTGTAGCTACCAGACAGTTCACAACGCATCATCCGCTTATGCATACCCTCCTGCTGGGGGGGAGTGTCCGGGCCGGAGAAGTGTTTTTCGGTGATGCTAATGTGGGGATAGCGGCGTTTATCCTGGTGCAGATGATCCTGCTGTCCTTTGTTTTTGCGTGGGTGATCTCTCAGATCGGACGCCGGGGATACAGGGTTTTCGCTATGGTGTGGTACGGGCTTTTCCCTACGGTGGTCATGTTCGCGCTGTGCTCGGTCAAGGACACTCTCTGCGCGGCAGCGATACTTCTGTCGGTAGTTCTGACGGTGCGTGTACTGTCTTCGCGGCACATACCGATCGCCGATCTGATATGCCTGGCCATATCGCTTCTCGTTATGATGCTGATGCGTCATAATGCGGTATATGCATATATCATTTATGCCTGTGCGGCAGGCTCATATCTCGCTGCGGTCACTGCCGGACCTGTGCTTCGTCGTATCACTCCCGCAGTATGCATGGCGGGACTTCTGTGTGTATATCTGATCATCAGCTCGGCGCTTGCTTATGCATTCGGAGCGGATGACTCGGAGCATCAGGAGATACTGACAGTGCCTATCCAGCAGCTTGCCAGGACCTGGAGCGTATATTCGGATGAGATGAGCCCGGAGGAGCTTGAGACATTGTATGAGATACTTCCGGAGACGACGCTTACGCACTATACACCGGAGCTCTCGGATCCCGTGAAGATCGGTTTCAATAATGCCGTATATGAGCAGGATCCGGACAGATACAGGAGACTGTGGATCGAGCTGTTTATTAGACATCCGCTCAGCTATATAAATGCTTGGCTGGATACCAGTTACGGATATTATTATCCTTATGCCATAGTTAACGTATATGAAGGCCATCAGACATTTACATATACATACACGGAGAGCTCATACTTCGGATATGAGGTGGAGTATCCCGGAGTCAGACACAGCCTGATCCCCTTCATAGACAGATTCTACAGGTGGCTGTCCCTGGATGATGATATCCAGAGGATACCCGTCATCGCACGCCTCTTTTCCATGGGTGCATTATTTTGGGTTTATGCTTTCGGGATGGCGGTATTTGTTTACAGGCGTGATCATATGTGCCTGATCGCATATCTGCTGCCGTTGAGCATTTGGGCTACGCTTTTGCTGGGGCCCACTTTTCTGCCGAGATATACGGTATTCTGGTGGTTTATTCTGCCGTATCTGATATACGGAATTACGACACATAGCACAGAAAGGTAATTTTCTATCATGAGAAAGATCATAACCCGGGCTCAGGCGATCAAATATGCCATATACTTCATAGCGGCTCTGCTTATCATCAGCATATTCCCGCTCCGATTATTCCATGAAGACATAACGACCGCAGGCAAAGAACATGCGGCCGGCGCGGTCACCGTAGGAGGAGAGATGAGCGCTCTGCAGCAGTTTACTGCAGAGTATGATCATATCTCATCGATAGGTGTCTATATACAGGGAGACTATTATGACGATCAGCTGACCATGAGAGTGTTTAAGCAGGCTAATGCCCAGCTGCTCAGAGAGGTCACGGTCTCCACCGGTAATCTGAAGCGCGTGGATGACAGGACATATACTGCCGGCAGCGGGGGAGGATACGCTGATGTCTACATCAACCTGGATACAGAAGTGGGCGAGGGATATTTCTATACGCTGGAAGGGATCACGACAGATTTTGAGGTTCTGTTTGAGATGACCGGTAACTCCGGTGCAGCCAATAACGGTCTGATGCAGTACGGCGCCGAGAATAAGGAAGCCTATAATGTGATGACACGTTATACCTATACCCAGCCTCTAAGGAAGATACATTCGCTCATTTGGATAGCTGTTGTGGCGGCTTTTGCCGTACTTATGACGTTTGTGCTTAACAAACTCGAGGAGAAATGCGCACCTCTGAATACCCTGTGCACGATCCAGTGGATCCTCAGGATCATCTGTAATCCGCTGATCGTAGCCGCTGCCGCAGTAGCGATCATATACATAGGACCGCTGCATATTTTCAGCATATATATATCGGATATAGTGGTCATGATACTCGGCGTGCTGATCATCGCCGGACTGCTTCTGTATGCGGTCAATCGCGAGTATGGGACGGATGCGGAAGCTGCAGTACCGGGCAGTCAGGCCGGACGGATGCAGAGTACCTCCCCGACAGCCGCGGCAGTCCGGGTGAGAGATATACTCCAGTCTCTGTGCATAGCACTGGCATTGTGGGCCTGTGTTGAGTATATGAATTCCCTGTATGAGGTATTCCATGATATAGCATGGAGAAAGATGGCATTCTTTCTGGGCCTGGGTGTGATAGTGACATTTACATTCACCGAGCTGATCAACTGGTACAATGCGGTGATGCTGGTTGGCGGAATAGTCGCTGCGAGACTGTATTATGTGCATAACCTGCCGGATATGGTAGATGAATATCATGTCGAGGCTATGATGTGGACATGCAGGCTCATGCCCGTTTTGCTCATTCTGGCGGCTCATTTCATCAGGTGTCTGGTGACAACCGTCAGGGATAAGCATAACCCGTTGAAGATCATCAGCTGGCCTTATACGGTCATATCCATAGCCCTGGCGACAGGCATGATAATCAGGAGACATCTCGAGTACTGGCCCATCCTGATGACAGTCATTGCCGGAGTATACGCTTTCAGATTCCTGTTCTGGGAGAACCGTGACCGGATGTTGACCAATATACTGAACGGTATCCTGTTCCATTTCGCGGGATGCGTGATCTTCTGTCTGATGCACAGACCCTATACCTCCGCCGTGTATGTCAGATATCCTCTTGTTTTCCATACCGTGACTGTGACGGCCGAATACATGGCGCTGGTGATGTGTGCGGCGCTGGTCAAGCTGTTTGCGAAGTATAACCGCGTGCGTACCTGGAGCAAATGCACGGGCGAAATGTGCATACTCGGAGTCGTAACGGTATACATGCTGTTTACGATGTCCAGAACGGCTATGATAGGAGTGGTAGCCATGGGGATTGTTTTGTGGGTTGCATATTCGTTCAAAGCAGGCCGCTTCGGTCGTATCGGATCCATGCTTGCACTGGCCGGACTTGTGATTGCTTCAACTGCGGTATTTCTCCCTCCGGTATTTACCGCACAGAGAATACTTCCCGCAGTCATCGGTGAGCCGAGGATCATGGAGATAGAAGTGTATCCGCAGAATGTATTGGTGAGTGCGGACTGGGGCAGTGAGGATTATATTACTTTCAGCAGACTGACCAAGGCTTTCTGCAGCAAGATGTTCGGAATGAACGAAGACCGGATCCGTTTGGACAGATATACGATATACGGCAGGAGGACCGATGTATATATTGATTGGACAGAGCTGTATGACTTAAGCAGCGAAGAGAAGCCCGGCCCGGCAGCTATGCCCGGTGACGAATCTGTTGGGATAGCGGCACCCGGAATCATGCTCACAGGAGAACAGGCGTCTGCCTTGCTTAAAAAGGGTGACGGTTTCGTACCTCCGCGTGAATGGTCTCTGGACGAGGAAACTCCCGAAGAATGGTGGGATGAGGATTATTGGTTCTATGATACCGAGACACAGGACTGGGTATTTGAGATATGGAGAGTAGAAGAGGAGCATAACCGTGACATATCAAACGGCAGAATGGAGATCTTCAGGTCGTATTTCGAGCAGCTCACACCCGAAGGACATGATGAAATGGGGGCTGTACTTCCCAATGGTGAGATAGCCATGCATGCCCATAACAATTATTTGCAGGTGGCCTTTGACGGTGGTATCATTATAGGGATAATGTTTACAATCTGGTGCGTTTGCACCTGTGTTCAGGCACTTATGGTATTCCTGCGTCTGAGAAGGAGAGATCCTTCCGCCGGAATAGTACTGGCAGTGTCTGTTGCTTATGCAGTTTGCGGGCTTACGGAGTGGATATCGCATCCATGCAATCCCTTCGGATTGATCATGCTGATACTGGTAGTTCCGATGGCTCTGTACAGATACGGACAAAAGGCTGATGAAACCCTTTAATTTCAAGATATTATACAGACGGACAGCGCTGGTGATATATGATATCATCAGCATTGTTGCGTCTTCGGTTCTGGCCATTCTGATCAGATTCGAGTTCAGCTACGGCGTGATCCCGGATCAGTTCAGAACCCCCATAGAGCGTTTTCTTCCGCTCAATGTTCTGATCACGCTTCTCCTGTTCTACATATTCAGGCTCTACAGTTCGCTGTGGGCTTATGCCGGAGAGGCTGAGCTGCAGTCCATAGTGATATCCTGTTTCCTTTCGGGTGTTGTGAATCTGATAGGTCTCCAGTTCTTCAGGGTAGGCAGTCAGGCAGTTCCGAAGAGCTATTATTTCCTGTATGTTTTCGTGCTGATAGCGTTCATGTTCGTCAGCCGTTTCTCATATCGTTTCCTGCGTAATCTGAAGCACAGGAAGAATAACAGCAAGAATGACATAGCCGTTATGGTGGTCGGTGCAGGTGAGGCCGCAAATGTGATCATCAAGGAGATCATCAATTCCAATTTCTCCACGATGAAGATCAAGTGCATCATAGATGATGACAAAGGAAAATGGGGCAAGTATATCCAGGGTATCCGTGTTGTAGGCGGTCGCGACAAGATACTTGAATGCGCCGACACATACGATATCGACGAGATCATCGTAGCGGTTCCTTCCATTTCCAGAAGCCAGCTGAGAGAGATACTCGAGATATGCAAGGAGACGGAGTGTAAGATCCAGTCCCTGCCCGGCATGTACCAGATAGTGAACGGAGATGTATCGGTCTCCAAGCTGCGCGATATAGAGATCGAGGATCTGCTCGGACGCGATCCCGTGGAGATAGATCTGGATTCGATACTCGGATATGTTCAGAATCAGGTGGTACTCGTCACCGGAGCCGGCGGATCCATAGGATCGGAGCTGTGCAGACAGATAGCCACTCACAAGCCGGCTCGTCTGGTCATGGTGGATATATACGAGAACAGTGTATACGAGATCCAGCAGGAGCTGATGCTCAATCATCCGGAGCTTGATATGGTCGTGCTCATAGCCAGCATACGAAATGCGAACCGTATGAACTGGATATTCGATAAGTATCATCCTTCGATCGTATATCATGCCGCAGCACATAAGCATGTACCGTTGATGGAGGACAGCCCGGGAGAAGCGATCAAGAATAACGTATTCGGCACGTTCAATGTGGCTCAGGCAGCCGCTATGAGCGGAGCGCGAAGATTCGTAATGATCAGCACGGACAAAGCGGTGAATCCGACCAATATAATGGGGGCCTCCAAGCGTATCTGTGAGATGATCATACAGACTTTCAATACCAAATATGACACGGAGTTTGTGGCTGTGCGTTTCGGCAACGTGCTGGGCTCCAACGGTTCGGTCATCCCGCTTTTCCGTAAGCAGATAGCCGAGGGCGGACCGGTTACCGTGACCCATCCGGATATCATCAGATACTTCATGACCATCCCTGAGGCCGTATCGCTTGTGCTTCAGGCAGGTGCATATGCGCGAGGGGGAGAGATATTCGTGCTCGATATGGGGGAGCCGGTCAAGATACTGGAACTGGCCGAGAATCTGATCAGGCTCTCGGGATATAAACCTTATGATGAGATACAGATCAAGTTCACCGGATTGCGGCCGGGTGAAAAGCTCTATGAGGAGATGCTGATGGATGAAGAGGGCATGCAGGAGACTGCGAATTCGATGATCCATATCGGCAGACCTCTGGAGATCAACGACGAGACCTTCTTCGAGGAACTCAGGCAACTGCGGGAATCGAGTGAGGTCGAGGATCAGGATATCAGACCTCTGGTCAAGGCTATAGTACCTACCTATACGTACAGGAGTTAATATATGAATCCCTGCGATAATCCCATGACAGGTAAAAGGGTAGTGTTCGTAGAGAACAGCTCGGATCCGGTAAATGCCGACGGGCTGTGCGGACATCTGGAAGCTGTAGGCGATTCAGACTATACCCCGGGGTTCTATGAGAAATGTATCAAGCGTTTGATCGATATTATCCTGTCCGGGCTGGGTTTGATCATTTTGTCCCCGGTGTTCCTGGGATTTGTGATCGCTATCAAGATCGATGATCCCGGTCCCGTTATTTTCTCGCAAAAGAGGATAGGCAGGGACAAGACATATTTTAAGCTCCACAAATTCAGATCAATGAAAATGTGTACGCCGCATGAAGTGCCTACGCATATGCTGGATAATCCCGAGCAGTACATCACACGTGTGGGCAGATTTATGAGACTCCACAGCATTGATGAGCTGCCTCAGATATGGGATATCTTTATCGGCAAAATGTCCGTGATAGGTCCCAGACCCGCGTTGTGGAATCAGGATGTGCTGGTCGCTGAGAGAGATAAATACGGAGCAAATGACGTGAAGCCCGGACTTACCGGATGGGCTCAGATCAATGGAAGGGATGAACTTGAGATCCCCGATAAGGCACGACTGGACGGAGAATATGTAAGTAAACTGAGCTTCCGCTTTGACGTCAGATGTTTCATCGGTACGATATTCTCGGTAGCGAGAAGCGAAGGAGTAGTTGAGGGTGGAACCGGTAACCGATAATAAAACGATAGTGGTCATGTCGAGCCATACTCCGTCCCTGTTCTGGTTCAGGATGGATATGATGCTGGAGTTTATACGCAGGGGATACTCGGTATATGCGTTCGGCAATGAAGAAGAATCCAAGTGGGCCGCTACATTTCGTGATAAGGGTATCACATATGAGCAGATCCCGGTTCGACGGAATGGCTTAAATCCTTTGCAGGATAAGAAAACCATGGATTCGATCACGGAAAAACTTAAACGGATCAGGCCCGATAAGATATTTACCTATCAGGCCAAAACCGTTATCTATGGTTCCATGGCAGCGCGTAAAGCGGGAATCTCCGATTGCTATCCTTTGATAGCCGGTATGGGTGCCGTATTCATCAATAACGACATCAAGTCCCGGCTGATACGGGTGGTCATGACCGCTCTGTACCGGATCGGAATGAAAAAGTGCCCGTTGGTCTTTTTCCAGAACGACGATGATTTAAGGATATTCCGTGAAAACGGGATAATCAGAAATCAGAAGATCGCAATGATCAACGGCTCCGGTGTGAACACAGAGAAGTTTACGATGATGCCGCTGCCCGGGACTCCTGCTTTCCTTTGCATATGCAGGCTGATCGCCGTAAAGGGTATATATGAATATCTTGAGGCTTGCAGACGGATCAAAGCAGAGTATCCGAATGTCAGATGTCTGCTGGTAGGGCCGTATGATACCAACCCGTCGGCGCTTAAACCCGAAGATCTGGAGCCTTATATCAGCGACGGCGTGATCGAATACTTTGGAGAACAGGAAGATGTCAGACCTTATATCGGGCAGTCGAGCGTGTATATCCTTCCCGCATACAGAGAGGGTACACCGAAGACCAATCTGGAAGCGATGGCCTGCGGACGTGCCGTGATCACCACAGATGCCCCCGGTTGCAGAGAGACCGTGGTCGACGGAGAAAATGGCTTCCTTGTTCCTGTTAAGGATGTGAACTCAATATATGAGAAGATGAAGTATTTCGTCGAAAATCCCGATGTGATCGAGACCATGGGACGTAAGGGACGTCAGATGGTTGAAGACAGATTTGATGTAAATAGGGTTAATGCGGAGATATGCAAAGCAATGCAGCTTAATTAATTCAATATAGAAACGGAGAGATATTATGGGACTTTATGAGCAGTTAATCGAAAAGAAAGAGAAGCTTGCCCTGGTGGGCCTGGGATATGTGGGCATGCCCATTGCGGTAGCTTTTGCCAAAAAGATCGATGTCATAGGTTTCGACCTGAATGCGGCAAAGATCGATCTGTATAAGAAGGGCATCGATCCCACCGGTGAAGTCGGTAATGATGCCATCAGGGAGACAAAGGTGGACTTTACGGCGGATCCGGCCAGACTCAAGGAAGCAAAGTTCCTGATCGTGGCTGTGCCCACCCCCGTAAATGACGATCATACTCCCGATCTGACACCTGTAGAGGGCGCAAGCCGCATACTCGGACAGAATCTTACTCCGGGCTCGGTCGTGGTATTTGAGTCAACCGTGTATCCCGGTGTTACCGAGGAGGTATGCGTTCCGATCATAGAGAAAGAATCCGGTCTTAAGTGCGGAGTGGATTTCAAGATAGGATATTCGCCCGAGCGTATCAACCCCGGTGATAAGGTTCACAGACTTGAGACCATTACCAAGATCGTATCCGGCATGGATGCTGATACACTTGACACCATTGCGAAGGTATATGAGCTGGTGGTTGAGGCCGGAGTATACCGGGCACAGTCGATCAAGGTCGCCGAGGCTGCGAAGGTCATCGAGAACAGCCAGCGCGATATCAATATCGCCTTTATGAACGAGCTCTCGATCATTTTCCACAAGATGGGTATAGACACCAAGGAGGTGCTTGAGGCAGCGGGCACGAAATGGAACTTCTTAAAGTTCATGCCCGGTCTGGTAGGCGGACACTGTATCGGTGTGGATCCATACTATCTGACATACAAGGCAGAGCAACTGGGATATCACAGCCAGATCATCCTGTCGGGGCGACGTATCAACGATGATATGGGCAAATATGTGGCAGAGAGCCTGGTCAAGAATCTGATCAAGTCGGGACTTGCCGTCAAGGATGCTCGCGTGGTGATCATGGGCTTCACATTTAAGGAGAACTGCCCCGACACACGTAATACAAAGGTTATAGATATATATAATGAGCTGAAGGAGTACGGCATTGACCCTATCGTGGTGGATCCCGAGGCTGATGCCGATGAAGCAAAGAGGCTGTATGGTATAGAGTTTGCCGACATCTCTTCGATCCATGACATGGATGCCGTTATATTTGCCGTATCTCATGAAGTATTCAAAGCATATGACCGCGCGAAGATATCGGAGCTGTTCAATAAGAACAATAAGGTCAAGGTTCTGGCGGACTTAAAGGGTATGTTTGACAGGACCGAATATGCTGATGACGAATACTTATATTGGAGGCTGTAAAAGTGGGTTTTAAGGAGCTTAAATTTGATCCCGATTCGGTCTTTCTCGTAACGGGAGGCGCCGGTTTTATCGGCTCAAACATTTGTGAAGCCCTGGTCGATATGGGATACAGGGTCAGATGTCTGGATAATCTCTCCACGGGACGGATCGAGAATCTGTCGGGGATCATGGGGCGAGAGAATTTCTCGTTTACCGAGGGAGATATCAGAGATTTGGATACATGCCTTAAGATGACTGAAGGAGCTGATTATGTCCTCAATCAGGCGGCATGGGGGTCGGTACCCAGATCCATAGAGATGCCTCTTCTGTACGAAGAGATCAACATACGCGGTACGATCAACATGATGGAAGCATCCAGACAGAATGATGTGAGCAAGTTCGTGTATGCGTCAAGTTCTTCGGTATACGGAGATTCTACCGAGCTGCCCAAACGGGAGGGCCACGAAGGACGTGTGCTCAGCCCTTATGCACTGACCAAGAAAACCGATGAGGAATACGGCAGACTGTATCATGAACTGTACGGTCTGGATACGTACGGACTGCGGTATTTCAATGTGTTCGGACGCAGACAGAATCCCGACGGTATGTATGCGGCTGTGATCCCGAAGTTTTTACGGCAGCTGATGTCCGGCGAGACACCGACCATCAATGGAGACGGCAGACAGTCCAGAGACTTCACTTATATTGACAATGTCATCGAAGGAAATCTGCGTGCATGTCTGGCCGGACCGGATGCAGCCGGTGAAGCGTACAATATAGGAGCCGGAGGCAGAGAGTATCTGCTGGATATATATTACGATCTCTGCAAAGCGCTTGAGATAGAGCGCGAGCCCGTATTCGGCCCTCCGAGAAAGGGAGATATACGTGATTCGAATGCCGATATCAGTAAGGCGCGAGAAAAACTCGGATATGATCCCGAATATGATTTTGCGGCCGGTATAGCTCTGGCCATAGACTGGTATAAGGAGAATCTGTAAACCGCGCTTCGGCCGCCTGTACCGGAGCATGATAAGAGGTAACGAATGCACTATAGAGTTGTCGTTTTCGGTGTCAAAGACACATCCGAGAACATAATCGATTTTATACAGAATGAGATATGTCCGGTTGATCTGGTCATAACCATATCACCTGAGGTCACGAAGAAAAATCAGGTATCGGGTTATAAGGGACTAAGCTTCCTGACCGATAAATACGGAATCCCGGTGCATGAGGCCGACAGCTACGGCCTCGCCGATGAGAAGACACAGAGTTTCATGGAAGCAAATACTTTTGATATAGGTATATCCATGGGATGGCAACGTCTGGTGCCTGCCTCGGTTTTGGACAGATTCAAGTTCGGAGTATACGGATTCCACGGTAATGCGGGTTATCTTCCCTTCGGCAGAGGACGATCGCCCCTGAACTGGTCCATCATTCTCGGTGATACGAGATTCAACCTGAATCTTTTCCGATATGATGAGAAAGCGGATTCCCCCAATATATTTGCCACCGAGAGTTTCCAGATCGGTCCCTGTGACGATATCCGTACCGCGCAGTACAAGAATATGATCGTCTCCAAGAGATTGATCAGGAGGCTGCTGGAAGCGTATAAATCCGGGCAGGTCAATATCAATACCGAATCCAAGGATTTTGATTCATGGTATACAAAACGTACGGCGGCGGACGGACTCGTGGATTTCCACGGACGTACTCGTGATATATACAATCTGATCAGAGGTGTGGCGGCTCCTTTCCCCGGGGCTTACGCATATATAGACGGTGCGAAGATAACGATATGGAATGCCCAGCCTTTTGATGAGATGATCGATTTTTCGGGATATGCTCCCGGTGAGGTCGCAGATATATTTGACGGCAGACTCGTGGTAAGGACTGTGGACGGATCGCTGCTCATCAACAGATATGATTATGACGGAGAGGTAAAAGTCGGTGATATACTGAGCTCCGCGGAGAATTAAACTATGGTGCGTGTATTGCATGTTTTAGGCGGATTGGGATTGGGTGGCGCTGAGAGCCGCATCATGGATCTGTACCGGAATATGGACAGGTCACAGGTTCAGTTTGATTTTCTGGTCCATATGGATCCGCGTGAATACGCCCGTGCTGTTTCGGATGGTGTGGATCCTGCTTCTTATCGCAAGCCGCAGTTCTTTGATGATGAGATCAGGTCCCTGGGCGGACAGATATATGCCGTGCCCAGATTCAGGGCATATAACTATTTCGCATACCGACGGGCGATGCACTCTTTCTTCAAAGAACATCATGCATTCAGTGTGGTACAGGCGCATATGACCAGTACCGCAAGTATATACCTGCCTATAGCTGCACACTTCCGTGAAGCTTCCGCCAAACCGGAGCTTTCCATGGTCACGGTGGCCCATACGCGAAATGCGGGAGTGGACAGAGGTCTGAAGGGCATTCTTGTCAGGATCCTACGCAGATCACTTCCCGCCAGGGCGGATTTCCTTTTTGCATGCTCCCATCTTGCAGGCGATAAGACATTCGGCGGAGCTCCCTACACCTATATCCCCAATACAATCGATACGGCAAGATTTACATATGACCCGAGTGCACGTGAGATAATACGCGATCGTCATAATATAGCTCCCGATGATATAGTGATCGGAAATGTGGCCAGATTCAGTCCGCAGAAAAATCAGGGCTTCCTGATCAGGGCTTTCGCCGGAATGCGCAGAAAAGATCGCAATATCAAACTTCTGCTGTGCGGTGAGGGTGCTCTGAGAGATGAATGCGAGCATCTGGCAGGTGAGCTGGGCGTGTATGACCGTGTTATTTTTGCCGGCAGTCAGTCGGAGATCGAGAAATACTACTCGGCGATGGATATTTTTGCTTTTCCTTCCATATATGAGGGATTGCCCGGTGTGGTTGTGGAAGCGCAGGCATCCGGATGTAAATGTCTGATCTCCGATACCATCACACCGGATGTAATGATCCTGGATAATGCCGAGATGTATCCCATCAGCGAGGGACCGGAGAGCTGGAGCAGGAAGCTGAATAAAATGGTCGGAGAAATGATCTTCGCGGATGAAGACAGCAAAGACGCTGCGGGACAGAGGGCGGATGAAAGCAGACGCGATGCTGACAGAATGCGCTATGCCCGTGAGATGGAGGAAGCCGGTTTCGACGTGCATGAACAGGCAGCCCGTGTAATGGCATTTTATCTTGATCCGTGCGCGGATACAGCTCCCGGTTCATCTACCGGAGAATGATATGGCTGGTGTTTCAGGGAAAAAGCCTAAGATACTGATGGTTGGTCCTGACCGGAGTGTTCATGGTGGAATATCTGCAGTCGTAAACTCATATTACGAAGCGGGGTTGGACGATCTGACAGAACTTCGTTACATCGGGACTATGAAGGAGGGCTCCAAGGTTTACAAGCTCCTGGTTGCTGTCAGCGCTTATATTCGGTTTGTGAGAGAGCTTTCATGGGCTGATATAGTTCATGTTCACGTAGCATCCGATAGCAGTTTTCTCCGAAAGTCTTTTTTTATCCGACAGGCATACAAGCATCGAAAAAAAATCATTGTCCACCAGCATGGAGGTGACCTGGAGAGATGGTTTGCATCTTCTGGTGTGGCCAGACAGGCGTATATTATCAGTGTATTTAATATGGCTGACGAGATCATAGCGGTTTCCGATGCTTACAGGGATATCATATGTGGCTTATCCTATAAAGGAGAGAGTGTGCAGCCGGATATACATGTTATGCCCAATGCGATAGATATGGATCGATATGAGTATTCATGTCATACCGAAAGCAACCACAGAATACTTTTTCTGGGACGGATTTGCAGAGCCAAAGGAGTATCGGAAATAATAAGTGCCGTATCTGCTCTTTCGGTTATATATCCGGATATCAGGCTGGTATTGGGTGGTATATGGGAAGATGGTGATCTGAAGGAAGAAGCGGAAAAGGCCGGAGAATACGTGGAATATGCCGGATGGCTGGACGGAGCGGATAAGATCAGAGCTCTATCTGACTGTAGCGTTTTTGCTCTCCCATCATATTTTGAAGGATTGCCTGTTTCCATATTGGAGGCTATGGCATCCGGCTGTTTGGTGGTTGCCAGTGATACAGGTGGCATATCAATGCTGGTAAAAAATGGTGAGACCGGCATTTTGGTTAAGCCCGGAGATGTGGGCGAACTGAAGGCAGCACTGGAAACAGCATTATCCGACGAGCATCGAGATGATCGTGTACGAATGACTGATGCGGCGCGTGATATGTTGTCTCGGAAGTATAATTTGGATGGTTATATGAAGCAGCTCATGCAGCTATATGCGGAGCAATAAATAATATGTGTGGAATATGCGGATTCATAAGTAAAAAGAATATAACCTTGGATGATCTGACCGGGATGAACGATACGATGTATCATCGCGGTCCCGATGACAGCGGTCAGGAAATCTACGTGATGAAAGGCGGATATAACATCGGCCTGGCACAGCGCAGACTTTCGATCCTGGATCTGTCCGTTGCGGGGCATCAGCCCATGCATTCTCCTGACAGACGCATCAGCGTTGTATTCAACGGTGAGATATATAATTATCGCGAGCTGAAGAAGGAACTGAGCGATTATTCTTTTGTATCCAACTGTGATACCGAGGTGATCATAGCTGCGTATCTCAAATGGGGAACGCATTGTGTTGATCATTTCAATGGAATGTTTGCCATAGCCATATATGACCGGGAGACTGAGAGTCTGATTCTGTTTCGTGACCGTATCGGCAAGAAACCCCTGTATTATGCGACGACCGATGATGGATTCATCTTCGGTTCCGAGCTCAAACCCATTATGGCATTTCCGGGATTCAGTGAACGTGTTAGATCGGATATACTCCCCAGATTCCTGGTTCAGCAGTATATCAATGCTCCGGACACGATATTTGAGAATGTATATAAACTCGAGCCCGGTTCATGGCTCAGATACAGAGACGGTCAGATCGAAAAAGAAGATTACTGGGATATCATAGAGCGATACCACAATATGAATGCCGAACCTGTAAAAGGTTATGATGAGGCTAAAGCCGGACTTAAAGACCTGCTTCGCAAGTCAGTGGAGATGAGAATGATCTCCGATGTACCGCTTGGTAGTTTTTTGAGCGGCGGTTATGATTCATCATTGATCACGGCCATAGCTCAGGAATTGTCACCTGAGCCCGTTAAGACCTTTTCCATAGGGTTTTATGAGGATAAATGGAATGAAGCTCCTTATGCAAAGGCTGTTGCCGAGCATCTGGGGACAAATCACACGGAATACTATATAGATGAAGCCGAGATGCTTAAGCAGGTTCGCAGTATACCGAAATACTATGATGAGCCTTTTGCGGATTCATCCGAGATCCCGACCATGCTGGTGAGTGCTCTGGCTAAGACCAAGGTGACCGTAGCGTTGTCCGGTGACGGTGGAGATGAGTTTTTCTGCGGATATAACGTATATGAGCTTGTCCGGATGGCTCAGCGTCTGGACCCGATGGGGGCGCTCGTACATGGCCTGACCGGTAAAGGGCTCGGCAGAATGCTCGGATTGGAGGGCAGATTGCCTGTAAAAGTACGCGCGATCACCCAAAATCGTCATACAGAGTCAAAAACGCAGTTTGTGAATGGTACATATAAGCAGTGTGCGCTTAAAATGATGTCAAATAAAGAACTGCTTCCCTGTGATTATGAGTTCGAGTCCGATTATGGCGTGCCCAACTGGCAGATACGACGTATGCTTCTGGATATGGATACGTATCTACCCGGTGATATCCTGTGCAAGGTAGACAGGGCGTCGATGAAGTATTCGCTGGAGGCGAGATGCCCGATCCTGGATAAGGATGTGATGGAGTATTCGTTCAGGATACCGCATTCCTATAAGTATCACAGAGGGGATAAGAAGCATATTCTCAAGGATATCACTTATGATTACATCCCCAGAGAACTTCTGGACAGGCCAAAACAAGGCTTCGGTGTACCGCTGGACAAATGGCTTCGGGGACCTCTCAAATCACAGCTTATGGACTACAGTAACAAGGATTTCCTGGCTAAGCAGGGACTGTTTGATCCTGAATATACGCATAAGGTGATACGGGATTACCTTGCAAACGGTGACGGAGGCCCGGCTACAGGAGCCAATTATTCCAAAATATGCTGGTCATTCTTCCAATTTCAGGAGTGGTATCATACTTATATGGAATAAATGACGAAAAAGGCAGAAGAGTAAAACCACGATATACTTTTTGAGGGAAAACAGGCATTTTTCAGCTAAAAACAGCACAATGACGGCGTTGAAAGAATCTGATAACAAAATGCAAGCCAGCTTGCAAAATATCCATAACGCTAGAAATAATATACAAAAACGACCGTATTATTAGAGGAAATACACAAAAATATGTGTGGTATTGTCGGATTTTTTTCTTCGAATTCTGATTTTGAGGAAAAAATACAGTCTAATATAGATAGAATGATGGACAGGATAGTCCATCGGGGTCCGGATGCTTCCGGTGTCTGGATCGAACCGAATAACAGGCGTTTGGTCTTGGGGCATCGGAGACTGTCGATCATCGATCTGACCGAGACCGGATCTCAGCCGATGATAAGCCGTTCGGGCAGACACGTGATCAGCTATAACGGCGAGATATATAATGCAGATTATATTTTTGAGGCCATGAAGAAGGCCGGATATACCGGGAAAATGCGCGGAACTTCAGACACAGAGGTGCTTCTGGAGGCTATTGAGTTCTTTGGATTGAGGGCTGCGATCCCGATGTGCAAAGGTATGTTTGCTTTTGCATTATACGACAGAGAGGAAGAGAGCCTGACACTTGTTCGTGATCGTATAGGAGAGAAGCCTCTTTATTACGGAGAAGTATCCGGAAGCTTTGTATTCGCTTCGGAGTTACCTGCAATAAGAGCTTTTGATGGATTTGAAGGTCAGATCAACTATGACTGCATAGCCGATTATCTCAAACACGGATACATACCGGCACCGCATACTATATACCGGAATATATATAAACTTGAGCCGGGATGTATGCTTAAAATCAAATGCAAAGCAAATAAAACACCGGAATATGAGCACTCGATCTACTGGGATATCACCGATATTGCAAGGCGCGGAGCAGAGAAGCCTTTTACGGGCTCCATACAGGAAGCGGCTGACAGATTGGAAGAACTGCTGAAGGACTCCATAAAACAACAGATGATATCCGATGTGCCGCTCGGAGCGTTTCTCTCGGCAGGTATAGATTCATCTACGATAGTCTCTCTGATGCAGTCGATCTCATCGGAACCTGTCAGAACATTTACAATAGGTTTCGAAGAGGAGGAATATAACGAAGCTGATGCGGCGACGGAGATAGCTTCCGTACTCGGTACCGATCATACTGTCCTGTATGCCACGAAAAAGGATGCTCTGGATGTGATCCCGAAGCTGGCCGGCATGTTCGGAGAACCCTTTGCAGATTCATCACAGATACCTGCTTATCTGGTGAGCAGACTGACCAGACAGCATGTGACGGTTGCCCTTTCCGGTGACGGAGGAGACGAGCTTTTTGCCGGATACAGAGATTACAGCGGAGTATATCGTATTTATAATAGGATAAAAGGCATACCATATCCGGTAAGATGCGTAGGGGGTGCGCTAATGAGAGCCACACCCGGAGGATCTGTGCGTTCAGACAGGATCAGATCTCACGGCACATTGCTGGCTGCTTCTGATCCGACGGATTTGTACCGCCGCACCTATGAGACGTGGAATGGATTGAACAGCCTGCTCGGCGAGGCAACTCTTAAGGGGCGGGAGCCCGGAAATATCGGTCGTACTTGCATATATGACAATATAGACTGCGGGTTCTATGGAGATGATGTGATACATACCGCCATGCTGATGAACATGAAGATGTATCATCCGGATGATATTCTGTGTAAGGTGGACAGAACAGCCATGGCGGTGAGCCTTGAGACCAGAATACCGCTGCTTGATCGTGACGTGGTCGAGTTCGCTCTTACTCTTCCGCTGGATTATCTTAGAAATGACAAAGAAGGAAAACTGGTACTCAGATCCATACTTTATAAATATGTAGACAAGGATATCATGAACCGTCCGAAACATGGCTTCAGTGTACCTGTTTCGGAGTGGCTGAGGCAGAAAGAATTAAGAGATTGGGCTGACGAATTATTAAATCCGGATTCAATAAATAAAGCGGGAGTCCTTGATTCGAAAAACGTTCTGAAACTCTGGAACAGCTACATTTCACGGGGAATATGGAGACCTCAGATCTGGTATGCATTGATGCTGAGCAGCTGGTTTAAGGAGAATAAATGATAATACTGCAGATGAGTGGCGGACTGGGGAATCAGATGTTCCAGTACGCTTTGTATTTAAAACTGAAAAAACTTGGCAGAGAAGTCAAGTTTGATGACGAGACCAGTTATGAGCTTGATAATGCCAGACCCATCCAGCTGGCCGTATTCGGGATAACGTATCCACGCGCTACCAGACAGGAAGTCACGGATATGAGAGATTCGTCTCCGCTCTGGCGTGACCGGATCAGACGCAAGCTTCACGGCCGTAATCTGAAACAATATACGGAAGAACATTATTCTTATGATGAGCATGTATTCGAACTGGATGATACTTATCTGAGAGGATATTTTCAGACAGAGAAGTATTTCTTCGATATAAAAGACGAAATATATGATCTGTATAAGCTCAGACAGGATCTGATCACCGCGGAGACACGCAGTCTGGAGGAGGAGATCGCATCGCACCCGCAGACTGTGAGTATACATATCCGCCGCGGTGATTATATGACCATAGAAGGCGGAGAGATATTTGCCGACATCTGTACCGATCAATACTATGATGCGGCTATGCAGTACATGTTGGAAAAGTACCCCGATGCCGTTTTTTACCTTTTTACCAATGATCCGTCATGGGCTGAGTTTTTTTGCAATACACATTCGGATCTCAATATCCGGGCGATCAAGGGCAATACCGAATATTTCGGCTACCTGGATATGCATCTGATGAGCTGTTGCAGACACCATATAATAGCAAACAGCTCGTTCTCATGGTGGGGAGCATGGCTGGGTAGAGACCGGGATGGCATTATCATAGCCCCTGAGCCCTGGTTTAACAATGATCATTGCCGGGATATCCACACCGACAGGATGCTCCGGATGGATCCTGAAGGGAAACTGTTATGATAGAGGACGTGATCCGATGAACCAGAAAAACAGGATAATAGAAAGATACGGAATATGGCTTGCAGATATGGTCTGTATTCTGGTCATATTCATATCTTCCACATATATTAGGTTCGGTAATTTCAGGGATATGGGTGATAAGTACTCCCACTTCGCTGTATGTATAGCTTTTGTGCTGTTCTGCACCATGTACAACTTCTTTGCCGACTGGAATTCCAACTTTATGCGCCGTGGCCTGTGGCAGGAGTTCGTGGCGGTTGCGAAGTACAACATAACCATGGTTCTCGTAGTTGGTATGTTCATGTATTTCATGCAGTGGTCAGGTTATTTCTCGCGAGCCGTCATGATCTACTTCATTTTCGGCAACCAGATGCTGACCTGGATCACACGTATCATTCTTAAACGAATGCTGTACATATACTACCGCTCGGATTCCAGCGCGATCAGACTGCTGGTAATAGCCGATTCCGAGAATATCGCGCGTACCATTGAAGCATTGCGTGAGAAACTGGGCATACATGTCAAAATAGTTGCCGCAGTATGCCTGGACGAGGATATGCAGGGGGAGGAGATACGCGGTATCCCGATCGTGGCCAACAGGGACAATCTGAATGATGTTGTCAGACAGATGGCAGTAGACGAGATGTTCCTGACCATACCGCACAGCCCCATGTCGGATCTCGAGCAGATCATCAGGGATTTCGATGAAATGGGCATAGTGGTACATCGAAAACTCGAAGCTGATGTATATGCCAGAAATCGAAGTTATATTCAGCGTTTCGGCGGATATACCGTCATCACCTGCGGACATATGAATTACAGCTATAAGAGGCTGCTTCTCAAGCGGGCCACCGATATTGTCGGGGGCTTGGTAGGTACGCTTTTTACGGTGATATTGACCATTTTTATAGCTCCGGCCATCAAGATAGATTCACGGGGGCCGGTATTCTTCAGTCAGACCAGAGTCGGCCGTAACGGGCGCAGATTCAAGATATATAAGTACCGTTCGATGTATCAGGATGCTGAGGCACGTAAGAATGAACTGATGGATAAGAATGAGGTCGACGGACTGATGTTCAAGATGGAAGATGACCCCAGGATCACTCGCGTGGGCAAATTCCTACGCAAGACAAGTCTGGATGAGTTCCCTCAATTTCTGAATGTTCTGAGGGGAGATATGTCTCTGGTCGGTACACGTCCCCCCACAGAGGATGAATTTGAGAAATACAATACCTATTACCGTCGCCGTCTGTCGATGACACCCGGACTGACCGGCCTGTGGCAGGTGAGCGGGCGCAGCGATATTACGGATTTCGATGAAGTGGTCAAGCTGGATCTTGAATATATAGACAACTGGAGTATAGGTTTGGATCTCAGACTTCTGGCTAAGACCGTGGTTGTAGTGCTTTTCAGACGCGGGTCGAAATAGGGGGCATGCGGTGAAGGTTTCTGTCATAGTTCCTGTATACAATCTCAGGGAGCATCTGTCCAAATGTCTGGAATCTCTTGCGGCGCAGACTTACTCCGATCTGGAAATCATTCTGGTTGATGACGGTTCTGTGGACGGCAGCGGTGATATCTGTGACGAATATGCGCATGATCATGAGGATGCACGGGTAGTGCATAAAACAAACGGCGGACTTGTATCCGCCTGGAAGGCCGGGGTTGAAGCCGCGACAGGCACTTATGTCATGTTTGTCGACGGTGATGACTGGATCGATCCCGGGATGGTCGAGGCAATGGCTGCTCATGTGACCGGTTCCGAGGGAGAAGTGATATGCAGCGATTATGTGATCGAACGCAGGTTGAAGTCCGGGAACGGATCATCATACATAAAAACGAGCGAGTGCGTATATCAGACATTAGCTCCCGGAGAATATGACAGAGCATTTATTGAAGAAAAGATAGTGCCGGATCTTCTCGGTAATGAAAAGCGCCCTATCCATTTTTCCAGATGCATGAAACTGATCGACATAAAGCTTGTTAAAGATAACATGCGCTATGCCGATGAAGCGGTGAAAATGGGCGAGGATTCACTTATCATGATCCCGGTATTGTTGGATGCTCAGCGTATATGTGTGCTTGATCATAAAGCATTTTATCATTATGAGCTCGTAGGCAGTTCGATGATCCATCGTTATGATCCGGCGTGCTTTGATAATCTTAAGCGGCTTATAAGCGGATTCAAGAAGATCCTGAACGATAAATTCGGGGATTCCGGGGAAAAATACGCGTTGATGCTTCGCAAACTGGATGCGGAGATCGTGGTTATGATGCTGTATGTCCTGAAGAACGAACTCAGGAATCCCGCCGCAGATTATAAGGATCGCGTGAAGGCTGTCAGTACGAACAAGGATATCGCAGATACGGTCCGAAGAACGGAAGTGACATTTTCCGCTAAACAGAATCGTCTGCTGTATGCATTGCTGAAGAAGCCGACGCGGTTCCGTATATTTCTGCTCAGGACCCTGATGAATATGAATGATGCCAGGTATTGATATGAACATACCCATAATAACAGTTATAGTACCGGTTTATAACGAAGAAAACTTTATAGACAGATGTATGGATTCTCTTCAGTCCCAGACACATAAGAGATTGCAGATCATATTGATCGACGGAGGCTCCACGGATGGCAGCGGAGCGCTTTGCGACAAATGGGGATCGAGATGGAATATGGGTCCCGATTCCAATATGGGTATCGTTGAGGTGATCCATACATCGAATAAGGGAGTTTCCGCTTCAAGAAATCTGGGGCTTTCGCATGCATCAGGTGATTATATATTCTTTCTGGACGGGGATGACTGGATTGAGCCGGATGCTCTATCCCGATTACTTGATCTGATGAAGCAGACCGGAACAGATCTGGCATGCTGCGGATATGTGAGCAGATACCCGGACGGAACGGCTGTATCCGATACGGAAGCTGACGGGGGCTCTCTCTCCGGCGGTGAGTCCGTCGCCGCCGTTGTATCCGGTGATACGCCTGCCGTTACTGAAGAGCATGTGTCCATGTCTTCTCGTGAGTTCATGGAAAAACGGCTCCTGCACGGTGATGCCCATGTTTGGGGTAAGCTGTTTAAACGTGAGCTGATCGGAGATCAGAAATTCAGACGGGAGCTGACCATCGGCGAAGATATGGTCTTTTTGCTGGAGTATGTTCGTAAGTGCAATACGGTAGTCCATACACCCTATCGGGGCTACGATTATTACCGCAATCCGCACGGAGCGATGGAGAGAGCTTTTACGGATTCCGCCATGGATCAGGTTAAGTGCTGGGATGAGGTCCGACTGCTACTGGCACATACGGATGAATCTCTTGCCGACGGTGCGGATCTGAGGGCAAATATGCTTATAGCCGTCATGCTCACGGCCTCCCGTATGGCTCTGCTTGATAAGGATGTTCTGAAGGAAGAGAAATACACCGAATTCATTCGGGTGCTGCGCGGCAAGATCAAAGAATATAAGAACAGACAGGCGATGAAGAAACTGGATCGAGGCTATCGTCTGAAAGTACGCCTGTTCAGAACGGCTCCGGGATTGTATATGTCCCTCTATCATAAACATAAGAATCGTAAATGACGGATTCATCAAGCGTATCAAAAGAATATCTGATGTATATGCATGCAGGCAGCGCAAATCACGGCTGTGAGGCTATAGTGCGCAGTCTGACCGGCATTCTGGGCGGCAGACCGACTGTCATCAGCAATAATCCGGATGAAGATGAGAGCGTTGATCTGGGCAGAATATGCGATGTGATCCCCGTCAGGCGTTATGAGGACAGCATGATGCTCAAGGCCCGGTTCTATGCCCACCGCAGGCTGACGGGGCGTGCCGATGCACAAATGGGATATGCATACAGACATGCCGCTCCGTTTGACAGATACCGAATGGCCCTGTCCATAGGCGGAGATAATTATTGCTATGATGATGCGCTGGTAAATCTGCGCGGAGCAAATCAGCTTTTTGCAAAGTACGGTATCCCGACGTCTCTGGTGGGATGCTCTGTGGAGCCGGCATTGATGAAACGTCCGGATGTGGTTGAAGATCTGTCGTTATACAGCTGTATCATAGCCCGTGAAACTGATTCATACCGTGCCCTCAGGGAGGGGCTTCCTGCGAAATGCTCCGATCATGTATATCTGCTTCCCGATCCTGCTTTTGCACTGAATAAACGTGAATGTAAGCTGCCGGATGGCTTCAGGGAGGGGCATACTGTTGGTATCAATATCTCTCCCATGATACTGAACTATGAGTCACCCGACGCTCCGGGCATCATCATCGACAATTATAAACACCTGATAGAAACCATACTGAGTGAAACCTGCGATGTGATCATGCTGATCCCTCATGTGGTAACGAGATATTCGGATGATCGCGTGCCGGTACGTGCACTTTATGATATGTATGCGGATACGGGACGCGTGATCATTGCGCCGGATTCGACCGCCGAGGAACTCAAATATATGATAAGCAGATGCAGGCTGCTGATAGCAGCCCGTACACATGCGTCGATAGCCGCATATTCCACGTATGTACCGACGCTCGTGGTCGGCTATTCGGTAAAGGCGATGGGGATCGCAAATGATCTATTCGGTTCATATGAAGGCTATGTATGTCCGGTACAGGATCTGCACGTAAAGTCGGATCTGACGGATGCATATATGGATCTGGAAGCCCATGCGGATGAGCAGAGGGACATCCTGAAGGAACGTATACCGGAATGGATAAAACGTACATCCGGGATCGCGGATATTTTGAAAAATGAATTATAAAAGAGCACTTACTGAAGAAGCCGTCAGGCTTCTGGATATATCGGACAGGCCGGACCTGTATCACAGCCTGAGGCGTTGGGCCAGAGAGCATATCAGGCACGAGACCGTTGCACCTATCGACACCGTCAACTGGCCGAAGGGCAGTCTGATGTGCGGACTTATGCATATGGCAGGCCGGCTTCAGAGTGCGGATACCTCTGCGGACAGAGCGGTGGCCATACTGGCGATGGCATCGGTTCAGAATTATCTGGACAGGTGGATTGGGCAGGAAGCTCCGTTGTATACCGTGGATGATGTGCTTGCGGCACAGGCTTTGCTCGGTCTGGCGGAAACATACAAAACCGAAGGCCCCGATCTGTACATGCATTATATGAAGGTCGCCGGAGGTGTGATGAGATTTCTGTATGAGCACGATACCGATGCCGAGGGCGTTCTTCCTTACAGGCCTGCGCACAAGACGGGAGAGGTTTTTGCAGACAGCTGCGGAATGGTTCTGCCTTTTGCCGTCAGATACGGGCTAATGAAGCAGGATGACGATGCGATCGAGCTTGGGTTGAGACAGATATCAGGCGTTATGCAACATATGATCGATCCCGGAACCGGTCTTCCATGGCACGTATATACCCTGGATGAGACAGGTGAGGTCCATCATAGAGGGACTCCGGGCTGGGGGCGTGCACTGGGGTGGATCATGTATGGCCTGGGTGGCGCCGTGGAAGCATTTGATCTGTATCCGCCGGAAACTCCGGCAGCCATTATGGCGAAGAAAGCTGTCACCGCTCATCTGGAGAAAATGTCGGAGACAGCTGTCAGGTACAGGCGCAGGGACGGACTGTTTGGTTCAGTGACAGGCGATGAATCTTCACCGGCTGATACTTCGGCATCTGCCATGATCATATACGGTCTCAAACAGAGAGACTTCAATGCTGACAGGGGAGTACGCAGACCTGACGGTGAGGGTTATATAGAACCCATTTTGCCCTATATATCTTCCTCAGGTGAAGTAAGACAGGCTCAGGGCGAGTGCATGGATGTAGGAGTATATTCGGATGTATATGCTTCATATCCCTGGTCGGTTGGTATGACGATGATGCTGATATGATGTGAATCGAGCTGATGAAAAGCTGATCTGATGAAAGAGTTGATCTGTCGAAAATGGTAATTATCAGGATTGTGGGCGGTCTGGGAAATCAGATGCAGCAATACGCCCTTTCTCGAAAGTTAATATCGCTGGGCCGTGAGGTCTGCCTGGATATATCCACATACTCAGACGCAGACTACCGCGGGACGGTCAGGTCACTTGAAATCGATCGCTTTCCCGGTGTCCGTTATGATACAGCCACTGAGGAACAGATAGCCGCGATCCGCGGTGACGGCAGCCTGATAGGACGCATACGCAACCGTATACTGCCGGCTTGCTCGGGATATGTCCATGAAAAAGGGATGTATATGCCCGGGATATTTAAGCGGGATAACGTATATCTGGACGGCTACTGGAGTGCCGAGAAATACTATGCTGATATCATGCCGGAGCTTAGGGATATCTATGATTTCGCCGAAATGCTCGGAAGAGACCCGGTTGACGGAAGTGACACGGAGATGGCCGGCACCGGCTCGGTCGGGGATGCTCACAGCGGACTCAGGGAGATGGCTCGTTGTATAACCGGAAACGGATATTCATGTTCGGTACATATACGCAGAGGCGATTACCTGACAGCAGAGAACAGTGCTTTTTTCGGTGGTATAGCCACGGACGGGTATTATGAGGCTGCTTTCTCATATGTGAAAGAGAGACATCCTGAGGTGAGATTCTTTATTTTTTCCGATGATCCGGGATATGTGAAAGAGAAATACGGAGATGATCCGTCGTGCGTGGTCGTTGATGTGAACCACGGCGATGATAACATGTACGACATATATTTGATGAGCCTGTGCACCGCTCATATATGTGCGAACTCTTCGTTCAGCTTCTGGGGAGCCAGACTGGATCCGAAGAGGGAGAGTGCATTGTGCATCAGGCCTACCATACATGCCGCATCACAGGTGTTTGATCCGGAGATCATGCGTGATCTGTGGAAAAACTGGGTATTTATCGATCCGCAGGGGAACCTGCGCTAAGCGCTATCTGCTTCATGATAGCATCTTCCTGATTATCTATATGTATGCCGCAGGCTTCGGCAGCGGCGTCTTCGTCACGGGCCGCTATGGCTTCGTATATGGCGCTGTGCTCGGCGATCAGCTGGCCGTAGATATCAGAGTCTTTCAGATATTCGAAACGATATCTGTACATCTGTTCCGAGAGATTATTTACCATCTGTTTCAGGCGTCTGTTCCCCGTGGCTTCCAGAATGATATCGTGCAGAGCCACATCACAGGCCGCTATGGTTGTAATAGCCTTGTCGGGCGCTTCCGCGGCCTTCTTAAACTCATCACAGGCGGCTCTCAACGCATCGAGAGCTTCGGGAGTAATGCGTTTGCATGCCAGCTGTGCACAGAGTACATCCATGGCACGCCGGACTTCGAGCACATCTTTGACACTCTCGGCCGATATGCTGGATACCACTGCGCCTCTGGCGGGACGCAGGGTTACCAGGCCTTCCTGCTCGAGCATGCGTATGGCTTCGCGGACGGGAGTTCGGCTTACACCGAACTGGTTGGCCAGGTGTATCTCCATAAGTCTTTCGCCGGGGTCGAGCTCACCGGTCAGGATGGCTCTGCGGAGCGTGTTGAACACCACCTCATGAAGTGGGAGATATATGTTCGGATCGAGTTTGAAGTCGTGTTTCATGCGAATCCTCCATAAAATATCTGTCACGGAATAATAAATGTTGCATCTGAAGCGTATATATCGGGATAGGCGGCATGTACTTTCTCAAGGGCCTGCCTGCAGGACTGTTCATCATCGAATATCCCGTATACTGTGGGACCGGATCCGCTCATCAGGGCGCCCAGAGCCCCGTTATCCCGCATGAACTGCTCCAGTTCGGGGACTATGGCGTGTTCTTCGCAGGTCACGTCCCTGAGAACGTTACCGAGGCGGGAGGACAGACCTTTCAGGTCGCCCCTGTCCAGAGCTGCGATCATGCCGTCGATGTCGGGATGTCTGATATCATCGGATGAGTCTATGCGTTTATATACATAGGCGGTGGATACGTCTATATCGGGTTTGGCGATCAGCAGATGGGCTTTCGGGGGAGCGGTCAGGATCGACAGCTGTTCACCTATACCTTCGGCCAGACGGCTTCCGCCCTGTATACAGTACGGTACGTCGGCTCCTATGGTCACGCCGATCTCACACAGCTCCTCGACTGAGCATCCCAGGTCCAGCAGCCTGTTGATCCCGCGAAGCGCGGCTGCAGCATCGGCGCTTCCTCCGGCCAGACCGGCGGCCATGGGGATACGCTTGGTCAGGTGCATATCCAGACCGGCGCTGTCGGGGGCACCGGGGACCTTGCCCCTTGCATTGGCATACTCCAGAAGTTTATGTGCGGCTTTGACGATCAGATTGTCATCTCCGCAGCTGAGCTCGGAGACAGCGAGCGTATCGCTGACCATATCGCAACTGAGCCCGATGCCGGGTCCGGATGACAGAGCGATCGTCAGATCATCATGAATGCTGATGGTCTCCATGATCATCCTGACGGTATGGTATCCGTTGGGCAGTCTGCCTGTGATATCCAGCGCCAGATTGATCTTCGCATATGCTGTTTCGGTCAGAATTCTGCTTGCAGTCATATTTGATCTTGTACATGATTGTATTTTGTATACAATTTTGATTATATCATATTTTACGGCATATTCTATATCATCTTCCATACGTTCAGCTCGTGTGGTATGATTTATTGAACAAATCACTGACAGAGGGGACATATGACACGCGAAGTGCTTCTGGCGATGAAAGGCATGCAGTTTGCACTTAATGAGGCCACCGGAGAGGGCGAGCCCATTGAGATCATAACCAGCGCCAGCTATTTTGAGAAAAATAATAAACGTTATCTAATGTACGACGAGATGCTTGAGGGGGTCGATGAGCCGATATCGAATCTGGTGAAGTTCGGTCCCGACAGCATAGAAGTGACCAAAAAGGGTATGATCAACGTGCATATGGTGTTTGAAGAGGGGAAGCAGAACCTGACGAACTACCGTACACCGTATGGGGAACTGATGATCGGGATCAACACCACGAAGGTCGAGATCACAGAGCAGGATGACTGCATACACCTAGAAGCCCGCTACGGACTCGATATCAACTATGAGTATCTGACGGACTGCATGATCAGCATGGACATCTCTCCGAAGGATCATCTGGATCTGTCATAGAATTAGAGATAAAAAAGGCGCCAAGCCTTATTTGATAGGTTTGGCGCCTGCTTTTTCCTGAAGTTTGTCGACCTTCTCCTGGAACTTCGCTCTCCAGGATTTCTTGACCGGCTCATTATTCTGGATATTGCCGTGCAGGCCTTTGACTGATGTGATGTAGAGACCGCTGATCGTTGCCTTTACTTCTTTCTTGACGGGAATATCGTCGAAGATCTTCTCATCGGAGATGAATGACATTATCTGGGGTCCGACTTTCGCCTTGACTATCGGAAGCTTGGATCCGCGCAGGTATTTGGGAGTCTGGTCCAGTACCATCTGCGGAAGTCCCGCATCTTTTAATTTCATGCGTTTTTTATCTATGATGAGCATGCTCACGGTCTGCTTCATCGCATCGAGCTGAGCCTGCTGTTCGTCCTGCTTCTTCTGAGCTTTTTTGCCTAGGAAATATAATACTACGATAGCTGCTATCAGAACTACCGTTATTATTATCATTACTATCTGCCATGTCTGCATGGTATATCCTCCGTTGTTTCAGTGTTTCGGTGTCAGGTACGGGTATTCCCTCCGACGCACCCTAACGATGATTTTATCACGATTACGCATCCCTGTGCAAACGTCATATATATGTATAAGCAACACACGGACCACAAAATATGGTAAAATATAAGAGTTAGTGAGCTGATTTCGAAGATATGATCAAAAAGTGCAAAAAAAACAATCTCATATCGGTGTCATCACCGCTTTGTGCCGTTACTGTGGCCGGAGTGCTGGCATTGTCTGTACCCGTGGGCACACTTACGGCATATGCGACCACAGTGGATGACATTCAGGGGCAGATAGATTCCATCAATTCGGAAATATCCGATCTCGAGCAGCAGAAAAAGGATGCCGAGAAAGCAAAGAGCGAAGCTCAGTCCGGACTTTCCGGAGCCAACAGCCAGATCAACTCGATATCCGGTGCAATGGGTGACCTGAATGCGGAGATCGAGGGGATCAACCTCGAGCTTGTCAGTCTGCTCACGGATATAGACCTGATCGAGTCTGATATCAGGGATAAGGAAGCACAGATAGTACAGACCGAGCAGGAGTACGAGGAAGCTGTCGCTGTCAGGGATGAACAGTATGAGACGATGAAGATCCGCATCAAATACATGTACGAGCAGGGTGATGCGACCTACATATCCATTTTCCTCGAAGCGACCTCTTCACTGGCCGATGCACTGAATAAGGCTGACTATGTAGAGCAGCTGTATGCATACGACAGACAGATGCTCGAGCAGTACAAACAGACAGTACAGTATACACAGGAGGTCTGGGACAGGCTGGAAGAAGAGAAGTCCGAGCTGGAGACATCCAAGGAGGAGCTCGAAGGCGAGCAGGCCTACCTCGAAGAGGTGGAAGCACAGCTCGAAGAGGAATACGAGAACTACGGCGTGATGCTGGCTCAGGCCAGGCAGCAGGCGGCGATATATACGGCCAAGATCAACCAGCAGACTAATGAGATACGCAGTCTGGAACGTGCCGAAGCCGAGAAGAAGCGTGAGGCCGAGGAAAAGAAGCGCGAGAAAGAAGCCGAAGAGGAACGTATCAGAGCAGAGCAGGAGGCTGCAGCCGCAGCTGACGCCGGAGAGGATGCCGGTAATGATGATGACGATTCGACGAGTACGTCTTCCTCGTCGTCTTCATCCTCATCTTCTTCCTCCAAGTCATCCGGATCGTCGTATTCGGCATCGGGCTCGGGCAAAGGCAGCCAGATAGCGAATTATGCTCTTAAATTCGTGGGGAATCCTTATGTATCCGGCGGCACTTCTCTTACCGACGGTGCTGACTGCTCAGGGTTCGTACAGTCGGTATACAGTGCGTTCGGCATCAGCCTGCCGAGAACATCCTATTCACAGTCCACAGTAGGTACTTCGGTATCTTATGCCGATGCCCAGCCCGGAGATATCATCTATTACGGCGGACACGTCGGCATATATATAGGCAACGGGCAGATAGTCCATGCCTCGACCCAGCGCACCGGCATCAAAGTATCCCCCGCTACATACCGCGGTATCGTCACGATCCGCCGCGTACTGTGACATCATTCACGTGATTTTATGTGCTGTGACATCATTCATATGACACCGCGTGCTGTGATTAGCTGTTTTTTTCGTGTCGGGATGTGGGATGAAGAAGCTCGTACCATACTCTGGGAGTGAGCAGGATGAGCAGCGGGAACAGCTCGAGACGTCCCGCGAGCATATCGAACATCAGGATATATTTTGAAAACGGATTAAAAAAAGCAAAGTTACATGTGGGTCCGACCATATTAAGGCCGGGCCCTATATTATTTATAGTGGCGGCCACAGCCGTGAAATTCGTAGTCAGATCGTGTCCCTCCAGGCTCACCATGAGCACTGAAGCGGTGAATATGAAGAGGAAGGTAAGGAAGTACACGTTCACGCTGCGAAGTACTTCATGTTCGACCGGTTTGCCGTCCATGGTGAGCTTCTTGATGCTCTTGCTGTGGATATAACCGCTGATCTCCTTGAAGAAAGTTTTGGCAGCGAGAATGAAGCGGCTCACCTTGATACCGCCGCCGGTCGATCCTGCGCAGGCGCCTATGAACATCAGTATGACCAGTACGGTCCGGCTGGTCTGGCTCCAGGTGTCAAAATCGGTTGATGCGAATCCCGTGGTGGTGATGATGGATGCAACCTGGAATGATGAGTGTGTAAGCGCCTCAAACGCATCACCGTATATATGGATCGTGTCGCACATGATTATTGCGATGGCAACTATGATTATACCGATATATGCACGTACTTCCTCCATCTTGAAGGCTTTTCCGGCCTGATGGAAAAGTATCAGGTAGTATGCGTTGAAGTTGACCCCGAACAGGATCATGAATACGGTCACGATCCACTGGAGGACAGGGGAGTAGCTGGCGAAAGAATCGTTGAGCACACCGAAACCTCCCGTACCGGCTGTACCCATCGCGGTACAGACTGCTTCAAAAGGGCTCATGCCGAATATCAGGAGCAGAACGAACTCTATGAGAGTCAATACGAAATAAATGATATACAGAATACGCGCCGTAGACTTGATCTTCGGAACCAGCTTGCCGACTGAGGGGCCGGGGCTCTCAGCGCGCATCAGGTTGATATTGGAGCCCCCACTCATGGGGATGATGGCGAGCAGGAAGACGAGTACTCCCATACCGCCGACCCAGTGAGTGAAGCTTCTCCAGAAAAGCATACATTTGGACAGAGGCTCTACCGCAGTGAGGATACTGGCTCCCGTAGTGGTAAATCCCGAAACGGTCTCAAAGAGTGCATCCGTAAAAGAGGGGATCTCACCGGACAACCAAAAAGGAAGACATCCGACCAGAGAGATGAGTATCCAGCTCATGGCTGTACTCACACAGCCTTCTTTGAGATAAAAAACCTGGGAATCGGGCTTCCTTACAGTAAAAAGGATACCCAGAACTGTGGAACCGAAAGCCACCGGAAGAAACCATAATCCAGAACGTTCGTTATGAATAAGTGAAATGATAAAAGGCAGAAGAAGCAGTATTCCTTCCACCTTCAGTACTCCGCCCATAACATAACGTATCATAGATCTGTTCATACGCTATCTTCGCCTCACTACGCCAGTATATCGGTGATATCCTTGAAACCGGTATCGGTCGTTATCACTACCACGGAATCACCTTTTCGTATGACATCATGTCCGCGGGGAATGATGATCTGCCCGTTTCGTATGATACAGGTTACCAGCAGGTTTTTCTTTAGCTTCAGCTCCATAAGAGGCGTGTCCGTAGCGGCATTTGACTCTCCTACCAGGAATTCGAGAGCTTCCGCCTTATGATCGAACAGGTGGTACAGAGTCTCTATATTACTGAAGCCTTTGGAGTTTCTCATGGCTCTTACATAAGCTATGATCGCTTCGGCGGTAATCTTGTTGGGATAGATTACGCTGTCTAAATCCAGTCCCGCTATCACATCCGAGAAACCGATCCTCGTGATCTTGGTCACAATCTTGGCTTTGGAGACCTTCTTGGCGTACAGCGTCAGCATGATGTTCTGCTCATCGATGCCCGTGAGGGGAATGAATGCATCTGTGTTGAAGATACCTTCCTCCTTCAGGATCTCCTCGTCGGAGCCGTCCGCATGTATGATGATGGCTTTGGGAAGCAGGATAGAGAGTTCTTCGCAACGTGCCTGACTCCGCTCGATGATCTTGACCTCTACACCCATATTGGTGAGCTGAAGTGCCAGATAATATGCCGCGCGTCCGCCGCCGACTATCATTGCATTTCTTACAGCATGAGATCTTATGCCTATATAATCCATGAACTTGCGGACACTACGGCGAGTACCCAGTACGGAAATGATATCGCCCGCCTGCATACGGAAGGTACCGGAAGGGATGATCACCTCACCGTCTCTCTGGACCGCGCTGATCAGGATGGATTCGGTGTGCTTATTATCGAGATCCATGATCGCTTTGCCGTGTAGTATGCTGGATTCGTCTATTTTGAATTTGATGAGCTGTGCCTGCCCTCTGGCAAAAGAGTCAACCTCCAGCGCCGAAGGCATGCTCAGGATATTGGCGGCCTCGACTGAGGTTTCGAGCTCGGGATTGATGATCAGAGCGAGTCCGAGCTTCTCGCGCAGATAACCGACTTCCTGGCTGTAATCAGGTGTACGTACACGTGCTATGGCAGCACAGTCGCCTACACGCTTTGCTACGGTACAGCAGAGCATATTCAGCTCGTCGGAGCCGGTGATGGCGATCAGCAGATCCGCTTCATCTATGCCCGCATCTCTCTGTACGGTGAAGCTGGCACCGTTTCCTATGACGCCCATCACGTCGTACAGATTGGTTATCTCCTGGATCCTGGATGCGTCGGTATCGATGACAGAGATGTCATGGCCTTCGCTTATCAGCTGACCGACCAGAGTGACACCTACCTTGCCGCACCCGACAATGATTATCTTTAAGCCTGTATTTTTCTCGTTATTAAACAATGACATACGACAAGTATACCACTATTCAGCGCGAAGTGCATCGACCGGATTAAGAGTCGCCGCACGACGGGCAGGATAGATGCCGAAGAAGATTCCTACGAAGACGGAGATGGCCACTACCATAGCCACATCTGAGGCGTGAACCACTGCCTGGATCTCCGCAAGCTTACCGAGTACGGAACTGAAGACGAAGCCCAGTATCATGCCTATGAATCCCGCGAAGAGCGATATCATGGAGGATTCTACGAGAAATTGAAATAATATACTGGATGTACGGGCTCCGAGAGATTTGCGGATACCGATCTCACGCGTTCTCTCCGTGACGGTCACGGTCATGATGTTCATGACACCTATACCGCCGACCAGCAGAGATATGGCAGCGACCAGAGCTATGACCATGGTAACGGAGTCCAGGACATTCGCATACATTTCCATCAGAGATGCGTACGACTGGATCGCGACGGCACCCTGTCCTCTTAAGTCCAGTATATTCTCAGCGAGAGTTTTTGCCTTGGCGGCGGCTTCATCGGCCTGTCCCGGCATCGGATAGATCTGGAAAGATGTAAACTCATCTTTTCCCAGATTATATTTGTCGCTCAGCAGGGAGTAGGGGACATATATGTCGGCGTAAAAGTAGTCGATGGCTCCGCTCTTTACGATCTCACGGAACCGCTCAAGCTCAGCCTCATCGCTCCGGACCACACCGACTACGGTGAGGATCCGGGTCGTTTCGTTGATCGTCAGTTCGAATTGGAGTCCCTGGACATCGGTTGAACCGAAAATCAGCAGAGCCGAGGTCTGTGACATCACGCATACGTCGTTGCCCGAGTCCACGTCGTCCTGGGTGTAATACTTCCCTGAGTAGAAGCCCTTATCAAACTCGCAGGCACTGCTTGTATTTCCGCCGAATATACGGGTGCCCATCTCTCTCCTGTAGTAGGATATACCATATTGTGTAACATCGGGAGTGACACCTCTGATTATTGGAATGGCATCCGCTATGACCATCAGATCATCGTTTTTCAGTGTCTTCGGAGTCTTCTTGGTATTTATATTGATAGTGACAGCACCGCCTACCATGTCGTCGAGCGAACCGGTAAGCTCACTTTTCAGGCCGTTTCCAATGGAGAGTATGGCTATGACCGAAGAAATGCCGATTATGATACCGAGCATCGTCAGAACGGTACGTGCCTTATTCATTGTTATATTTTTCCAGGAGCTTTTGATGTATTCCATAACTTGTGTTTTTGAATGCTGATCCCCGGGGCATCAGGCTCTTCTGCTCAATGCATCGACGGGTTTGAGTTTTGCTGCCTTTCTCGCGGGGTATATACCGAAGAATATACCGATCACACTGGAGAAAAGTGTCGATATTATTATTGATGAAGGCATGATGATATAACTGAAATTCGCTATCCGGCATACCACTGCCGCAATGATGAGTCCCAGCATGATACCGAATATGCCGCCTATCAGGGTTATTATCGAAGATTCGGCCAGGAACTGGAACATGATGGATCCGGTCCTGGCTCCTATGGATTTGCGGATGCCGATCTCACGTGTACGCTCTGTCACCGAGACCAGCATGATGTTCATGACACCTATACCGCCTACCAGTAGTGATATCGCTGCAACCATTGACATGAAAGCGGTGATCAGATTCATTACCTGATCGATCTCCTGCGAATCGTCATTGGAGTTGTAGCTGTATATTGCATCCTGGCCTCGCAGTCCTTTATGCGCCTCGATGAACTTGATGATCTTATCGTGAGATACGTTTAAGTCTGAACGGTCTGTATATATTTCCAGATCGTATGCCCTGGATACATCCAGATTGAAGAGAGAGGAGGTTGTGGTGTAGGGGATATACACATTGATGTACTGCTCACCGAGCATTTCCAGCATTTTCATGATCATCTCGCCGTAGTCTTCCGTTACACCTATTACGGTGAATTCGCCGGTAGTTCCTTCCACATTCAGGTTCACGGTCATTCCGACGGCTTTTTCCGTGCCGAAGAGCCTCTTGGCGTCTGCAGCCATTATCACGCAGACACGCTGGGCATTGTATACTTCATCTTCGGCAATGAATCTGCCGTATTTGATGCCGTTGGTATTGCCGAGAGAATAGTATTGGTTAACGCTTATGACGGAGGCGTCATAGGTACCTTTTCTGCCGGATATCATTCCGTCGGAATAGAAATAGTAGGATGCGCCCTTGACGGCCGGAAATTCATCCATGATCGCTTCGATGTCTTCGTTGGTAAACCCCTGTTCTGTAATGTCGGAGCGCAGGAATACATCGATCATGCGGCTTCCGGCTGAATCAAACTGTTTCTGGACATACTCCTTCACGCCTCCGCCTATTGTAATGATGGTGATGACGGAAGCAATACCGATGATGATACCAAGCATCGTGAGCAGAGTGCGCAGCCTGTTGGAACGGATATTCTTTATTGCACTTTCTATATATTCGCGGAATGTATCCATATTATTCTACAGCTTCTGTTTCGACTAACAGCATGCCTTCCGAAATCATCTCCGGATCCTCGGTGATAATGACATCACCCGTGGCCAGGCCTTCGGTGATCTGTGCCATGGTGCCCGTGGATAGTCCGATAGTTACATCCACTCTTACGGCTCTGGAGTCTTCTCCGATGGTGTATACGTAATCTCCGTCAGTGTCGGCGCCGATGAATTCGTAGGGAACAACCGGAACGTTCTCGGCTTTGTCGGTATGTATCTTGAGAGCTGCCTCGGTTCCTAGGATTATGGTGTCATCGGGATCGTCTATGGTTACGATGGCTGCGACCATGGGGACTCCATTGGCATTCTTCGTGGCGGTACCGGAGATATGGGATACCTTGCCGGTATATGAGTTTCCGGCTATGGTTATATCTACGGACTGTCCTTCTTTGATGCGACCGATATCGCCTTTGGATATCTGCATATCGATCTGGACTTCATCGGTACTGGCTATGGTGATGAGCTTGGCACCCTTGGCTACAGTCTCGCCGGGATGTACGTTCAGTTCCGTTACCACACCATTGCATTCAGCGCTGATACCTGATGAAGCTTCCTCCACGTCTGCGATGGTTGCCTGTGTGTCGAGTGCGGAGAGAGATCTCTGGGCTTCGAGAGCCTCTTTGTCTCCGGAGGTCATTCTGGCATTTTCGGCTGATGCGGCTTCCGTGAGTCGTGTCTTTTCTTCTGCCAGATCGTTTATCTGCTTTTTCCATGAGAGGATCTCGGGATCGTAGGAGAGGGCATATTGTACTTCGCTTATCGACTCCTGAAGTGCAAGTGTCATCTGCTTATGCTTCTCATCATCGGTCGTTCTGTCCACCGGGGCGGTGTTGCCCTGGGCGGCATCAGTACTGTCAGATATGTTGTTCTGATCTACGTCCATGGTGCTCTTTTGCAGGTCGGTCAGAGTGCGCTGCATGCGAGCGGTCTTTTCCTCGATCCTTGCGTTCAGGGCATCGGTCTGGGCCGTGATCTCATCGAGTCGGTTCTCGATCTCCGTGAGACTCATACCGGTGACTCTGACCGAAGCCTTGGCATTTTTCTCCAATGAGGAGGAATAGTTTCCCTCTGCCTGGGCGGAAGTCAGGTCGGCCTTTTCCTTCAGCAGGGCCAGTTCATCCGGATCGTAAGCGATGAGCAGATCGCCTGTTTTGACGCGGTCGCCCACCTTGAGATTCATCTCGGATACGGGGGCGCCGATGACCGAATAGTATGTGTTTACGTTTGAACTGCTGACGTTGCCGCTGTAGCTTAAGATAACTTCTATGTCGTCGTTGGTCACGGCGTCCGTGGTGACCGGGGTCGGCACTTCACGATTGCCTGCGATAACTCGATATAATATGAAAAGGACTGCCAGCGCGGCTATTATGATGAGGGCGATCTTGCCCTTAGTGAGTTTTTTGCGCGGCTTTTTCTCTTTCTTTTCTTTTTTCGCTGTTGATTCAGTCTTGATCTCTGTTTCGGTTTTGATTTCCTTTTCCATATCGTCTCCTCAATCGTGTGTCGCTTCAGGGTGTGGTTTATTATTCTTCGATGCTCGGATTGATCTTATCGTCTATGATGTGGCCGTCGCTGATCGTGATTATGCGTTTGGCCTGAGCGGCGATGCCGGGATCATGCGTGATGATGATGACCGTCCTGCCTTCCTCATAGAGGGAGTGGATCACGTTCATGATATCCCTGCTGGAAGCGCTGTCCAGATTACCGGTAGGCTCGTCCGCCAGAAGTATCGGCGGGGCCTGGGCTATGGCGCGCGCTATGGCAACTCTCTGCTGCTGTCCGCCGGAGAGCTCTCCGGGTTTATGATCCATGCGCTTGCCGAGTCCGACTTTCTCCAGAGCTGCTTTTGCCAGCTGATGACGCTGCCTGCGCGGGACCTTTCTGTATATCAGAGGTAACTCTACATTTTCGAATGCGGTGAGCGACTGTATCAGATTGAATCCCTGGAAGATGAAGCCGATCTCGCGGTTGCGTACATCGGACTGTTCGTCATCTGTCATGTGCGAGACATCCACCCCATGCAGCATATACGTGCCGCTGGTAGGTGTGTCCAGGCAGCCCAGCATATTCATCAGTGTGGATTTACCGGATCCGGACTGGCCGATGATCGCAACGAACTCGCCTTCGTTGATGGTCAGTGATACATGATCGAGGGCCCGTACTTCATTTTCACCGGGGTTGTAGATCTTGCTGATGTCTGTGACCTGAACCAGTGCGGTAGTGTTTTGTGTCTGTGTGTCCATAGTTATTATCTCTGTGCCGTTTTTTGCCTACAGTCATGAAGTATAGCACAATACATCCGGTTAAACCTTAAGCAAATCTTAAATCTTCGTTAATGTGAGCTTTTTATCGCGTTTAAGGGTGTTTATGGGTATAATAGAGAAGACGAATTGGAGCATGTGGTGAGCTCCGGGAGGCCGGAATGAATGTTGCTTATTATTTGGTGTTTTTCGTAATTTCCTGTATATTGACCGTCATCCTGACCGCCAGATGGCGTAAGAGGTTTGACGTGAATCTTCCTCTTATATTTCTGTGTGTTAATATCTGTAATCTGGGTTATGTACTGTATTACCTGTCCGGCGATCTTGAGGAGGCGGTCATCGCAAACAAGATCATATATCTGGGAGGCTGCTTTCTGCCGCTGCTGGTTCTTTTTCTGGTGATCAGACTGTGCCGGTTCAGGGTGAGCAGGTGGATCAAGGCGGCGCTGCTGACTGTAACCATGATTATTTTTGCAGGAGCGATGACGACCGGTATATATCCGGTTTTCTATAAAAGCGTAGAGTACCGGCTTGTAGACGGGATAGTTTATCTGGATAAGAGATATACGATCTTTCATACCTTTTTCAATGTGATCCTGATCTCCTACTTCGTGGCGGGGCTGGTGCTGATGGTCTATACATCTGTCAAGCGCAAGGATGTATCCCATAAGGTGCTGGCGCTTCTGGTCCTTCCGGGCCTGATGTGCATAACGGGATTCTGGATCAGCAGGGTAAGCTCGACTTATGCCATCATGCCGGTGCTGTATGATGTTTCTCTGATCGTCTATCTGGTCATCATGCATAAGGTCAGTATGTATGACATCATAGATACCGGTATAGAGGCACTGGCCGAAGAGGGCGATACCGGCTTCGTATCACTGGATAGCAAACTCAATTATATGGGGTGCAATGAGACCGCTATGAAGATTCTGCCCGATCTGGCCAGGATCCAGGTGGATACACGTATCAAGGACTATCGCGGTTTCGAGGATACACTGCTGTACTGGCTCGCCGAATTCACAGATGAAGATAAAGACGGTATCATCAAGGACCAGTTTACATATGAGACCGACGGCCGTTACTACTATGTGAATGTCAGCTATCTGATGGATAACGGACATCCCCGCGGATATCAGTTCTTCTTCATGGATAATACGAAGGAGCAGCGTTACATCCGGGAGATCAACGAGTATAACGAGACTCTGGAGGAAAAGGTAAAAGAGAAAACGGCTCATATCGTGGATATGCATAACCGGTTGGTGCTGGGGATGGCTACAATGGTCGAGAGTCGTGACAACTCCACCGGAGGCCATGTAAGGCGGACCAGTGACCTCGTCAGGATGCTGGTTGATAAGATCAGGCAGGATAATGTCCTGGATCTGGACGACGAATTCTGTGAGGATGTGATCAAAGCGGCGCCCATGCATGACCTGGGCAAGATCGCGGTCGATGATAAGATCCTCAGGAAGCCGGGCAGGTTCGAGCCGGAGGAGTTTGAGGAGATGAAGAAGCACGCCGCGGAGGGGGCACGCATCGTCCATGAGATACTCAAAGGTACAGAGGATAAGCTTTTCCGCAGGATCGCAGAGAATGTAGCGCATTTCCACCATGAGCGCTGGGACGGCTCGGGATATCCGCTGGGATTAAAGGGCGAAGATATCCCTCTGGAAGCCAGGATCATGGCCATAGCCGATGTATATGATGCGCTGGTCAGCAAGCGTGTATATAAGGAAAAGATGAGCTTCGAGAAAGCCGACAGCATCATTATGGAAGGAATGGGCAAACATTTCGATAAGAAACTTGAGAAGTATTATGTTGCGGCCAGACCGGAGTTTGAGGCATACTATATGCAGCTTGAGGATGAGTGATACGTAGATACAGGACGAAGCGGGGCTTCGGGCCGGAAACTGCTTTGAGCCGGGTGTCGTATCGGAAAGGAATCGACAGATCATGTCAGTAACCAAGGATCAGGAAAAGATCATAGTCATAGACTTCGGAGGTCAATATAATCAGCTGGTCGCAAGACGCGTCAGAGAGTGCAATGTCTATTGCGAGATATATTCATATAAGACACCGCTCGATCAGATCAGGGCGATGGGAGCAAAGGGGATAATCCTGACGGGTGGACCGAACAGCTGTTATGAAGACGGAGCTCCGACCGCTCCCCGCGAGCTGTTCGAACTCGGTATCCCGGTACTGGGACTATGCTACGGAGCCCAGCTTATGCAGCATGTGCTCGGCGGCCGTGTCGAGAGAGCTTCCGCCAGAGAGTATGGCAAGACCGAGGTTAAGGTAAATACAGCGAGTCCGCTGTTTGCGGGGATCGCGAGCAGGGGAGGATTGGATTCGGCTATGCGAACTGCTGCCGGAGCGACTGGCGGAGCTGATGTGGCTGCCGGTTCGACTGATGTTGCCGGAGCGACTGGCGGAACTGATGTGGCTGCCGAGGTTTCCACGATCTGCTGGATGAGCCACTTCGACTATATAAGTAAGCTGGCGCCCGGATTCGAGACCGTGGCCTACACCGATAATTGCCCCGTAGCGGCTGCCCAGGATCGGTCGCGCGGACTTTATGCGATACAGTTCCACCCCGAAGTTCTGCATACCGTAGATGGTAAGCAGATGCTGTATAACTTCGTTCGTGGAGTCTGCGGATGCGCGGGAACATGGCGTATGGATTCCTTCGTGGAATCCTCCGTGAAGGAGATACGCGAGCGTGTTGGAGATGGCAAGGTGCTCCTTGCGCTTTCAGGCGGCGTGGATTCTTCCGTGCTTGCAGCGCTTCTGGCGCGTGCCATAGGCCCGCAGCTGACCTGTGTATTCGTTGACCATGGCCTGATGCGCAAGAATGAGGGCGATGAGGTTGAAGCCGTATTCGGTAAGGACGGAGACTTCGATATCAACTTCATACGCGTGAATGCAGCCGACCGATACTATATCAAACTGGCCGGTGTGGATGAGCCTGAGCGCAAGCGCAAGATTATCGGCGAGGAGTTCATCCGTGTGTTTGAGGAAGAAGCGAAGAAGATAGGTAAAGTTGATTTTCTCGCGCAGGGTACGATATATCCGGATGTCGTTGAGTCCGGGCTGGGCGGTGAGAGCACCGTGATCAAGTCCCACCATAATGTAGGCGGTCTCCCCGATTATGTGGATTTCAAGGAGATAATCGAACCTCTGCGCGACCTGTTCAAGGATGAGGTTCGCAAGGTCGGTATTCAGCTCGGCATTCCGGATTATCTGGTGAACCGCCAGCCATTCCCGGGCCCCGGTCTCGGTATCCGTATAGTAGGTGATGTGACTGCCGAGAAGATCCGCATGGTTCAGGATGCGGATGCGATCTACAGAGAAGAGATCGCTGCCGCCGCCGAGGAGTGGCGTGCATCGAACCTGCCGGCCGGATCGGATTCGGCTTCAAGGGCTTCAGTTACAGCAGCAGGTCATACAGAAGCAGCCAGAGGTGCAGCCGCACCTGTTGAGATCGGGCGCATGGATGCTACCGGCCGGATCAACCCGCCATGGATGCCCGATCAGTACTTTGCCGCCCTCACCAATATGCGCTCCGTCGGAGTGATGGGTGACGAGCGCACCTATGACTACGCGATCGCCCTCCGCGCTGTCAAGACCATCGACTTCATGACCGCAGAAGCCGCCGATATCCCGTGGGAGATCCTTCAGAAGGTTATGAGTCGCATCATCAACGAGGTCCGCGGCGTCAACCGCGTCTTCTACGACCTCACATCCAAGCCCCCCGGAACGATTGAGATGGAATAGAAACTAAATCCCCGAATAGCCTTTATTTACTAGGCTTTCGGGGATTTTCTTTTTTTGTGATACCTTTTTGATACCTGTTTATTCTTTTTATTGTCAGTAAGATTGCGATTTTAGGGCTGTACTCAGCGGGTAC